>CAYXOC010000015.1:0-83050 GCA_964466715.1 uncultured bacterium
GTTTACATGCGGCTTTGTCCTCTCATACCGCTGCTTCGCCATCTCTTATGCCTCCTTAAAAGCACGTGTTACTCCCAGAGGGCGCGAACTTTACAATAATAGCACATTAGCGGAAGAAAGGAAAGACCCCAACGGTAAAAGTCCTAGCTTGCCGTCTCTGATCCTTCCAGAGCTCTCCACACCAAGTTACTGCGGGATGAGCTGACGCCCCTGGGTTCTAGCAACCAGCTCGTCCGCTACCGCTTTCGGAACCTCCTGATACTTCGAGGGTTCCATCGTATACGATGCCCTGCCCTGCGTCATGGAACGCAGACTGGTGGCATAGCCAAACATCTCTGCCAGCGGCACATCCGCCTTGATGACCTGCGTGCCTGCATGACCGAGCTCCAGGCCGTGGATCTGTCCCCGCCTCGAGTTCAGGTCGCCGATAACGTCGCCCATGAAGTTCTCCGGCGTTACAACCTCGACGGCCATGACAGGTTCTTTGAGCGCGGGGCGCGCTTTCTGCAGTGCAGCCTTGAGCGCCATCGACCCGGCGATCTTGAAAGCCATCTCCGATGAGTCGACCTCGTGGTACGATCCATCAACCAGCTTGACTCGAATATCTACGACCGGATAGCCTGCGAGCACTCCGGACTCCATGGCCTCCTTGATACCGGCCTCGACGGGAGCGATGTACTCCTTGGGAATCACGCCGCCGACTATGGCATTGACGAACTCGAACCCCTCTCCCGCGGGAATAGGCTCGATCTCCACGACGCAGTGACCATACTGTCCGCGTCCACCGGTCTGGCGGACGTAGCGTCCCTCGCCCTTTGCGCTCGTGGTGGCCGTCTCCTTGTAGGCGACCTGCGGTCTCCCGTGGTTGGCCTCAACGCTGAACTCGCGGTACAGCCGGTCGATAATGATCTCCAGATGGAGTTCGCCCATGCCGGAGATGATCGTCTGTCCGGTCTCCTCGTCCGTTCTGATCCGGAAGGTGGGATCTTCGGACGAGAGCCTGGCCAGAGCGACTCCCAGCTTGTCCTGGTCGGCCTTGGTCTTCGGCTCGATTGCAATCCAGATGACCGGCTCAGGGAACTGGATCGACTCCAGCACCACGGGGCGGCCCTCCTCGCACAACGTGTCGCCGGTCGCGGTAGACTGAAGGCCTACTGCGGCAACGATATCGCCGGCATAGACTTCGTCCATGTCTTCGCGGCGGTTCGCATGCATCCTCAGGATGCGCCCGATCCGCTCACGGCGTCCGTTGTTGGCGTTGTATACATACGAACCCTTCTTCAGCGTGCCGGAATACGATCGCAGGAAGGTGAGCTTGCCCACATACGGGTCCGTCATGATCTTGAACGCGAGAGCCGCGAACGGCTCTTCGTCCGACGGCGCCCTGGTCTCCGTCTCGCCGGTGTCAGGATTGATACCCTCGACGGCTTCGATGTCGAGCGGCGACGGAAGGTAATCGACGACTGCATCGACGAGGGGCTGCACACCCTTGTTCTTGAATGCAGATCCGCAGAGCACCGGCACTATCTTGCCGGCGATGGTGCCCTGCCTGATGGCAGCGACGATCTCGTCTGCGGTGACCTTCTCACCCTCGAGGTACTTCTCCATGAGCTGATCGTCCACTTCGGCGAGCGCCTCTATCATGGACTCTCTGTACTCGAGCGCCATGTTCAGAACGTCGGCCGGCACATCCGTCTGCTCGCTCTGGGTACCCAGATCGTCAGTGTAGATGGTCGCCGTCATGTGCAGCAGATCTACGAACCCCTGGAACGAGGCTTCGGAGCCGATCGGCACCTGGAGCGGTACGGCATTGGCCCCAAGCCGCTCTCGCATGCGCTCGACGACCTGGAAGAAGTCCGCTCCGAGGCGGTCCATCTTGTTGACGAACGCCATTCGCGGGACTTTGTACTTGTTGGCCTGACGCCAGACGGTCTCCGACTGGGGCTGTACTCCACCTACTGCGCAGAACACAGCGACGACGCCGTCGAGCACTCGCATGGATCTCTCCACCTCGACCGTAAAGTCGACGTGCCCGGGCGTGTCTATGATATTGATGGTGTGATCTTTCCAAAGACAGGTGGTAGCTGCTGAGGTGATCGTGATGCCTCTCTCCTGCTCCTGCTCCATCCAGTCCATGGTAGCGGTCCCGTCATGGACCTCGCCCATTCTGTGGATCTTGCCGGAGTAGAACAGAATTCGCTCGGTAGTGGTTGTCTTACCGGCGTCTATGTGGGCAGCGATCCCGATATTTCGTGTTTTTGCTAAGTCAGACTTCCTTGCCACAATACTTCTCCAGATTGAGCGGCCGCGTGCCGGGCAGCCCTGAGCGCTCGCGCCGGTAACCGCTCAACCGGCTGTTACCACCTGTAGTGCGCGAACGCTTTGTTCGCCTCGGCCATCTTGTGACCGTCTTCTTTCTTCTTGATGGAAGCACCGGTGCCGTTTGCGGCATCCATCAGCTCTGCGGAGAGCTTGTCGACCATGGTTCTGCCCGGTCTCTTCCGCGAATACGATACGATCCACCGGATGGCCAGAGCCATGCGCCGGTCGGCGCGCACTTCTACCGGGACCTGGTAGGTAGCGCCACCGACTCTTCGGGGCTTGACCTCGATGATCGGCATAACGTTCTTAACCGCCTGCTCGAAGACTTCGATGCCGGGCTTGCCGGTCTTAGCCTCGATCTCCTCAAGAGCGCTGTAGAAGATCTTCTCACCGACGCTCTTCTTGCCACGAGTGAACAAGCGGTTGATAAATCTTGCGGCCAACCTGCTGTTGTACACAGGGTCCGGCGTGATCTCTCTCTTGCGGGCGGGTCCTTTTCTCGGCATGGGTATTCCTCCAGATTACTTCGGGCGCTTGGTACCGTACTTAGAGCGACTGGTCTTCCGATCGCGGGTTCCGGCCGTGTCCAGGGTGCCTCGCACGATGTGGTAGCGCACTCCAGGCAGATCCTTGACTCTGCCACCCCGGACCAACACAACGGAGTGTTCCTGAAGGTTATGGCCGATTCCGGGGATATATGCGGTGACTTCCACGCCGTTGGTAAGCCTGACCCTGGCGATCTTGCGCAGAGCGGAGTTCGGCTTCTTGGGCGGGACAGTGCGGACTACCAGGCAGACTCCTCTTTTCTGCGGAGTGCCTCTCAGGGCCGGCGCTGCGGTCTTCTTGTGAATCTTCTGTCGCCCTTTGCGCACCAACTGATTGATTGTCGGCATTGCGTTCCTTCCTTTGTGTTTCTGGTTGCGATAGGCCGCCACAACTACAGCAGGCCCAGGGTAACCCCATACAACAAAAATGCCCCTCGACACACTCAGGGGCAATGAAACATACTTTCGCTGTCACGGGTTATCAGAACAGTCTGTATGCGGAGGTAGTGCTTCCTCTCATCGCCCCCTATGAAACGCGGTTCAACCAGGGTATCAACCGCCGGCACTGGTCCAGCAAGCTGATGATCGCCCTCGCGTACCGCGAAAGTGCAATCGAACCGTTATAGTATACTGAATGACCCGGCTTTTGTCAATACGGGCATTCTTGCCATTTTCTTGAAAAGTTGGTCACACGCCGTTAACCAACGGCGTGTGACCACGATCCCTTATATCATATCGCCGCCTCCGACGAGTCCTCAGGCGTTCCCTCGAGTTGATCGGGAGAAGCGCTCTCCTCCACGCTCACGCTCTCTAGATCCGCGCCATCGGCAGCGGCGCCTGCAGGCAGCAGTTCGTCGATCTCACTGGCCGGCTCCGGCTCGAGTCTGAACCGGCCGTCCTTCGCATCGACTTCGATCGCCCTGTAGCTCGGGAGACCTGTTCCCGCAGGAATGAGCCTTCCGATGATGACGTTCTCCTTCAGGCCGACGAGGTTGTCTCGCTTGCCCTTCACAGCGGCGTCCGTCAGCACGCGCGTCGTCTTCTGGAACGATGCGGCCGACAGGAAGCTGTCGGTGGCGAGCGATGCCTCGGTGATGCCGAGGAGCACCCAGTCCGCGGTGGCTTCGGTGCCCGGCGGATCGAGCGCGCGGACTCTGGCGTTCTCGTCCTCGAACTCGAACTTGTCCACGATCTGGCCCGGCAGGAACCTGGTGTCGCCCGCGTTCCGGATCTTCCTCTTCTTCAGCATCTGCCTTACGATGACTTCGACGTGCTTGTCGTTGATGGATACACCCTGCGACTTGTAGACGCTCTGGATTTCCCTCACCAGGTAGTCCATCACGCCGCGCACGCCGCGGAGTTCCAGTACCTTCTGTGGATCGAGCGGGCCTTCCGTAAGCCGGTCACCTGCCTCGACCTCGTCGCCGACATTGACTTCCAGGTTGCCGCGGTAGGGAACCAGGTGCGTCTTGCGCAGGACGACCTGCTCCACACCCATATCCCTGATCTTCCGCGCGATCTTGTCGGAAACCTCAGTGCCGGCCTCGAAGGCGACGTTGCCCGCATCGTCAAGGACGGCCTCGCCCAGTACCTCACCGGCGATGGCCGACGGGACCTCGGTGCTCACAGTGGAGTGGATGACCACTCGCTTGAGGCCCTTGGTCTCGATGTCCACGACCTTGCCGGCGGACTCGGTGATAATGGCCTGTCCCTTAGGCTTTCGCGCCTCGAACAGCTCTACGACTCGGAGCAGTCCGCGCACCTGGTCCTCAAGCACCTTCAGAACGGCCTGGACGGCTCTCACGCGCTCGCGCTCGACTCCACCTTCGGTGCCTTCCTCGAAGGACACGAGTCCGCGGCGAATGTCGTCGTGAAGCTCTCGCAGGGACTCCTGCTTTTTCTTCTTGACTTCCGCCACTCCGGTCAGGTATTTGCCCGCGACGCCTCCGGTGTGGAAGGTTCTCATCGTCAACTGAGTGCCGGGTTCTCCGATCGACTGAGCTGCGATGATACCGACAGCCACACCGATGTCTACGGGATGGCCGAGAGCCATGTCGCGGCCATAGCAGTGCGAGCAGATCCCCTGCCGCAGCTCACAGGTGAGCGGCGACCGGATCCCCACCCTCTTGACGCCAGCCTGCATGATCCTCTTGGCCATATCATCGCTGACTTCTTCGTTGGCGTCGACCAGCACTTCGCCGGTATTCGGATCGACAACCGGCTCGGTCATGTATCGTCCGCGGATTCGGTCGGCGAGTGTCTCGATGACGTCGCCTTCCTCCACGATCTCGCTGACGTAGATTCCCTGGTTGGTGCCGCAGTCGATATCTCGGACGATGACGTCCTGAGCTACGTCCACAAGCCTTCGCGTCAGGTATCCGGCGTCGGCGGTTCGGAGGGCGGTATCCGCCAGACCCTTTCTCGCACCATGGGTGGAGATGAAGTACTCCAGAACCGACAGACCTTCGTGGAAGTTCGACTTAATCGGCAGGTCCTCGATGAGGTTGCCGAACGGGTCGGACATGAGTCCACGCATACCGGACAACTGCGTTATCTGCTTTGCGCTACCTCTTGCACCCGAATCCGTGATCATGTAGATCGGGTTGAAGGTGTCGATGTTTTCGAGAATCGCAGTTGCGACGTCCTCGGACGCCTTAGTCCACAGCTCCAGAACCTTCTGCTTGCGCTCGCCCTGAGTGATGAGACCTCTGCGGTACTGCTGGTTGGTCTTATCTACCGCAGTCTCGGTATTGTGGATGATCTCCTCGCGCTTGGCCGGGATGTCCATGTCGGTCATGGAGATCGTCACACCGGCCTTGGTGGCATACTTGAAGCCCAGCGTCTTGAACTCATCAAGCACCTTGATAGTGGCTTCGCTGCCGAACCGGCGGTGAACATCCTCGATCAGCTCCGAGATGGCCTTCTTGTCCATGCTCTTGTCGACATACGGCATACCCTCAGGCAGGATCCTGTTGAGAATCAGCCGGCCGACCGTCGTTTCACGGACCTTCGTGCCGTCGCAGTCGGTGATGCGCACGCGGATCGGCTGGTGCAGGTCGAGCTTGCCTGTGTCGTGGGCGAGTATGGCCTCGTCAGCAGACTTGAAGGGCTCCGGGAACGGCTCCACGTCCGTCTTCTGTGTAAGGTAGTACGACCCTAGAACGATGTCCTGTACCGGCGACACGACCGGATGTCCGTCGGCCGGCGAGAACAGGTTGTTGCTCGACAGCATCAGGATGCGAGCCTCGGCCTGAGCCGAGGTCGACAGCGGCACGTGGACCGCCATCTGGTCACCGTCGAAGTCTGCGTTAAACGCGTGGCAGACCAGCGGATGGACCTGGATCGCCTTACCGTCCACGAGGACCGGGTCGAACGCCTGGATGCCCAACCTGTGCAGAGTCGGAGCACGGTTCAGCAGGACCGGATGCTGGCGGATGACCTCTTCGAGGGCATCCCACACCTCGGGCCTCATCTTGTCGATCATGCGCTTGGCCGTCTTGATGTTGCTGGTGTACTGCTTCTCGACCAGCGCCTTCATGACGAACGGCTTGAACAGCTCTAGGGCCATCTCCCTGGGCAGACCGCACTGGTGCAGCTTGAGGTTCGGACCGACGACGATAACCGACCGTCCGGAGTAGTCTACGCGCTTACCCAGCAGGTTCTTGCGGAAGCGGCCTTCCTTGCCCTTCAGCATGTCGGACAGCGACTTGAGCGGCCTGTTGTTCGAGCCGACTACAGGTCTGGTCCGGCGACCGTTATCGATGAGAGCATCGACTGCTTCCTGGAGCAGTCTCTTCTCATGGTTCACGATCGATTCCGGCGCCCGGATCTCGATGATCTTCTTCAGGCGGTTGTTCCTGTTGATGATGCGCCGATAGAGATCGTTCAGGTCAGACGTAGCGAACCGTCCGCCGTCGAGCTGGACCATCGGCCGCAGTTCCGGCGAGATCACCGGCACCGCATCGAGGATCATCCACTCGGGACGGCTCTTGGACGCGATGAACGCCTCGGCGACCTCTAGTCTCTTGATCGCTCTCGCGCGCTTCGCGCCCTGGGTATTGCTGATCTCCTGGCGGAGCTCCCGGGCCAACTGCTCGAGATCGATCTCCATGAGCAACTGCCGGATCGCGGCGGCGCCAAGGCCTGCCTCGATCATGCCGCTCATGTCGCGGCCGAGCCTGGCCGAGAGCATGTCCATGAGCCGCTCGAGGCCGCGGTACTGGTCCTCGGTCACGAGCTGCCGCTTCTCCGCGGTCTCGAGGAGCTTGAGAGCCTGCATCAACTCTTCGGTGCGATCGATGGCATCGCGCTCTTCGATCCTGATGAGGTCAGCGATCTCTTTCTGCTTTTCGGCAGCGGAGATCTCGGGGATGGCTTCCTCGCCGAGTTCCTCGGCCTCATCCACATCCTCGTCCAGTTCACCGACATCTTCGAGAGGCTCCGCGATAGCTTCATCGCCGATGTCCTCGACGACGTCCTCGGGGGCCTCCTCTACCTCCTCCACGCTCGCTTCCTTGAGCGCCTTGGTAGCGCTCCGGCGGGCGGTGGCGATATTGGTATCCTTCTGCTCCTCGATGCTCTCGATCTCGGCGCTCACGGCCCTGCGAATATCCTCAAGCTCGCTGTTGATGCGGGCTCTGTCTACCTTGGTCACGATGAACGAAGCGAAGTAGAGCACCTTCTCCAGCGGCTTGGGCGAGATGTCCAGGATCAGGCTGAGCGGGCTCGGTACGCCCTTCAGATACCAGATATGGCAGACCGGGGCGGCCAGCTCGATGTGCCCCATTCTCTCACGGCGCACCTTCGAGCGGGTAACCTCAACACCGCACCGATCACATACGATTCCCTTGAACTTGACCTTCTTGTACCGACCGCAGTGGCACTCCCAGTCCTTGACCGGTCCGAAGATCCTCTCACAGAAGAGACCATCGCGCTCGGGCTTGAAGGTTCGGTAGTTGATGGTCTCCGGCTTCTTTACCTCTCCGCACGACCAGGCGCGGATCTCGCCCGGCGATGCGATGCCTATGCGTATCTTATCGAAGCTACTTGCATCCGTCATAGCATGTCCTCCTCGAATTCACCGGCCGACCCCGCGAGCTGACGCCGTCTCTGAACGAGTATCCGGCGCGACTCATCGGAGTCAGAGGAGTCCTCTTCCCTGTCATTCAAGTCGATCTCTCTGGCTCTCGAGTCCTCCACTGTGACCTTAAGGCCGAGGCTCTGAAGTTCGTTCACAAGGATCTTGAACGATTCAGGTACGCCAGGCTCCAGCATGCTGTCGCCTTTCACGATCGACTCGTAAGTCTTGACGCGCCCCAGCACGTCATCAGACTTGATGGTCAGTATCTCCTGGAGAGTGTAGGCGGCGCCGTACGCCTCCAGTGCCCATACCTCCATCTCACCGAACCGCTGTCCGCCGAACTGGGCTTTTCCACCCAGAGGCTGCTGCGTGACCAGTGAGTAAGGACCGGTAGACCTGGCGTGGATCTTGTCGTCCACGAGGTGGGCCAGCTTGAGCATGTATATGACACCGACGGTGACGGGCTGGTTGTAAGGCTCGCCGGTCGTACCGTCTATCAGTCTTGTCTTTCCGGTAGCCGGATCGAACCCGGCCCGGTGATATACGATCTCCTTGACTCGGTCGATGATCTGGTTCAGGTCGTACGACTTCGGAGCCGGCTTGAGCTTGACTTCCTCTCCGGTCTCCTCTGCCGCCGCCAGACTGGCGGCCACAGCGTCGTACTCTTCGGGATCCATCACCGCAGGAGCGTTCACCATGCGCGCGATGTCCTCAAGCTCCTTGGCCGACAGAGTCGCCAACTGCTTCTTGACCGTCGCGAGCATGTCATCCACGGTGGCTTCTCGCGAGTACGGACCGATGTCCAGCTTCATGTCCGAGGTTGCGAAGTTGTGCAGAGTCTCCGTTCTGAGAACGTGCGCATACTTCTCGAGCTCGGCAAGGATCTCGGCCTCGCTGGCGCCCTTGAAGATCGGGTTGACATACGACAGCCCGAGCTTGGCAGCCACCAGACCGAGGTGTGTCTCCAGGATCTGCCCGATGTTCATTCGGGACGGCACGCCGAGCGGGTTCAAGACCATGTCTACCGGCCTGCCATCCGGGAGGAACGGCATATCCTCCTCAGGCACGATCTTCGAGATGACACCCTTGTTTCCGTGGCGTCCGGCCAGCTTGTCGCCCTCCATGACTTTGCGCTTCTGGGCGATGTAGACTCTCACGAGCTGGTTCACGCCGGCCATCAGCTCATCGCCGGGCAGCCTCTCAAGCTCGCCGTCACAACGGTCGCAGACCGTCCTGTCCGGCCGCTTGCTGAAGTTGAAGACGGTGTCGCAGCGGGCGCACTTGTACTTGAACCGGGAGAGGACCATCGTGGCGATGATCTTCCCCTTCTCACCGTGCGGCACGCGCAGGGAGACGTCTCGTGTCTCCTCGGCTTTCTTGCCGAAGATGGCGATGATCAGCCTCTCCTCCGCGGTCAGTTCGCCCTGCCCCTTCGGAGCTACCTTGCCGACCAGGATATCTTCAGGCCGGACCTCGGCGCCGATGCGGATGATCCCGTTCTCGTCGAGATCCTTCAGCATATCTTCGCCGACATTCGGGATGTCTCTGGTGATCTCTTCCGGCCCCAGCTTGGTATCGCGGGCCTCCACCTCGTACTTCTCGATGTGGATGGAACTGAATACGTCGTCCTTCACCAGCCGCGAGCTGAGCAGGATGGCGTCCTCGTAGTTGTAGCCGTGCCATGGCAGGAACGCTACCGTCAGGTTCGTGCCGAGAGCCAGCTCGCCCTTGTCCGTTGACGGGCCGTCTGCGATGGTGTCGCCTTCCTTGACGCGCTGTCCCGGCTTCACGATGGGTGTCTGAGTGATACAGGTGGCCTGGTTCGAGCGCACCATGTTCATCAGGTTGTACTCGTCGATGCTGCCGTCCCTGAGCTGGATCGAGATCTGCTCCGCGGTGACTCTCTTCACCTTGCCCGGGCGCTTGGCAACAACGGTCGCGCCGGAGTCGCGAGCGGCTCTGTACTCGATGCCGGTCTTGACCAGTGGCGCGTGGCTGCGCAGGAGCGGTACGGCCTGCCTCTGCATGTTCGAGCCCATAAGGGCGCGGTTCGCATCATCGTTCTCGAGAAACGGGATCATGGCGGTTGCGACGCTGAAGATCTGCATCGACGAGACGTCCATGAAATCGACCGACTTCGCGGGAACGGACGGGTATGCGCTCTCATGCCGGACCGTGACATGCTCCGGCAGGATGTTGCCCATTTCGTCCACCGGCGTGTTCGCCGGTGCGATGTGGAACTGGTGCTCCTCATCCGCGGTCATGTACACGATCTCACCGGTCAGACGACCGTTGACGACTTTCTTGTACGGCGACTTCAGGAATCCGAACTCGTCGATCTTGGCGAGAACGGCCATCGAGCCGATGAGTCCGATGTTCGGACCTTCAGGCGTCTCGATCGGGCAGATTCGGCCGTAGTGCGAGTGGTGAACGTCGCGGACCTCCAGCTTCGCGCTCTGCCTGCTCAGTCCACCGGGACCAAGCGCACTGAGCCTTCGCTTACTGGTGAGCTCGGCCAGCGGATTCGTCTGATCCATGAACTGCGACAACTGGCTGCTACCGAAGAAGCTCTTAATGCTGGCGGATATCGGCTTGACCGACAGGACCACCTGCGGAATGACGTTTTCCGCCTCGAGACTGGTCATGCGCTCCTTGGCAACCTTCTCCATGCGGAGGAAGCCCATTCGGAGCTGCATCTGGAGCAGCTCTCCGACCGAGCGGACTCGCTTGTTCTCGAGGTGGTCGATGTCGTCCGTGGTACCGACGCCGTTGCTCAAGTCTATAATGTAGCGGATTATGCTGATCAGGTCTTCCTTCGACAGCGTTCTAACGTGGCGAGGAAGACGCAGTCCCAGCTTCTTGTTCAGCTTATAGCGGCCGACCTTGGCGAGGTCATAGCGCCTGCTGTCGAAGAAGATCGAGTTCAGCAGGCTCTTGGCGCTCTCAGTCGTGGCGGGATCGCCCGGTCGGATCTTCCGGTAGATGTCGAGGAGCGCCTCCTCCTTCGTGCTGGTCGGATCCTGGCCCAGAGTAGCCTCCACGTACTTGTCGACGCGTATGATTTCGAGCTCCGACAGCTTCATGCTCTCGATCTTGCGCGCGACTTCCTTCTCTATCCGGCCGTAGGCCTTCAGTATGGGCTTGTCGGTCTTCGGATCGACCAGATCGTTGACTACCCGAGCGCCGATGAGTTCATCGCGAGTGGGCTCATGGAGCGTCTCGTGGGTTCCGAACAGCTCGACGATGTCGGCGGTGGTGTCGGACGGCGTGCTTTCCCGCACGACCTCGATGCCTTCCGCCGGGAGCTCTGCCTTCAACATCGCCTCCAGCGTCTTGGCCTTGATGGGCTTCCCGGGCTGCGCAAGCACTTCGCCGGTGGCCTGGTCGACCACGGGCGCCGCCGGGATGCGTCCCCCGGCCTCGCTCGGCGGGATCAGCTCGGTCTCCGGGCATGCCACGGGGAACATGTTCAGGGCGCGCAGGAGCGTGGTGATCGGCAGCTTGCGGTTCTGTCCGATACGAACGGTGATGACATCGTTCGCGTCTGTCTCGATGTCCACCCAGACACCATCGTTCGGAATGATGGTGGCGTAGTACAACACCCTGCCACTGAAGTCCAGGGTATCCTTGAAATACACGCCCGGGGATCTCGCGAGCTGGCTGACGACAACTCTCTCGGCCCCATTGATGACGAAGGTACCCTTCTCCGTCATAAGGGGAAGATCGCCCAGGTATACCTCTGATTCGATGACCTCTTTGCCGGCCCCGGTAAGGCGCACCTTCGCCTTGATCGGCGCCTCGTAGGTCATGTCACGGTCGCGGCACTCTTCAATGCTGTACTTTGGCTCGCCCAGAGTATAGTCGAGGAGTTCGAGCGAAATATTGCCGGTAAAGTCGAAAATGGGCGAGAAGCTCTGGAACAGCTCTCGGAGACCCTCTCGGAGGAACCATCGATAGGAATCCGTCTGGATTTCTATGAGGTTCGGCATATCCACTTCTTCAAGAAAACAGTGGGAATGGCGGTCCGAATGCTGGATCGTTCTCATCTATCCCTCCTCTGTCAGACACAAAGTGTTATTGTAGCAGCGAGTGCGCGATTTGTCAAGTTTCGACGGGACTCGGGGGAATTTTTTGTTGAGGCAGACATGCTCGTACAGCCGGGAACCCGCCGCATGTTGCGGACGAGCCCCGGCTCCGAGTGAAATCCATGCACACAGCGATGCATGGAAACAGAGGAGAGCGCGAGCCCTCCTCGTCGGGTTGTCGGATCTTACTTGATCTCGACGGTAGCGCCCTCGGCCTCGAGCTTGGCCTTGATCTGATCGGCCTCTTCCTTGCCGATGCCCTGCTTGAGGGGCTGAGGTGCGGACTCGACGAGATCCTTGGCTTCCTTGAGCCCGAGGCTGGTGAGCTCGCGGACGACCTTGATGACCTGGATCTTCTTGTCGCCGGCGGCGGCGAGGATAACGTCGAACGAGGACTTCTCTTCGGCTGCTTCGGCGGGAGCGGCGGCGCCCGCTGCGGGGCCGGCTACTGCTGCCACGGGGGCAACCGCGCTAACACCGTACTTGTCCTGCAGCGCCTTTACGAGGTCGTTGAGCTCGAGGACTGTCAGACCGTCAATACTCTCGATGATTTCGTCAATCTTTGCCATTGTATCTGTTCCTCCGGATGTGTTTTCTCTTGATGCTTGCCCGCTCACGCGGGACGGCAATGCGGCTCAGGCCGCCCTACCCTATGCTGACTTCTTATCTGCCAGGCCCTGCAACGTATACACCAGGTTGGACAGAGTTCCCTGAAGAGTACCTACAAGCCCTGTGATCGGCGACTGTACGGATCCTATCAGCATGGCCACCAGTTGATCGCGCGGCGGGACCTTGGACAGGGCCGTTACGCCGCCGGCGTCGTAGAACCTGCCGTCCATGTATCCGCCCTTGATGCTCAGGGTCTTGTGATCCTTCATGAAGTCGATGATGGTCTTGGCAGGTGCGATCGGATCGTTGTGCACGAACGCGACGGCTGTGGGTCCCTCCAACGTCGCCATGAAAGATGGGTCATCGATCTGGCCTTCCGCGGCAAGCTTCAGCAGCGTGTTCTTCGCGACTTTGTACTCGGCGCCGGCTTCTCGCAGCTTGCGTCGGAGTGCGGAGATGTCACTAACGGACAGGCCTCGGTAGTCGGTAAGGTATATCGCGGTCGAGCTCTGGATGTCTTCCTTCAGTTGGCCGACTCGCTCTACCTTGTCTTCTCTCGGCAATGCGCTCACCTCCCTCTCTCGAAGACTGTTGCGGTGTGCCGAGGCATCAGCCCCCGGACTCACCATGAAAACGAAAAGGGATCTCCGTAGACACCGGGGATCCCTGAAAAAGCTGATCTGGCCGACAAGGAAACTGCTGTCGGTATGCTCCCAGCCTCGGCGGGCGGATTCATCGAATCCTTTAGGTCCCGAAGGACACCTGCTGTCTACGGCATATTCCTTATGCGATTACGTCGTGTATCCTACCACACTCGCGCCGTAAATGTCAACATCCGGCGGCATCGCAATATCGTTGCCGCCGGATGGCGCTTACGGTCGGGTACTCGTATGCTAGAGCTCGATGCCGACTCCCGTACCCGCGGTAGACCGCTCGGGTATGATGGTCGGAGTGAGGAAGATCAGAAGCTCTCTATCCTCAGTGCTCTTGTTCGTACTCTTGAACAGCGGGCCGACAATCGGCAGATCCTTGAGAAGAGGAATGCCGGTGACGCTGTTGTTCTCGGTCTTGCGGATGATTCCGCCGACGACGATGGTCTCACCATTCATGACTCGCCGGGTGGTGGTGAGCTGCTGCTGGTTGACGGCAGGAAGCTTGGTGTTGTCCGGACCGGTGTAGATCTCACCCTGGTCCGCTACCTGCGGCTGGAGTGTGACCGTGATCGACTGGTCGCCGTTGATTCTCGGCAGAACCATCAGCGTGCTGTGGATTGTCAGCATGTTCACCTGCTGAGTCGTCTGCGAGTTGTTCGTTCCGTAATAGGAGGATGAAGTCCAGTACGGGATCTGCTTCTGGATGCTGATGCTCGCAGGAACGTTGTTGAGCGTGGAGATGATCGGAGCATTGACCACCTTGGCCTTGTTCTGCAGGACCTGGGTCCTCAGGTTGGCCATGACGTTGCCATTTGCATAGCCGAAGATGACATTGCCGCCAGGCGCGAACTGGGTCTCGAACACCGATCCCATTCGCTGGATGCTCCAGTCGATGCCGAGGTTGGAGGACTCACTGGTGTTGACCTCGACAAACTCCGCCTTGATGCTGACCTGCCGCGGGGCGATGTCCAACTTCTTGATCAGTTCGTGGAGTTCCTCGATGCCCTCAGGGGTACCCTTGACCAAAAGCGAGTTGTCCGCCGGATAGGGCATCAGATAGTCGATACCCTCGGGCATGAGGCTCTGGGTATTACTGGTCTGCGCGCCGCCCTGGCCCGTGGGCGGCTGATTCTGGCTGGTGCTCGGTCGTCCTCCCTGGAAGGGAGGCGGGCCGCCCTGCGCGGCTTCGTCGGTAAGACTCGGTGTTCTCCCAGCCTCTATGGAGTCATCCAACTGGGTGTCGATGAGAGGCGGAGTACTGTTCCGCGATCTCAACGGCGAGGTGAGATCGACGCCCGGCTTGTTCGGCGACTTCTCGATCTCAAGAGCCTGATCGAGGCTGTAGGCGCCGAGCAGCCACATCATGTCCACAGGACTCGTGTTCTGCAGCTTCAAGCTCTCGAACCTGACGTCGCGCCGTGCCACTGTGGCGAGGCTGGGATCGTCGGCGAGCGACGCAGTCCGGGGTTGGGTACGAACAGAGGGCTTTGCCTCAACCTTGGCCTTCCCGCCGATGATGTAGGTGCCGTCAGCTTCTCGACTCCACGTGCATCCCGCGCTCTCCACGATGTATCTCAGGGCTGTGTCCAGCGTGACATTCGTCAGTGTCGCGGAGACCTTGGCATTGAGCTTCTCGTGGTCGGCGATGACGATATTCTGTCCGCTGTCTCTGGCAAGCATACGGACGACCGCGGACAGCTCGATGTCGGCGACATCCAATGAGATTAGGCCCCCGGTGCTCTTCTGGGCCAGTACCGCGCTGGTCACTGCCAACAGCAGGCACAGGACCGTTGCGAACAACGCGACTTTCCCTAGTCGCTGTATCCTTATCGAATCCATTAACGTTTCCTCCCCGGACATTAACACAGTCTATGTGAACGAAAAAGAGCGCTCGATGTCCTGCACTACCACCTGCGACCGCCGGTGCTGCCGCTAAAGCCACCGCTGTAGCCGCCGCCGTAACCGCCATAGCCGCCGCCGAAGCCGCCTAGACCGCCGCCGAAACCACCACCGTAGCCGCCACCGTAGCCGCCATAGCCGCCACCGAAGCCACCCATCATGCCCATGCCACCGTAGCCGCCCATGCCGCCCATCATGCCCATGCCACCGTAGCCGCCATAGCCGCCCATGCCGCCATAACCGCCGCCATAACCGCCCATGCCGCCACGGTACTGGGAGCCGAAGATGGAGCCGATCTCATTGACGTCAGCGAAGTCGATGCGGATCTTCTCAAGGGCCGTGTCGCGAGCGATCTCGGTGTCCTCGCTGTCTACGAGATCATCCGAGGTCTGCGCGACCGTCTGCACCTCTTTCTTCGGGCCGATCAGGTAGGTGTTGTTTTCGCGCCTCATCGTAAGGCCGGCGCTTCGAAGTATGATCTGCAGAGCCTGGTCGAAAGGAACATCCGTCAGGTTCACAGTGATCGGAGTGTTGACGCTCCCCTCAAACGCATAGCTCAGCCCCGCTTCACGGAATAACATCTCTACTGCACTGCGAACAGGCGTATCCTGCAGGCTGATCGAGATGTTCTTGTCGGTAGTTGCAGCCTGCTGGGCCATCGCGAGGCCGGCGCTTGCTATCAGGCACGCGGTCAGAATCAGGATTAGTGCACGCTCTTTGATGCTCATTTTCGTACTCTCCTTAGCGCAGATACGTCTGCACGCTGTTCAATGGTATGACGACAGAACCGCACGGTATGTTCGCGCTCCACCGTGTGATATCCTTAGAAACCCGGCGGCGGCGCTTCTGCGGGTGCTGCGCTTCCAGCCCCTCCGGAGCGTGGTCTCTGCCATCCGGAACTAGGTGGAGTCTCGGCCCCTCCGGCGGTGGAACTTGCCTCTTCCTGCGCAGCCGGCGAGCCTGCCAGGTTGACGCGTATGCTCATCGGACGCTTGGTGTCGAGCGTCGTGAGTGTCAGACCCGTCGGCTCGATGCTTTCCACGCGCACTCGCTCATCGGGTATCGGCTGTCCGGGCTGGACGATGATCGTCTTGCCGCCGGTTTCGAGGATAGCCTTGACCGTCGTTCCCCACATGATCCCTGCGACACGCCTCATCGGCTGAGGAGGCAGGACTTCCTCTACTTCCATAGCCTGGCCCGAGCTCCCTCTATCCACCAGCCGTGCCGGCGCGAGACGAATGCGCCTCACGCTGGGCAGGATGGCCATCATGGCATCCTGTTTCTTCGGCGGGCCTGAGAAACCCATGAACGGGTCCTTGCGGTACGCCAGCATGGGCGGTAACTTCCCTCCGGCGGCCGCAGGTGCAGACGCAGCCGTCGATGCGGCGCCCGTGTCGGTGGACGCAGTGTCTACTGCGGAGGTGTCCGTCGATGCTCCACCGCTCCCGTCAGCCGTTGTGGACATCTCGGTGCTCACGGCGGTGTCCTCGTAATCCTCGCTCCCTCCGCCACCGATAACGCCGAACTGCTTCAGATAGAACAGGACCACCAGGACCAGCACGATCCCGGCAACAGCGCCAACGATAGGCTGGTTCTTCTTGTCGGATAAGATTGCTTTGAACTTGTCCATCAGCTATTCCTACGTCTAGCCCTACTGCGCAACAGCTGCGCCCATCTCGAAATTGGGCCCCGCTTCGCCGCTGGGGACCAGAAGCACTGTAACGTTGTAGCTTGCCGTCATCCCCGGGCTGGGGCCGTTGATAGTGATAGGACTCAACTGGACCAACCGCCCGAAGTCGTTCCACTTGCGGATATGGTTCATGATGGTGCGGAAATCACCCTGCACCTGGAATGTGCCAAGCGGGACTGATATGAGGCCGGCGCTGATAGCATTCGGGTCCGTGGGGGCGGCCGGAACCTTGACACTGGTCAGGAACCGCACGCCGGTCTTTTCAGGCCATCTCTGGACCATCGGGCCAAGCACCTCGGCCTGCTCCTTCCACAGGGCGATCATGCCCTGCGGGCGATCGGCGAACGTAAGGGCGGGCATCTTGGCTCGCGTGAAGCTTGAGTACGCGGTAAGCTGCCTGTTGTACTCGTCCTTGACCTCCGTAAGCTTCCGCTGGGCGCTCGGCAAGCGGTTAGCGATCTGAGTAGCCTGGTCGAGCTCGGTCTGCACAGCGGCAATACGCTCGTTCGCCTTCTTGATGACAAGGAAGTACAGACCTGCAACGACCAGCGCACAGGCAGTGCAACCGATTATGATGACGTGTATCCTTCTGAGCTTTGACATATTCCCTACCTGCTACGCATTCTCGGTGCTAGCCGCCTCCCCATCCGGGGGGTGGTTCTTCTTTCGGTGTCTCCATGTTGAGGTTCTCCAAACTGCTCTCACTCGACACGGCCGAACTGGAGCCGCTGGGAGTGCTGTAACTCCCGCCGCCGGAAGCGCTTGACTCTACCGTCCCGCCGCCGAGACTCCCGGGAACCGCAGGCGGATCGATCGGATTGACCAGCGAGCACGTGACTGTGAAGTCGAACCCCGCGAGGAGGTTGCTCGGGTAGCCGGGCACCGCGGATATCTGTACACCGCTAAAGAGGTGCCGGGCTCGATACATGTTGAGCAGGTATCGACCAGCATCACCGATGCTTTTTGCGTGAGCCTGGATCGTGAGTGAGTTGTTGCTCGGCTGTATGGACCTGTAGAGTATCCTCTCGTAGGTATACTTGGCTAGCTCCTCATACAGCTCGGGAAACTTCGTGTTGTAGGCCATGACGGCGCGGAAGTAGTCCATCCTCTCCTTGATCGGGGGGATCTTGGCTTCCTCTGCCTTGATGGTGTTTTCGAGCGCCAGAACCTGGTCTTTCCTCTGGTTCATGACGACAAGCTGCTCTTTGAGATCGGCTTCTTTCTTGCCGAGCGTGTACCACCAGGCTACCATGCCTCCGAATGTGAGCATGAAGATCAGGCCAAACAGGAAAGCCGTCTGACGTACCTTGCGTCTCTCGAATATATACGGTGGAAGAAGGTTGATCTTGAGCACGGCGTCACTATTCTCCTATCATGTCCCTGATCGCCAGGCCTATGCTGACCGGGAATACGGCCGCGACCTCGTGCAGATAGTCTTCGGATACGCCGCGAGAGAACACTTCGATTGTCTTCAGCGGGTTTGCTACGACGGTGGGTATGCCTAGCTGGGCTTCGAAGAACTGATCCAGGTCGGGGATCTTGGCTGTACCGCCACAGAGGATTACCTTGTCCGGCTGGCTCTGGTAGCGGGTCATATAGTATTCGATGGAACGCCTGACTTCCGCAACAAGATCGTGCAAGACGGGCGCGATCGCATCGAATATAGTCTCATCAGGGAAGGCCGGCAGCTCGATCTCGACGGGCTCCGCTGGCTCCTCAGCGGCGGCCGCGGCCGGGCCGCCGGAGGGCGTTATCAGGTCGGAGACATCGCCGATGTCTCCTGAGAGATCCAGGTGTGGCGCCGCCGGGGCGACTCCGACTGCGGGTTCATCGTCCACGCCGAGATCGAATGGCAGCGCTGATCCGCTGCTGGGGCTCGGCCCCAGGTCGATATCGAACGCGGGTTCCTGAGGCGCGGCGGGAGCGGCGGGCGCCTGTTCGGCCTCGCCGGGCCCCATGGACGTGAACCCCAGTCCGGGGATGAAGCTCATATTGTCGTCGGACTGATCGGCATCCTGAGGCTGGCCGCCGATTCCCACCGTCTGGGTCCCGTAGCCTCCACCCATGTCCATTTGGTCCGGTCCACCGAAGCCCAGATCACCGTAGTTGTCGGCCCGGTCCATCATGACCCTGGCACGCTCGCGCTTCAACTGCTCCGCCTGATCGGGTGTGATCTGCAGAGTGTCGCTGAGCGCCCGTGTGATCGCCTTGCCGGCGATCGGTAGGCTTCGTGGGAATGCGAGGACTCCGTTTCGGAAGACGCTGATGTCGGTCAAGTCGTTGCCGATGTTGACGAGCGCTATCGTCTCCTGCGTCTCGCCGTTCCCGGAACTGTCTATGACCGAGCGTGACGCCGCAAGCGGCTCGACGTCTATGGCTACGGGATCGAGCCCCGCGGCGAAGATCGTCTCCACGTGCCTGTTGACGAGTTCCTGCTGGGCTACCGCGAGGAGGACCTCCATATTCTGGTCGTCCTGCGATGCCTCGGCGGGCTGCTGGATGGCGGCGAAGTCCATGACGACTTCATTCGCCGAGAAGGGCACATGCCGCTCGATCTCCCACTTCATCGTCTCGGCCAGCTCTTTGTCGTTCATCTTCGGGACTTCGATGATCCTGACAACTACCGACGACTGGCCGGAGACCGAGGAGACGCACCGCTTGGTCTGGATGCCGCTTTCGGAGAGCAATTGGCGAATGGCGCGCCCGAGCCCCTGCGGGTCGATCACCACGTCATCGGAAACGGTACCATCAGGTGTCGGGCATACTCCCAGCGCGGTGATCTGTGGGCCGTTCTTGCCCGGCTTTGCCTCTACGACTTTTATCAAGCTGGAGCCGATGTCCAGTCCGATAGTCGGTTTGCCCACGGACCTCTTCTTGACAGTCGGCTTGCCCCCGGATTTCTTAGAGAATGCCATTCAATAACTCCGTCAACAACGCCTGCGGTCGCTTGTATGGGGTGATTGCCCTGTCGGCATATGAGACCGGCGGAGCACCATGCGCAGGCACTAAGATGTTATCACTTCCCGGTTGGGTTTGTCAACGACCTCGGCAAAAAAGGGGGATCGCCGCAAGCCCTTTCACCGGTAATTCTGAAGCTATCTATACTCCCTCGGATAGAATCGCGGGCATATAGCCTCGTAATAGACGTCGGTGTTACCGGCACGGGTGCTTGTCCAGAACACCCAGAGCTTGCTGAGGGAGTCCTCCCGGTCCCTGATGGCGCACACCTGGCCCTCGTTGCTGACCTCGCTGGTCAGGTTCCCGAAGGCGTTGCCGTTCGCGTCGAGCTCCTCTTCGAGCTCCACCGTAAGCACCTCGGTAACATCCGATGAGCCGAGAGCGGTAGGATATGTGACCTTGAGGATTTTCCCGTGGTCCGCGGCGGTGAAGTACAGCCGCTTCTTCGCCCAGTCGATCTCCACCGGCCCGACCGGCTCGGGATCGAAGCTGATATCGTCTCCGGCGTTCGCCATGATCTGATGGCTAAGCTTCATCGTGTAGCGGAACGACTTGTAGTAGATGCTCGTTCCCCTGGTGACCGTAGACGGACGGCGCCAGAGCGTCCACAGGCGGTCCACCCTGGGAGTGACCGGACCGCTGGACGGATACCAGAAGTCATCCGGAGCCGCATGCGCCCTGATGTTCAGGCCGTAGTCGAAGAGCGCGCACGGACCTGTGTCCGCCGCCGCATCGGTGGTCAGCCTGTATGCGCGAGGCCTGTATATCGCCCGCACGGTGGCCTTGGGGCCAGGGTCTCTAAGGAACTTGACCGTGCCCGCCTCGGGGTTGATGATCACCGTGCGGAAGAGCCGCTTGCACTCGAGCTCTGCTGCAGAGGTACCCTCGTAGGAGTAGATCCGCGCGCGGGTCTGTGAGTCCCTGGTCGTATTGCCTATGTCCAGCCTTATCGGCGTGGTGATATCGGGGCTGCGGACCCAGACCTCCATACTGCCGGTATCCCAGTCCACATGCCTGCTGCTGTAGATCGCCGATGCCGGGTCTCGGGTGAGGATCTCATCCACCTTCGGCAGACTGACCACATCAAGCTCGACTACGCCGTTGTCGACATCGTTGAAGTCCGGTCTGTAGCGGCTCAGGTAGATGTCGGCATTCTTATGATACTGAGAGTACGCCGAGTATATGATATCGAGCGCATCGTACGGATTGCCCCTGTCATCGTAGACGGGATTCTCGCCCTCATTCGTCCTCGGTATGATCGAGGGCTCGGCGGCCGATACCAGGCCTCTCGGGATCGGCAACTGGCCGTCGTTCGACCAGGATTTCGGATCACCGAGCGGCTTGGCCGGATCGAGCGGGCTCATGTTGTAGTAGATGCGCCACTGATTGTTGTTTCCACCGTACCAGAAGGTCCAGAGGGTCTTCCTCCCACCGAACTCGCCCGCGGCTCCCTTGATGCCGTACTTCGGCATCGTCCAGTCGTAGGTGCTCGACACGGGGCCGATGCCGAACTCGCCGGTGATCGGGTCGATCTGCCAGTAGAAGGCTCTGTATTCATTGGCATTGGCTGCCGACGGCCCCGCCTGGCTCCTGACGGCCTCGCCGCCGAAGAAGAGCCACGAGCCGAAGGAACTCTGCACCGCCGAGGGGCTGGTGAACTTCACGGAGTTCGGCGCCACGTCGCCGGGCTTGTCGTTGCCGTCGCGGTCCACGTCGAACAGCGAGGCCAGAACCGCTGGGGTCGGCGAGACGCACGGCGCGGGAGCCGGCTGCCACCACTGGGCATTGGCCGGATCGGTCACCGAAAGGTTCCAGTGCCGGATTGCACTGTCGTAGGGCAGCTTGGTCTTGTAGATGTACCACGGATCGCCGGCGGCGGCATTCCCACTGGTGTCTTTCTTGAGCCTGGAGCTCGACCAGAAGAGGTGCATGTTGCCGTTCTCATCTCTGTAGACCGCCGGAGAGTTGTCGCCGGTCTGTGGAGGCTGAGGCTTGCTCGGATCCACCGTGCGGTCAGGCTTCAGATTCGGATTGATGTCCAACTGCCTGAGCGCACCGGGGATATAGCCGTCGGTGATCCGGTTCTCGGTGACGGTGACCTTCGCCTCCATGATCGGGTTGCCGATCGACTCGTCCGGCTCGAAGATCTCATTGCCGTTCCTGTCCTCGTACAAAGTGAGCGTACGAGAGTACGTGCCGACAGGAGTGCCGATCGGGACCGCGACACTGAAGAACGGGAGCGACGGCACCTCGCCACCGACATATCCCTTCGCCGCATACAGATGCTTCGGAATGTCGGGGATGCGCAGGACCGTCGGCGTGCCCCCTACCCTCGGCTTGTGGAACGTTCGAGTCGTCAGGATCGGGTCGACTGCTCCCGGACCGAACAGTGGGTCACTCAGGAATCTCGGATCGAGAGCGCTCACGATTGTGTCGTCATAGTCGGTAGCGCTCTTCTGGATCCTGGCAGGGATGTGCGCACCGTATGACTTATACTCCATGCCATCGAGATAGATACCGCCGTCCGCAGTGTCGCTGAACAGGTCGAACGGATAGAGCCTGCCGTTCTGTACTCCCCTCTTCGTCAGGCGCACGTTCAGAAGGTTCACATTGCCCAGGTTGTAGGCGGTGAACGACTTGAACCAGGGATCGTACTCCCCGGGCGTAGTCTGGACGGGGTCGGTTCCCGGTATTCTCATGACAACGTTCTGTCCAAGAGTCGGGGCGAAGACGCTCGGCAGCGCGCTGCCTGCCGAGGTCAGACCGAACCCGTGCGGGACCGCGCCTATGTCGTAGGTCTTCTGTGCCACCTCTACCCGGTAGTCCGCAGGCACGTGGACCTGGGTGATGAACTCACGATATGCCTCCGCCTTCGCGCCACTGGAGGCCTGATCGATTATGCGATCCGATCCGGTCGTGGCGGGCCTGTCGAGGCGTCCGTCGCCATCCGAGTCGATATACGCGACGACGTTTCCGGTGTACCCGCTCGTACGGAGAGCAGACTCCGTGTTGCTATGCGTTATGTTCGCGGGCTGGAATCTCGGAACCGCGATGGTCTCCAGGATCGGATTCTGACCGGCTTTCCACATTCCGTTCGCGGCCGGCAAGTTCGGACCTGCCCAGTCGGCACGGTTCAGCGAGCAACCCTCCAGTGTCGGGTCGAGACGGCTCTCGGCCATGGCGAAGTCCACCTGCCGCCTGCCGATGTCCGGATAGTCCTCGCTCGGCAGCGGAGGAAGTACCTCCCACGGTAGCGGGTTGATGACCTGAGCTTCACCACCAGTCCAGGCGAGATCGCTCCGCTCCATCCGGAAGTTGCGCAGCCTGTTGCCGGTGACGCTGAGCAGACTGCGGTCGCAGGCGATGATAAGGCGTTCCTCGGAATTGGTGCCGTGCGCCGCTCTGCCGGCCCACACCCAGGGCATGGTGTCAGGCGGGTTACCGTTCACCTGCGCCAGAGGCATGGTACGGCTGGTGTTGAAGTTGCTGTCGATACCGATGCTGTACGCGGTGGGCACTATCCCCGTCGGATCCTTATAGTAGATTGCGAGCGGATTGTTGATGGCTATCCGCTGCGGCTTGTACTTCAGACGGTTGTAGACTTCCTCGCCGTCGATCTCCTCCGGGGTGATCGGATGCTCCGGCACGATGCAATCGCCGGCGACGGATCCCCTGTTCACGCTGTCAGACTTGGTCGCAGGCTGCTCCTGAACGCTCAACGTGACGTAACTTCCGGGAGCCTGAGGAGACTGGGGGTTCGACGGGCCGAGCACGCAAGCGAACTTCGCGTAGAACACGACCTTGTCGGTGTTCGTCTTGCTGTCCCTGTACTTGAAGCATCCCTTCTCACTGGCCTCGACCCGCATGGACTGGTCACTCTGCTCGCCGGGACCACGACTCTTCACATACAGGCTCAGTCTGCTGTCTGTCTCGGAGATGAAACCTTCCTCGCCGAAAGCCTTACCGCCCTCGTCCACCGGCTTGTTCGGGTCCATGAGGTTCCAGGCGATCACGTAGATCGTCTCTCCCCACTCGTAGGGATACGTCATGCCCTTGGTGTTGTCACCGTTCTCTTTCGCAGCGCGCGAGGCCTTGTGCAGATCGGGATCGATCCCATCGCTCGGGAGCGTCATGCCGTTCTGGATCTTGTCGTACTCCTCCCTGCGGAAGAGATCGACGTCTATCACGGACTTCTTGCCGGAATCGGGAGTGACGATATCCTCGGGCTGCTCGCCGATGTCGTCGTTCCACCCTTCCGGCTCACCGGTAGAATCGGTACGCGTCGAGAACGCCCAGGTAAGCCCACCCATATCTCCGACGTATAGCCTGTCGTTGACGATCGAGGGCGAGGATGCGACCTGACCGGACAGCGTATACTGCCAGTCCCTGATGCCGGTGCGAAGATCGACACGGTGCAGGAGGTGCCCCTGCGTACCGATGAACGCCTTCGGGGCCATGGTGCCGTACCGGTCCACCATCACTCCGGCGGCGCTGGAGTAGATCTCGCTGCTTCCCATCTCGGGGAAGAGAGGATCGCCGTCGCCATCGGTCCACTTCGGCTCACCGGTCTCCGGATTGAGACATATCAGATAGCCGTCGGTGCATCCGACCGCGAGCGTGCTGTTGGCCCCGTTCTCCATGAAGAGCGGTGACGACCAGAGGAACGCGCCTCTGGCTTCTTCCGTCTCTCTCGGATACACCCACTTCGGAGCGCTGGGCGGAGAGCCGTCGTTCTTGTCCTCCAGTGCGATGACTCGCCCATCGTACAGCGACTCGGAGACCCACGGAAGAAGGATCGGGTTCGCGCCGATGGCCACATAGAGCATGTTGCTGCCGGACGGCGCAGCGATCGTGGTGCTGATTCGGCCGAGCATCTTGACGGAGCCGTTCTCCGGCTCCTTGCTCGGATAGACCCATCTCTCCTCGCCGGTATTGCGGTTGATCGAGTACACATGGCCGTCGCCGGTGCCGATGTAGATCGCGTCGCCTCTGAGCGTCGGCGACCCCTCGACCTCTCCGATGCCCGGCTGATCCATCTCCGGATAGACCCAGACGGGGTCCTCCTTGCCGATCTCGAAGCAATAGAGCCGACCGCCCGTGCAACCGATGTAGATCCTTCCGTCCTTCACAATCGGCGAGCTCCAGTCGAACGCACCGAGGTTCGCCGGGAGGATCTTGATCGCGTCAGCGACGGCATATCTGTTGTCCGGCACCGGCACATCCGGATTGGTGGACCTCATGACCTCGCTGGTATTCTTCAGTTCGATGGTGACGGTACCGGCGCTGAGCTTGAATTTGCCGAGGGGGACCCATCGCCCGCCGTTTGTCAGATCGACGGTAGCCGTGTACGTCTCGACGCCTGACTTGATGGTATATGTAGCGTCCGGGATGTTGATCTCGCTGCTGGTCGAGGGCGGAGCCCACGCGGAGAGCGAGTATTCGCCCGTCTTCTTGATGTTGGTGCTCCAGGTAGCGGTGACCGCGGACGCGTCTCCCGGAGCGACTGCCTTCTTCTGCACGTAGCCGGCGCCCTGGAATCCGTCGTGGTTGCCGGGCTCCCAACCGGTAGCAGTGAAATCGTTGTCCGTTCCATCCATGTCCGGATCGATGCCCAGGACGTATCCCGGGCCCTGCCAGATCAGGCGGTCCTCCCACGGAACGGCCGGATTGGTCTCCAGCACGTATATCTGGCCGTCCTTCGCGGCACAGACGGCGACCTCTTTGCTGTCGTACATGGTAATGACCGGGGAAGATGAGAACCCACCGTGAATCCAGTTCTCGGCTTTGTACGGGAACCACCACTGAGCCTGGCCGCGCTCATCGATGCCGTCAGGGTCTGGCTTGTTCTCCGCTGCCAGACCGTAGACCACTCCCGCGAGCGATCGTTCGGCCTGGACTTTGCGAGTCTTGAAGACAGGCTTGTTATTCTCATCGTATCCGTCAAACACAGTAACGGTCACGGTGTCGAGCGGGCGGTTCTCGGTATGGCAGGTGATCACCATGTCGTCCCTCGGGTCCGCGTTGCCGTTTGGGGCGTAGGCCGGCGACGAGATCACGTGGCCGAGGCTCTGGGCGATCATGGCCGCATCCGCGACCACCATTCCGTCCGCGTCCTCATTCGACAGTTCCACCTGGATGTACTGGTTCTGGGCGACGAGATACGGCTTGCTGCCCAGAACCCTCCAGTTGCCTCCGGAGGCCTGGTCGATGGTGTATGTGTCCTCCTGGACGATGAAATCATCGGCATCGCGCCGGATCCGGACGACATACTTGGCGTTGGTCGCGTGCTCGGGCTCGGTGCCGTAGGCGCGCGAGGGGTGCCAGATGTAGACAAAGTAGCCCACGAGCGGGTTCTTCTGCGTCTTGGTCCCATCCGCCCTCCGCAGTGGGAAGTTCCATCTCGCCTTGGCGGGGGAGTTGGGGAGCGCCCTCAGAAAGTCTCCCTCGTAGGCATTCGGGGAGTTGATCGAGGTGCCCGCGGTCCACGTGCCTTCGCACTCGAAGTTCGGGCTATCCTCGACGAGGGCGCCACCGGCATCGAGGACATCGTTGTTGACGGGATCGACCTTCGGCTCGGGGTACGGGAAGATCCAGATCGGCGCCGGATCTCCATCCCTCATGGCTCCGCTATCCGCCCGGCCGGTACGATTCTCGTCATGACGGAACATCGGCCATCTGTCGCTATCCGCCGCGAACACCGCCGCGCCTATGCATACGCATATGCACAGCAGTAGTGCCATAAACGCTATGTGTCCAGGTTTCATGCTGTACCTCAAATCCATACCCACGCTATCCGGGCAGCTACTGAAGCAGCCTCTCCGCGCTGGCCGGCTGCTCGAGAGGATAGCTGCCCTGACCGATCTCCGAGCCGGGGGCCGGCCATCCCCTAACCCACGAGCCCGAGAGTGGATCGAACCCTATCTCGAAGACCTCGCCCTGGGCGTCATAGCCCGGAGCCCTCGGATCGAGACACGATGCCTTGTTCGTCACGAGCAGGTTACCGTTTGGCAGAAGCTGGACGTTCGAGACGGCCAACTGCCTCTGGCCCGTGATGGTAAGAGACGAATTGATCGGATCCGGCGCCCTCCAAACGTGCTTTATGGCCAGATACGGCGGCTTCATGGACTCCGCGATGCTTGGCGGCACGTCCACCATGAACTCCGCCACATAGATGCCGTTCGCATCAGCGATAACGTCCGTGAACCTGTCGCCCTTGAACTGGCGGGTGAAGAATGTCGGATTTACCAGCCGGTATGTCCCCTTGACGCCGATCGCATCCGCGTACCGGCGCACCATGGGTCCGGCATTCGGATCGATGTCGATCAGCCCGGTGGACTCGTTGATGGTGACTATCGCGCCGCCGGTGGTCTCCGGATTGGCCGAATCGGGCACGTAGTTGTCGATCACGGCGATGATCTCCGTGCCGCCGCCGATCTTCGGGTACCTGCCAGCGTTCGTGTACCGATAGCGCTTCCCCTGCTCAAGGGTCCGGGTAGCCCATATCAGTTCGACATTGCTGTATCGGCCGGTGACCTGGTCGTACTTGGCCTCGACCTCGATGATGCGATGGTTGCCGCTGTCGGTGATGAGGAAGCGGTACGACATCGTGCCCGCATCTGCGCCTGTCCCCACCTTGGTCTCCATCCACACGTCGGTCGGAGTGTTGAGCTTCAGCGGCGATCCCGGCGGGAGGACGGGCGGATCCCCGGAATCCTTGAACTCCGATATCTCGATGAGCGTATTGCCGGCCCTGTCCATCAGGACGATTCGGTTGTTGCCGGTGTCCGCTACCAGGATGTTGCTCGTGCCGACTCGACGAGCGACGGACGGCTTGTTGAAAGCTTTCTTGGAGGCCCCGTAGACAGGGACCGTCGTTCCCTTGATGCGCGTGCCGGTGTAGGTGGTGGTGCTGTCGCACGACCAGACCACGCGCCCGGCGGAATCGGCCTCGAGCACGCGGCGGCTGTCGGCCACGAGGGTCAGCCCGTTGTACAGGATGGCAAGTCCCTCCGCCGAGGTGACGGCGATGTGGCCCTGAGAGCCCGCAACCGTCGAGAGGATAGGCCCGCCGAGCCCTTGTTGACCCTTCTTCGGATCGGGCCAGACCCAGTGAAGGTCCGCAACGTCGCCCGCTTCCTTGTACCCACCCTTGGCAGTGGTCTGGGAGATCCGATCGACGTCCAGAGCATGCACTCTGCCCTCGCTGTCGCCGAAGTACAGCACGCTCCCCATCAGCATGGGAGACGACGTGATCAAGCCGGTGCCTGCTCCGGCCGGGATCTTCAGACACCAGGCCAGGTTGTTCCAGTAGTCATCCGGATAGGGCGAACCGGCCGGTCCGGGGAAAGCGGGGTGCACCTGCTCTACCTGGGTACCGGGGCCGGACTCAGTCACCGGGCTGAACCTCACGACAATATTCTGCGATGCGCTGAGCGGGCTGATGAAGTTCTCGATCGTGATCCGCCCCTTGGCGTAGTCCACCTTGAATGTCACGCGGCGGCGTGAGGTGTCGGTTCCCTCCTCGGCCCCGGTAAAAGAGGTCGGCCTGCCGGCATCCATAGTGTCCATCTGCATCACTTCCACCTGGCGCTTGTCGTCGATGGAACTGCCGACATTCAGGCGGAACACAGGATCGGCGTCGAACGCCAGGATGTACGAGCTGCCGCCGCCCTGGACGACATAGTACACCTTGTCCTCGCCTACCGCGGGAGATCCGATCACACTTCCCGTAGCGAGGTCGGGCGCCGCCGGGAACACGCCGGGGTCCACCGAGGCCAGGTCCCCGAGGTACCAACGCCACTTGGTAGTGATGCCCCACCCGTCTTCCATGACCGCATAGAGCGAGCCGTTCTCCGTGCCGTAGTAGAGAATGTCCTTCGACGAAGCGGCCGGCGTCGAGACTATGCCGACGCCTGGCGGATTTCCCGAGCCCGGAGGAGGAGGGGTTTTCACTTCCAGCCTTTGGCGATGCTCAGGCGGATAGTCGGTACGCGTCAAATCGAGCTCATAGTCGGCAATAATCGTGTCGCCGGGACTGATGACGCCTGGATCAATATCGAACGCACCGGGCTGCCGAATGGTGGCATTGCTCGTGATGTCCTGCAATTGGCCGCCGGGCGCGACGCGGAATACCGAGTAGGCCCCCTCCTTGATCGCCACTCGCTGGTAGTTGCGCACGTTGTACCGGTTCTGAGTACTGCGATCAGGGGTCAGCACCTCGTTGTAGACTTTGACCGGGAAGCTGTACACACACCCGTTGATGGACCCGGGCAAGCCCCTCGCAGCCATATAGACCAACTGATCGACGCTTCCCGTGATCGGATTCCGGAAGAACCCAACGGTCGGCGAGGTCGTGGAGGGCGGAAGGTGGCGAGGAGTCAGCGGCCACTTCCAATCATTGCCGAAGAACAGGTCCTTCGCCCACAGGAAGCCCTTCCCATCGCCGGCGTACAGGACGCCGTCGAAGTATGTCGGAGCGGGAACGTTCACTACGCCCTTGGCAGCAACATCCGCCGGGTAAGGGTTCATGGTCACGAGCGGATTCCCGAGGTCCGCGCCTGTGACGGCGTTGAAACCGAGCAGTTCGCCGTTCGCCGTTGCCACGAACACGGCGGGAGCGTAATCTCCTCCGCCGACCGGGACATATGCGACGGTAGGAGACGATGCCGGGGAGGGGCATGGCTGAGCCCAGATCTCATCGTACTGCTTGCCGGCGGAGAAGTCGGATCGGAAGTCAGCGCTTACGCCGTCATCCGGGTTCCCATCGCCGTCGAGGTCCTGAGCGGGCGACAGATCGAATGCATGGAGCCAGCCGTTGCCGTCCACATAGAAGACCATGTCGTTCAGTATCGCGGCCGACGAGCCGGTGGTGATTCCGAGTTCCCTCTGCCCGTCGTAGTTCCACTTCAAAGCGAGCGGGGCGGTGACCTCGTCGTAGGAGTAGCCGGTATGTCGCGCGTTCTTGTGGAAGGTGGTGTGCTCGCCGCCCCAGGATATGATGTTCACCGCGGCCTTCAGGTCCTCGCCCGGCGCGAGCGAGATGCGGTCCCCGGGGCAGGTGGCGTGATTGTAAAGCAGAGTCGAGACGTTCACGAAGGACGACCCGAAGGCGCTGATGGCGAACCCTATGGGCTCAGCGCTCGCCACGATGTGCCCGCTGCCGTATTGCGACGCGGAGAGGATCGGATTGGCCGCGGGATTGCTGCCGGTTCCGATGACGGTGTGGAAATACCTGGCGCCGCCCGGGCCGCAATCGACTCTCCGGCCGCCGACGAAATGCCGGCCCGATCCGTTGAGTTCGTTGGGGTCGGTGCCCAGGGTGCTGAGTTCGTCCCACGAGAGATCGTACGGGCGGTGTACCAGAGGGTGCATCCGATTCGGAGCGCCGGCCCAACCTCCGGAGCCGCCTCTGAACAGGAGCGCCGGCGTGACGAAGTTGTTCAGATCGATGTTGCCGGTCGAGCAGTTCTCGATCCAGAGCAGTCCGCCGGCATCCGCTACCTTGCGCAGCTTCTCTCTCTGCTCACGGGTCAGATTCCTGCTCGCCTGAAGGCCGATGTAGAGAATATCGAACTGCGACAACTCCGTCAGTCCGGAGTCGATCCTGACCTCCCAGTAGCAAGCCATGTTCTTGCTGATCGGGACGCCCGCGGAAAGGCCCCACCTGAGCGCGCAGTCGTCACTCACGGTGGAAGGCGCCAGCGGGTTCACGAACTCCCATCCTTTGGGCTTGACGTCCGGCCGCTCATTCAGCACGTGGAATACGTACGGCGCGGCGGACCGAACCGTGTACTTGCCGTCCGCCGCCGGGAAGATCAGCACCCCGGCCTTGATCTCCTTGCGCTGGCTCGAATACGTGAAGCTCGCGGAATGCGCCAGTCCCGCCACGAAGACGGTCAGAAGCGTCGCGATGATCAGGATGCGTATTGTCCGGTTGCTCATGGTAATCACCCCGGTCGAGCCGGGCGGACCCGGCGTATCTTACTTATTAAACGATTCCGATTCCGGTCTTGTTCCCGAAGTCGGAGGTCCTCAAGCGTTCAAAGTTCAAGCGAAGACTGCAGGCCGCGAACCGCGGACTGCAGCCGACCTCGCGCCCCGCACTCTCTACTGCGCACTACTAGGAGGGTTTGCCCATGTAGAGTATCTGCGGGCTGACCGGCAGCTTCGGAGCAATAGGGAGCGGCCTGCCGAACTCATCCTGGCGAATCCCCGCGTAGGGATGCGGAGGATTCGCACCCTTTGCCGGCTCGACGGGATGAGAGAGCATATTGTCGTACTTGATCGTCAGCCCCTTGCGCTTCGGGCAGTTCGGATCGTCCGGATCGAGCGGGGACCGGTAATCGCGCGTGAGCTCGCCGCTGTTGCCGTGCATGATCGGGATCCATCCCCACTTCTCCATCCAGGAACTCGCATCGCCGACGGAGGCGGGCATGTTCTCGCTGATCGCGCCGGATATCTCGATCCGCAGATCGATCGGCTCACCGTGGAACGGCCACTTGGGATCGAGCGCGCTGCCCGTGAGCCGCTTCTCGCCCAGCGGAGTCGGAATGCCGGCTTGATCGTAGCTGCAGACATCCTCGGGGTCGGGGTTGAACCACTCGCCGGGGATGATGAAGAATGAGTTGTTCTGGGCGTACAAAATCGCTTCGATCTTGACGTCCATCGGCAGCACGGCCACTCTGGAGACATAGTAGTCCTGCGGCGGCGTCGGGAGCTTTCCGCTCTGATCGAGCTGCAGTCCGATCCTGTTCTCGACGCCGGGTCTCGGGTCGAGGTCGTACAGCCCATTGACCTCGGGAGCCGCAGGAAGAAGAAGGAACACGGCGTGCTCCCAGCTCTCATACTGCTGGCTCGCATATGCGGGCGACAACTGCGGATGGCCGAGCGGATATATGTACTCGGACAGACCGATCTCGCCGCCGACCGAGAACTTGTAGAATGAGTGATACGGGTTCGCGCTCGCAACGGCATCCGGCGGCGGCCAGTTGATGAGCATGTTCATGTAGCTCGCGCCACCCGGAGCGGATGCATGACGAACGAACAGCTCGACGGGGACGGGATCGTTCCCATTGTTCCATTCCGTCGGGTTCTCGCCGAACGCGAAGTTGAACCAGAACGCTGACACCGGCGACACGTCGAAGAAGCTGGATCCCGGTCCGGGATACGGCACTTCCTTGAGCGGGCCGAAGAACTGGGTCGTGTTGACGCATACGTAGTCCTCGGCGAGCAGGGCGACCGAACAGGTCTGGTCGATGTAGTCGGGATCATCCGGCTGCTTGTTCGGATCGCGATACTTCAGGATGCTGCCCTCGATGTAGATCGTCGCGCCCGACACGATGGTGAGCTGCTGGCGCTTGTCCGGAGGCCGGTTGTTGCACCTGGCGAGCATGCCCTTCACGCGGATGTTGCCTTCCGCGAAGATGATACCGTTACTCGGATAGGGCATGATGATCTGCTCACCGGTCTCGCTCATCGGCCTGCCGTCCGCGTTCTTCCAGACGTACCGAGTGTCGTCGCTCCTGGTGATCCTGAGGTCTGGGCCGGTCTCGGGGTTGTTGTCACCATCGGCGTTGTCCAGGTCGTACGGGAAGATCTCTATAGTCACGCCGGGCGGGGCGTAGTACGGGCCATGCCAGAACTCCGACGACCCGGGCTGAGTCCAGTCGGCGCGCAGTGTGTAGCCGATGCTCTCCCTCTGGACGTCGTCGTTATTGTCGATGTAGATGCCCTCACCCCAGCCGTAGTAGCCGGTGTTGTACCAGGTGGTTACGTTTGTATCGGGATCGGTGTACTGACGCCACTCGCCGGAGTTTCGGGTGAGCTCGCGGTACCGGCTCAGCCGACCGCTGACGCCGATCGCATCGAGGTTCGGCGGTTCGAGACGCGTGATCTGTCTAGGGCGGCCGCCGGCATCCTCGCCGGAGTTGCCGTCCCGGTACCAACCCATCTCGATGTCGCTCGGGAACTTGCCCAGGTCACCCGACGGCATCGGCGTTGTCAGGAACGAGTTCAGGCTGCTCTCGACCGCATCGCCCACCAGAATGCCTTCGCTCGTCAGAGCGCTGACTCTGACGCCGGCGGGCATCGAGGCCGCGCCGCCCATCGAGTCTTCGTGGAAGATGCTGCCGGCGACCTCGACGGCCTGGCCTTTCAGGGAATCGAGCCAGATGAGGTTTCGTCCGTGCCAGATCAGATCGCCGTTCACGCGGATCGGCGCGCCGTAGAACACGTCGTTGCCGTCGGGGTCCTTGCGCACCTCACCGAAAGCAGTGATGAATCCGGGAGCGCCGAGCGCCGCTGCCGTCGATCTGCGGTCCTTGTTCGTGATGAACCTGGCGTAGTCGGTGATCGCGATCGGCTTGTAGGCCACCAGTTCCTTGCGCAGGCGGATCGGCTGCTTGGTCTGATAGGTAGTCGGATCGTTCGGGTCCACGACGCCCATGCGGCCGATCGACTCGATCTTGATGTACTTGGACATCGGGTCGTCCGGCTTCGGTCGGTATGTGACTCTGAGCAGGAACCGGCCCTTGCCATAGGTGTAACGGGTGAAGCCCTGCATCAGCCAGGTATAATCGGGATCGTCGGGATTCGGCATCGGCGTCTCCGACGTGATATCGTCACCGCGCTCGAGATGCCTCACCAGGTCGGGGTACTCCGGCACGGGCCGCCAATCGGCGCCCTGCTCGCTGTATGTGAGCTGGTGGTCGGCGTAGCGGATACCGGCTTCGGCCAGATACTGGACACTGATGACCTCGCCGCTCCTCTGCGCCCTCATGATGTTCCGTCCGACGACACCGATGAACACCCCACCGATGAACACGAGCAGGAACATGACCGCGAGCGCCAGGAGCAGCGACTGTCCGCTCTGACTCCGAAGCACGGCAGCAGGCCCGACACCCTGCCGTCTGCAGTCTGCAGTCTCCAACCCGGTATGAACCTTGATCATCCGTGTATGTGTGAACATCACTGAGCTATATTCCTCAACCTTACTTTGTTCGTAAGCTGAACGGTCTCCGGCTTGCCGGAGGTCGGATCGTATATCCTGATGCCCATCGTGACGGTCATCAGGCTCTTGGTGACGTAGTTGGCGCGCAGGGTGTCACCCTTCTTGTTGTTCTGGATCTCGTAGTAGACAAATACGTTGTCGGTCCCGGCAGGAAGCGGCACTCCCGAGCCGGGCTGGGATGTCTGATAGGAGTGGAAGAACAGACTAGCGAGTCCGGTCTTGCCGGGGATGAGATTCCCATTCGTATCGACCGCCTGGTAGTTCACATCGAGCTGATACTGGTTCAGACCCGGCTCATAGAGATAGGTTGGGACCCGCCCGTATCTGATCGGCCGGCCCTTGTTCGGACCCGGGGCCGCATCCGGTGCGACCACGCGCTCGGAGCCGGGAACGACCGTGGGATCTCCGGCAATCGGCCGCAGATCGGTGTCCGGATCGTTTATCCACAGTGCGCGATAGCGGTCCCTGTAGGCGCCGAGCGCGTCATCATAGGCCTGGTTGATGATATCCGTGCTGGCAACCTTGCTGACCGCCATCTTGCCGATGGAGCTGCTCAAAGCCTCGCTCCTCGCGATGTCCACCACGGGGAACGCGAAGTTGACGATGCCCTTGTTCACGTCGATGGTGAACGCCACCTCGGGATTGACCGGTTCGATCTTCCCTACCCCGTATCTCCATCCCATGAATGATCCATCGCCAGGATCAGGAGCCGACTTCGTTCTCATGTACTTGGTGATGTTGAAGATCGCGCTCGGCGATCCGTTTGGCGGGTATTTCCAAATCACGCAGTCCCCGCCCGGCGGCTGCTGGGCCTTGTAGGCGATATCGCCGCGCAGGAGCGTCACCTCGATCGGTGTCGTCCAGTAGCCGTAGCTCGCCTTGAAGACGGTCGGAAGCGGCTCGCCGTGCTCGGGGTCGCCGTCGGAGTCGGTGGTCGGCACGAGCGGATCGTTGTAGATCGCGGTCGGCGCGAATTTGACCGTCGGGGTGATCACGGGGCCCGGCAACGGTTGGCCGCTGCTGTCGAACTCCTGGATGATAAGGTCGGTGTTCTCCAGGGTCACGATCGCACGGCTGATCTTCCTCCACGCCCGACAATACGGTTCCTCGTAAAAGAAGTCCGGCTTCCTCAGGTTCTCCTGGAAATGCTCGGCATCGGCATTCGCGAACAGCCTGTCGTCATACGGGCTGAACTCCGCCCGGTAGAGAACATACATATTGTCTGTGCCGGTGGCGAACCTGTTGGTGTAGGGGTTCGAGTACGGCAGAGTCGGGTCCCTCAGGCCGATGAAGTAGCGCACGATGTATGTGTCCGCGGCAAGGGGCTGTGCGGGCCGGAGTTCCAGCGGACTTCCACAGATCGGGCAATTCGGACTCGTTTCGTCCAACTCAGGGAAGTTGGGATCGTGGCGAGGCCAGTCCTTCCGCGTGCCGGCCGGGTGGCCAGGGTTGGTGCAGTACCCGCGCATCCTCGGCAGCACGATATCTACCTTGGCGTAGAGCACGGGCACATCCATCGGAGATCCGCTGGGACCCAAGGTAATCGGCTGATTGGTATTATCATACACGAACATGGCGTCCGCCAGTTCGCGGCTGACCTGCTCGAGCGCGAACCGGGCGTTGTCCTGCGCTCGGACCATCGTCTCGGCGCGGCGCGTGAAGTTGAAGCTCGATATGACCGGCCCGAACACGAGGCCCAGGATCACGATGGTGAGCGCAACCACCACCAGGATCTCGACCAGCGTAAAGCCTTTTCTGTTGTTCGCCGTATATCTCATCGTTCGTGTCTCCTCCGACGAGGTCGGAGCGTAGAGGCCGCACACTTTCGCATGTCTGCGACGTGCCGGCGGATGAACCCTCCGTACCGGCCGGCTGCCCTCTTGCAGGCGGCGCCAGGCACGACCCCACATTGATCGCAGGCGGCTCTGCCGCCGGTGCTTGACGGCGGAGCCGTCAGAGATCGCAGGGATCGCACTGACCGGCGCGGAGGCACGACCACTACGAGCTAGTCCTGCAATCTCATCAGGTATGTCTGCAGGTTGACCTTTCTCCACTGGCCGGCGTTGAACGCCCGGCTGCCCTCGCGCCATATGACCCTGGTGCCGACCGACACTCCGTAGACCCTGGAGATGCTGATGATCTCGACATTGCTTACGTCCACCTGGCGGAGTTGAGCGATCCGCGTGATGGGGTCGATGGCGCACGTATCCGTGAAGCCCAGGCTCTTGTCGGTGGTGTACGTATCGCCGTCTACGTTGTAGTAGTAGTACTTGTTCCCGTGCTTTATGCGATAGGTGTAGTCGAGCGCGACGTTCATGCCCGAGTAGCACTTGGGGAAATGGATCACACTGTTGTAATAGGGAACACCATCACTCGCATTGACGGAGTCCGCCCACCACTCGCGGTAGTCGAGCAGAGAGCCCGTACCCAGATTATCCAGTCCACTCTGACGGTAGGCCTCGTGAGACTTGTAGACCTGGAGCGCCCAATCTCCCTCCGCGCGGTAGTAGATGCGGAACGTGCGTCCGGCCAGACTCTGGTGGAAGCGGATGATGCCATCCTTGTAGTTCACCGTCATAGCCCACTCGGATGAGCCGCCGGCCAGCTTCGACTCCTCGTTGAACCACTCGCCGGTCTGGGCATCTATCGCCAGTATGCTGTACGGCATGCGGGCATGCAGGCCGACGTACTTGTTGCCGTCGATCTCGACGGTCTGCGGATAACCCGGGTTGGCGACATCCGACAGGCCGGCGTTCTTGATGAAGCGAAGAGTCAGCTTCACATCGAGGTCAGCCGGGCTCCGTATCTGATCGGGCTCGGGGAGCTTCCGCTCCTCGCGGATGATATGCCAGTCGAGCACGTCGTAGTCTATGTAGGCGGTCAGAGGCACCCTGCCCCACGCCGTCGTCTCTTCATAGCCGTATCCCGCCGGGTTGAACGCGATCACGCCCTGTGTGCCGTCCAGGATCACGAACTCGTAGGGCTCGCCCGGAGTAAAGTTGTCGACGTTGTTTGACGCGACATGCCGAAAGCTCCTGTGCACCGATTCGCTGCCGTAGTCTATGCCGCCGAAGCCGGAGACGCCGCTGACCGGGCCGCCTCCGGGCAGGAGAATGTCGACCGGGTCCGGGTGATTCGCGGGTACCGTAACTATGGCGCTCAGCACTGACATCATGACGGGCCGCCCGCCGCCGCTCACCCAGTATGAGTAGGAGAGCACGTACTCGCGGGGGTAGCCCGCTGGACGCAGGTACAGCTTGGCATTCTTGTAGTCGATCGCGTATTCGGAGGAACTGCGGATCGGCCGTCCCTGCTCCGGGATATTTCGCCGTCTCATCGGCCCACTTCGAACGATAATGGAGTTCGGTGCAGTGCCGTCAACCGGGCTGAAGTTCAGAATGTAGATCGAGACCTGCGGATTGTTGGTCGTGCTGTACAGGGGCGACTTCATCGGAGCCGGGATCTTCGTCGACTCGGAGTAGATGTGCCGGGATTTGTTGACGTCGCTGTAGTAGTACTGATCGGCGGCCACCACACTAGGCACCGTGAGCGGGTCCATGTCATCCGGGTCGAGGCCGGTCAGGACGCTTCCCGTGGCGGGATCGAGTCCGAGGATGCCGGCCGGGAGGTTGACGGTCATGCCCTTGAGCCGCTCCAACTCCGCCTGGGCAAGCCGGTTCGCCAGAGTGACGTTCTCGCTCTGCTTCACGACGAAGAAGCCCGGAGGGAACATGCGGACGATGACCAATATGCCGATGACAAACACGGCGAGGGCCGCTAGCACCTCGACCAGTGACATACCGCGCTTATCTGTGATGTGAGATCGAAGCCGCATGAGCTTCACCAACTGTCCTGTCATGAGTAGAATGCCCCTGCCCGGATGCCTCGTCCGCCTCTCTTCTACGACTATTTCGCAGGGGGAAATGTTCCGTCCGCAGACACCAAACGAGGTAACTGCCCGGCCTAGCCGCCGAGCAGCTACCTCTCGGTGCCAAAATCAGGTACTAGTTACGGGACTGCATTCTTCCAAACGACCGTCCAGTCAACCGTCGCATAATCATTGTCGTAGAGTCGGGCCGACGACAACGGCTTCACATGGCCGTCAAGGAAGAGTACGAGATCCATGCTGCCGGCATCGACGTTCGGTCCCCTGCCCTCACGGTGGTAGCTGCACCAGGTCACGACAGTGTCCTCGGGCGGCACCTTCCACCTGAGCTGGCGAACATACCAGGGATTGGTATCCAGCCAAGGCTTATCCGGCGGAGACTTCTCCGAGTCGAGCCACATCGGCGAGTAGTGGACCTCCCACGGAATAGGGCTCCCACCGGCAGGCTTCCGGTTTCGCGGTATCTGTACGTCATAGGTGCTGTACGGGTAGATCTTGAACGGCTTTCCGCCGAGACCTTCCCACCGATAGCCGCTCGACAGGTTGGGGAATCCGTGCATCGGGTCGTCGATCGTATCCATGTACGTGAACTCGCGCCCAGCCCCGTTCCTGACCGCCATAGGGCAGTAGAGGATCTGCTCTGACTTGATGTACTCGGGATACAGGGATGTAGCGCGGCCCTCCACGACACCCGGCGTGTCCTTGATGCTTATCGCTCCCGAACCACCATCGGGGCACGGGCCGGCAATGAAGTCGGGATACCTGCCCTCGTTCTGCTGGAAAGCCTTCATGGCCGTCCAGATCTGGTGCATGTTGCTGATGCACTGCGTCTTCTTGGCGTTCGCCTTCGATGATGCGACCACAGGGAACAGGAATGCCGCCAGCACTCCGATAATTGCAATCACGGTCAGCAACTCGATGACGCTAAAACCGTTTCGTTTCTTCAGCATAGTAGGTTCCTCCATCGTCCGGTGGAATAGGTCCTATCGATAACACAGGCCGGTTCAACTCAACCCGACGTAGTATCTCCAGATCTCGATCAGTTCCGCGCCGTAGAATATGGCGATCAGCGCGCCGGCGACCATCATCGGGCCGAACGGCACGTAGTCCTTCCGAGTCTTCTTGCCGATTGCTATCAGGCCGACCCCGATGATACTCCCCAGAGCGACGGCCAGGAAGAACGAGAGCAGCGCCTCGCTCAGCGCCAGGTTCGCTCCGATGGCGGCTGCGAGCTTCACGTCTCCGCCGCCGAGACCTTCCTTCTTGAACACGTAGTAGCTCAGGATCGCTATCGCCAGGAAGATCCCTCCGCTGACTACCATCCCAACCAGCGACTGCAGTATCGGCAGACCGTTCTCGAGTCCCGGGAACGGAATCCGGAACGCCTCGTATCCCTCACGCCTTAGCGCCAGACCGACCACCTCATGGCCGATGCCGATCAGGATGCCGAAGATACTGAGTTGGTCCGGGATGATCCAGTGGTCGAGATCGATGAAAAAGATGGCGATCAGCGCCGCCCCGAACAGCGCATACGAGACGAACGTCAGCAGGTCGTAGCTATACACGTAGTACAGGACTGCGAAGTACACAGCGGTGAGCAGCTCTACGGTAAAGTATCGCCAGCTCACCGGGGACTTACAGTACCTGCACCTGCACCGCTGGATCAGAAAGCTGAACAACGGGACCAGGTCCCACGCCCTCAGCAGCGTATCACAGTTCGGGCAGTGGGAACCCGGTCTGACTATCGACTCATCCCTGGGCATCCGCCAGATCAATACGTTCAGGAAGCTGCCGACGACCGCTCCATAGACAAAAGCTATTGTTATGCCAAGCCATTCCGGCATTAAGGGGTCCGCTCTTCCTAAGCTCTATGCTCCGGCCGCCGTCAGGTTGTTGATAACCGCGAGCAATGGCATAAACATGGCGATGACGATGAAGCCTACGGCGCCTCCCAGGAATACGATCATGAGAGGTTCGATCGCTGACGTAAGGCTCTGCAGAGCGACGTCTACCTCCGATTCGTAGAAGTCCGCGATCTTGCCGAGCATCTGGTCGAGAGCGCCGGACTCCTCACCGATGTTGATCATCTGTACGACCATCGGCGGGAACAGCTTGCTCTTCTGAAGCGGATCGCCGATCCGGTCTCCTTCACGGATCCTGGTCCTGGCCTCGAGGATCGCATCGCCGATGATGTCGTTCGATACGGTGCCTGCGACGGTCTCCATCGCCTGGAGGATCGGTACGCCGCTTATGAGCAGAGTGCCGAGCGTCCGGGAGAATCTGGCAAGGCAGATCTTGTGGTTCAACTTGCCGAAAACCGGCGCTTTGAGCTTGAACCAGTCGTATGAACGCCGGCCGATCTTCGTCTTGACGAACATCTGGAACGCTATGACGAAGGCGACCAGGATGATGACCATGAAGTACCACTTGCTGGTAAGGAAGTGGCTGAAGTTCATGAGCATCACGGTCATCACCGGCATGTCACCCTCCTTCATGCCGAGCTCGGTGAACAGTTCGATGAACTTCGGAAGGATGAAGGTGACCAGTCCGATGACGATGATCAATGCGACGATCATGACGATGCACGGATAGGTCATCGCGCCCTTTACCTTACGGCGCAACTCCATGTCCTTCTCGAGGAACGATGACAATCTCTGCAGGCTTTCCTCCAACGCGCCGCCGACCTCACCCGCACGGATGAGTCCGACGAACAGATTGCTGAAAACGTTGGGATACTTGCTCATCGCCTTCGAGAGAGTCTGTCCTGCCTGGACCTCCTGCTCGATGTCCTGGATGACTCGGCGGAGCTTGGCGCTCTGGGTCTGCTCACCGAGGACGTTCAGACATCGGACGAGCGAGACGCCGGCATCTACCATGGTGGAGAACTGGCGGCAGAAGATCGACAGGTCGGAGAGCTTGACGCGGCCGAAACCGCCGCCCGCGGACTTGGGCTTGGCGCTCTTGACCTGCTGGATCTTCATGACCATATAGCCCTGCTCCTGGAGCTTACGGGCGAGTACGGCCTCACTCTCGGCTTCGGAAGACCCTTGTCTCAGCGCGCCTGTCGTGTCCTTGAATGTATAAGCATAACTCGGCATCCGGATCACCTCCCACCCGGCACATCAGGCCGGGGGCGTTCCCTCAAAGATTTCCATTACCATTAGGTCTGGGGCCCGGGCGGCCACCGCCGGCTCCCCCTGTTGTGGACACCATGGTCTTGAACTCCACAGGGTTCATGGCGCGCGCCAGTGCGTCGTCGTAGCTGATGAGGCCCTTCAGGTAGAGATCACGGAGGCTCTGGTCCATGGTCTGCATACCGAGGGCTCCGCTGGTCTGAATGGCGGATGTAATCTGGTGCGCCTTGGCCTCGCGGATCAGGTTGCGGATAGCGGGCGACGCGGTCATGATCTCCATCGCGCAGACGCGGCCCGGGGTGCCGGCTCTAGGCAGAAGCGTCTGACAGATGACGGCCTCCAGGTTGTTCGACAGCATGAAGCGGATCTGCTCCTGCTGTTCCGGCGGAAAGACGTCAACCATTCGGTCGACGGTCTGCGGTGCGTTGTTGGTGTGCAGAGTAGCAAACACCAGGTGACCTGTTTCCGCACAGGTAATGGCGGTCGAGATCGTCTCGAGGTCTCGCATCTCACCGACCAGGATGACGTCCGGGTCTTCTCGAAGAGAGGCTCTCAGCGCATTGGCAAAGGACTGGGTATCCTGGCCGAGTTCGCGCTGGTTGATGACGCTCATCTTGTGGGTGTGGAGGTACTCGATCGGGTCCTCGATCGTGATGATATGATGGGCTGACTCGCTGTTGATCTGGTTGATCATCGCGGCGAGGGTCGTGGACTTGCCTGATCCGGTAGGCCCGGTGACCAGGATGAGTCCTCTGGGCTTGTGGGTCAGATCCTCGAGAATCGGCGGAAGACCCAACTCACGGATCGTCGGAATCCTGGTGGGGATGACTCGGAACGCCGTTGCGATGTTTCCCTTGTCGCGGAAGATGTTGACCCTGAATCGGGATAGCTTGGCGATCGAGTACGAGAAGTCCAACTCCAGGGTGGATTCGAACCGCTGGATCTGCTCGTCGGTGAGGATATCGTAGACCAGCCGCTGACTGTCTCGCGGGGTCAGTCTGTCATAGTTCGTATGGATTAGCTTGCCGTCGATTCGCAGAACGGGCGGCACGCCGACCGCAAGGTGCAAGTCGGACGCGCCTTTCTCTACGATCAGGCGCAGCAGATCATCTATATGGACCTCGTCCAGCGGGATGGTTCTCGACGCTTGGCGGGGCCTCATCTCAGTTGTTTGCATACCTTCCTGCAAAACACACCTCCAGGGATAGTGAGCGGTGTCCGGTATTCGGTGATCAGTGACCGGTGATCAGTGATCGGTGGCCGGCGTCTGATGGACTTGGTCACTGAAGGCTGATTGAGCTATCTTAGTGCTGTCCTGCCGTGAAGACGACCTTTCTGACCTCCTCGGCGGTGGTGATTCCGGCAAGCACCTTCTCGAGGCCGTCCTGGCGCAGCTCCGTCATACCGTTTGCTCTCGACGCCTCGCGGATATCAGCCAGCGGAGCGCGACGCACGACCAACTCCGCGATTTCATCGTTCATGCACATCATCTCGTGGACACCGGTTCGGCCTTTGTAACCGGTATGTCTGCACAGCTCACATCCGCGGCCTCTAGCCAGGGTAACGACCTCGTCCTTCTCCTTGGGCTGATAGCCGAGGATGCGAAGTTCAGACGCGGGAGCCTGATACTCTTCCTTGCAGTTCGTGCAGACCCTTCTCGCAAGCCTCTGCGCGATCACGCCGATGACCGTCGCGGAGATCAGGTACGGCTCAAGGCCCATATCGACCATTCGGATTACTGCAGACGGAGCGTTGTTCGTGTGCAGCGTCGAGAGGACGAGGTGACCCGTCAGGGCCGCTTCGACCGCGATCTCACCGGTCTCCAAGTCGCGCATTTCACCAACCATGATGATGTCAGGGTCCTGGCGCAGGAAGGATCTGAGAGCGGTGCTGAATGTCAGTCCCGCCTTGTTGTTCACCTGCACCTGGGAGATGCCGTTTAGCTGGTACTCGACCGGGTCCTCGACGGTGATGATGTTCTTATCGATGGAGTTGATTTTGTGTAGAACAGAGTAAAGCGTGGTTGTCTTGCCGCTACCGGTAGGTCCCGTCAACAGAATCATGCCGTTTGGCTGTACGATCAGGTCTTCGAGCCTGGCCAGGTTCTCCGGGGCAAACCCGAGCTTGGTCAGACCGATCATGACGCTGGACTTGTCGAGAATTCGGCATACGATCTTCTCTCCGTATACCGTAGGCAGGCAACTCACACGTAGGTCGAAGTCCTTGCCGTCTTTCCGGACGCCGATACGTCCGTCCTGCGGGATACGCCGCTCGGCGATGTTCATATCGGCCATGATCTTGAATCGGGAGATGAGCGGCGCCTGGATGTACTTCGGAACTGTCATCTCCTCGTGCAGTACGCCGTCAACGCGGTATCTCACGCGGACATGGCGTCTGTCAGGCTCGATGTGGATATCACTGGCGCCCATACCGACGGCCTGCTGGATGATGATGTTTGCGACTTTGATGATCGGGGCTTCTTCCGCGACCTTGGCCATCGCATCGACATCTTCTTCATCAGCATCGCCGCGGGACTTGTACGAATCGATCGCGTCTTGAACGCTGGCCAGCCCGCCGCCCAGACCACCCATGCCGGTGGTAGACGGCACTCCGAGCACGGAACTGACGGCGCCTGGGCCTGCGCCCGCTCCGCTGCCGCCGGAATCGCTGCCGCCGGAGTAGTTGCGGTCTATAGCGTCGAGGATGGAAGCTTCCGTCGCCAGAGCCGGCGCGATCTGGAGCCTGCTGACGGACCGCAAGTCGTCCAACGCCATGATGTTGTTCACATCCGCCATGGCGACCGTAAGTCGGTTGCCGTTCTTGAACAGAGGCATGACCTTATGCCGTCTGGCGATATTCTCCGGCACAGCATCGGTGGCGCCGGGCTGAATCTTCTGCGTGGTCAGATCAACGAAGGGTATGTTGAGCTGGCGGGCTCGAGCCTGCATGACCTGCTTTTCCGTAGCAAAACCCAGGTCGATGATCAGTTGTCCGATCTCCCCGGGTGCAGTCTTCTGCGCTTCTCTGACCTGCTGCAACTGCTCCATGGTCATGACTTGCGCCTCGACCAGCAGATCCGCGATATCCTTTCTCATCGTTGCCATTTAGTAACGGCCTCCCCAATCTCGTGCCGGTAAGCTCATAGCGGTTATCCGCAGCATTATAGCATTCCGGGCTGTCTGCCGCAACCGCCAGTCGGTGTTGTTACGGCATTTTTTCCAACCCGTCCAAGACCGCTTGCTTCATGGTATCCGCTGACGGCTTCCGACCGGTCCAAATCTCTAGTGATGCAGCCCCCTGGTAGACCAACATGCCGACGCCGTTCGCTATGCGGGCTCCGACGGCCTCCGCGGCCTCCAGTAGGCGGGTTTTCAAAGGGTTGTAGATCAGATCGTATACGAACAACCCGTCGTGCAGCCATTCGGATGGTACGGGCTGCTCGCCGGTGTTCGGGTGCATGCCGACCGACGTGCAGTTGACGAGAAGATCGGCCTCTGCGACCACCTGAGGGGCCTCCGGGCTGTCGAGCGCGACGGCTCGGACGGCGTCGTGCTCGTCACTCAGAACGGCGTTCATCTGCTCGGCAAGATCGATCGCTCGGCCGACCGTCCGGTTCACGACTGCCACATGAGCGCCATGCACCGCCAGCGCGTGAGTCACGGCTCTCGCGGACCCACCGGCGCCGAGCACGACGGCCCTGCTGCCGTCCGCCGACTTCCCTTCGGCTTCGAGCGATCTCATGAAGCCCTCGCCGTCGGTGCTGTATCCCTTCAGGACGCCGTCCACGTTGTGGACCGTGTTCACCGATCCGATCTCGAGAGCCTCCGGGCTCACCCAGTCCAGAAGTCCGATCACACGCTCTTTGTGAGGGATCGTCAGGTTCACTCCGACTATGCCGAGCGCCCTGATGCCCTCCAGCGCATTTTCAAGGTCGTCGGGACAGACATCGAACGGAACGTACACGAAATCGAGGCCCAACTCGCGAAATGCCGCGTTGTGCATTCCGGGGGAAAGGCTGTGCTGCACCGGGTGTCCGAAGACTGCGACCACCCTGGTACGTCCGGTCAATGGTCTCGTCAACTCACTGCTCCGCTTCTGTTTGACTGCAAGCATCGGGTGATTGTTCCCGCGCGCAGCGGCTTGGGATCGCCGATGGCTGCGGCGATGATGCAAGCGCACGCAAAATAGCTCTCTCGAAGATCCTGCTGATCTTGGTCCCGAAGAACTCACGCCGGCCGAGAGGCTTCACGAGTATGGTGTAAAGCCCCAATCTGTTACCACCCAGAATGTCGGTCAGTAGCTGGTCTCCGATCACCGCCGCCTGATCGGGAGCGGCCCCCAGCAGTTCGAGCGCGGGCCGAAATGCGCTCCTCCGCGGCTTCAGCCAGCCCTTTACGAACGGCAACTGCAACTGCTCGGCAAGGCGCTTCAGCCGCCCCGGATAGCGCGTGTTCGAGACGATGCAGAGCCTCATGCCTTGCGACTCGGCCTCCCTCAGCCAGGCCAGGACGGACTCCGGCACGTCGTATCGGTGCCACGGGACCAGAGTGTTGTCCAGGTCGAGGAGCAAGGCCCTGATGCCGAGCCCCCACAGGTCGGCCGTATCCACCGACGTCACGGACTCAGCCATCAGATTAGGGCGAAAGATCTCGAGAAAACCGCCGAAATCAGTTCGCACGTTCCCTCCTGGCTCTCTGCTGGGCCTGCTTGTGCTCGTCGAACGTATGCGTGAATATGTGAGAGCCATCGGGCCGTGCGACGTAGTAGAGGTACCTTACGTCGGCAGGATGTAGTGCGGCTTTGATCGATTCCAGGCCGGGACTGGCGATCGGACCGGGCGGCAATCCGGGATTTCGATAGGTGTTGTACGGCGAGTCGATCTCGTAGTCACGATAGAGCACGCGCTCCTTGTGGTAGCCGAGAGCATAAAGCACCGTGGCATCGATCTGGAGGGGCATGCCGATCCTGAGACGGTTGTGAATAACCGCGGAGATCAACCTGCGGTCCTTCGGTATCCTGGCCTCTCGCTCCACCAGAGACGCAAGCGTGATGCAGTCGTGCAGGCTCATGCCGCTGCGGGAGATCTCGTCCGCGAGCGGGTCCGCGACCTTGCTGGTGAACGCGTCGAGCATCATCTTGATGATCGATTCCTCGGATGCGCCGATCGGCACAAGGTACGTGTCCGGGTAGAGATAGCCCTCCAGGTTGTCGCCGGGATGCGTGAACGAGGTATCGAACGATCGGCCCTCGTTCCTCGCCAGTTCGACGAATCGATCGGCGGATCCCGACTTCTCGGCCTCGATGCGCTCACCGATCTGGCGAAGCGTGTATCCCTCGGGGATCGTGATCCATCTGGCGGAGACGTCGCCGCGAGCGATCTTGTCGAGCGCGGCCCTCGGACCGGCGGAGGGATCGAGCTCGTACGCTCCCGGCTTCAGACAGCAGCTCTGACCGGTGACGCGCGCTAGGAGCTTGAAGCCGACCGCGCTCCGAACGATGCCCTTCTCGGCGAGGATCTCGGCCACTTGGGAGGCTGACGACCCCTTGGGAATCATCACCATGACCTTCCCGCTCCGCCCGACAGCGGCGAACATGCTGTGGGCGATCCCGAGAAGGGCCACCGCGATGATCCCGAACGCTATCAGTATCTTGACGGGTTTACTCTTCATCTTGTACTTCTTCGCTATGCGAGGCAGCCTTCTGCCGGTCCATGTACGACTGAAGGATCACGGCGGCCGCGTGCTTATCGATGATCTCACGGCGTTTCTCACGCCGGTGACCGGTCTCGATAAGCACGCGCTCGGCCTCGGACGTGGTCAGTCGCTCGTCCCAGGTTTCGATCGGAGTACGGATACGCTTCCGCATCTCCTCCACGAATGCGAGCACCTTCTCGGCCTGGACGCCCGTGGTCCCGGAGAGCATGATGGGGATGCCTACGATGATGCGGGAGACGCCGTATTCATCAGCGAGCTCACGGACCTTGCCGATGTCTTTCCTGATGCTATCGGTGCGCCTGATGACAGTGACGGGATGCGCGGCGAACCCGAGTTCGTCGCTGACCGCCACGCCTATTGTCTTATCCCCAACATCGAGACCCATCAACCGCATTGTGGTCTCCCAGGCGCTTGGTCGGACCGATCCGCAGTCTGACGGCTACGCCTCGGCCTGCTGCCGGACCAACTCCTCGGCCTTGGCGAGGGCGTCGTCCAGCTTCGAGACGTCTCTGCCGCCGGCCTGCGCGAAGTCGGGGCGACCCCCTCCTCCACCTCCGGCGACCTTGGCGATCTCGCGAATGAGGTTACCCGCGTGGAAGCCGCGCTTCACCAGATCGGGAGTGACCTTGGTTACGAATGTCACCTTGCCATCCGACGGTCCGGCCAGCACGATCACCGCCGACTGCATCGAGTTGCCGAGGCTGTCGGCCATCGAGCTCATCTGGTCGGTATCGCTCGTCTCGACCCTGGTAGCCAGCAGCTTGACGCCGTTGATCTCGACGGCTCGCGAGGCAAGATCGCCCGCCTGAGCGGCGGCGGCCTTCTTCTGCAACTCCTCGAACCGCTTCTCCGCCGACTTGAGGGATTCCAGCGCGCGCTCGACTGCTTCGGGAACGTTGGCGGGATTGGTCTTCAGCATCTCGGCGGCGGCGGCAAGCAGCTTCTCCCTCTCGCGGACGTACTCCAGAGCGCCCTCGCCGGTGACGGCCTCGATCCTGCGGAGACCGGCGCCGACGCCCGTCTCGCCCAGGATCTTGAGGAATCCTATCTGCGAGCTTCGACCGACGTGGGTGCCGCCGCACAGCTCCAGACTGAAGTCGCCGATCCTGACCATCCTGACGATGCCGCTGTACTTCTCGCCGAACAGGGCCATCGCGCCGTCTTCCCTGGCCTGCTCGAGCGTCGTCTCCGTAATCTCGAGGTCCAGGTCCTCGAGGATCGCGCGGTTGGCGATCCGCTCGACCTCCTCCAACTCCTCCGGGGTCACCGGCTGGAAGTGCGAGAAGTCGAAGCGCAGGCGGTTCGGCTCGACCAGAGAGCCCGACTGGACTACGTGGTCGCCGAGCACCATTCGGAGCGCCTTGTGAAGTAGGTGAGTCGCCGTGTGGTTCCGCATGGTGGCCTTCCGCCGATGCGCGTCGATGGAGGCCGTCACCTGGTCGCCCTGCTTGAGCGCGCCCGACTTGACCGCGCCGGAATGGATGCTCAGGCTGCCGACCTTCGCCACATGCTCGACCGACATCTCCGTGCCGTCGGCCGAGATAACACCGATATCGGAGACCTGTCCGCCGGATTCAGCGTAGAACGGCGTCCGGTCGAGGACCACGTCCACCTTGTCGCCGGCCTGCGCGGAGTCTACCAACTCACCGCCCTTGAGGATGCCGACGACCCTGGCCGAACACTCGAAGGATTGGTAGCCGACAAACTCGGTCTCAGGCTCGGTCTTCTCGATCTCGGCGAGCGCTCCGAGGCTGCCGCCGAAAACGTCGGTGGAGATGTCGCTGCCCTCGCGGGCGCGCCGCCGCTGCTCTTCCATGGCGCTGTTGAAGCCTTCGACGTCAACAGTCAAGCCACGCTCGGCGGCGATCTCCTGGGTGATCTCCAGCGGGAAACCATATGTATCGTAGAGGACGAACGCCTCCATGCCGGGCATCTCGGTCTTGCCCTCCGCGGAGAGGTCGCTGATCGCCTCCTCAAGCTTCTGCATGCCCATGTCGAGTGTGCGGCGGAACTTCTCCTCCTCCGCCCGGGTCGTGCGGATGATATGATCGAGGCGCTCGACCAACTCAGGGTACGGGCCACGCATTATCTCGACGACCACCGGAGCGATCTTGTCGAGGAACAACTCGTTGAGGCCAAGCAGCCGGCCCTTGAGGATCGCGCGGCGGATGATGCGCCGCAGGACGTACCCGCGCCCCACATTCGAGGGGAGCACTCCATCAGCGATGCAAAAGACCGTCGAGCGGATATGGTCGGCGATCACCCGGAAGGCGATGTCGGTCTCCGTCTCGCCCACGGTGTACTCGTGGCCGGAGATCTTCGAGATCGCCTCGATGATCGGCTTGAACAGGTCGGTCTCGAAGTTCGTCGGGGTCCGCTGGAGGACGGCCGAGACGCGCTCGAGGCCCATGCCGGTGTCTATGTTCTTCTTCGGCAGCGGGGTGAGCACCCCACCCTCCTCGCGGTTGTACTGCATGAAGACGAGGTTCCAGACCTCGCTGAACCGGGCGCAGTCACAGTCCGGACCGCAGTCCGGCCGGCAGCAGCCGACATCTTTGCCGAAGTCGAAGAAGATCTCGGAGCACGGACCGCACGGGCCGTTCGGTCCCTCGCTGGGAGCGTTCGCAGGCCAGTAGTTCGACTTCTCGCCGAGCCGCACGATGCGCTCCGCCGGAATGCCGATCTTGTCGTGCCAGATGTCGTACGCCTCATCGTCGGTCTGGAATACCGTCACCCAGAGGTCTTCGGGCTTGAAGCCGATAACCTCCGTCAGGAACTCCCATGCCCACGCGATCGCCTCTTCCTTGAAATAGTCGCCGAACGAGAAGTTGCCCAGCATCTCGAAGAAGGTGTGGTGGAACGGCGTCGTGCCGACGATCTCCAGGTCGCCGGTCCGCATGCACTTCTGGGCGGTAGTCATCCTGGTCTTCGGGGGCACTCTCTCGCCGACGAAGAACGGCTTGAACTGCACCATGCCTGCGCTGGTGAACAGCAGTGTCGGATCGTCCGGCACGAGCGAATCACTCGGCGCGATCAGGCATCCCTTCGACTCGAAGAACTTCAGAAACTTCTCTCTCAGCTCGCTGCTTAGCATATAGGAAACTCCGGTGATCTGTTATCGACTGAAGTGATGGAGCGATGGAGTAATGGAGTAATGGAGTGATGGGTTCCCAATACCCCGATACTCCAGTACTCCAACACTCCATCACTCCAATACTCCACTACTCCACTACTCCACTACCTCACGTTCATGAACGCCAGGGTGTCTTCCAGGCTCCTGACGCCGGTGGTCGCTCCGATGGCGGTGACACAGCACGCGCCGACCGCGTTGGCGAACCGGCCGGTCATCTCCAGGTCCCAGCCCTTCACGATGCCGGTCAGGAATCCCGCCGCGAAGGCGTCGCCCGCACCGCAGGCATCCACGGCCTCGACGTCGTACTTCGGGATGCGCACCTCGGCGTCGGCGGATCGGATGTAGCATCCATCCTCGCCCATCTTCAGGCCGACGACCTTCACGCCGCGGTCCATCAGCGCCTTAGCCACATCGGCCGGCTCGTGTTGGCCGGTGACCATCCGCGCCTCTTCGATGCTCGGAACGAAGTAGTCCATGTACGGCAGGCACGGCGCGAGCAGTTCCATCCAGCGGCCCCGGGAGTCCCAGGCCGTATCGAGCGATGTGATTATGCCCATCTCCTGGGTTTTCTTGAGCACGTTCGCGGTCGGCCGGCCGTCGAATGCCGGCATCAGGAACGATCCGGCGATATGAAGGACCTTCGCGCCCTTGATGTACTCGAAGTTGACGTCCTCCTCGACGAGAGTGGCGTTTGCGCCCAGATAGTGGATGAAGCTCCGCTCGCCGTCGCCGTGGATCATCACCATCGTGCCGGACGTGTTGTTCTTCGGATCGCGCACGACTCCTCGCGCGTCCATGCCATGGCTCTCGACCGTCTTGATCACGAAGTCGCCGAACCCGTCTTCGCCGACCTTGCCCATGATGCCGGTATCGATCCCGATCTTCGCCAGCGAGATCCCGGTATTGGTCGCGCAGCCGCCGGTATGAAGCTCCATCTGATCGCAGAGAACGAGCTTGCCCCGTCCGGGATACTCATCAACGGGCTTGCCGAGAACATCGGCTACGAGGATGCCGAGACAGACTACATCCGCCATGATAATCAGTTCCTTTCACATCTGGGGTTGAACGGTTGAGATGCCGGCCCGGACGGAGTCGTCAATCAGCGATACCGACAACATCGGGGTCAGCGCCCTCGGTGGAAGGCTCTGCACGGTGCTTCCGCGATTCCCGTCTCGCACGCGCAAGGGCATGCGGATCATCGGCAACCATTTCCCACGGGTCATCGTCGGGAGACGGTTCTTTCTCAGGTGGGAGAAGCTCGTACTTCACGAACAACGCTCGCAGAGCCCGGGTCAATATGACGCTGCTCAGACCCATGTAGAGAAGCGCCATAGGCAGTATCACGCCTACCGAGAAGCAAGTAAGGAGCATTATAGCAAACAGAACGCAGCCGGTAAAGGCCGGATTGTCGAGCGTGAGGAGGAACCCTCGCTTGATGATCTTGAGGGTACTCGGCCGCTGCTCGATCATTACCGGGTAGTGGTAAAGCGCGCTCATCATCCATACCAGCAGAGCGTAGAGGAAAAGCATGCCCAGCGCCTGGAAGAACATGCTCCCACGCGAGAAGTAGAACCAGGCGTTGACGCAGATCAGCGAGGTGATGAACACCTGGCTGAATGCGAGCAGGACGGCCCGGCCCCAGAACTCCTTCGCGCCCCGGAAAAGGTCGAGCGGCGAGGGATCGTCACGCGTGACGATCTTGCGCGCCGCGTAGTAGACTCCGGCGGCCAGAGGTCCGAGCAGCAGGATGTAGAGGGCGGCGGCGAACCCAATCCAGGCCTCTGTCGACTCGACCCTTAGAGCTGCCCAGCCGGACAGCGATCCGACCACGACTGTAAACCAGACGAAGCTGCATATGATGATCGTCCCTAGATAATCGTACGAGTCACCGAATGATTTCCTGATTGTCTTCCAGAATCCGGGCATGAAACCTCCTGGGGGATTGGAGTGATGGAGTATTGGAGTACTGGAGTACTGAAAGCCCATCACTCCACCACTCCATTACCCCGATACTATCTGCACCTTGATCGCGTCGCGGCCTGATGCGGTCTCCAGGGCCTTCGCCGCTTCGTCGAGACCGAAACGGTGCGTGACGAGCGGCATGACCTGGACCTGCTTCGAGGCCAGCATCTCGACCGCGCGGGCATGCGTGAACGGGTTGACGAACGAGCCGACGATGGTCAGCTCGCGGTAGAACACGTCATAGGGCGAGATCTGAACCATCTCGTGCGGGCTGACGACCCCGAACTGCAGGATCGTGCCTCCTCTGCGCGCAAGCTTGGGCGCTAGTTCGGCGGTCTGCGCGCGGCCCGCGCTCTCGATGACGACATCCGCGCCGACATCGGTGATCTGAAAGACCTCGGCTCTCACGTCGTGAGTCTGCGGATCGATCTGCACCGCCGCGCCGAGTTGGGCCGCCAGTCTGCGCTTCCTCTCGTCCGGCTCGCTCACGATCACGCGAGCGCCGGCGCTCCTGGCCAACTGGACCATCAGCAGTCCGACCGAGCCGGCCCCGAGCACTACCACGTGGCTCCCAGGACGGACCCTGGCCCGATCGATGCCGTGGATGCAGCATGCGAGCGGCTCGGCGAACGCCGCCTCGTCGAGGCTCACGCTGTCCGGCACCTTGTACGCCTGCGCCGCCGGGACCCGGCAGTACTCCGCGAACCCGCCGTCGTAGTTAACGCCGACCGCGGTGAGGTTCTCGCAGAGATGAATCTCTCCCCGCGCGCAGAAACGGCAGGTCCCGCAGACGATGTTCGGGTCGATGGTGACTCGATCGCCGACATGCAGGTTGGTTACCCTGTCGCCCACCGCGGCGATCTCACCGGAAAACTCGTGGCCCGGCACGACCGGGAATTTCACGATATGCTCTCCGGCGAATATGTGAAGGTCCGTCCCGCAGACACCGCATGCGTGCACCTTGACGAGCGCATCGCACTCGCCGATCTCGGGGACGGGTCTGTCTTCGATGACTAGCCTGTTCGGTTCGAGGAACACGACTGCTTTCATAGTGTATCTCCACACCTGACACGTCAGACGAGTCGACGCCGGCGGATAATCCTACTGCCGGGTAGGATTCGCACCGGTGTTCGGCGCGTCCTGTAGTCCCTGCATGCGCTGGTTCAGCTCCTTCGTCGATACCTGCACCATATCCAGGCCGACGAACAGGCTGTTGTTCTTCACCAACTCCTGAGCGCGCTTGACCGTGTCGTTATACGCCGAGACATCCATACCCTTCGCCTCGGCCTTCGCGATGACTTCTCGCAGCTTCCCGATGGCCTCCTCGACGACCTCGACCGGCAGGAACGTCTCCGCCTGAATGCCGGTGATCAGTGCGGGCTCGTCGGTAATCGGCAACTCGACCCGGTTCTTCTTGGGCTTGACCTCGATCCGCTCTCCCGACGGCCTGACGACGACCGCGGTCTGATCCGTCGGGACGTGGATGAGCGTCGGACCGTCCGGCGACCAGACGTAGAGATCGGCCGTGGCATCGGGCCTCATGATCACGTATCCCGAGAGCTTGCTGCCGAGCATCATGGTGCTCCCCTTCAGGAGCGATGGCAGCCACCACACGCCGCCGCTCAGCTTCCTGACCGACGCCTTCTCCGCGCCGTAGGGATAATACATGACCGATGGGCGGAACGAGGCGAACTGCTTGTCCGCGGCCGATGTCGAACCGTACTCCGCCAGCCACATCAGCAGACTCGCGCCGGTCGCCTTCTGAGAGATCGCCCTCTCGTCGACGAAGAATCCCTTCACCCCGAGGTCGCGCAGGTCATTGATGTAGCCGAACAACTGGTCCTTCCGCTGGAAACTCGCCTCGTCCGTGCCGATCCGGGAGATCATCCACATGCGGCGGGACGAGTGCTCAGCCAGTGAGAGCACGTTCGCGCTCTGATTCTGAACGCTCTTCGCTCCCCGTGACGGCACCGCGAGCCCATCAAAGCCGACCGATCCCTTGCCGAGGAAGATCGACTGGAGGTCGTTCGCGGTGAAGACGACGGGAACGTCGGCCACCGTGCGCTTCAGGAGATCGGAGACTCGATCGAGATACTGGCGCACCGACTCCGCGCGAAACTCCAGGAAATCGTTCCAGATAGCCGTAGTCGTCACGTTCACATCATGCTTACGGCCGGTCGTGTCGTTGTAGACGGAGCCGAGTCCCCTGCCCTGCCGCCACATGGGTATCAGGCTGACAGCCTCATCGAACGATGCGATCTCGTGCCCGAGCACCGACCACGCGACCTTCAGATCCTTAACCGTGCGGTACTTTCGCGTGAGCCACGCCGCGTACTCCAGCCGGAAGCCGGGCGACGTCGGTATGAGGTACTCCATATCCCCGTGAAGCCCCAACTGCTCGCCGAACGGATCGATGAAGAACCGCAGTCCCTTGCCGAACTTGATCCTGGGCAGGAATGCCGCCAGCCGATCGCGGTGCGCATCGACCTCGCTCCAGAGGTCGGGCAGGCCCGATCCCTGCGACCCATATGCGATAACCTTCTGTGGATAGATGAGGAGGATGTGCTCGATGCCCGGCTCGATGTCGGCCTGAATGCTGAGCGAGCCACCCGCGGTGATCGCCTGGCCGAGGTCCAGCACCGCTCCGGTCCTGGCGTCGCAGAGAGCGTAGAAGGCGAGCTTGCTGTTCGGAAGCTCGCGGGTGACCTCTCCGGGCATCTTGATGCCGGCGACTCGGTTCGAGGCCGGATCGATCGAGTAGCCCGTCAGCGGCGCATACGGGGAATCATCGAGCTCGATGCCGTAGGTGAGCCCACTGCCTTCGAGGAGGTCGATGATCTTCTGCCACGCCTCGACCGGAATGGTGGACACACGTTTGCCCGGGCGGATGAGGATGTCCTTCACGCCGGCAAGGACGAACGACTCGAGATCGGCCTTGTCAGCGGCGAGGTTTTCCTCGGTCTGAGCGGCCGCCAGATATCTGGGCTTGAAGACCACCCCGAACGGCAGATACGGGGAGCCGTCCCAGATCAGAGTGTGGGCCTCATTGATCGTCCATACGTGCTTATTGCCGTCCCGGTCCTGGTACGTTCCCCCGTAGGCTCCGGGGACTGCCAGCATGGCAAGGCAGACTAGTACGACTACTCGAGCGGTCAGTGTTCTCATCATGGTGCTCTGTTCTCCGCTGAAACCACCGGATAGCTGTCCGGCCCATGAGGCCGCACGGCCACTACAGAGGTATATACGCAGAATTCAGCTACATCCTCTCAGGCGCGCTGATCCCCAGCAGTCGAAGGTTGTTGGCCAGAACCGTCCTCGTCGAGTCCACGAGTACCAGCCGTGCAGCCGTGAGCGCCGCATCTTCGCTGATAACCCGACAATCGCCGTAGAAGCTGTGGAACACCGCCGCCAGATCCTGGGCATACCGTGTGAGCCGATGGGGCTCGTATGTCCGGCCGGCCTCCATGACCACGTCCGGGTACTCGCCAAGCTTCTTCATCAGGTCGATCTCCGCCTCGTGGCCCAGCACCGACAGATCGACATCGCGGGCGGCGGGAATCTGAAGACCGTCCTCTTCCACCGCCTTCCGGAGTATGCTGCAGATTCGGGCGTGCGCGTACTGCACGTAGTACACCGGATTCTCGTTCGTCTGGGACTTCGCCAGTTCGAGATCGAAGTCGAGCCCGCTGTCGGGGCTCCTCATGAGGAAGAAGAACCGCGCCGCGTCCTTGCCGACCTCATCCACAAGGTCGGAGAGCAGCACGACGTCGCCTGCGCGCTTCGACATCATCACGAGTTCACCGCCGGAGTAGAGGCGCACGACTTGGAAGATGATGATCTCGACCTTGTCGGCGTCATATCCGAGCGCGGCAATGGCGGCCTTCGTCCGGGCGATGTAGCCGTGATGGTCGGGACCCCACACGTCGATGACCTTGTCGAAGCCGCGGTCGAGCTTGTTGGCGTGGTAGGCGGCGTCGGCGGCGATGTATGTCGGCTGGCCGTTGCTCCGAACGAGCGTCCGATCCTTGTCGTCGCCGAACTCGGTCGACTTCAGCCAGAGCGCCCCGGCCTTCTCGTAGGCATACCCACGCTCCTTAAGCTTCTCGATGGCCTCCTGGACCTTGCCGGAGTCGTGCAGAGTCTGCTCGGAGAACCAGACGTCGAACTTGATGCCGAACTTCTCCAGGTCGGCTTTCTGCTCCCTGAGCATCATTTCTTCGCCGAGATCGGTGAACGTCCTGATCCTCTCGTCCTCGGGCATAGAGAGGAACTTGTCGCCGTGCTCCGCCACGATCTCCTTTGCGATATCCATGACGTACTCGCCGCGGTAGGCATCCTCGGGGAGCGGGAAATCCTGGCCGAGGGCCTGCATGTACCGGGCGTTGATCGACCGACCGAAACACTGCATCTGATGGCTCGACCGCGCATCATTGATGTACGACTCACGAGTGACGTCGTAGCCGAGCGCCTCCAGCATGCTGGCGATCGCGTCGCCGGTCGCGCCTCCGCGTCCGTGCGCGACGTGGATCGGCCCATTCGGGTTGGCGCTCACGAACTCGACCTGGGCCTTCTGCCCCTTGCCGATGTCCGTGCGCCCGTAGGCCTCGCCCTCGTCGGCGATCCGCAGAACGATGTCATGGAGCCAGGTCGGCTTCAGGTAGAAGTTGATGTAGCCGGCGCCCGCGACTTCCGCGCGCTCTATGAGGCCGCCGAGACTTGGAAGCCTGGGGATGATCTTCTCGGCCAACTGGCGGGGGGCCATGCGGGCCTCTCGCGCCATCACCATCGCGATGTTGGTGGTGTAGTCCCCGAATGCCTTGCCCTTGGGCGGCTCGAGTGTTATCTCGGGCAGCCGGTCGTACTGGATCTCACCGGCTTCCCTGGCTTCATTCAGCGCCTGCTCGACGGCGGCTGCTAGTCTGTCCCGAATCATTGTCTCTCCTAACCCTTGTTCTGTTCCTCGCATGAGCAAGCGTTCAGCTCATCCAAAAGCGCTTCGACGTCGACTCCGTGCATGGTCGCACCTTCATCGATTGTCTCCGCAGAGGATATCAGGCATATCGCGCAGCCCATCCCGTGAGCGGCAAAGATCTCCGGCGCGCGCGGGCAAAGCTCCATAACCCTGGCGATAGTCATATCCTTGGTGATCTTGCAGTCGGATTCCATGGCAGATTCCTCCAAAACATCAGAACAGAGTCGGCGCTGCTCTATGCAGAAGCTCCCCGACGCTGGTCATCGACGCCGCGCCCAGCATCACCTGGGGCATGCCTGTGTTCCACACCCTCCGCCAACCGGTCACCTGGCGGGCGGGATTCTCACGATATTGCTCGAGCAGGCTTTCGCCCGCGCGAATTCCACTCTCCAACTGCTTCCGATTCGCCGGCTTCGTGGTTATGTAGTGCTGGAAGTACGCACCGATCACGCGCCATGCGAACACCATGACGAAGATGGTGATCATCGCCACCACCTCCAGCGATACCAGATCCGACACGAGGAAGAACAGCACCACCGCTGCCACGATATTCGTCCCGCACCTCGGATGCACCCGAGGCATCCGGCTCACGATCTCCGGCTTCAACGGCTCGCCGCGCTCGATGGCGTGGACTACCTGGTGCTCGGCCGCATGGTACCCGGACAGCGCCGCCACCCTGAGGAGCACGAGGAACAGCGGAATCGACAGGCCGATCATGATGCTCCGCGCGGTCTCCGCCCACGGCGGTCCGACCGACGTCGAGAGCAGGATCGTCCACAGCTTGAAGCCGAGTGTATGCTCGACACCCCACGCCAACCCGGCGACCAATCCGATCGCGAGGTAGTTCAGCAGCATCAGGGAAACGCCGGCGAGGAACAGCGCCATGTCGCTCGCCCCGGCGCGGACGTGCCCCGTGGTCAGGTAGACCCCCAGGGGAGTCGCCAGCCCCGCGATCGACGGCGGGCGCATGCTCAGGGTGAGAGCGCCATTGACGTCCTGGCGAATCGCAACACCCAGAATGCGGCCATAGTCGTCCACTATCGGAAGCACCTGCACGCCGTGCTCGTCCATGACCTCCGCTGCCCGGCCTACGGACATGTGCTGGTTTCCACATACGATGTCGGTGGACATCACGGTATGGACGGGCGTGAGCGCCGCATCGGGACTGCCATCCTGCTTGACGAGCGCTGACAGGACGCCGGCCTCGGTGATGACGCCCACCAGGCGCCCGGTGTCGAATACCGGCAACTCGGTCGTCCCGGCGGCCTTCATGGCCTCGGCCGCTCTGCCCACGGTATCGTTGGCAGACACCGGTGTCACGCTCTTCACGATATTGAGAATCGGCCTATCCCGCATATCCCAATCCAAAGCCTTGCAAAACTCGTCCGATATGTGCTATCATGGCCGTTGTGCGTCTCCATACTTCCGAGACTCGACAGTTTTTCCACCGCATCAGGAGGAGGTTTACTCGATAATGGCACGAACATGTGATGTCTGCGGAAAGGGTCCGCAGTTCGGTCAGAATATCCGCCACCAGCACTCGGGATCGTGGGCCATGCGCGCTCCGAAGACCAAGCGCAGATGGAATCCGAACCTGCAGACGGTCCGCGTCGCCCACGGCGGCAGCACCCGCCAGGTAACGGTGTGCGCCAAGTGCATCAAGGCCGGCAAGGTCGTCAAGGCCTCGTAGGGCGATCAGACCTGACCAAAAAGCTGAACACGAATGGCACGAACAGACAGACGAGTTTGCTTCGTGCCATTTGTCTGTTCATGGCATCCGTGTTCTATTGGACCCGGATTCCGCAGGGTGAGACACCGACCGGATGCATCGGCAGGCGGTACTTCGCCCTGCACCGTAGACAGTCGATTATACTATAGTCGCCCTGTTTTCGCAACCCAATCGGCAACCATCTCCGGCGTCTCCAGGCACGCGGCGCCGCTCTCCGCGAGGCCGTTGAGAAGACTCCGCACCTCGCCGTCCATGAAGTCTCGGTCGGCGTAGGATTCCTGCCGTCCGACGACCGCCACACGCTTCCCCTGCTCCATCGCCCGAACCGCCGCGCGAAGGTTCGTCACGTTGCCCGGCCCGAACGGCGTCTCCGCCACCACTACGACGTCGGCGGCCGATATGAAGTTCCAGTTGGCGGCTTCCGCTGCCTCGGAGACCGGGGAGAAAGGCGCATCCTCGACGTACTCGATGCCGAGCGATTCCGCCGCCTCCTGGTCCGAATCGCCGATGTTGATCACCCCCGCGGTGACCTCGCACCCGATCTCGAGCAGATTCGTGAATACCGGCAGCCCGCTCCCTCCGCCGCAGATGACGTGGACCTTCGGCCTCGACTCCCCGCTCGCCTCGGCGAACCGAGCCGAGAAGGCCCGACTGCCTGTAGAGAGGATGTAGGGCCGACCGGAGGTCGGATGTCTGCGCACCCACACGGATGTCCCGTAGACCCGGCGGACGTTGTCGGCGGTGATGACCTCCTCCGGCGTGCCGTCGGCATACAGGCGTCCGTCCTTGATCATCAGCAGGCGGCTGCAGAACTCGGCGGCGAGGTTGAGGTCGTGCAGGACTACCACTACGGTCTTGCCGTGGGTACCGTTCTCACGCTTGAGGAGATCGAGTATCTCGACCTGGTAGCTCAGGTCCAGGTGCGCGGTCGGCTCATCGAGGAGCAGAACATCGGTCTGCTGGGCGAGTGCGCGCGCGATGATCGCCCGCTGACGCTCTCCACCGCTCAACTCGCCGATCCTGCGGTCCGCGTACTGAAGCAGGTTCGTGCGCTTGAGCGCGTCGACTGCGAAATCGAGGTCGGACCGCTTCTCGAGCTCGAAGCGACCGAGGTGCGGCGCGCGACCCATCAGAACTACCTCGAGGACGGTGAACTCGAAGGCTACCGGGCTGTCCTGCGGCACGACGGCCAGCATCCGGGCAAGCTCGCGCCCGCGGATAGTGGAGATGTCGCGTCCGTGGAGGGACACGATGCCGTCCGCCGGCCTGAGCGCGCCGACCATCGTGTTGAGGAGCGTGGACTTGCCGGAGCCGTTCGGGCCGACGATGCCGACGAACTCGCCGGCGTCGATATGGAGGCCGATATCCCGCAGGACATCGGTGGAGTCGTAGGCCACGCGTACGTTATGCAGCTCGAAGAGTCTCGACATCCGGATGAAGCGCCAGCATCCGCTCTCTGGATATCGCCATGAAGACCTCGGTGCTGTCCGGTGTCATCCCGTCCCAGCCTCCGGTCACGACGAAACCGCATTTCTCGTAGCAGCGGATGGCCCTCTTGTTGAAGTTGAACACTCTGAGCCTGACTTCTTCCAGACCGAGTTCGCGGAAAGCGTAGTAGAGCAGAGTCTCGATGGCATCGGTCCCGTAACCCGCGCCACGGGCCGATCGCTCGCCGATCAGGATGGTGAGCCTCGCCGACTTCTCCCGCCAGTCGATCCGGTGAAGATCGACGTAGCCGATATGCCTCCCGGTCCGGTCATCGATGGCGAAGACCACGGCGGATGGGTCGGTCTCCAGGTTGATCCGCCACTGGTAAGCCTCGGGCGACGCATATTGCTTCGCAAGAGGCCGGCCGGTGAACAACACCTGAGTCTCGACATCCTGCAGCCACTCGACCCTGCGGTCGAGGTCGCCGTCCCGCAGCGGCCGAAGCCTCACTCTGCGTCCATACAGCTCGGGTCCGATCATCGGCGGTCCACCTCCATCCGGATTAGCAGCACGGTCATCTGTCACCATTGTTGTCACGGATGGATGGATCGGAAACACCGATTTTGCCTCCTGATGTTGGGGCCGGATTTCAAATCCGGCCCCAACATCAGGAGGCCGCGATCGGGTATCTCAGAGCAGCTTGATGATAGCACAACCGTCTGCACGAAGCAAGGCGACGGTATCGGGTCTCGGGGCTCGGGTTTTGGGGAACCCCATGACCCAAAACCCACAACCCATAACCCCTAGAAGTAATTCAGATGCATCGCCTCGCGAACCTCGGCCATGGTCTTGGCGCCTTCCTCACGGGCGCGCTCCGTGCCGGCGCGGAGGATGTCTTCCACCAGCTTCGGGTTCGCCTCGTACTTCGCTCGGCGCTCGCGCATCGGCTCGAGCAGTTCGTTCAGCTTGGCGGCGAGGCGCTTCTTGCAGTCGACACAGCCGATCTCCGCGGTCTCGCACGCAGGACGAAGCTCGGCAACGAAGTCGGGGTTGAACACCTTCTGGTACTCGAAGACGGTGCAGACATCGGGATGGCCGAGATCGGTCCGGCGCATCCGGGCCGGATCGGTGACCGCCATGCTGACCTTCTGCAGGACCTCCTTTTCGGAGTCGCAGAGGTAGATGCAGTTGCCGAGGCTCTTGCTCATCTTGGCGTTCCCGTCGATACCAACGAGGCGTCCGACAGTGCCTACGAGCGCTTCCGGCTCGACGAGGACCGGCTTGTACAACTCGTTGAACCGCCGCGCGATCTTGCGGGCGAACTCAATGTGCGGCACCTGATCCGCGCCGACCGGCACGAGGTTCGCCTTGCAAAACGTAATGTCCGCCGCCTGGCTCACCGGGTAGCCGAGGAACCCGTAGGTCATGTCCTGGTAGCCGTACTGCTTGGCTTCCGTCTTGATCGTCGGGTTGTGGCGCAGGACGTTCACCGTGACGAACATCGAGTAGAAGACCGTCAGTTCAGCGATCTGCGGGACCATCGACTGCACAAAGATCGTACACTTCTCGGGGTCAAGCCCGACGGCCAGGTAGTCCGTCGCCACCTGGAGGAGGTCCTCCGGCAGGCGCTCCGGCGACTCGAAGTTCGTCGTCAGCGCCTGGACATCCGCGATGATGATGAAGGTGTCGTACTCATCCTGGAGCTTCACTCGGTTCGCAAGCGAGCCTACGTAGTGCCCCAGATGAAGCTTGCCGGTCGGTCGGTCGCCGGTCAGTATTCGTCCTTTGCTCATGAAGTCCCCCTTGGAGTATTGGAGTATCGGAGCACTGGAGTAATCGGATCCCACGGCCCCACCACTCCAGCACTCCATTGCTCCATCAAACGGAAAGGGCCGGGAGCTTCGTCTCGCCCCAGGCCCTTGGACTATCTACCAGGAAGCCGCGAGCGAGCGTTCAGAGCTTGCCCACGGCCATCCGAATCGGATGCTCTGCCGAAATCAGCTTCGGCCAGCCGGCGGACAAACCCTCTGCGTCCACCGCCAAGCCCAGTTTGTGCGCGAAAACCGGTCTGATCTCATGTCGAAACACCACCGACAGTCTACCACGGACCGAACAGACGAGTCAATACCGATGCGTGAAAACCCGTGATTGTACCGGAAGCGCCCTGTCTCCCCGGCACGGGCCGGTAATCCTCTATCCTGACCGGCATCTGCTCGACATCCGAGACCCCGGATTTCGAGAGCCGGCACTTGAGGATCGCGGTCTCCTTGCAGTTGCGGAACGCCGAGTCGAAAAGGAAGTTCCCGAGGCTGTAGGCGATCACTCCGCCGTGGTACTTCTCCACCTTCTGCAGGACGTGCGGATGATGTCCGAGGATCAGGTCCGCGCCCGCATCGATGATCCTGTGCGCGAGTTCGACCTGCGACTCCCGCGGGACCGTGCTGTACTCGACACCCCAGTGCAGGCTGACGACCACGACATCCGCCTGACGGGAGGCACTCCGGACCTCCGACTCGATCGTCTCGGGATCGAGATAGGCGGAAGTCGGCGCATCAGGCCGGAACCATGCGCCCTCGGAGAGCCAGGCGTTCCTCGCGAGGAAGGCGATCCGAAGGCCCCTCACGATGACGATGGTCGGTCGCGCCGCGTCCGCCGGAGTACCGCCGGCGCCGGTGTGGGCAATCCCGGCCTCGTCGAGGCAACCGATAGTCTCGATCAGGCCGGAGCGATTGCAGTCCAGGGTATGGTTGTTCGCCAGGGACACGATGTCGAACCCGGCATCCGTAAGAGCGCCGACGTTCGCCGGATCTGCCTTGAAGGCGATCTGCTTGTTGATCTTGATCCCATCCGCGGACAGCGGGCACTCCAAGTTGCAGAACGCCAGGTCCGCGCCCCGAAGCACGTCCCTGACCTCGGCGAACGGCCATTCGACGCCATGCCGCTCGATACGAGCATCGATCGCACGGTCGAGCATCACGTCACCGACCGCCACGAGCGTGACGGCAGGCTCCGTCTGCGTTGGGAACATCGTCGGACGTCTGCCGCAGCCGCCCAGGCAGGGAAGCAGCATTATCGCCATGCACAGGATCAGGCGTCGTGATATCAGCACCCCGTGCGAGGTACCTCCTTGGGGATGTCCTCGCCGGTCTTCGCGCCGTTCATGAAGCTCTTGATCCATGCGGGGGCCGGAGGCGCCCCACCCGTCTTGAGCATCTTCTGCCACTCCTCATCGGTCAGCCGCTTCGACAGGGGATGCGCAAACTCGTAGTAAGAGAAGATGGCGCCTCTGGTCAGATAGAGCTTGCCCTCGATCGGGACGACGACGTAGATCTCGTTAGCATGACCCACTCCCTCTTCGAGACACTGGTTCGTCCATGTGTGCACATCGGCTATCTGTGCCATGTCCTTGTCCGCTTCACTGGTGATGTCATGCCAACCGGTTGCGCCGTCCTGTATCACCGACAGAGTCAGCAGTTCCAACTGCCCGCCGTAGACCTTCAGGCGGTAATACTCCTCTTCGGTGATCTTCTTGTTAGTCAGTTCCTTGACCGATATGTTCCGAAGGAGAGTGAGCAGGTCCTCGAACTGGCCGAACTTGTCGCTCATTTCCGCCGTGATCAACCCGCGAGCTTTCAGCCCGGCCCGTGATGCCTTCGTGAGCCAGAGCAGCCTCTCATAGAACTCCACGTTCGGCTCGACGTAGCCCTTGGGAGGCGGTGGCTCTTCATCACCACCGCCGCATTCGGCTCCACTCTGCTTGGCGTACAGAATAGTGTCATGCCTGAGCTCTGCCCAACTGGCCAGCGATGTGTTCAGACTCTTGTCCTCCCAAGCCTGGTTCCTCATGAATGACGGATACCCATCGCCGAACCGGTCAAGAAGCGAGTCGAGACTCCACATCCATCCCCAGTAGAGGTTCGACCGCCATGTCGTTCCGGGAACGGCATCGAACTCCTTCCGAAGCTTGTTCCGCTCAGGCACGTACTCTTCCCACAGTCTGGGCTCTTTCATCACGTTGTCCAGGATATCGACCGCTCGTTCCGAGCCGAGAACCGCCATGACGTCCAGGCCCAGGGGGAACACGCGCATTGGTGGTGCGACCAGCCGCTGGAACATCTCGCTATCAGGGATGTACCGCTGGCCCATGAACTTGAGCGCGACTCCCTTGGGCATCCCGTCCAGGTCGACATCGATCCTCGGACGAGGAAGTCTCTTCATCTCAGCGTAGACCTTCTTGAGCTTGGCCTCATCCTGGAGGTCGGCATAGGACGCGCTCTTGCCGTACACCTTGTCCATGATCTCCCTGAACTGGTATGGAGTTAGATCGTCACACGCGCCAACATAGAACACGGTCGGCTGATATATCCGCTCCCAGGTCTCGATCGCGGGTTTTCCGTCGATCTTCGCGTCGAAGAGCATCTTGGTGAGCAGAACGGCCTGTCGGATCTGGGGCCAAGCAGGGCCCCCTCCGATGTGGCCGGTATCCGTGCTGACATCGGGGGCATCGGCGGGGAACGGCATGTAGCCGTACCACATCATCGCCTTGAAGAACTTCTTGAGCCTGTCACTCCGAGTGTAGTGGCCCCGGGGGATGAACTGCGAGTAGTCGGGCTTCCATGGGAAGAGCGCGGACATGACGCGCCCCTCCGCCTTGTTGATGAGGCCCAACTCCTTGGCCAGGATGCTGTTCCGCTCCGCCGATGACAACTGCACCTTCCTGCCCAACACGCTGGCGGGGACGGCGAAGTAGACCTCGTTCATCACGGCGGCCTTCTTCCACTTGGCGTCCGTCATCCGCCCGGCGACGGTCTTGCTCTCCTTCACCATCGAATCGGTCATCGTGCCCAGGACGTCGTAGAGCTTGCCCGATTCCATGCTGCGGAGCGTGAAGTCGTAGAATATGTGATAGACCTGCAGCACACTGTCCGTGGTGATGAAGCTGGGGACGTTCTTGTAGTCGTTCTGTTCGTAGATGAAGAAGAGTTGCTGCTCGTCGGTAGGTCGCGCGAAGAACGCGTTCTTTGCCAGGAGCGCTTTCTGCTCCGGGGTGAACTTGCCGAACTGCTTCCAGTTGACCACGTTACTGAGGTCAGGCTTGACCGTGTAAGGAGCGACGGCAGCCTTGAACTGCACCGGCTTGTACGCGATGTCGAACCCCGTGTTCTCGAACTTCGCCTTCACCACCGCTGCTACCGGTGTGGCGGAGGGCGGCTTGTCGAGCACCTGTTCACGCTCGACCTTCTTCCCTCCCCAGATGCCGTGGGTCGCATAGACGACCGCGGAGACAATCACGACTAGCAGGATAACCGCCAGATGCTTCCTTCTCACTGAGGCGCCTCCTTAAGCTGCAGACTGTTGTCCTTCCAAACATATACTCGCGTCGATGAACCGCTTCTCACCCAGACCGAGTGCTTCCCCAGGCTGCCCAGTACTTCGAGACCTGACAACCTGTCCGACCGGGCTCCGCTCCACTCGCCCGTGACGCCGAATCCGTCCCACTTGTAGACCGCAAGCTCGTTCGCGCCGTCTTTCGTCTCCTCGACGGCGACGACCCGGACTCCGGACCCGAAGTCCGCGAGCGTGAAGTCGGTGAACGGCCGGGAGAGCCTCGATCCGAGCCACTTGGGGTACATCGTCTTGCCATTCCAACTGTAGATGAACGGCCGTTTCGCCATCACGGGGTGGAACCGCGCCTTCTTGTAGACGCCGGCCATCAGGTCTTCGCTTCCGTCCCCATCCACGTCGCCGATCTGGATCTTCCACGGCTTGAGGGCCTGGGAGAGACCGCTCCACATGAGGCGCAGGTCGTCCTCTCGCACCTCGTACAGGCTCACGGGTTCCTCGCCATCGGTCAGGACCGCGAGGCACCGCTTGCCGTTGAAGTCGGCGAGGAGAAGTTGGCTGATGCGGACGCCATCCAATCGAACATGCGCGCCGGCGCCGACCGTGATGTCGGCGTATCCGGCGTGGTTTCGAGCAGATGCATGCACGTCCCCCAGAGCCGCCTCGATGCTCTCGGTCTCATGCGAAGGTTTGGAGCATCCCGACGCGAGAACCAGCAGCAGGCCAACGATCCATAGCCGTATGGTCGATGTCATCATGGGGTAATACGATGCCGTGCGGCATCATGTTACATGCTTTGCGTGCAGAGGATTCGCGGGTGGCTTTGTGATCCGATCAGAATGCGAGTGACGCACGAAGCTCCAGGGCAGTGCCGTCCGAGACGGACGCGTCCGGACGGACGATCCTGTATGGCGCGATCCGAAGCGCCAGCGACTGACTCGGTGAGATGTCGTACGACGCCATAAGCGACAGGTACCGCCTAGAACCCCGCTCGGGCGGTCCAGGATCCTTCTGCCGCTGATTGAGGTACTCGCCGATCAGATTGATCCTGTCCGAGACGGAGTACTCCCCTCTGAGGTAAACGGCCCTGGAGTTGGGGCCGATCGGACTCCCGATAACCAGCGTGTCGTGGATATACGCCAGCTCAGGAACGTCGTCTCTGGTCGCGCTGTACGTCAGTTTGTCGATCTGGGTGAACTCCGCTGTGAACGACGAGTACCGATCGCCGGGAAGCACATTCGGCACGGAGACTCCCAGTGTGACGCCGGCCTTGCGGGGGCGCGTGTACGAATCGCCGATTATCCTCGGCGCCGTTATGTCGTCCACCACCAACTCGCCGTAGACCATGGCCCCGCTCGGCATCCGGTAAGACAGATCGGCCGCCACCAGACAGTTGATCCGCTGGTCATTGTCGAGGAACAGATGCTGGTAGAGATAGAAGGGCATCACCGCCATGAGCGGGCTGGGCATCTTGTTCAGCTTGGCGGTCTCGCTGACGCCCAGATGCCAGCGGTTGGAGAGCGGCTTCTCGTACCTGCGCCCGATCAGGTAGAGGCGCTGGCCCGTGTCTCTGAACATACCTGCGAACTGCGTGACCTTCACCTCGCCGATCAGCTTCCCGAAATCCAGGTCGGCTCCGGCGCGGACCTGCCACAGCGCCGGCCCATTGTCCGACAGTATCAGCGATCCGGTGTATGCCGGACTCCAGTTCTGATAGGAGCGCCCGACGAGCCATGACACATCGCCGCTCTGCCCACGGACGAACGCCTTGTCGTACTTGTTCGTCGTTCTGAGAACGTGAAAGACCTTGTCCTCGTGCTCCGCCACGGTGCAGATGGCAAACATGCTGTCGGATATGTTCAGGAATCCGGAGAGCCTGTAGGTGCCATCGGAGGGCGACGGGCTCGCGGGATCCTGATCCACCGCCAGATCTCTCACGTAGCCGAGCAGAAACGCCTTGCCGTCAACCGGCAGGGCCAGGTCCGCTGAGAGACCGGACCACTGGGAGGCGACATCTGGAGCTACCTCAGCCAATTCCGGACCGAACTCAGCGACCAGGTGGTTGATCAGCGAGGATTGCCTGACGTTCGGGCTCTCGGACTCGGCCTTCCGGACGACGGAGGCGACCACCCCCGCCATCTCCAGCCTGGTGAAGCGCCGCTCGCCCTGAAACGTCCTCGCGGACATGCCGGGCACGAGTCCATCGGCGGCAAGGCTCATGAGAGCATCGTGCGTCCAGTCCCCAGGGGATACCCGATCGGTCGAGACGATGCTTCGCTCCCCGGCGAGAGCACCGACAGCAAGGATGAGAAGCGATGCCAGTATCAGAACGGCGGTGTTGAGCGGGGCATTCTTAGCCATGAGACTGTTCCTTTCATGACCAGAGGATCGAAGGCTCCGGAGACCCCGGACGAGCCGGGAACTCCGGGAGCCGATACATCGAAGAATGGCGCGGCGGACGCTCAGTCGTTGGCGGCGCGCAGGGACTCCTCCCGGGCACCCGTCAGACGTCCTACGGAAGCGAGAACCGTCTGCTCGGTGAGAAGCACGCTCTCTGCGGTCGGCGGGAGCGGCTTGCTCACGCTGTTGTAGTCGCTGGTAATCATGGCGATTGGGGTCATCACCAGGATATACAGATCGAGCAGCAGTCCGCGATTTCGGACGTAGTAGCAGTCGAGATCGATGCGCTCAGCGTAGTCGGTAGACATGGTGCGCTTGATCTGCCAGTAGCCGGTCAGACCGGGCTTCACGGAGAGCACATACTCTCTTCTCGTGCCGTAAAGGAGGCTCTCATCGTGGGGCACGGCGCGCGGGCCGACGAGGCTCATCTCACCCTTGAGTATGTTGATGAACTGCGGAAGCTCATCGATATTGAGCAGCCTGAGCCACTTGCCGACCTTCGTAATCCTCGGATCCTCGTAGTTGCCCTCTGTGCCATAGCCTCCGTTTGCCGCGTGCTCCAGGCTCAGATCAAGCTCCATCCTGTGCGCACCGGGCACCATCGTTCGCAGCTTGAGCATGTCGAAGCCGCTGCCGTTCCGACCGACCCTCCGCTGGCGAAACAGAAGGGGTCCGCCGTCGAGTTTCACGAGTATGCACGCTGCGACGAGTATCGGCGCACTGAGTATCAGACCGATGATTGCTCCGACGATATCGATGAACCGCTTCGTGACATCATACAGCGCGCTCTGTGGCTCACTTTGCATCGCCTACTACCTCCCTCAGGAACTCAAGAATGATACGACCCTGCCGGCGACCGCGCAACGCTCCCGGACAAGGCCTACGTTACTATATCGGTTAGTGTCATACCGGGCTAGAGCCGGCGGTAATCCCTACATCTCCATTCCGGGAATCGCCCAGCGCCCACTCTACAACGGACGCCAACTGCTGTTTGAACACGTCGGTACTGAAGCGAAGACTGCTCCGGCGTATCGACGATGAGTCCCACGTCATGGCCTCGCACTCGTTGACCGCCCGGATGAGGCTCTCAACGGTGGGCTCACGGAAGAGAACCCCGGTGTTCCCGTGATCAACGATCTCCGCCGCGCCGCCGACTCCGTAAGCCACTACGGGGCGGCCCGACGCCAGGGACTCCACCATGTTGATGCCGAAATCCTCCTCCGCCGCGTGTATCAGTCCTCTCGCGCCCGCCAGCCATCGCACCAGTTCGTCGTCCGAGACGCCGGTCTTGAACTCGATGCTCGGGCCGGCGATCTTCCGCAGATATGACTCCTGCTCGCCGCCGCCGACGACCACCAGTCGCCTGCCAAGTCGGTTGAACGCCTCCACGACGAGGTCCACCCGCTTGTAGGGGGCGAATCTCGATACCACCAGGTAGTAGTCATCCACTCCGGTAGATGGGGAGAAGCGCTCCACCTCGACCGGCGGGTAGATCACCGCGGCCGGCGTTCGGCCGTAGAACTTCTGTATCCGCCGGGCGATGTACTGGGAGATGGCGATGAAATGGTCCACACGGAAGGCGGTCGCCAGGTCCCACATGCGCACGTAGGTCGACAGCGGCGCCCACGCGGCGCGGATCAGCCTGCCCTGGAAGCGGGCGTACTGGTGCTGCAGGTCCCACGCATAGCGCATAGGGGAATAGCAGTAGCATATGTGGCAGGCGTGAGGCTTGGTGATGACTGCCTTCGCCGCGCAATGGCTGCTGGATATGACGAGATCGTACTCGGAAAGGTCGAACTGCTCGAACGCGAGCATATAGAGCGGCAGAAACTTCTGATGGTGCTTCGCCACCAGAGGAACCTTCTGGAGAAACGAGGTTCGCACGTCGGCGTCCGGCAGATGAGCGTCGAGGAGTCCCTGGTCGGCCATCGCGGTGTAAACCGGAGCGGCCGGGAACATGCCGTGCATGGTGAAGAGCACCTTCTCCGAACCGGCCAACACGTTGAGCCGTTCGTGGACAAGCGCGGTCCTGGGCGCAGACACGGCTGGCTTTCGCTGGCACAATCCGCTCATCTCAACCTGGGTATGCATTGCTGTCCTTCCGGTACACTTAGTGCTGGATCACTCTGCAGGTAAGTTCAGCGCGCGGATCTGTATGTCCTTCCGAGTCTGCACAGAATTGTGTAAGAAATCGGCTAGCTACCCTACGGATGGGTTAGACTGTGCTTGCTATATCAGTATACAATATGGGCCTGGCCTGATCAGTGACAAGGCATGATGGCGCCAGGGCACAGCATCGAAGGGGATGGGAGCCTGCGGATCATCCGTGCGAGCGGCGGTAGACATCCTGGTAGACGTCCAATGTCTGCTTGGCCGTCCGCTCCCAGGAGAATTTCCTGGCCCGTTCCAGGCCATTGCGGCTCATATCACTCCTGAGAGCGGGATCCTGGAGCACGCGCAGCATGGCATCCGCCAGTTCCTCGGCGTTCAAAGGATCTACCATAATCCCGGCATCACCGACGACCTCCGGGAGCGATGATGTGTTGGAGGTGATGACCGGCGTACCGCAAGCCATAGCCTCAAGCGGCGGAAGACCGAAGCCCTCGTAGAGAGACGGGTAGACGAACAGACCGGCTGAGCTGTACAACGCCGGCATGTCCTCCCTCGGGACGTAACCTGTGAACCGCACACTGTCTCTCAGTCCAAGGTCCTCGATACGCTGGAACACCTCGTCATACAGCCAGCCCTTTCCGCCGGAGATCACGAGCCTGCACTCCGGCCCGAGCTTCCCATGCATCTGACTGAAGGCTGCCAGAAGCGTGGGGATGTTCTTCCGCGGTTCCAGCGTTCCCAGATAGAGTATGCTCATCGGCCCGGTACCGTATCGTCGCCTGGCCGCCTCGACCTGCTCACCGGATGCAGGAACGAATGCGTCATCCGCCGCCAACAGCGTGGTGAAGACACGGTCCGGATCCGCCCCAAGCATTTCTATGACATCCTGTCTTGTGCTTTCCGAGATCGTAAGCACCGCATCGGCCTTCCTCACGGCATTCCTGGTGCAGAACTCCAGATACCTGCGCTGCTGCCTCGGAAACGTCTCCGGATAGCGCAGGAACGCGAGGTCCATGATGCTCACCACCGATCTCGTGGGGCAGACCGCCGGAAGGACATGCATGGGCGAGTGCAGGATGTCCACGCGCAGCCTGCGGACAAGGCAGGGAAGGACAAGCTGCTCCCAGGCGATGCGGGCGAGAGGGTCCTCCGTCTGCGGCGAGCGATGGTGCACCGTGAAGTTCGCCGGGAACGGATCGCGATTGGCGCCGGGCAGGAACAGGTGCATCTCAGAGGAACACTCGATCCGGCCGATAGCGTGCACCAAGTTGCGGATATACCGGGATATCCCGGCATTCCGACACGAGGACGAAGATGAACACAGTTGGGCGTTGATGGCGATTCTCACGCGGGACACTCCATTCTATCGCTGCTTGCCCTCTCATCAAACCCGGAGTTCATCCAAGACATGGCGATCATGCACCACAAGATGGGCTCCAACGTCAGTTGGTAGAAGACATTGAACGCAATGAGCCCGAGCATGATCGGAACGTATTGCCTCGCTCTTGTCAGGGGCACGAGAAGCAGGAACAGCAGCACGATCAGGGAGATGATGCCGGTCTCAACCAGGAATGACAGATACAGTGAGTGAAAGTTCGCGTACTGATTGTCAAAGAAATCGCCCAGTACCAGGTACCCGTTGCCGAACCCTATACCTAGCAGGAGGTTCATCACGCTCGCGTTCGCGGTACGAAGTCCCATGTCGATGACACTGAAATGAACGGCTCCCGAGGTCTCGGATGATACCGACAGTCGTTCTGCCAACAGGTATGCGATGTCTACTTGGGATGCCAGCCCACTATCGTTGTATGCGCGCACCGCCAGACCGCAGACAGCCACGGACAGCACGGAAACGAGCACCACTCTCTTTGGATTCACCCTGTTGTGCTGGAAGAACAGCGCCGCCCACATGATCACAAATGCGAAAACCGCCGATCTGGAGAATGTGAGCAACAGCATGACAACGCTTAGGCACAGGAAGACGGTGCGACTTCCGGAGCGAGCGCCGAACTTCATCAGGAAGAATGCGTACACCACCAGCAGGAACCCGCCCCTGTTCATATCGACGGACATACCCGCGGGTCGCGGCGCAAAGAGGCCGAGGCTCGGCGGGGCCAGATCGATGAATCTGGTGTCGTGCAATGCCTTGGCGCCGGAAGCTCCGAACCAGATCAGTACCTGACCGATGTCAAACAGCAGACTGACGACGATGCCGACATAGGCTCCGTACAGGAGGACCTTTCCCGGAGAACGCACGTTGTGCAGGACGATGCCCATGCACGCGGCACAGCAGATCTGCATCAACAGGAACACGTAGCGCTTCATGCCGATACGGATGTCGTTGCAGAACAGGACGGACGCAAGGATCACCGCAAGCATGAGCGTGCTCAGGAGCAGAAACGGCACGAGATTCCGGGGGTATCGCAGCTTCCGGATTGAGCCGTCGGTGATCGAGGGCAGAGTATACGCCAGGATCACCACAGGTGACAGCAGGATGAACGGCGTAAGCACGAAGGCTCCGCTTCCACGCAGGAAGTCTATCCTGTCAGCGCCGATCGTAGCCAGCCAGACTATGAACAGGACGCGTCTCATCGGCCACACACGATTCTGAGGATCATCCATGCCCTGTCCACCTGACCCCGGCGCAATCTGTTCAGTACGGCGACCAGCAGGCCGAGGTAGACGGTGGGCATTGCGAACGGAAAGTGCCTGCGCGTCACAACCAGCCGGTTCCTTATGGAGTGATAATCGGAAAGCTTCGACTTGTTGTTGACAGAGAGCTGAGTCGCGCCGATGCTCCCGCCCTCTTTGTGATAGACAACGGCATCCCGGGCATATGCCAACTCGTACCGTCCACGCGCGCGCATCGCCCAGTCCAGCTCCTCATAGTACATGAAGTAGTCTTCGCACATCAGCCCGGTGGACTGCAGGAACTCCTTGGAGACCAACATGCTGGCGCCGGCGACGTATGACATACGCCGCTCAACCTCGTCAACACCAGTGACATCATCGGCACGTTGCATGAGACCGATATGGTTGGGGACCCCGAGCCACTTGCTGTACCTGGCCCCGCCGAGCGCCTGTACCCTCTCCGGCTCGTCGTAGTAGAGAAGGGTCGAGCCGCACATACCGGCGTTCGGCTTCTCCTTCATGCGCCTCACCATACAGCCGAGCGTGTCGGGCTCCGTGACGGTGTCGCTGTTCAGTAGCCACACATAGCCGAAGTCGCCGCGCGCAAGCGCATAGCGCAGCCCCACATTGTTGCCGCCGGCGAAGCCGAGGTTCGCTCCAGTGCGAATAAGAATCAGCGGCACGTCTTCAGCGCCCGGGTCACCACCCCGCTCCGCCTGCTCGCGATCATATTCGACGAAGGCAATGGGCCTGGCGATAGGCTGCGAGGCAGGATACCTGAGCGGACTCCTCTTCGACATCGTCACCTCGGTCTCTCCGCGCGCCCATGCTTTGATCCGCTCTAACGAACCGTCGTGCGAATCGTTATCACAGACGATAACCCGGAAGTCGGGGTAGTCAAGCCGGAACACACTCTCAAGGCATTCGATAGTGTCGGCCCAGCCGTTCCAGTTGAGAATCAGCACGTAGACCCTGGCGCTCGATACCGGATCGACCATTGATGGTGTTTCCGTCCTGACCATCACACCTTCCCTGTCATAACACCGGTAGCGTCTCTCGCTGCGTCGTACTCACCGATCACGCGCGCGGCAAGGACCTCGTACTCGCCGCGGATCTCTGCGCCGGGGTTGTCGGAGCCGTATCTGCGCATCAGGTGCAGTTTGAGGGCGGCGGCCACACGGTAGCTCGCCATGAGCAGCGACAGCGTGAGCCCCTGGAAACCGTCCCGATAGCCCTTGCGGAGAACAAGGCGCATCCCGATCTCCTTGATCACCGAGTACGCAAGCCGGGCGAGACTCGCGTCCTCTCCCCTGCCCGCCGCGAGCCTTGCCTCGATGCTCGTGTAGCGGTTCAGCTTCTCGAGGAAATGCTCGACGTCGAGGTAGTTCAGGTGAATGATGGAGTAGCTCTCGTCCTCCAGTCTGAGCACACGAGCGGACGGATCGAGATGAGTGAACCCATGGATCACGTCCGAGTAACGCATGAACCGCTTTCGGAAGAACCGCTGATGAGTATCCTGCAGGGGCGCCCACCCGGCGCCTTTCATCTGATGGCCGAACAGATAGTTCCTGAAGGGAATATCGACCGCGTCGTACTCCCCACCGGCAGCCACCTCCAGGAGGCAGTCTCTGAGTCGCCGCGGGATGAGTTCGTCGGCATCGACGACCAGGACCCACTCGTGCGTTGCCTGCTCCAACGCGAACTGCCGTGCCGGGTCCGCGTATTGCCGGCGCTCGAACATAAAGATCCGATCGGTATATTCACGGGCAATCTCCAGAGTCGCATCGTCGCTGTACATATCGACGATGACGATCTCATCCGCCCACTTCACGCATTCCAGGCAGTTCCGGATGTTGCGTTCCTCGTTGAATGTATTAATCAGAACCGACACACCCATGGCGCGCTCCGATAACGTCCGTTCCACCCTGCACCACGATCATCTCTTGGCCGCAAAGACCAGCATCGCTTCCCCACGCCCCAGCCTGAGCGACAGCCAGCCTATCACCACCGCACCCAGCCTCTTCAGCACGTGCGCATGTCCCGCCCAGTAGTCGTGGTTGTCGTAGCTGATGCTCAAGATATCGAAGCCGGCTTTCGACAGCAGCAGTCGCATTGTCTTGGGAGTGAAGTGCCAACGATGCTGTTCAGGCAGCAGAGATGGCCATTGCGGTCCTCTGATCATGGCCATCAGACTGCCGAAGTTCGGAACACCGACGACCAGCATGCCGTCCGCCGCCAGCATCCGATGCATAATGCCGAGCGCCGTGCAAGGGTCAGGCATGTGCTCGATCGAGTGGTTGGCGATGATCACATCGAAGTTCCCGTCCGGGAAAGGCTGCTCATCTATGCCGCCGCATACCACGGGCAGTCCCAGCTCCTCGCACGCATACCTGGCAGCCCACTCCGAGATCTCCAGGCCGTGGACGTCCCAGCCTCGCTGCCTGGCAACGTTGAGCAACAACCCTGGACCGCAACCCACATCCAGCAGTCGCCCTTTCCTCTTGCGCCTTTCCACTTGGGTCAGCAGATTGGCGAAGATGCGCTCAAACTCGTCCAGCCTGTCGATATACGCGTTCCGCCGGCTAAAATAGGACTCGTCCTGGTAGAGCGGTTCCTCTTCTTCCCAGGGAGTAGTGCGGACCAAGCCACAGCCGCAGCACTTGGCCAGGCGCTTCTCCTGCACGGAGAAAAGCGGCCTGGCGTGCTTGCTGCCGCAGATATTACAGGGTATCGTTGATGTATCGAGCATCTCAGTGCCGGCCATGGCATCTCCTCATGCGGGCATTGTCGGCGGATCAGGAGTTCCTGGCATACACGGTGACCAGTGCCCCGCGCTGTCTTGTCCAGGCAAGCCTCTGGAAGGGCAGGATGAACGGCATCGCCATGCGCGCAGTCACCGCGGAAAGTCCCCGAAGCACGAGCCTCCTGCCGCCGCCGGATGAGCCATCAATTCGGAAAGCTGATCGAGCCATGTTGGCGGCCAGATCCGCTAGCGGCTCCCATGTGCGAACTGCCTCGACGCGGAACAGCTCCGAGAGCAGGCGAGCCATGGTCGGCGGCGTAAAGTGGTACAGATGGTCAGGAGCCGTCCACCAATCCCATCGCTCTCCACACCACTCGGCCATCATGCTGTCCATGTTGGGTGACTGGACGACCAAGACCCCGTCCTCCGCCAGGACACGCCGCACCTCGCGAAGGAGCGCCCGCGGGTCAGGCACGTGTTCGAGCACGTCCCAGAGAGTGACTACGTCGAACGATCCGTCCTCATAGCCGGCGTCCTCCAGGCAACCACAGAACACATCGAGCCCCAAGTGGTCGCGCGAGTACATGGCAGTCTCAACGGATGTCTCCACTCCGAATACGTGATGGCCCCTGCTTCTTGCCACGTTCAGGAACTCGCCGAGACTGCATCCTATGTCGAGAAGCCTGCCGGTCCTGCCCCCGAGAAGGCTTCCGATCTCATCCAACTGCTTCTCGTACCGCCTTCGCAGCGTGCTGCGCTTGGACTCGTAGACTCGAAGACGTTCCTCCAACGTGTAGATCGAGCCGCTCAACCGGGCGGATTGCTCCTCTGTGGGAAACGGACAGGTAGTGCCGAGACCGCAGCCGCAGCACTTCACCACTCCGAATTCCCCTAGAGCCACGAACGGCTCGCTGTCCGAGCATCCACAGAGGAAGCAGGGCCGATCTTGGGTCGGAGTTGCCGGATGGCTGCGAGGCAAACCGTGATCAGTGTTCTTCATGACGACCAAGTTCCCTCCAGGCAAACAGCCTGCTTATTCGGATGCTCCAGACAAGAACGGCAATCTCCACTATCCCGAGCATTGAGACCGCCATCCCGATGGGCCCGTATCGGTAGGTCACAGGGATCGAGACAACCAGAAAGAGACCGGCCACAAACAGGTACATCTTCTGCATCTCGGCATATCTCTTCATCGAGAGTATGAAGGTGTTCATCAGCACGTTCAGCATATCGATCGCTGCAGCCAGTCCCAGGATCTTCAGCAGTGTGTTCAACAGCACCGACGAGTGTCCGGAAAGCAGAACCGATACCGGGCTCGATAGTAGGCAGAGCGCCGAACTCATGAGGATCCCGATGCACATGACGATGCCGAACACCTTCTTCCGAAAGCAGTTGTAGTGCGCATGGCCTTCGTTGAACATATGAGTGAGGCGAGGGTATATACCCTGAGCCAGCGGCGAGATCAGATTCGATAAGGCGGTAAGCGTCTTCTGGGCCAGCGAGTAATAACCGGCTGCGGCATCACCGGCAATCAGACCCGTTATCAGGACTGATCCTTGCCCGTATACGTTGCCGGACAGCGTTGCCGTAAACACCTGCAGACCCTCTCGCATCATGGGACGAATGTGGTGCAGATGAGGCCGCACGAGCCTGACTCCGATCCGCCCCCGGGCGACCCACAGCCCCATCAGCCCGGCAAGCACGAATCCCGAAGCCTGTATTCCCATGGCAAGCAAGTAGTCGTCAGGCCGGTGGATGAGCAGGAACAGCGCAAGAAGAGCGATACCCTTGGCGCTGACATTCAGCAGCGTGATGTACTTCATCCACTCCATGCCCTGAAACAGCCAGACAGGAAACAGAACGTTGCCCACTACCGTGAGATACGCTATGAAGTAGACCGGCCAGTCGAGCCGGAACTTGGGTACAAGGAACACAATCGAGGCCATGATCAGCAGGCTGCCCAGCATCAGTGCCAGCTTGATGACCATGACGGAGCAGAACACCTCCGAAACCTTCCTGATATCCTTGTTGTGTGTGGCTATCTGACGGGTAGCAGTAAGGTTGAACCCGTAGTCTGTGAGAACCACGAAATACTGGGTGAATGCCTGGGCAAACACGATCAAGCCGAACTTCTCCGCCCCGAGAACACGCATCAGGTATGGCATGCTAATCAACGGCAGGATATAGCTTGCCCCCTGGAGTGCAAACAGCGAGCCGATATTCTCTATCAGGCGTTTTCGTTGGTCCATCACGTTACGGATCATCCCGGAAAGGTGGATAGCTTAGGGCCGATGGCCCGGTCGGAGGGAAAAGGGAGCCTGCAACCGGCCGGTCACTTTCGTCTGGGCACGCCCTGCATCGTTGCCAACAGTGTCCCTAGCATGAACCCAAGCATCACGGATGCTGCCAGGGCTAGTTTGACACGAGGCTTGGCCGGTTTCTTGGGGACAATTGCGTCGTCGAGGACTATGAAGTTGTCCGTGTTCCGGCCCTCGCTGACTCGAGCCTTTGCGTGCTCAGCAAGGAGAGTAGTGTAGATGGCCTCTGCAGTCTTCACATCCCGGATAAGCCTTGCATACTGCATCTCATCGACCGGAAGTCCTGCCAACTGCTTCTCCAGGTCAGCCGTTGCCTTGCCGATCGCGGACAGGCGGGACTCGAGGCCGTCGCGTTCGATCTCCCCGAGGACCAGCTCCTTCAGGAGTTCCTGATGTGCCGGGTTGGCGCTTCCGGCAGCCCCCCTTATCACGCCGGACACCTCCGAGTTCACCTGCTGTCTGAGCTTTGAGATCTGCTGGTCGAGACTGACGACATCCGGATGTTCCTCGGTGAAGTCCTCCAAGAGGGTCGCACGTTCGACCTCCAGCTTGGCGAGCTCAGTTCTAAGCTCGCTGATGGTCGGGCTGTCGATCACTGACTCCGGGGATATGCCCTCAGGTGCCCGGGCTGCCCAGGTAGCTCGCGCCTGTGCGACCTGCGCGCGGGCCGCCTGCAGAGCGATGTCAGCTTCGGTCCGCTCCGTCGTGAGTTCCAGAGCTTTCTCGGCATAGGACGAGGCTTTCTCGGGGGGAATCAGCGTCGGATGAGCTTCCTGGAACTTCCGGAGCCGCTCCTCCGCATCGGACAACTCCACCTTCGTGCGAGCCAACTGGTCCTCGATATAGACGCGGTTTTTCCTGCCTAGGAAAAGGTTGTTCGCACGGTCGAAGGCCTTGAGTTCGCTGATGTAGGCGTTTGCGATATCGGCTGCAAGCTTCGCGGTGCGGTCTCGCAACTTGCCTTTCTCGACATACTTGCTCAGCCACGATGTCGGCACACTGCAGGTGACCAACAGACCACCGTCCTTGGGCTTTTCGACGGAAATACAGTCTTCCTGGAGATCCTCGTAGTCGAGATCGTACTTGTCGAGACCGAGACGCTCGCAGACACTCTCGGCGAGTGTGCGGCTCTTCAGTATGGTGATGTACACGCCCTCGCCCGACAGGCTGGTCAATCCACCCGGCAGCATGAAACCGGCAAGTTCGGCGAGCTGCGAGCTGAGTCCGAGGTCGGCCTGCTCCGGAAACAGAAGCGTCGTCTCACCTTCATAGGTCCGAGGCATGAGGATGAGCACGATGCCCGTGAGCGCCATGGTAACGATCATCGTCCAGATGATCGTCCACTTCCGCCGCCTGAGCGTATTCAGGTAGTCAAACAGATTGATCTCGTCCATGAACCGGGTATCCTATAAGCCCAGCAGGGATGCCAGGCTGACAGCGCTGAATACCAACTGCAAGCCGTCTCGCCAGTTGCTAACAAACTTCTGGGGTACGAACACCACGTCCCCGGGCATCAGCTCGGGGTTGCCCTTCGCTACACCCCCGCGAATCGTGCGTTCGACGTTGTACCTGGTGATCTCAGGTGTCCCATCGGCCCCTCTGACGACACTGACGTCGGTCAGCCTGGCTTGCTCCGTCGGCCCGCCTGCATCGCCCAGATAGTCGATCAGCTTGCGGCTTGGACTGTAGACGACCGATCCCGGAATCCGCACGCTGCCGAAAACGTGAATCTTGTCCGCGGTGGTGGGAAGAACCAGCAGATCACCATTGACAAGCGTCACATCAGCCGACTTGTCGTTCTGCACGAGCAGGCGGTCCAGGTCTACCGGGATGCTCACGACTTTGCCGTTCTCCTCACGCTCGATGCGCGCGCGCTTCAGATCGGCCTGAGGGGTCACGCCGCCGGTAGCGGTGATCACATCCAGTACGGTCTGTCCCCGCTTCAGGAAGTAGATACCGCTGCGGTTCTCCAGAGCGTTCTGCGTGCTTCCCGGGGCGCGCTGATATACACCATCACCCTTGAACTCGCCGGTCATGCGTATGATCGGCTGGAATGCCTCGACAGAGGTAACCACCAGGGTATCGCCGGCTTGCATCGGCGTATCCTTGCCGGCTGACCGAAGGTCGATGCTCACCGAGAACTTCCGACCGTCGCTGTCTATCCGCTCGATGAAAGACCTCTCCTGAGCCGCCGCCGGCGTCACTCCGAGAGACAGGCTGATGAGATCCTGCACACTGAAGCTTCCGGCGCCGGCCTCGAGCCCGATCATCTCGTATCTGCCCGGACGCGTGACTTCGCCGGTAACCTGGACGTATTCGGTAACGGGCGGCACGTGGATCGAATCACCGGGCTCGAGAGGAATGTCCAGATCGACATTGCCCGTGATCATCATCTTGTACAGATCGACGGTGTGTTGCTTTCCGCCACGGGTCAGGCTGATCCGCCGAGTGGATCCCGAAGGCTTGATGCCTGCCTGCAGTACGGCGAGGCTCACGGTGGAAACCGCGGGGAGCACCTGCGGGCCGGGGTTCGCGACCTGCCCGCTGATCCAGATGTTGATCGTTCGCACCTGAGCTACGGATACCGACACGCTGAACTGCCTGATGTACTTGCTCAGCGCGGTGTGGATGGTCTCCTCGAGCTCTGATACGGTCTTACCCGCAGCGCGGATCTTCCCGGCGAGCGGGATCTGGATGTCGCCGCTGGGGGAAACTGCCACTTCGTGGGGCCCCGCACTCGTGCCCGTCGTCGCATCTCCCTCTGCGACCGGTCGCACGGTGTATCCCAGATTGGCCTTGCCCTGGACACGGATGTCCAACACGTCGCCGGGGCCTATGCGGTAGTCCTCTCGTGAGAGCGCCGCCGGGATCCACTGATCGAGGTTCTTCACGACACTGGGTACTCGATCACCTGAGGCCGGACCAAGCGCCGTGCCTTGACGGGCCCGCTGCTGTCCGTACGCCTGTGGATGGACACCCATAGAGATCAGACAGACCAGAATCAGCGGAAGGATTACAGAGAGTGATCTAGGCATGGTCGATAGCAAAAGCCTCTATTTCAGTCCCAGACTAGCCGGCCGGCACGGGTATGCCGAACGAGCGGATATCATGCAAGGTAACGCGACCAATATAGCATGGGGGTTGTCGGGATGTCAACCACTGCTCAGCTTGGTCTCAGGTCGAAAGGGATGCCCTCACACCCATCAGACAGGCTTCCGTCCGGTGACCAATGTGAAGTCGCCCAGAGGTTGGCATCCGAGGTCGATGAACCCCGATTTGTGGAGGAAATCGAGCATCTGGTCCTCGGTGTAGGCGCCCATCCGCATGTTGAACAATGCTGCAGACAGCGGCCCGTTCTTCTCGGGATAGAGGACAAAGTCGCGGATCATGATGCATCCGCCAGGGACCAGGGCATCGAAGGCTTTGGGAGGGATGAGTTCGCCGCGCGTGCCGTGCATCATGCTGGAGACCAGCACGACATCGTAGCCCTCGCCGAACGGGTCTTTCTCTATGTCGCCGACCTCGAACCTGACACGGTCGGACATGCCATATGACTCGACCACGCGCTTGAAGACCGGCTCGGTCTCCGGCAAGTCGAGGATAGTGGCGGTGAGATCGGGGTACTCCCGGCAGAGATAGACCGAGAAGGTGCCCGGGCCGCCGCCGACATCGAGGAGACGCTTCCGACCGCTGAGATCGACGGCGCTCACGAGGCGCTCGGCCTCACCGTTGGCGGCGTAGTCGTGCATCGCCTCAATGAATCGCTCGTGGTTGAAGCCCTCGGGGATATTGTGCTTCTCACGGTGTTGGGCGAGAATGTGGACGCCCAGGTCGTTGAAGTGGGGCCACCATCCGCCAATGAGCCACATAGCATCTCCGACATAGTCCGGCTTGCCGCGCACGAGATACCGTTGGGCGACGAGGCTATTCGAGAAGCGCTCTCCGTCAGTGACAAGCAGACCGATCGATGCTGCGGTGATCAAGACCTTCTCAAGCGCCGAATGCTCCACCCCCGTGCGCTCGGAGATCTCCTCAAGAGTCAGCGGACCACCGGCCAACTCGGTGAAGACATCGATGCCGCACGCGATGTGAAACGCCCTCGACACCTCGAACGCCCGGGCGATACCGAAGAGATCGTCCGGCGTCTCCGCCGGGATGCCGTACCCGTTTTCGATTCCGTGCGTCTCCACCACAGACTACCTCGCTAGCCGATCACATTGAAGCCTTGTTCAGCGAAATGTTTGTCGTAAGTGAACACGTCTCGTATCCCACGCTGTCCGATCACATGGAAGCTCATGCAGTCAACGATACTGGGACCGCTCTTCCCCGGACGAGCCAGCATAGCCGGAACAACTGCTGTGTGATCCGACACATCGACCCACGCTACTTCCACCACCGGAAGCATGTCCTCGAGGAACCTGCGCACCGTCTCAGTCCCCAGTCTGCGATGTATCAGAGCGATGGTTTCGAAGAGCGTATAGCTCGATATCACCAACTGCTCGTTGTGATCAATGAGTTCCCGCCATACGGAGGCCGCGGAAGGATGATACCTATCGGATGCATCAATCACCGCGATGAAGGCAGATGAGTCGATGTATGTGCTCACTGCTCCAGGGCCTCGACAAAGTACTTGTCGTGATTCTCCGCCAAGTCGGTCAGTCCGGAGTCGGCGAACCCAACTGCTTCTCTGGCTCTCCGTCGCACCTCAGGGTCTATCATTCCGGAACTGATGACCATGTCTACTCCACGACGCACCAGTTCGGAGACCGACTCATGCCTCTCGCGTGCCAGTCTCTTCAGCTCCTTCTGCTGGGTTTCCGTCAGTTGGACCATGATCCTTACCATGTCGACCTCCGTGCTATCACTTTGTGCTCACATGATAGCATGATACCATATTGCAGTCAAACCGGGAGGCGTCAGGCCTTGATCCCAGACATGACTATACCCTTGATGAAGTACCTCTGCGCCGCCATGAAGAGGATGATGCACGGTGTGATATGGATCAGCGACGCGGCCATCAGCAGTTCGAGCTGCCCGCCGTACATGTCCTGGAACATGCGCAGGCCGATCGAGACCGTGTACTTGTCCATCGAGTGCAGATAGATCAACGGCCCCATGAACTCGTCCCAGTGGCCGATGAACGAGAAGATGATGACCGTGGTGAGCGCCGGCTTAGAGAGCGGGAGGATGATCCGCCACCAAATCCCGAAGTAGGAGCATCCGTCGATCATCGCCGCCTCGTCGAGGTCGCGCGGGATCGTCATGAAGAACTGCCGCAGGAGGAAGATGGTGAACGCGCCACCGCCGAGATACGCGGGTAGGATCAGCGGCCAGAAGGTGTCAACCAGCCGGAACTCGCGCCAGATCAGGAAGGTCGGGATCATCGTCACCTGGCCGGGAAGCATCATCGTCCCGAGCAGCATGTAGAAGAGCGCGTTCCGTCCGGTGAACTTGAAGCGCGCGAACCCGTATGCCACCAGGGATGCGGAGAAGAGCTGCCCGATGAGGCACATGACCGTGATGAAGACCGTGTTCCCGAGGAACCGCATGAACGGCAGGACGGTCCATGCCTTGGCGAAGTTGGTCCACATCAACGGCTCGGGGACCCACTTCGGCGGCACGGCATAGACCTGCGCCGGCGCCTTGAGCGCGGTGCTCACCGTCCACAGGAACGGGACGCTGACGATCGCCGCCCC
>CAYXOC010000015.1:83150-85735 GCA_964466715.1 uncultured bacterium
CCCGCCGCCGATCCCCCAGAGGCTCATGAGGATGAACGCCGGGAGCGCCCACGTGCTCGACTGCAGCCACTGGGGAGGATTCGTGATCAGCGGCCGGAACTCTATCCCGCTGAGCGTCGGGATCGGGACCGCCATCGTCAGGAAGTTGTTCAGGATGCCGCACTCGGGGTGAAAGACCCACATCCACACGAGCGCCGACGCGACCGCCGGGGTCAGCGCCGGGAGGTAGAAAAGCGTGCGGAAGATCGTGACGCCCTTGACCTTCTGATTGAGCAGAACCGCCAGCAGCAACGAGCCTGTGAGGCCCATCGGCACGGAGAACAACACGTAGAGAGCCGTGTTCGTGAGCGACTTGTAGAAGTACGCGTGCTCGCTCCCCACAAACATCCGCTCGTAGTTCCCGAGCCCGATGAACGTGACGCGCTGCAGGTCGTACTTGCAGAAGCTGAGCACCAGCGACGCGAGCATCGGGCCGCCCGTGAAGATGATGAACCCCAGCAGCCAGGGACAGATGAACAGAAATCCCCAGAAGGAGGCACGTTCTGTTAGTGGTTTGCGCTTGATCATATCGGTGCTAAATTCGAAATTCGAAATCCGAAGCACGAAATAGAAGAGAGTCTGGTAATAAGGCAAGAAGCAAACAGGACGGCCACATCTTGTATTATAAGTTGCCTTTTCTTGGATTGCCTCATTGTTTCGAATTTCGAGCTTCGAATTTCGAATTCGCCTTTCACCAGTCTTCCTCGTTGAGCGCGCGCTCGATCCGCGGCTTCATGAAGGCGACCGCTTCCTTCGCATCGAGCTCGCCGGTCCACATGCGGCTCAAGCCGACGGCCAACTCGGTGTTCCACTGGATGAACCGCTCGTTGATCGGCGGGCGCTTGCCATACTCCATCTCGCCCCTGAAGACGTCGGTGTGGTACGGCGGCGTGTGCGCCACCAGGTACTCCGGATCGTTGTAGACGCTCTTGTGAGTAGTGATCCATCGTCGAAGCTTCCCGCAGATGAACATCTCCGACTTGGCGGAGGTCACGTACTTGATGAACTCGTATGCCTCGCGCGGATGCTTGCTCTCGATGTATATCGCCATCACGTTCCCCTTCAGAGGAGTGAACCGCCCGGCGGGACCCGCAGGCACCGGGGCGATGTCCCACTCGAACGCGCCCTTGCAGCCCTCCAGGATGACCGGCGTCTGGCCCGACCAGCCGAAGTACATCGCCACGCGGCCGGAGTTGAAGTTGAACGCGGACATCGCTCCCTCCGCGGGAGTCGGGTTGACGCGGTACTTCCACCGGAGGTCCTTCATGAACTGAAGCGCGCGGATCGACTCCGGCGAGTCGAGGACGCACCGCTTGTAGTCCGGGCTGACAAGCTCGCCGCCGAACGACCAGATCACCGTCCAGTGATGCGGCATCAGCGTGCCGTACTGGAGGGTGCGCCCGTTCTTGTCCCGGATGGTGAGCTTCTTCGCGGCGTCGAGGTACTCGGTCCAGGTCCACTTGCCGGCCTTCCATTGCTCGTAGGGATCGGGAATGCCGGCCTTGCGGAAGAGGTCCTTGTTGTAGTAGAGGACCTGCCCGCCGAACGCGATGTTGAACCCATAGAGCTTCCCGTTGTAGGAGCACTCATCGAGCGGCTGAGGGAAGTAGTCGTCGAGATCGAGCGTCGGGTCGCTCTCGACGAAGTCGTTTATCGGCCGGAAGTATCCCTTGCGGACGAGCGCGGGGAAGTAGTGCAACTCGACCTTCATGACGTCGGGCGCGGTCCGGCTGGCGAGCATGATCTGCTGCTTCTGGTGATAGGCCGAATCCGGCACGGCGAAGAGCTTGACCTTGATGTTCGGATGCTCTTTCTCGAAATTGTCTATGATCTGCTGCTCGACCCTGAGGTGCTGGGCGTTCCCCCATGCCATATAGCGGATGGTGACCGGCCCTTTCTGCTGGCGCGCGCAACCGCTGAGAAGGACGACCAGGACGGCAGATACTAACAGATGGATTCGTGCGCGGGTCAACTTACCCTCTGACAGGATTGTCGATCTTCGGATTTGGGATTGCGGATTTCGGATCGCGGATTTGCCTCCGCCCGGCTTATGTGGGAGTATTAGCCATCGCCCGCGCCGATTCCTCCGGTCGTTCGGTGTTCGACGTTCGATGTTGGATGTTCGCTCGGAGCAGCGGCACCTGGTGTTGGCGCTCAGAACCCGCTAGTCCTGAGTGCATCCTCTGGGACGTGTATCGAAGCCTGTCCTGAGTAGCGAAGCGTATCGAAGGGGACGGTCAGGGCTAGCCAGAGGGCATGGTGGAACAAGGCCGCCCTTCGATACACGCGTCAGAACGCGCACTCAGGGCTGACGGGGTGCAAACCAAGCTGGGGCGGGAGTTGGACTCCCGCCCCAAGAGGAAAAGCATCTACCCAGGTATTTCGGGATTTGAGTGAGTCTGCGAACGGAAATCCCGAAACACCGCCCGTGGGATCGATATGCTACCGCCGCCTGCGGACGAGCCCGCCGAGTGCGAGCAGTCCGCTACCCAGCGCGAGGAGGCTCGACGGCTCGGGAACGGGGTCGGGAGTGTAGTGCCACATCA
>CAYXOC010000016.1:0-17331 GCA_964466715.1 uncultured bacterium
AGTCCTGAGTAGCGAAGCGTATCGAAGGACGGTCGGGGATAGCACAACCCGGATGCATCGGCCCCGTGCGTAGGGAACGGGCGCTGTCCCGTTCCGTGGGTGTAGGCATGCAACGACGGAACGCGACGGCGGGCGTTCCCTACGTAGATACCCGAGGGGCTTCGGTAGCGACGTTCGCACAAACCGCGAACTCTGCTTCCGAAGCATCCGGCAGCGGCCGCCCTTCGATACGATGCTGCGCATCACTCAGGGCTGACGGTCTTCTCACTCCTCACTCATCACTCACCAGGAGGCATTCATGCGACTTCAGAGCAAAGAGCAGGCAGGCGTGGTCTTCGACCGGATACTTGCGGAGGCGCGGGGATTCGGACTGGATATCGCGGACCGTGACTTCGGGCGTCCGTGGGGCGGATTCCTGCGGTTCACGGAGGGCTCGCTGCCGGCGTTCTTCGAGGCATATTGGAAGGGAGTCGATACCGGAACGCATCGCGGGCGGCGCGATCCGAAGGTATTGGTGGTTGCGCCGGCTCAGAGGCTTTCGCTTCAACTGCATCATCGGCGGTCGGAACTCTGGCGGGTTCTCGATGGGCCGGTGATGGTGATCCACGGCCCGGACCAGGAGCACCTGGTGGCGGATGTCATGTATTCGGGCGAAGTGATCAGCATTCCGTGCGGGCATATGCACCGTCTGGTGGGCGCTCTCGATTCGTGGGGCAGGGTGGCCGAGATCTGGCAGCACGAAGATCCGGACAACCCCTCCGATGAGTCGGACATCGTCCGCGTGCAGGATGACTACGCGCGGTGAGCGGATATATGGAGTAGCGGAGTAATGGAGCGCCGGGTTCCCGATACTCCACCACTCCACTACTCCATGAACTTCTCCCCTGTCACCTCTTCGTAGATCGCCAGAACGTTCTCCAGGGGCGTGTCGGGCTGGATGCAGTGGGCGGGAGCGAAGAAGTACCCGCCGCCCTTGCCGATGACGTCGATGCGGTGCCTGGCCTCGGCGCGGCATTGCTCGACCGTCCCGTGCGGGAGCGTGTGCTGGGTGCTGATCATCCCGCAGAAGGTCAGCCTGTCGCCGTGGAGGCGCTTCAACTCCTCCGGGTCCATCCCCACAGGCTCGGGCTGGACGGCGTCGAGGATATCCAGTCCCATCTCGATCAGTCGCGGTTGGAGCATTCTGGTGGAACCGCAGGAGTGCATCATCGCCTTCGCGCCGAACTCGTGGGCGAGGTCGATGAAGCGCTGGATTCGCGGGCGGAAGAACGAGTCGAAGGTCTCCGGGCTCATCGTCGGCCCCTTCTGCGAGCCGAGATCCTCCCCGAGGCAGAGGATGTCGATCCCGCCCCGGCCCGCCTCGAGCGAGCGTCGGCACCACTCGTAGTAGAAATCGACGCGCCGGTCGATGATCGCCGTGCCGACGGGGTCCTCCGTGATGATATCGATCAGCACCTGCTCCATTCCTCTCCCGCGTCCGATCCCATTGATGATGTCCGGGATGCCGGCGCCTCCGAGACAGACGGCGTAGTCCTTCACTGCGTCGATCTGCGCCGGGATCACCGAGTAGTCATAGTCGTCGGGATCGGGCCAGTCCCATGACTCGACGTCGTCGAGCGATCCGAGGCGCGCCAGAGTGAGATCGTAGGCCTCGGGGTAGGTACCGCCGGCGTTGTTCTTCACCATCTTGTAGCCGATCCCCCACTCATCATAGAAGTCGGCGCCGCTTCCCGGCTCGGGCTTGCGCGGCGGCTTCAGCGCCGCCGGACCGACATGGCGGAAATCGATCTGAAAGGCGTCGGTGTAGCTCCGGTCACCGAAATGGGCGCAGAGGGCGTGGTGGATCTCAGGCGTGACGTAGATAGTGATCGGCGGGCGGTCGGGCTGCTCGTGGTTCACAGCCGTCAGGACGCGTTCCTTCGGTGTCATGCGTTACCCCCTTGGAGGAGCGTCCGGGTCTCCACAGGCACATCCCCCATACGCCCATGGGGACACGGACTCCTCGGCGATTATATCGCACAGGAGGCGATCCGTCCAGCCGACGTCGCGGCGTCCCGATCCATGACCCCGCAATAGTACCGGTTCTGCGGCTAATCCGTTGACAGAATCGCCTCCGGGCCATACCATGGTATGGTCTGATCCGTGTCTGTGACAACAAACATGCGCCTATGGGGCATGCGACCGTAGTCAGTATGGAGGAGCAGTAATGAGCAAGATCTACGCTGTTTTGATTTTGGGAGCGCTGGCTCTCTGCATTGCCGTGAGTTGCGCTCAAGCAGCCCCGGCGGCGGCATTCACCTATCAAGGGAAGCTGACCGACGCCGCCGGACAGCCGTTGTCCGGCGCGTATGACATGAGCTTCAAGCTCTTCGACGCGGCGACGAAAGGCAGCCAGATCGGCAGCACGGTTTCGCTGGCCGGGGTAAACGTGTCGGACGGTCTGTTCACGGTGATCCTGGATTTCGGGCTGCCCGTGTTCGACGGACGGCGTCTCTGGCTGGAGACTTCCATAGGAACACAGGTACTGTCGCCGCGCACCGAACTGACGGCCGTTCCGGTGGCCGCCCATGCGCTGACGGTCGCGGACTCATCCGTGGGTTCCTCCAGTCTCGCCAACAGCGCCGTCACGAACGCCAAGCTCGCTTCGGGTTCCGTTACCGCGGACAAGATCGCTGCCGGCCAGGTGGTCAAGAGCATCAACGGCCTGAAGGACAACGTCATGCTTTCGGCGGGAGAGGGCGTCTCGATCACTCCGAGCGGGAACACGCTCACTCTCTCGACGACGGCGGCCGGCTGGAGTCTCACCGGCAACTCCGGCATCATCTCCGGAACGCACTTCCTGGGCACGACGGACAACACCCCTCTTGAAATCAGGGTCAACAACATGCGCGCTTTGCGGCTGGAGCCTACTCCACTGCCCAACGTGATCCTCGGCAGTCCCACGAACGCCGTCGCCACCGGAGCATCCGGCGCGACCATCAGCGGAGGAGGCACGTTGGGTTTCGGTAATCGTGTGACCGATAGCTGGGGCACGATAGGCGGCGGCTCACACAATCAGGTCGGGGATGATAACGGGAACACAGACGACAGTTCGTACGCTACCGTAGGCGGCGGCTACTTCAACGCCGCTGAGGGTATGTATGCCACCGTATCCGGTGGTATCGACAATCGCGCGTTCCAACACAGAAGTACGGTCGGCGGAGGCGACAGCAATCTAGCCGGAGGGAGATGGTCAACGGTTCCGGGCGGGCGGTCCAACACGGCCAGCGGTGACTACAGCCTGGCCGCAGGTCGCCGGGCGAATGCAAAGCATCTGGGCAGCTTCGTCTGGGCGGACTCCGAGGATGCGGACTTCTCCTCATCCTCGTCCGACCAGTTCCTCATCCGAGCGCGCGGCAACGTCGGCATCAACAACAACTATCCGGGGGGCACGCTGTCTATCGGCCCCAACATGGGCATGTTCACCATGGTACCCGCCATCCACCTCGGCAGCCCGGAGTCTGCCGTGATGCTCATGGGCCAAGACTCGGGCAGAGGCCTGGGGATAATGTGGCGGCATGATGGCTACTACTCATCGATCAGCAGCTTTGGTACGCATCCGTTGGCGCTGCAGATGAAGGGAGGCGATGTCGGCATTGGGACCACGACGCCCGAGGAGAGGCTCAGCGTCATCGGCGGCATCAAGGTAGACCAGGCCGGTACCAACAACGGCGACCTGAATGCGGCAATCAAGTTCGGGGCCGGCGCCACCGGCGAAGGGATAGCCTCGAAGCGCACGTCGGGAGGCAACCAGAACGGCTTGGACTTCTACACCAACAGCACGAATCGTCTGAGCATCGCCAACGGGGGCAACGTCGGAATCGGGATGACCTCGCCCTCCTACAAGCTTGATGTCAATGGCGTCATCCGCTGTACGGCCCTGACGCAGGCATCGGACGTCCGGCTGAAGACCGACATCCGGACGCTCTCCGGCTCGCTCGACTCGGTGATGAAGCTGCGCGGCGTCTCCTTCGACTGGAAGGACGCGGGCTATCCTGAGGGACGCCAGATCGGCGTGATCGCTCAGGAGGTGGAGAAGGTCTTCCCCGAGCTCGTCAGCCGGGATGCCGACGGTTACGAGTCGGTGGCCTACGACAAGCTCATCCCGGTATTGATCGAGGCGATGAAGGAGCAGCAGGACCGGATCGACGCCAGGGACGCCCGCATCGGCGAGCTGGAAGCGCGCCTTGAGCGCCTGGAGAAGCTCCTCGAAGCCGGCGGCGAGAGATAGGTTCGTTGACGCGGAGGGTGACCGCCACCGGCCGCCCTCCGCACGCCTACCGGATGTCCGCGCAGCCCGCAGTGACTCCACCTATACCGGGCTCGTCTCCTCCCGAACCCGGCGGGGGATCGTCGCCAGGCAATACAGGCCCGCTGCCCCGACGAATCCGTAGATCCATCGCGGATGATGATCGCAACAGGGTATTGCCCGAATCCGGCGCCGGGAAGGGCATGAAATCCGCCGCGCAGAACAGTCAGGTATCAGGCGCGGTTCAGGAGGGGAATGGAATGGAGCGACCGGTTGTGGCGGTTACGATGGGCGACCCGGCGGGGATCGGGCCGGAGGTAGTCCTCGGGGCGCTGAAGAGCGAGAAGGTCTATGAGCAGACTACGCCCGTGGTCATCGGGAGCATCGAGATCCTCAGGCGCTGCATGGCGCAGACGGGGATATCCGGCGTCGAACTCGCCACGATCGACGGTCCGGAGTCCACACAAGGACGGCGCGGCTGTGCGGACGTGATCGACGTTCGCACGCCCGGGCTCGAATCGCTCGTTCCCGGCCGGGTGCAGGCATCAGCGGGAGTCGCGGCCGACGCATACATCCGAAAGGCGTGCGACCTGGCGCTGGAAGGCCGGATCGACGCCATCTCCACCGCGCCGATCAGCAAGGAGAACCTCCGAGCCGCCGGGATCCGCGGGATCGGCCACACCGAACTGCTCGCGGAGTACATGGACTCGCCCGATCCGCTCACGCTCTTCATCACGGAGAACATGCGCATCTTCTTCCTGTCACGGCACCTCTCGCTCAGGCAGGCGATCGACTACATCACGGAGGAGCGGCTGGCCTCGATGATCCGTCGGGTAGACGTCGAGATGCGGAACCTCGGATTCACGTCGCCGAGCATCGGCGTCGCGGCGCTCAATCCCCATGCGAGCGACGGCGGGCAGTTCGGCACGGAGGAGGCAGAGATCATCGTCCCGGCGATCGAGAAGGCGCGCGGGGAGGGGATCAATGTGATCGGCCCGATCGGCGCGGACTCGATCTTCCATCAGGCGCTCGAGGGGCGGTTCGATTGCGTGATCTCGCTCTACCACGACCAGGGGCACATCGCATCGAAGACCCGGGACTTCTTCCGCACCGTGACGGCGACGCTCGGCCTGCCGGTCCTGCGCACGTCGGTCGATCACGGCACGGGGTTCGACATCGCCTGGCAGGGGAAGGCGAATCCGATCAGCATGGAGGCCGCGATCCTGGCCGTGCGGAGCATGATGAGCGAGCGGTAGATGGAGTGTTTCCACCACTCCAGTATTCCATCACTCCGATACTCCAATACTCCGGCACTCCCTGCTACCCGGCAATAATACCTGTTTCCTCCGGATTCCTTGCAGGGCGGCCCATGCCATGCTAGAATGCCCTCGCAGGACACAATTGGAGGCAACAGATGTTGAAGTCCGGGGTGCGCATGCTCAGCCGCCTGCCGTTCCGGCTTCTGATCGTCATGCTGGCCGGCACATCGGTTCTCAGGGCGGGGGAGTCGCCGTTCCTCTATGGAATCCACGACCACGAGCCCGTGCCGGAGGAGTATGTCAACCATATCAGGGCGGGCGTACCCACGGTCTGGGTAACCTCCACGATGGCGATCGGCCACGATCCGAGCGATCAGAGCGGCTATGACTTCTCATGGTTTGCGAACAACGGCTGCACGGTCATCTGCCGGCTGAACAACGGCCACTTTCCTGACGGCACTATCCCGCGACCGGCCGACTACGCGGCCTTCGCCCAGAGATGCGCGAACTTCGTGCGCAACTCCAAGGGCTGCGAGATATGGCTGATCGGCAACGAGACCAACATCGCAGCATCCGGCGCACGGACGCATGGGTCGTCGGACAGCATGGCCTCTTCCTGGACCTCCGCGGACCTCGAATCGGGCATCGCCGAATACCGGTGCGCCATCAGTCTGAACAGCCTGCCGGACCGCATCTACGTCCAGGACCTCGATCGTGCTGGCGGGATGAGGGTGAATACCACCGGCGTTGCGGAGGGCAGCCTGGTCGATCTGGCAGGGTACCTGACGACGGTTGACGGCGAACGCCGATTGACGGTCTACGAGATCGCGTCGGACGGGACCAGCGCGCTGTCGCCTCTGGGACTCCCTGCCAAGCCGCTCCTACGAGTGCATAGTGTATGCTCCGTAGGGATCTCCCCTACGGCTTGCGGGTGATCTCTATGCAGGTCGCGCGCGCCAGGCCGGATGTCTGCACGATCTCCGACACCGCGCTCGAAACTGCAGGCGCCACTCGCCGGTCGAAGACGCTGGGGATGATGTAGTCCTCCGCCAACTCCGAGGGCTGAATGATCCCGGCGATGGCATGGCTCGCCGCGACGACCATCTCCTCCGTGACCTTCGATGCCGCGCAGTTGAGCAGCCCTCGGAAGAGCCCCGGGAAGCAGAGCACGTTGTTGATCTGGTTCGCGTAGTCCGACCGGCCGGTCGCCATGATGCGGACGTACGGAGCGGCGCCCTCCGGCATGACCTCCGGGATCGGGTTCGCCAGGGCGAAGACGATGGGGTCGCTCGCCATCACTTTCAGGTCCTCGCCTTGCAGGATGTTCGGGGCCGACACCCCGAGGAACACGTCAGCGCCCCGGAGGACCTCCTTGAGCGAGCCGCTCACCTGCTCCCGGTTCGTGTTTTCCGCAAGCCACTGCTTGATGGGGTTCATGCGCTCCTCGCGCCCGAGGTAGATCGCGCCCTCCTTGTCGCAGACGATGATGTCTCCGATCCCCGCCGCCAGCATGATCTTCGTGCACGCGACTCCGGCAGCGCCCGCTCCGGACACGACCACGAGCAGGTCGGCCATCTGCTTGCCGACGATCTTCACGGCATTTATCAGCGCCGCGAGAACGACGGCGGCCGTCCCGTGCTGGTCGTCGTGGAAGACGGGGATGTCAAGCTCCTCGCGCAGTCGGTCCTCGATCTCGAAGCACCTCGGCGCGGAGATGTCTTCAAGGTTGATCCCGCCGAAGGTCGGGGCGATCGCCTTTACCGCCGCGATGATTTCCGCCGGCTCCTGGGTCGAAAGGCAGATGGGGAACGCATCGACGCCGCCGAACTCCTTGAAGAGCATCGCCTTGCCCTCCATGACCGGCATGGCGGCGAGCGGACCGATGTTCCCGAGCCCGAGGACCGCGCTGCCGTCGCTCACCACGGCCACGGTATGCCGCTTGATCGTGAATGTAAAGGCCTTGTCGGGATCGTCGGAGATGGCTTCGGAGACGCGGGCGACTCCCGGCGTGTAGGCCATCGATAGATCATCCCACGTGCGAAGGGGCGCCTTGGAGCGGACTTCGATCTTCCCGCCCATGTGCATGCGGAAGGTCCGGTCGCTCACACTCACGATATCGACGCCGGGAAGCGCACGGACCGCCGCCAGGATCGCGCGCTCCTGCTCCTGGTTTGCCGCGTCAACGGTGACGTCCCGCACCATCTCGCGGCGGTCGGCATGGACGATATCCACCGCGTTGACGCTTCCTCCGGCCTGCGCGATGGCGGCCGTCAGTGCCGCGAGGTTGCCGACCTCGTTCGCGTACCTGACGCGGATTGTGATCCTGTGGCTCGGACTCGGTGCTGTTCGCATGGACGTGCCTCCTCCCGGGGTTCTGAATCAGTATCCCTCTGCGCTGTCGGATGCGAAACGCGGAACGACCAACCGCCGGCGCCGGAGGGATGGAGTGGTGGAGTAATGGAGTATTGGGGTATCGGAGTATTGGGAACCCATCCCTCCGTTTCTCCTCTAGACGCTCTTGAATGCCTTCATCCTGCGAGTGTAGGCCGCCTGAGGCATCGGGCCGTCGAGCAGGGGATCCTCGGTCTGCTCCATCCACCGCCGCAGCCTGCGGATGAGGTCGTCGCGCACGGCGGCATGCTTCGGGTCATCAGCGAGGTTGTGCTGCTCGTGCGGATCGTTCTGCAGATCGAACAGCTCGAACGGCGGATGGTAGATCACCGTATACTCGGGATGGAGCGCGTTCGACACCTCGACGTAACACTTCGCGTTGTTCCAGTAGTCCGGCGAGGTCTCCTGCCACGGCGCGTTCTCGAAGTTGGCGATCAGCTTCCATCTGTCCGTGCGGATGGCGCGCATCGGGTCGTAGTAGGTGTGGTACGTCTTCTCGGCGAAGACGCAGTCGCGCGGCGCGCATCCTCTTCCGTCGATCAGGCACTTGACGCTCCGACCGTGGAGGTTCGAGGTCGCCGGCATCCCGATGAGGTCGAGCAGGGTAGGGACGACATCGACGTTCGATACCAACTCCCGACGCGTGACGCCGCCTTCCGCGCCGGGAACGCGCATGATCAGCGCGACGGAGATCCCGGGATCGTAGAGGGTCATCTTGGCGCGCGGGAATGCGATGCCGTGATCGGCGGTGAAGACTACAATCGTGTTGTCGGCGATATCCGACGAGTCGATCGCCTGGAGGATGCGTCCGAACGCCTTGTCCGCGGACGACACGGACGCTTCGAGGTCCGACAGGTCTTCGCGGACCTCCGGTATGTCGGGCAGCCAGGGCGGGACGATCATGCTCGCGTGGTCCTTGGGCTCGACGTCGTCGTGGGCGAAGGGACGATGCGGCTCCTGGAAGCATATCTCGGCGAAGATCGGGCGGTCCGACATCTTCCGCTGAGCCATGAACTCGACGAAGCCGTCCGCGACCTGCGCGCACTTGCCCGCCTGATGCCTGTAGTGATGCCCGCACCGCTCAGCGCTCCGTGCTTCATGCTGGTTGCCGAACAGATGGGTCTCATATCCTCCATCGCCGAGGATCTGGGCGAGGTGGCGCTCTCCGGGATTCAGGTCGTTCTGGAACCCTCCGTGCGTGAGGCCGACGACCCCGTTGGCGTGGGGGAACCGTCCCGTCCAGAGTGCCGCACGGGATGGGCTGCACTGGGGCGCGGCGCAGAAGGAGTTGGCGAACCGGATGCTCTGCTCCGCGAACCGGTCGATGTTCGGGGAGCGGACATCCCTGGCTCCGTAGCAGTTGAGATGCTGTCCCAGGTCGTGGCAGATCACGACGACGATATTCGGTCTGCTTGTTCCCATTGGTTACCTCATCCGGTGTGGCGGCCGTCCTCACTCGGGCGTTGGTGCGGACTTGTAATCCCGCACCCGAGGGCAATCCCGGCATCTGTGATGCCGTCCGGGGTGGTGGGGATCACAGATCCCCAGGTTGCCACAACGTGCTGGATTGCAAATCTGCACGAACGGTTGGTCACCGATACGGACAGACCAACGTGCCGGCCATGAACGATCCCTGACGGCTCCGCCGTCAATCCGGTCGGCGGCGGAGCCGCGTGCGATCGATATGGTGATCGTAGGGAACGCCCGGCGTGGCGTTCCGTCGGCCGTATGGCCGCAGCGGGCGGAACGGCTACAGATGCGCGCGCCCGACTATGAGCGAATAGATGACGTAGAACCAGCCGAGGATCACGTGGAGCAGGGTCCAGAGTATCGACTGAGTGTACTGCCACGAGATCAGGCCGGCGATGATGCTTCCCGAGCCGACTCCGATTGTTGCCCCGGTATGGGTCTTGTTGTCCGACATGCTTATCACCTCCGGTTGCGTCACTGGTTAGTTCGGCAGCCTGACCGCCATTCTCCTAAGCGACGGCAGCGTCTTCATCAGCCTGCCGTCCACATACAGGCTGTACCCCTTCGGGACGCCTTCATACCGCTTCCCGTCCGGCCTGTCGTCCCAGACGATGCTGAGCATATGACCCTTGTACGGCACGCGGTCGAGCCGGAAGTGGTCCCACGGCGCCTCGACAACCGGGTACAGTTCGATGACGTCATCGTCCCTCGGGACGAGGCCGCCGACCAAGGTGACGATCAGATCGTTGTAGGTCGAGTGGAAGTAGTCCGGGCAGCCGTAGGTCGTGCCGTCATCCACGTTGCCCTCCTCGCGGAGGTTCGGCTGCTTCCACGCGCCCTTGTCATCATAGTGCAGGCTGGTGAACGAATCGAGCAACTCCCAGATCTTTGCCGGCGTGACGACCGGGCTCATGTAGGTGCGAATCCCCTGTGCCATCGCCTGCGCCACGATGCTGTTCGCATGAGGCCAGACCGGGCCGTTCCAGTTGCAGAGCTGAACCTTCGGCGTGTACATCGGGCACTTCATCGTGCACGACGTGACGAGCCACGGTCCCCAGAACTCCTCCGGGTCGAGCAGCGACTCGAAGGCTCGGACACATTTCTCATCTGCCGCTCCGAAGGCAAACGGGTAGACTCCGACAATCTCCTTCACCATCGCCTTCCGGTCATCGGTACCGGTCTTGACCGAGTAGAAGTAGCCGGTGCGGGAGTCCCACATCAGCGTGTTCAGGGCTTCCTTGATCTTACCGGCGAGCGCATCGAACCGAGATGCCTTGTCAGCCTCCCCAAGCACGCGGTACATCTGCGCGACTGATCGGGCGTTGGCGTAGTAGTACGCAGTGTAGTCCGGGCGGTAGAGGTTCGTCTCCTTCGACCGATCGTAGTTGTCGAAGTAGAACCACGCCGGCTGCCACTCCATGCCGGTCGCCCAGTGGTTCGGCGGATTGAGGAGGTAGTCCCTCAGCGGTCGGTCCGTCGCCAGCTTGTCTGGAAACGCGCACTCCGTGTCCTCCGCCCACGCGGGGAGGAGTCTCGCCAGTTCCTTTTTGTCCGGATGGACCAGATACGCGTTCCAGAGGGTCTGCGCGATCCAGTGAGTGTATCCGCCGAACCGGCGTCCGTTCGGCTCCCGGCGCTTGCCGAGGATTTCCGCCTGGCCGAATGCGTATCGGCCATCCTTCAGCCAGCGGACCTCGTCCATGATGTGTGGGGCGCTGTAGGTGATGTGGCGAGCGTACGCTCCGCGCTTGCCCTCGAAGAAGCCGGGGACGCCGTCCTCCTCCTGGTAGTTGATGCGGACGAGCAGCCATCGGTAGTACCAGCAGCGGGTCCATCGGTCGTCCGGGCAGTCGAAGTAGGGAATCTGGTCGGCAAGCCACTTCTCGATCTCGGCGCGCTTCTTGTGCGTGCGGGCCCTGAGCGCCTGGTCGAAACGGTCGCCTCCCATCATCGCGCGGAATGGGTATCTCGGCAGGTTACTCAGTTCGAGCGCGAGGCCGCCGATCCGCTTCGACATCTCGCGCACCGACTTCGGAGTACGCGAGAGCGGAGCGGGATCGTCGCCGGCGACCTTGACCGGTCCGTCGAGGCCGAACGACCCCGCGAGCGCCTTGACCTCATCGACGCTGAGGGCGGTGTCCCATACCATCACGTCGCCGAGCGAACCGACGAACCACTCGCCCATGCTCCATCCGCCGATCATCCAGTTGTCGGGGACGACCGGGAACGGCTGGACCGGTGAGTTCGCCTTCTCGAAGCCGTTGATGTAGAGGCGTGCGTACGACTGATCATCGACAGTGACGGCGATGTGGCACCACTGGTCATCGGGGAGCCAGGGGTGGGGGATCCAGTCGCGGCCCCAGGTGGCCAGTTTGACCGAATACAGGGAGACCACCAGGCCGCCGGCGTCCGCGGAGCCGATGACCAGCCCGAACGCCTCCTTGGCGGTCCTGACTCGGGTGGACAGCGTGAAGTTCTTGCGGAACTTCATCCTCTCCGGCGCGCCGACTACCACCTGTGTTCGGCCGTCGAACACCAGGCCTTCGCGGGACCACTTGCCACCGGACAGCTTTCCGTCGGCGTGGGAAGGGGAGTGGTCGCGCACGATGCTGCCGCTCCCGTCGTCCATCTTGTACCAGAGCACGAGGTTATCGGGTTGAGGAACGGTTGCGGCGTGGGTGGATGAGATGATTGCCAGAGCAGCAAGAACAGGAATGATCTGTCTCATGGTCGGACTCCTTCCGTCGGACCTGTAAGTCTGCCGGTCTCTGCTGCATCCTTAGCCTTCCGCCGCCGCAAATCCTCTCATATGTCCTTGGCCTCAGCGCGCTGTGTCACTCCGGGCAGAGCGAGGAATCCGGCCCTCTCCGATGGTCGACGACAGAGTCGTCGATCATCTTTCGTGTCGCTCCTAGGAAACCCCGCACCGTCAGCCCTGATTGATCAGTCCCGACCGTCCTTCGATACGCTTCGCTACTCAGGACTGGCGGGTTCCTATGTCCCGGGAAAGACGCACCGCTAGCTCTGAGTAGTCCTGAACTCCGGGTTCGCTGATTAGCGGGTATTATGTCCCGGCAAATCCACCCCATCAGCCCTGAGTAGTCCTGATGAATGGCAGGACGTATCGAAGGGCGGCCTAGTTCCACGACCATTGGCCAGCCCCGACCGTCCTTCGATACGCTTCGCTACTCAGGACTAGCGGGTTCTGTCTCCCGGGGAATAACCACCGCTAGCCCTGAGTAGTCCTGGTGAATGACAGGACGTATCGAAGGGCGGCCTAGTTCCACCAAACCTCTGGGCTAGCCCCGACCGTCCTTCGATACGCTTCGCTACTCGGGACTGGCGGGTTCCTATGTCCCGGCAAACAAAAAGGCCCGAGAGCTGTCTCTCGGGCCTTCCGTGCAGCGAACCTGCTAGTCAGTCGCGGTGAACGGCAGCAGAGCGATCTCACGCGCGCGTTTGATCGCGCGCATGACGATTCTCTGATGCTTCGCGCAGTTTCCGGTCGCTCTTCTCGGCATGATCTTGCCTCGATCGGACACGAATCTGCGCAGTTTCGCTGTGTTCTTGTAGTCTATCGTGTCTATCTTGTCCGCGCAGAACGCGCAGACTCTGCGGCGCGGTCTGCGGAACTTACCGCCACCGCCGCCTCTTCCACCCGGTCTTCCTCCGGTCGGTCTCATTGTCAATTACCTCCTGGACGGTAGGTCGACTTCGCATGCAGCCCAATCGGGAGCAGAGTGCCTATTCTTCGGCGAACGGGTCTTCGAGTTCCTGGTCCGCGCCGAGGTCCACTTCCGGTATGGGAGGTTCCTCGCCGTAACCATGACCGCCCTCAGTGCGGTCCTTCGGCTTGTCGAGCCCTCTCAGGTTCTCGGCCACGACTTCCGTTACGTACCTGCGACTGCCGTCCTGTGCGACCCAGGATCGGACCTGCATCCGCCCATCGACGGCGACGAGTCTTCCCTTGGTCAGGTAGTTCGCGGCGAACTCGGCGGCCTGCCTCCACGCGACTATCGGGATGAAGTCAGCCTCTCTCTCACCCTGAGGGTTCGAGCCTCGTCGGTCAACGGCGATCCGGAATGTCGTCACGGCGATACCGCTCGGCGTGTACTTCAACTCAGGATCGGTCGCAAGCCTACCGATCAACACCACTCTGTTCAACATACCACATTCCTCCTGATCTACGGGCTGCTATTGCAGAATCATCGACCTCTTACCTAGCTTGTTACTTCATGCAGCCCAGCTTATTGTTCATCGGTGCGCACGATTAAGTGGCGCATCACGTCTTCGCCGATCTTCATGGTTCTGTCGAGTTCCGCTGCGACGCTGGGCTCACCGGTGAAGTTCATCAGGACGTAGATACCTTCTCTTTGTCCCTTGACCTCGTAAGCCAGCCATCGCTTCTCCCATCGGTTGATGGACTCGACTGTACCGCCCTGACCCTCTACCACTGCCTTGTACTTCTCGGTGATAGGGGTGATCTGCTCATCCGTGAGGTCCGGATGGACGATGTACAGCGCCTCGTATGGCCGTACCATGGATTCACCTCCCCTCGGGCTAATCGGCCCTGAATCCAGTTCAGGGCAGGAAGGACGCCGGTAGCGGACTTGTGTCCGAATCCTGGTGGATTCCCGGCGTGCTAACCCCCACGACATGCGCCGTGGGCATATTGTCCGTGCATTATAGCACGTCCGGTCGGGAGTTGCAAGCGTCGTTGCATCTCCGGTTGTCCTCCGCTATAATGGACGGCAAGGAAGGCGGTGTCTGGACTGAACAGATTGGTCGTCGTGCTGGCGTTGGCGCTGGCAACTATATTCACGGAGGCAGTCACCATGGCAGGTCAGACCGAGGGCAGGGCGATATGGGTCGTCCGCACTCACGTAACGAATCCCGACCAGATCAAGAGCGTAGTCGCGTTCGCCAAGAAAAACAACTTCAACACGCTCGTCGTGCAGGTTCGAGGACGCGGCGACGCGTACTACAAGTCAAACTTCGAGCCGAGGGCCGAGGCGGTCACCGATCCGGACTTCGATCCGCTTCAGTGCTACATCGACGAGGGCCGGAAGGCCGGGCTGAAGATCGAGGCTTGGCTGAACACCCATTACACGTGGGAGTCGGCCACTCCGCCGAAATCGCCGGAGCACATCGTCAACAAGCATCCCGAGTGGCTGATGCGCACGCGCGAGGGCAAGGTTACCATGACCGGCGGCCCGGAGCATGAGGGCGCGTACACCTGTCCGAGCAACCCCGAGGTCAAGGAGCACGTGAAGAACTGCTTCCTCGACGTGGCGAAGAACTACGACGTGGCCGCCATCCATTTCGACTTCGTCCGCTACCCGAGCCCGGACTACTGCTTCTGCGACGGCTGTCTGAGCCGCTTCAAAGAGCGTATGGACAAGCAACTCACCCAGGACAAGATCGAGGTTCTCGAGGCGATGAAGGACCGCCTGGCATATCCTCAGGCATTCCCCGCCGAGTACGACCAGTTCCGCCGTGACCAGATCACCGATCTCGTGGGGCGGATCTACAAGGGCGCTCACGCGATCAAGCCGGACATCATCGTCTCGGCATCCGTCTTCCCGAGCTATGACGATGCGTACAACCGCAGGTTCCAGGACTGGAAGCTCTGGATGAAGCTGGGTATCATCGACGAACTGTTCCCGATGGCCTATGCGCAGGACACCGATACGTTCGCGCAGAACATCGAGGACGCCGTGAAGAACGCGAACGGCCGCTTCGTCTACGCAGGCATCGGGCAGTGGAGGATACCCGTTGAGAGCACGATCGAGAAGATCCGGAAGGCCCGCGAGCTTGGCGTGCAGGGCATCAGCCTGTTTGCATACGGCTCGTCGGTGAAGGACGGCGACGATTCCTATCTTGCGAAGATCAAGGATGAGCTGTTCCAGGAGCCGGCGGAAGTTCCCGCCATCCCGTGGCTAGGCAGGAAGAAATGATGCTCGAATTCGCCAAACCTGAGGACCTCGGTCTCGATGCGGGACGTCTGGCCCGGGCCGAGCAGATAGTGATAGACGGCATCGAGAAGGGCGAGTACACCGCCGGTGTCTACCTCGTAGCACGTCACGGCAGGATCGCCGCTCAGGGCGCGTTCGGCCGGCACGGCGGAGAGGATGCGCCCGAGGCGAAGATGGACTCGATCTTCGACATGGCCTCGATGACGAAGCCGGTCGCCACCGCCACGTCGCTGATGATGCTGGTGGAGCGGGGGATGCTGCATCTCAACCAGCCGGTGACGGACTTCTTCCCGGAGCGCAAACTGCCGCATCTGTCGAACGTGACGATCAAGCAGCTTCTCACGCACACATCGGGGCTTCCGGCGTGGTGCGATCTCTTCTCGAAGGTGGGGACGCGCGAATCGGCGATCGAGCAGTTGTTCCAGATATCGCTGGAGGCCGTTCCGGGCACGAGGTACGCCTATAGCTGCATGGGCTACATCACGCTCGGGCTCGTGATCGAGCAGATCACCGGGATACCGCTGGAGAGGTTCGCCGCTGAGAATGTCTTCAACCCTCTGGGCATGAAGGACTCCGGCTACAACCCGTCGCTCGACCTCTGCGATCGGATCGTGCCGACCTCGAACAGCCGGGGGAGGGACTACTGCCTGCGAGGCGAGGTTCACGACGAGAACGCGCACGCGATGGGTGGGAATTCAGGCAACGCGGGACTCTTCTCGACCGCGCCGGATATCGCCATCTACTCGCAGATGATGCTGAACGGCGGCGAGTACGGCGGCGTGCGGCTCCTGAGCCCGCTGAGCGTCAAGCGGATGATCTCCAACCAGATCGATCCGTCCATCGGTGGTCAGGGACTCGGGTACTTCACGCGGCCGAACGAGATGACTCCGGCCGCCGACCTCTTCTCGGCGTGGGCCGCGGGCCACACCGGGTTCACCGGGACGTCGTTCCTGCTCGATCCCGAATACGACATCTTCGTGATCCTGCTGACGAACCGCGTCTACAGGAAGCGCGAGGCCCCGGACTTCCTCCGACGCCGCCGGCTCTTCCACAATGCTGTCGCGGCCTCCATCGTGGGGTGACGGAGCGACGGAGTGGCGGAATGATGGAGTAATGGAGTAATGGAGTACCGGTACTCCGCTGCTCCATTACCCCGATAGTCCGCGTCTCCGTTTCTTCCCATGCGGGCAGGCGGAGATGCACAGGCCGCATACTCGCAGGCCGGTGGACTGCTCGACGCTCTTCAGATGCTTGGCACACTTGGACGCATCGAAGCGCGCCTCGCGAGGCTCGTCCGGGCGAAACGGTTCGCCTGTGAACGCGCGGGGTGGGCATGCGTCGACGCATTCGGTGCACGAGCCGCACCGTTCGCCAAGCGGAGCGCCGGTCGGCTCGAGGGGCACATCGGTAAGTACGGTGACCCAGCGTACTCGTGGGCCGGCCTCCGGGGTGATGAGCATGCAACTCCTGCCGATCCATCCCAGACCGGCGAGGTGAGCGGCAAGCTTGTGGGAGAATACGCCCTGCAGACTCCTCAGTCCCGCGGGCCCCGAAGCAGGCACGGGGAAGGCGTCGTATCCCTTGCGCTGGATGATACCCCCGAGGTGGGACGCGATGATGTCCAGGCGCATGTTCAGCGTATCGTACGCTCGTCTGTAGGCGGTTGCGACGGCCCAATCACCGCTGGGCAGATCATCGACGATTGCATGAGGCAGCACGACTCCCACCGACACGGCCCTCGGGAAGCGGGCAACCACCGGTCCGCCCTGCTCCAGAATAGCATCATACGCCGGGGTCAGGTCCGCCGCGCCGAAGAAGTCGGCCCCGGCGAGATCAGCAGCCGCGCGCAGTTCAGTGCTGAGATCCAATCGCCTGTCCTCCCCGTTGCAGAGGAGTAATGGGGTGTTGGAGTGATGGAGTGGTGGAGTACTGGTTTCCCAATACTCCA
>CAYXOC010000016.1:17431-85083 GCA_964466715.1 uncultured bacterium
CCAATACTCCATTACTCCATCACTCCAACATTGCCCCCTTACATGATCTGCATCGGCATGACGACGTAGAGGTAGTCGTCCTTGCCGACTTGCTTGATGACTCCCGCGCTCAGCGGGCCGGTCAGCTCCATCCGGATGCCCTCGGTGTCGACGACGCTCAGGTACTCCATGAGGTACTTGGCGTTGAACGCGATCTCGATGTCGTCGCCTTCCTTCACGATCTCGAGCTCGTCATATGCCTTGCCGACGTCACCGCTCTCCGCGGTCACGGTCATGCGGTCGCCTTGAGCGTGAAGGATCACCCGGTTGGCGTTCTCGCGGGCAACGATCGATGCTCTTCGCATGGTCGAGAGAAGTGCGTCTGCGGGCATCGTGAGCATCTTGTCGGACTGGGACGGGATGATCCGGTCGTAGTTGGGGAACTGGCCTTCGATCAGCCTGGAGACGACGGACGTGCCGTTGACCTCGAACTTGATCTGGTTCTCCGCGATCGAGATGTTGACGCCGGTATCCTCATCCTCGAGCATCCGCCCGACCTCACCCATGGCGCGTCCGGGAACGATCGCCGATGCCTCGCCCGAGGCGTTGGCAACCTGCGACGTGCGGAGCGCGAGTCGATGGCCGTCGCTGCCGACGAGACGTATCTCGTCGCCCTTGAGCACCAGCAGGATGCCCGTCAGTATGGCGCGCGACTCATCCGGCGAGACTGCGAAGATCGTCTGCTTGATCATGTCCTTCAGGACCGCCTGCGAGATCTCGAAGCTGTGCTCGTCCGGCACTTCCGGGAGGGCGGGGAACTCCTCGGGAGGGAGGCCGAGGATCGTGTAGTCGGACTTCTCGCACCTGACGTTGACGGCGTTCTGTTCGTCAACTGAGAGGATGACGTCCGATTCGGGCAGCGTCGCCAGGAACTCGCCGAGCACCCTGGCCGGCACGGTGAGCGATCCTTCCGTCTCGATGGTTGCCGGGATGCTGCACTCGATGCCCATCTCCAGATCGAACGACATCAGGCGCAGCTTGTCGTCCTCCGTCTTGATGAGCACGTTGTTCAGAATCGGCAGCGCGCTCCGGCCTGCCACCGCCCTGCTGACGGTTTGAACGCCCTCGTGAAGATCCTTCCTCGAACATATCGCTTTCATGCAGCCACCCTCCATGAACATTGTAAACTACGGGTAAGTTGCCCCTCATGCGTGCGCATGCCCGGTATCAGGCACGGCGGGTTCAGTATAGCACACGGAGCGAACGGTGTTCAAGGTCAGTCGAGCCTGCTGCTCAGCCCGTCTTGCCGGATATGCTGCCCGCCGGTCTGATTACCGGCGCTTTCTCGCCGACCGCTGCCATCCTGCGCTTGAGGGTCTCCGCGAGTTGCTTCCTCACATCGGCGAAGGCCGGGTCGCTCACCAGGTTGTTCTTCTCGAATGGATCGGTCTCCAGATCGTACAAGTACTGCTCCTCGTAGACGTCGCTGGAGGGGTCGCCGCCCTTCTTGTCCGGCGCGTAGACGGAGTACTTCCACTTGTCGGTACGGATCGCCCGCCCGCACTGACTCTCGCTGATCTGGACGAAGACCTCCTGCGGCCAGTCCTTTGCCTTGCCGTCCACAAGCGGCTGCAGGGCGTTCCCGCGCATGGTCGGAGGTGGCAGGACTCCCGCGGCCGCCAGGACCGTCGAGGGCATGTCTATCAGGCTCACCAGTTCGCGGACGACCTTGCCGCCCCTGAACCCGGGTCCGCAGGCTATCATCGGGATGCGGATCGCGTTGTCGTGACACGATCGCTTGTATTCGCCGTTCCGGGTGCGGAAATGGCAGGCGTGGTCGCTCGTGTAGATAACCAGCGTGTTGTCCGTTAGGCCGCGCTTTTCCAACTCGGCGCGGATGCGTCCCAGATTGCGGTCGAGGCTGTTGATGCACCCAAGGTAGTCGGGGTAGTTCTCGCGCCAGTCGCCCTGGGTGCCTTCGAGATCGCCGGGAACCTTGTAGTCCTTGAACTTCTCCTTCGATCCCTTCGGCCCCTCGAAGCAGTTGTGATCGTTCTGGTGGTGCGGCTCGATATACGAGATGAAGAGGAAGAACGGCTTCTTCAGGTCGCGGGTGCGCAGATACTCGACAGCATGATCGGTCAGGCAGTCGGCGCGGTATCGGTCCTTGGGAAACTCGACCTTCTCCATCCTGGCGTTGAACATGTGGCCGTCGTAGCTGTGGGAGGTAAACTCCAGCACGTCGGAGGCGACCCAGAAGTCCTTGTAGCCGCCCCTGCGCTCGGGAGGGACAGGCTTGTCCCGGTAGTTCTCCCCCTTAGAGGACGCGAGATGCCACTTGCCGATGTAGCCGACTTCATATCCCGCAGCGGATAGGTAATGCGCGATCGTCTTCTCGTCGAGCGGAAGCGCGCGGTTGTTGGTGAAGCAGCCGGTCTCAGTGGGATACTTGCCGGTCTGGAGCGCGGCTCGGGCCGGCCCGCATACCGGCTGGCAGGTGAACGCGTGCTCGAAGCGCACACCCTCCGCCGCCATCCTGTCGAGGTTCGGGGTGAGCGGCATCTCCTGGCCGTAGCACCCGACGGTGTCCCACCGCTGTTGATCGCTGAAGACGAAGACGATGTTCGGCTTCCGCGCATCCTTCTGAGTTGTCTGTGCCGCTTCCACCAGCGATTCACCTCCGATTGCCAGTCCGGCGGACAGCGCCGCCGCCTGCCTTATGAACTCACGCCGCGTGATGTTTGCCATATCTGGTCCTCCTGCCATCGCCCAACCTGTTTCGAGCGAAAGCGATACCGGTTAGTGTCTACGTGGCCTCTCACATCATGATATCGTGGTATCAGGCAGAATATCAGTTCTTCGCAGGGCGAGGTCTTCCCTTCGAGGACACGGGGAGCGTCTCCCATGTAGTGCGCCGGCGAGGTCCGGATGGGGCAAGGGATGAGGAAGGTCTACGTCTGCACGCACAACTCGGGCGGGAACCGGATGGTGGAAGCCTTCGAGAACGTGCGCGAGATGATGTTGAATCGCTGAGACGCTGAATCGCGGATCACGCGGATTTGGCAGATTGCACAGGTGGTCGTTGGCGCAAGCCGTGTGTTTGGCTCAGCACCCTCGCCATGTCGGCGCACCACCTACGCAGTCAGCGCCTCAATATTCCAGCGTCTCAGCGATTCAGTCTCAGCAATTCAACCAGAAATCTATACCAGCCTCGCTTCCAGGGTGATCTCCACACCTGCGAGCGCCCTCGACACCGGACAGCCTGCCTTCGCTCCGTTCGCCAGTTCCACGAACGCCTTCTGGCTGATGTCGGGGACCTCCGCCTCGGTCGAGAGGGCGCTCTTCGTGATGGTAAATCCGCCGCCGACCTTCTCGACGGTGACCCTCGCCGTCGTCCTGACGCTGACGGGCTTGTACCCGGCATTGGCGAGGTCATCGGCAAAGGCCATGCTGAAGCACCCGGCGTGCGCCGCCGCGATCAACTCCTCGGGGTTCGTTCCCTCTCCCTGCTCGAAGCGCGAGACGAACGAGTAGGGACCCTCCCAGGCGTCGAACTTCATGGTCCCGTTGCCCTCGCGCAGGTTTCCTCTCCATTCGGCTTCCGCGACACGTGTAGGCATGGCTCCTCCTTGCAGTGTGATCGGTGTCAACGCGATTATTCTACCCAGCTCAGCAATAAACCAATCATCCACGGCAATCCGATCCCGGAGAGGGAAGAGACCGCACGGGGGGCGAACCTATGTGGTGATCCGCAAGCCGTTACGGGAGTGAGCGATGGACACACGAGCAGCGCTGACCGATGAGGTAAAGAGAATCGCACTGGAGGCCGGGGCCGACCTGGTCGGTATCGCCTCGATCGACCGCTTCGACAACGCGCCGCCGGACCTGCACCCACGGACGATCTTCGGCGGCGCCCAGAGCGTGATCGCGCTCGGATGCCGGATGCTCCGGGGCGCGCTGAAGACGATCGAAGAGGGCAACTACTGGCAGGCGTACAACTGCGACTCCTACCAGTACCTGAACGAGATCCTCGCGCCTCACATGCTCAGGAAGATCATCCTGTTTCTGGAGGATCTGGGCTACACCTCGGTTCCGCTTCACAATCCGTTCACTCCGCACCAGGGCAGGCCCGTGCGTCCCGGAGGCGCCAGGCCGGATGGGTTCGTGAGCATGCGGGTGATCGGCTGCGCGGCGGGACTCGGCGAGCTCGGGCTGAGCAAGCTCCTGCTCACCCCGCAGTTCGGCCCGCGCCAGCGGGTATTTGGCATCCTGACCGATGCCGTGCTCGAGCCGGACCCTCTGTTCCGGGGGAGCATCTGCGACAACTGCGGCGAGTGCGCGAGGGCATGTCCGTCGGGCGCGATTCCCTTGGATCGCACGGTCAAGTTCACCATCGGCGATCGAGTCTTCAGCCATGCCGCGCTCGACTGCGAGAAGTGCCGGTATCCGCACCTGGGGTGGGACTCCAGAGTATCTCCGTTCCTGAAGCCGGATTCCAGCCAGGAGAACCCCCCGGAGTACTACAAGTTCCTCGACGGGCGCTTCCGCCACCGCACGATCTGCGGCGGGCGAGGCTGCCTGCGGAAGTGCATGGACCACCTGGAGAGGACCGGGCGCATCGAGAGGGTCTACCGCACTCCGATGGTCGAGGGCAAGCAGTGGGTGCTCGACGGCCCGCCGGAGTCGGAATAGACCCGAGGGTTACTCCCTCGCAGGTCCGTCATATGGGAAATGCGACAGACACTGTCGGTCACGGCTTCATTGTTGTTACTGCCGGAACGTTTTCTGTACGAATCATGCCAAGTACTGGTTGCGACATGTCCTGGCCTCCGTACTGAACCTTTCTTGCCCCGAGACGTATGTATAGTCGTGGGGATGACCTTCGCACGACGCTCAGGCATGCAAGTCCTTCGCGCTGCTCCATGGTCGCGCCATTGTCCGACTGGGAAAGGAGGTATCTAATAGACAGGAACGGTTGAGCGTGCCGGGAGCAGGGCGCAAGCTCATCTGCATGGTTCACAACATTTTGCGACGAACCTGCGTCTAATACTAGGTGCACGAACAGGGGCGAGGGGCAATCTAATACTCAGTTGGGTTGAGTTCCGAGGTCATATCATCCTGAGCGAGGCGAGGAATCCGGGTTCTTCTCGATGCACCGACGACTCCCGTCGTCGATGCATCGTCCGTGCCGCTCAGAATGGCGACCTCGCGGATTCCTGCAGCCTTCCACGTGCAGCCTCCATACCGGGGAACAGACTCAGCCGTCTATGAGTCGAATACCTGACTACACAGCTCGGAAAGAAAGCAATGCGCATAGCAGAGATACTGCAGGAACGGGTACCTCTGACCGAGGAGCAATTGCAGCAGGCACTGGCCGTGCAGCGCGATACGGGACAGCTCCTGGGCGAGGTCGTTGTCAATATGGGATTCTGCACGCCTGAGAAGGTGCAGGAAGCCATCGCCATGCAGGCCGGCGGAACCCTGGTCGATATCCGGGAAGACGACCTCAACCCGGAGGTGATCTCGCTCATCCCGGCCGAGCTCGCCTACCGCCACCAGGCCCTGCCTCTGAGCTCGCACGACTCCACCATCCGGGTCGCCATCGCCGATCCGTTCAACGTCTCCGCCGCCGACGATATCCGCATGGTGACCGGCCTCGCGGTGGAGTTGGTCTTCGCCGATCCGAAGGATATCCGCCGCCTCGTCGAGGAGCACTACATGCGGCGGATGATCGCCGACACCGCCGACGAGGAGATCCAGATCCTCGAAGATTCGCAGGACGAGATCGGTGACCTCGAGCGGATGGCCAAGGAAGCGACGGTCATCAAGCTCGTCAACCTGATCCTCCGCCAGGCGGTCCAGGAGCGCGCGAGTGACGTGCACGTCGAGCCGTTCGAGAAGGGCCTGAAGGTCCGGTATCGTATCGACGGCATGCTCCACGAGATCTCCACTCCGCCGAAGCGCCTGCAGTCGGCGATCATCTCGCGCCTCAAGATCATGTCGAGCCTCGACATCGCGGAGCGCCGCTTGCCGCAGGATGGCCGCATCAAGACCAAGATCGGCGGCCGCGAGATCGATATCCGCGTCTCCACTGTGCCGACTCTCTTCGGCGAGAGCGTCGTCCTCAGGCTTCTCGACCGCAGCGCGATGAGTTACAGCCTGGAGAAGGTCGGGATGCTTTCGGGCAACCTCAAGCGCATGGAGAAGCTGGTCACCCTCCCTCACGGGATGATCCTTGCGACGGGCCCGACCGGCAGCGGCAAGACGACCACGCTGTACGGCGCGCTGCAGAAAGCCTACTCGCCCGAGAAGAAGATCATCACCATCGAGGATCCTGTCGAGTACCAGCTCGACGGGATCAACCAGATCCAGGTTCATGCGAGGATCGGCCTCACGTTTGCGAACGGACTCCGCCACATCCTGCGCCAGGACCCGGACGTCATCATGGTCGGTGAGATCCGCGACCCCGAGACCGCGGAGATTGCCATCCACTCGGCGTTGACCGGTCACCTCGTCTTCAGCACGTTGCACACGAACGACGCCGCGGGCGCCGTCACGCGTCTGCTCGAGATGGATATCGAGCCGTACCTGGTGGCTTCGTCGGTCGAGGCCGTGCTCGCCCAACGCCTGGTGCGCCTGATCTGCCCGAACTGCAAGGAGCCGCGCAAGGACGCCGACGAGGTGCTGTCGAAGCTTCGCCAGCAGGACGCCGAGCTTGCCGGGTCGCACGTGCTCTACAAGGGACGCGGATGCGAGCAGTGCAAGCGCCGCGGATACCTCGGCCGGACGGGCATCTTCGAGCTGCTCGTCGTTGACGACAAGATCCGAGGCCTGGTGCTCAACCGAGCCCCGGCCGGAGAGATCCGCGATTCCGCCTGCGAGCGGGGCATGACGACGCTCCGCCAGGACGGCTGGGCCAAAGTCCTCGCCGGCCTCACGACGGTGGAAGAGGTCGTACGGGCCACGCAGCAGGACGAGATCGAGGCGTCCGCCTGACCCTTGCGGGCGGCAGGTCATACCTTTCACCCTGGGACGCTCACTGGATACTTGAACTTTGCCTAGTTTTGCATACAAAGGTTTGGATAGCGGAGGCCGGCAGGTCGCGGGCCAGGTCGTCGCCGACGACGAGCGGACGGCGGTTGCTCAGATCAAGGGCATGGGGCTGTTCCCTGTGGAAGTCAGGGCGCGCCGAGACGGGCAGGGCGCGGGATCCGCTGCGCAGTCCGAAGGCGCGTTCGGCGGGTTCAAACTCGGCGGCGGGATCAGCAGCAGCGACCTGACCGTCTTCTGCCGACAGCTCGCCAACCTGGTCGCCGGCGGTCTCCCGCTGATGCGCACCTTCTCGGCCTTGACGGAGCACACGGAGAGTCCTCGGCTCCGGGCGGTCATGCAGAGGATGCAGCAGGACGTCCAAAGCGGCAAGGCGCTGTGGGAGGCGCTCAGCATCCATCCCAGGATATTCCCTCCGCTCTTCGTGAGCATGGTGAAGGCGGGCGAGGCGAGCGGCCAGTTGTCCGACGTGCTTCAGTGGCTGGCCGACTACCAGGAGAAGGATCAGGCGCGCAGGATGCAGATTCGGAGCGCGCTCGCCTATCCGACCCTCCTGATCACCGTGGGCGTCATCTCGGTTTTCCTCCTGGTCACGCTCGTAGTGCCGCGGTTTGTAGTCATCTTCGAGGAGTTCGATCAGGCGCTTCCGCTCCCGACGATCATCATGCTCGGGGTGTCCGACTTCCTGACGCGCTGGTGGTGGGCGATCATCGGCGCGGTGCTGGGCGTCGTTGTAGGGGTCAAGGAGTTCGGACGCACGCCGAGTGGACGGATGTATGTCGATGGGTGGAAGCTGAGGATGCCGCTCTTCGGGAAGCTGGTCCTGAAGTCGGCGGTATCCAGGTTCGCCAGGACGACGGCCACACTCCTGCGAGGCGGCGTGCCGCTCTTCGACTCGATGGTCGTCGTGCGCGAGGTTGTGGGCAACGAGGTTCTGGCGAGAGGGGCCGATCAGGTCCGCGAGGGCATGCGCGAGGGAGAGAGCTTCGCGGGACGCCTGAAGGAGACCGGCGTCTTCCCGCCGCTGCTGACGCACATGGTCGGCGTCGGTGAGGAGACCGGCGACCTCCAGGGGACGCTGATCACCGTCGCCAACTCCTACGACGTCGAGGTCGATGCCTCGCTGAAGAGTCTCGTCTCGCTGCTGGAGCCTTTGATCATCATCACCGTCGGAAGCACGATCGCCTTCATCATCATGGCGATGCTGCTGCCGGTATTCCAACTTAACCTGACATCCGGAGGATAAGGATGCGGGGTTCACTGAAAGTCGAGGTACAGGATGCTGCTACGTGATCTGAACGCGACGTTGAGAAGCAGGCGGGGTTTCACGCTGCTCGAACTGCTCGTGGTTATGGTGATCCTCGTTCTGCTTGCGAGCGTCGTCACTGTGGTCGTCACCAAGCGAGTCGAGGAGGCCAGACACGCGAAGGCAGTGGCCGACATCGAGAGCATCAGCAATGCGCTCGATCAGTTCTACGTCCACTGCAGCCGATATCCGCTGCCCGAGGAGGGCCTGACGGCTCTCAGGGAAAAGCCGTCAGGCGACGACCTTCCGAACTGGAACGGTCCGTACGTGAAGAAGTCGATACCCGTGGACCCGTGGGGCAGGGAGTACGTCTACGTGTATCCGGGCCAGCACAACCAGGACGGGTACGATCTCTACTCGCTCGGCCGTGACGGCAGAGAAGGCGGCGCCGGCAGCGATGCCGACATTACGAACTGGGACTAGGCGCGGCTTCACAACCATCGAGCTGATGGTCGTGATGGTGATAATCGTGCTGGCGAGCGGCATGGTCATCGTCTCGATGGCTCCCGCCCTGAGCGACGCCAGACTGCGGTCCGGCAGCCGGATGGTGGTTTCCGTGCTCAACTACGCGCGGAGTTACGCCGCCGCACATCAGACGCAGACCCGCGTGGTCTTCGACCGTGCCGAGAACGGTATCATGGTCGAGGTGCTCGTCCGCGATCAGAACCTGGAAGAGGAACTAAGGCCGCTTCAGACGTCCGTGGGCAAGTACCGCAAGCTGCCCACCGGCCTTACCCTGGGCGCAGTCCGGAAGCCCGGCACGGACGAAGAGGAAGACTATATCGGTTTCACGCAAACCGGACAGGCGGAGGGCGCGTCGGTAGCCATCACGGATTCGAGAGGCAGGCAGCGCCGGATCATCGTGGACGGGATAACCGGCCGGTGCGTCGTAGAATCGGATGAAGCAAATGCCAATCCGCAATCCGAAACTCGATATCCTGAATAATGAGCGCGGCCTTACCATGCTCGAACTGCTGGTCGCGCTGGTGATCCTGTCGATCGGCATAGTGGGCGTGCTTCGGGCTTTCTCATCGAGTACCTTGACATGCAAAGCGGCGGAGTCGCACTCCAACATGGCGCTGCTGGCCCAGCAGGTCGCCGGCGAGCTGGAGCGGCAGGCTGAGCTGGAGACGGGAGATCTGTCCGGCACGTTCGGCCCTGACTTCCCGGACTACACGTGGGAGGCCGATGTCCAGCAGGCGGCGGAGGCAAACCTCTACCGCGCCGAGATAAGGGTCGTCCACACGGGCGGCGACCGTCGGAAGTTCTACCGGCTGTTCACCTGCCTGAGGAAGGAGTCGCAGGAGGCGTCGTCGGATACACCGCCGTCACCAGGTCCGCCTCCCGGACCGGAGGGACCGGGATGATGGGGCGCGGGATTCGGTCTTCCGCCGGATTTACCCTGATCGAGACCATGGTGGCGCTCGTGATGCTCATGGTCGTCATCGGTGCGATCTACGGCACATACCGCGCGGCGACATCGACCGCATCCATCGCTGAGGAGCGCGCCGACCTCAATCAGACGGCGAGAGTCCTGCTCGGGCAGATGAACAAGGAGTTGTGCTGCGCCTATCAGCAGCCGGGAGAGCAGACCAGCAGCCTGGAGGGCGAGGACACCGAGGGCCGGGAAACGGCGCTCCAGCACGACAGACTGTCGTTCCTGACGAGCGCCGAGAGCGTGATACGGGCCAAGGGTCCGTCGGGCGATATGCGCAGGGTGACGTACACGCTGGATACTACTCCGGACGGAGAGCCGGCAGGTTTCTACGTGCAGGTGGACCCGCGTCCGGGGTTGAGCGTGTCGGATGAGCAGCCCGAGCCGATCAAGCTGTCGGACATGGTGGTCGGGTTCAACTGCAGGTACCTCGACGGCGATACCGACGAGTGGCAAGACGAGTGGATGGGCCGGCAGAAGCTGCCGAAAGCTATCCGAGTGGAGTTGCTCCTGAAGTCCGGCCGCAAGGATGCCAAGCCGATCATGGTGGCCTCTACCGCCAACGTGCTGAACCTGTTCGGACCGGGGCCCGAGCAGGCCGTGCAGGAGGAAGAAGTTGCTGAGTAACCGGCACGGGGTAGCTCTGATCACCACGCTCTGGATTCTGGCGGCGCTGGTCATCCTGGCTCTCGGGATCGGCCTGATGGCGCGGACCGAGGCGCAGGTGTCGTACAATTTTGCCGGTCTGGTGCAGTGCAGATGGGCGGCTCGCGCCGGGATCAACCGGGCGCTGGTGGAGATCGAGAACCTGAAGGAGCAGTCGACGACCTATCTGCAGGAGAGCGGTCTGGTCTTCACGTCCGAGCAGGATCAGATCGACCTCGGCGAGGCGTCGTTCGAGGTCCTTATCCAGGACGAAGCCGGGCGGATCAATATCAACTCCGCGCCGGCGGCGGTGCTGGAGAACCTGTTCGGCAGCCGTGATGTCTGCGATTGCATCATCGATTGGCGCGATGCGAACGATGAGCCTCGGCCGCTCGGCGCCGAGACGCAGTACTACTCGGGCCTGACTGAGCCGTATCGGTGCAAGAACAAGCCTTTTGATACGATCAGGGAGCTGCTTCTGGTCAAGGATGTAACCGAGGAGATGCTCTCGTCACCCGTGGGCGGCGGCGACAAGACGCTGGCCGACATGCTCACTGCCTACTCGCATGACGAGAACACGACGGTGGACGGTGAGGAGCGCATCAACATCCAGACCGCGAGCAAGGAGGACCTGAAGTCGAAGCTCGGCGACACCCTTACCGACGAGGACATCGATGCCATCATCAGATACCGCGAGCGCAGGAGCTTCAGGAGAGCCGCCGACGTCATCCGCGTCCGCGACCTCGGTCGGGACAAGGTCAGCGCGATCTACGATCGGCTGACCGTCAGGACCGGCAGCGGGGGCCGGAACTCCGGCTCGAACAAGAACCGGATCGCGGGACTGGTGAACGTGAACACCGCGCCTGTCGAGGTGCTGGCGGCTCTCCCCGGAATGGACCAGGGGATCGCAATGGAATTGGTGCAGTACCGACAGTCGAACGGTCCGTTCGAGGATGTCGGAAAGATACTCAACGTAGCGGGTCTGACCGATACCGCCTTCGCCCAGGCGGCGGACAGGATGACGGTCAGGTCCAGGGTCTTCCGGATCACGGCGACAGGTCGACTCGAGAAGAGCCGGGTATCCTGCAAGATCGAGTGTGTGGTCGATGCATCAGGGGATCAGGTTCAAACGAAATACTGGCGGGAGTAACTTATGGCGATATTAGGAAACAAGACGTGCCTTGGCGTCGACATCGACGCCGGGGACATCAGAGTAGTCGAGCTCCGGCGCGTGGGCGGGAAGTACGAGGTTCTGCAGGCGGCACGCATTCCGATCCCCGGGAACGGAGACGTCTCCGCAGCGCTGAGCGGGTTCCTGCTCGATACGGAGACCAGCCCCGGAATGGTCGTCGGCTCGCTTCCGACTCATCTCTGCTCGGTGAAACTGGCGCAGGTCCCCAAGGCCAAGCCGGCGGACCTCGCGCGGATGGTGCGCTTCGAGGCCGAGTCGCAGATCCCGCTTCCCCTGAGCGACATCGTATGGGACTACCGCGCGCAGAGCACAAACGGTGACACCACGTGTCAGGTAGTCATCGGCGGCGCTCGCAGATCGGACGTCGATGGGGCGCTCAGGTCGCTCGAGCAGGCCAAGCTCTCGCCGGATGCGCTGGCGATCTCCGTGCTGGCGGCCGTCGACGCGGTTGCCCTGCCGGGAGGCGAGCCCGTCCTGTTGGCGCTTATCGGAGCCGAGTGGGCTGATCTCTGCGTCGTGCAGGGTGACGACATCCTGGCATGCCGCACCGTTCGGCTCGGTGGAAACAAGCTGACCGAGGCGTTCGCGCAGGATCTCGGAGTCGATGCCGAGGAGGCCGAGGAAATCAAGAGGACGCGCGGATTCGCCCAAGTCTCCGCGCTGAGCGGTGACGGATCTGGCGTCTCCGCTATCGAGACCTGGGCGGAGAACCTCGCGCTGGAGATCCGCCGGTCCGTGGTCTCGATGCCCTCGAGAGAGCCTGACCGGCGTCCACAGCGGGCGGTGCTCGTTGGTGAGGCCGCGGACGTGCCGGGCCTCGCCGAGGATCTCAGCCGTCGCGCCGGCCTGCAGTTCGCGGTTGCCGATCCGTGGACCGATATGACATTGAGCCCGGTGGCCGCTCACACGATGAGCGAGAATCCGACGGCGTTCACGGTCGCCACCGGACTTGCGAAGGCAGGGCTCGCGTCCAGGCCGATCGTCAACCTGATGCCGCATCACCGCGCGGAGGAGCGCATTCGGAGGCGCAAGGAGTTCGCCACCCTCGCGGGTCTGGGCGGGCTGGCAGCGATACTTCTCATCCTGCTGCTCGCCGGCAGTCCGGGGCTGCGTGAGAAGTCCTCCGAACTCAGCCTGCTCAAGTCCGAAGTCATGGCCGTCCGCCGTGACATCCAGCGCGCCGGCCCGGACCTTCGAGCATCCGCGGACAACGTGACTCAGACGGTGTCATCGATCCAGAGTGCGGACAATTGCCCTCTGGAGCTTCTGCGCCGAATGAGCACCGTGCTGCCCCGGAGCGTCTGGCTGTCGGAGTTCGCTTTCCAGAGCAACAAGACCGCCGTTATCAAGGGCTCTGCGCTCTCGAACTCCGCGGTCGCGGACGCGGTGGATATGCTGAACCAGTTGGACCTTTTCAAGGATGTGACGTTGGATTTCTCAAACCTGACCAAGAGCGGCCAGGGTTACGAGTTCCAGATTACCTGCTCGCTGCCGCCGGCAAAGAGCCTGGCAGGCAGGTCTTCGACCGGTAAGCCTCGCTCGGTCGGCAGTGGGCGGACGGGGATTGTGGTGCAATGAACAGTTCAAAGCGACGTGCACATGTAATAGCGACCATCGCCCTCTGTGCGGTAGTCGTGGCGCTGGCGATCGGAGTGATCGCGCAGCAGTTGGCGGCATCTAGGCTGTCACGCGGAATCGAGCAGCAGAAACAACTCCTTGCCAAGTCGCGCCAGGACCTGAAGGACCGCGCCAAGTGGCGGAGCGACTACAGCGATCTCTCCCTCAAGCTGGGAGGTCGGATGTCCACGTGCTCGTGGAGCGACCAGATGCCCTTCATGATGGCCCAGGTCACGGGCATAGTCGAGGCAAACGGCATGAAGGTGGAGAGCCTCCAGCCCGAGCCGATGACGTCTTCCGGCAGCATCCAGCGGTTCCCGATGAGGCTTACCCTTCAGACGGACCTGAAGCGCCTTACCGAGGTGCTCAAGGATTTCCGAAATGCGATGCCGCTCGTGGATGTCGAGCGCCTCGAAGTTCGGAATGCCCAGGGGGAGAACGGCAAGCTGCAGGTCAACATGACGGTCGCGTCATTCGTCGTCATCGACAAGAATTCGCCGACAGCCAAGCGCCGGGCAGCCGTCATACCGGTCAAGGGTAAGGACAAGACGAAGGAGCCGGACGAGGTCGCCAAGTCAGAGACGAAACCGGAGGCGAAGACCGACTCGAAGTCGGTGAAGCCGGCAGTCGAGCAGCCTGGGAAGCCGGCCGCCAAGCCGTCGCGAGAAGCCGTTCCGGATAGGCGAGAGCAGCGGGAAGCAAGGCCGGAGCGATCGGAGTCTCGTCGGGAGAGCGCCGGGAGATCGGAGTCGCCGCGAAACGGGAGCAGCGCGAGGTCGAGCGGAGCCGGTAGGCCTGAATCGACAGGCGGGAGGATTGCAGTCCCCGATGTGAACGGCAAGTCCGGTCCCAGAGCCATCGAGGCGAGGCCCGAGGGAGGTTCAAGATGAGTGTGACTGATCGACTGCGTTCGACTCAAGTATCTCCACGCGTAGCTGCGTTCAGTATCATAGCGATGGTCGTCGTCCTCACGGGTGTGGTGATCACGGCACGGAAGATGGCCGAGACCTCGCCCGTCGTCGCCGAAAAGACTGCGCCCGCGAGCACGGACGTCAAGGCCAAGGTCGTGGAGACGAAGGGCGGCTCCAAGGCGAAGTCTGCCGAGGAGTCCAGGAGCGAGGATCCGTATGAGATCATCGTGGAGCGCAACCTGTTCCGACCGGTTACCGCCGCCTCGCTCGCGCAGTCGGGTTCGGGCGGCGCGTCCGGCCCGCCGAAGACGGCGCCTCAGTCGGCCCCGCTGCCGCCGATGCCGGTTGCTCCCACGGGCAACATAGACGAGGTGAAGAAGAACATCGCCTTCACTGGCGCGGTTGAGTTGCCCGACGGTCAGCAGGCTCTCCTGGAGAACCTTCAGAGCAAGGAGACCAAGTTCGTAAGGCAGGGCGAGAGCGCGTTCGGCTACCGGGTAATGACGATCAGCTCCCAACTGGTCGTGCTGGAGAAGAACGGTCTGCAGTTTACGCTTACCATGGGCGAGAACAAGCCCGATGCGCCGGCGGCCGGCGCACCCAAGCCCGGCGGGCAGCCTGGGCAACCTGGGCAACCGGGGCAGGGCGGACCTGAGGGTCAGCCCCGTCCGAGCGGTTAGGGAAAGGAATTCGGAGGAAGGGTAGCTCTTATGCGTCTGATATCACGGGTACTGATAGTCCTGTTCATCATGAACCTCTCGGTCGGGGGCTTCGCGGAGACCGCTCCGTCGGCTGAGAAGACGGTCGCGCCGGCCAACGTTACTCCGCTGCCTGCTCCGCCTGCCGAGCAGCCGAAGGAGAAGCCCGAGGCGTCCAAACGTCCGAACCCTGCCGAGACCAAGATCTCTATGAGCTTCGACAAGGCCGACATAGTCAGCGTCGTCAAGTTCCTCAGCACGGCGGCCGGGGTTCCCATCGTCTGCGACCCTGCGCTCACTGGGAACGTGACCATCGTCAGCCAGAAAGAGATCAGCCTGCTTGATGCCTACGAGGTGGTCAACGCCGCTCTCCGCGTAAGGCAGTTCTCGATGGTCGGTACGCTCGACGACAAAGTCATCCGCGTCATCCCGATCAAGAAAGCGGTCGCGGACCAGGCCACCGTGATGTCCGGCAAGGACCCGGACCAGATGGTCTCGAGCGACAATATGATCACTCAGGTCATCCCGCTGGAGTACATCAGCGCCCTCAAACTGAAGGACGATCTGAAGCCGTTCATCGATGAGTCACAGGCGAGTTGCGTAGCCGTCACAGCGACCAACACCCTGGTCATCACGGACAACGCCGGCAACATCAAGCGCATCGCCGAGGTCATCAAGGCGCTGGACAGAGATACCTCGGACGTGATCGAGGTCGAAGTCTACCAGTGCAAGTTCTCAAGCGCCGCTGCGCTCGCTGAATCGCTGACGCAGATATACCAGCTCAGACCGAGCGGCGGTCCCGTGGGGCCGCAGCAACCGCCGCGAGGCCCCGACGGTCAGCCGATGCAGGTCAAGACGGACGACGGCATCATGAGCCTCAAAGGCGAGATACGCCTTGCTCCCGATGCGCGCACCAACAGCCTCATCATCTCGGCGTCCCGCGCGAAGATCGACCTCATACTCGACACCCTGAAGAAGCTCGATGTCGATACCGAGCCGGAGGTCAAGGCCAAAGTCTACCCGCTGACCTATGCCGATGCGACCCAGGTTGCCGCGCAGCTCAACAACCTGTTCGAGCAGCCGCAGGGAGGCGCGGACGGCGGGCGGCGCAACCCCTGGGACTGGTGGGGCGGCGGAAGTCGAGGGCAATCGACCGGTTACGCCGGCTTGAAGCGCAATGTGATCGTAGCTGATGTGCGGACCAACTCCGTGATCGTTACCGCGACCGAGCAGAACCTGAAGGCGTTCGACGACATGATCAGAGAACTCGATGCTCCCAAGGTCCTAAGCGAGATCACGCAGGCCTTCCCGCTCAAGTATGCCATTGCCCGTGATCTCGCCGATACCCTGAACAGGCTGTTCCGAGGGGAGTACAGGCGATCAGGAGGCAGCTTCTGGGATGTCATATTCGGCGGATATGGCGGCCGGAACCAGGAGGGCGGTCCCCTCGATCAGTTGAGGAGCATCACCGTAGTGGCCGATGACAAGACGAACACGCTGCTCATCACCGGGCCGCCGCAGACCTTCAACGCGATACAGAAGCTGATCGAGCGGCTCGACAGGCGCACTCCTCAGGTCTACATCGAGGTCGCCATCGTCGATGTGACCCTCGATGATGATACCAGGTTCGGCATCGAGTGGACCTGGACGAGCAGCGAGACGATGCCGGACGGTACACCTGAGCAGTCGGCGAGCACCAACTTCAACCTTGCTCAGATGACTACCGGCTTGAAGTACAGCATCATCAGCGATAACCTGAAGGCGATCCTGCAGGCTCTGGAGACTCGGTCGAACGTGAAGGTATACTCGACGCCGAGAGTCACGACCGCGGACAACGTCGAAGCCGTCATCAGCATCGGCCGCGACGAGCCGTTCGTGTCGTCGGTGCAGGAGACGGTCGGAGGAGGACTCCTGCGATCCGTCGAGTTCAAGCCGGTCAACGTGGCGCTGACTGTGACCCCGCACGTCAACGGTGACAGCGGCACCATCGCGCTCGACGTGCTCCAGACGATCGATGAGATCATCGGCAGGGAGCCCGAGTTGAACGCGCCGATCATCGCAAGCCGCAGGGCCGAGACCTCGATCGTGGTCAAGAACGGTCAGACGATCGTGATCGGCGGCATCATCAAGGAGAACAAGGAGCGAGTCACCAGGGCCGTCCCGCTCATCTCAGAGATCCCGCTGATCGGCGAGCTGTTCAAGTCGCGGCAGTGGAGGGACACGAAGAGCGAACTGATGGTCTTCCTCACGCCGCATATCCTGGCGGATGACGAGTCGGTGAGCACTCTCACCGAGGAGACCAAAGCGGAGCTCTCGAACAAGCCGCGTGAAGACAAGAAGGAACTCAACGACACGCTGCCCGGGCCCGAGAAGGAAATGCCCGAAGAGAAGCAGTAATGCGTAGATAGGCGAAGTCTATCGGCTCGTGTGCCGACTGGATACTCCGGGCCTCGGACTTCCGTCCGAGGCCCTTATCACATGTCCTGTGTGTCCCATCGATCCCACGGCAGGAGGCAACAATGTCTGATTCCAGGTATACCCGGAGGCAGTTCCTGCAGGTCGGCGGCATGACGCTTGCCGGTATGGCCCTGCTGCCTCAGTTCGCAGTCGCTCAATCAGGGAGGCAATCATCGATGAAGAAGGTACGTATCGGCATTGTCGGCGGCCGGTTTGGCGCTACGTTCCAGTGGCACGAGCATCCGGACTGCATCGTCCAGGCGGTGAGCGATCTGAGGCCCGAGCGGCTCGCGCATCTCTCGAAGGTCTACGAGTGCTCGAACACATACCCGTCGCTCGAGGAACTGATCAAGGACAAGAACATCGATGCCGTCGGCGTTTTCACCGGCGCTCCGGACCACGTCAGGCACGCCGTGGCATGTCTGAAGGCCGGCAAGCACGTGATCAGCGCGGTGCCGGCGTGCATGTCCATCGAGGAGGCCGAGGAGCTTCTCGACGCCGTGAAGTCCACCGGCCTGACCTACATGATGGCCGAGACAAGCTATTACCATTCGTCCGTCATCACCGCCCGCCAGTGGTTCAAGGAGGGCAAGTTCGGCGAGATATTCTACACGGAGGCCGAGTACCACCATCCCGGTCTGGACGAACTCTTCGTCGAGGATGGGCAGAAGACCTGGCGCTACGGCCTGCCGCCGATGCATTACCCGACGCACTGCACATCCTACCTCGTCGGAGTGACCGGGGAGAGGCTGACGAAGGTCTCCTGCACCGGCTGGGACGACGGGTCCGAGTACTACAAGGACAACCAGTACAAGAACCCGTACTGCAACGAGACCGCGTTCTTCACCACGGACAAGGGGCATGGCTTCCGCGTGGCGGTCTATTGGAACGTGCCCGCCAGAGGCACGGAGCGCGGCCAGTGGTACGGGGAGAAGGTGAGTCTCTTCGATCCGAATCCGAACGGCATCGGCCCGGTGATGATCAGCCTCCAGGACAAGCTCGGCAAGGACGATGCGGGCTTCGTCCGCGGTGAGCCGAAGCTGGAAGCCTGCCAGTTGCCGGAATACTGGAAGACCGACATGCTTCCCGAGCCGCTCCGTCATCCGAGCGGCCACGGCGGATCGCACACATTCCTCACGCACGAGTTCATCGATGCCCTGGTGCACGACCGCAAGCCCGCGATCGATATCTACGAAGCGCTGGCGTACACCGTGCCCGGGATCGTGGCCCACAAGTCGGCCCTGGAAGGCGGCAGGCAGCTCAAGGTCCCGCAGTTCGATTCGTAAGCCTGACCATCAGGAGGTAGCCGTATGAGGTTGTTGCTGGTATTTGCCATACTTGCATGCGCTATCGGCGCGCTCCTACCGTGCTCGGCGTCAGCCGGCGAGTTCCGCGCTTTCTGGGCGGATGCCTGGGGTGACGGGTTCAAGACCCCGGCGAAGACCACGCAGCTTGTGGATTTCGCCGCCGAATATGGCTTCAACGCGGTCTTCATCCAGGTGCGCAAGAGGGGCGACGCGTGCTACAAATCCTCGTTCGAGCCAATGGACCCCAAGGTTCAGAAGGGTTACGATCCGCTCGCCGACGTGATCGAGAAGGCGCACGCAAAGGGCATCGAGGTCCACGCTTGGGTGATGGTGTACGACGTCTGGGTGGAGTCCAGGTTCGTGACGCTTCCCGAGGATCACGTCTACGCCAGACATCCCGATTGGGCTAGCCTGAACAACAAGGGTGAGAAGACCTACGCAAACGGCCGCATATATCTCGATCCCGGCTTGCCGGAAGTGCGCGAGTACCTGACACGGATAGTGCTCGATATCGTCAAGCGGTATCCGGTAGATGGGATACATCTGGACGGCCTGCGGTACTGCGATGCGACATTCGGCTACAACCCCCGGAGCGTCGAAGCCTTCAACGCCAGGCACAACCGCACGGGGAGTCCCGATCCGAAAGACCCTGAGTGGTGCGCATGGCGCAAGGAGCAGGTCGACATACTGGCGCGCGATCTCCCCAGGGCCATACGCAAAGCTCGTCCGAAGGTCAAGGTCTCGCTGGCTGCGTATTACAACCAGGATGACATTCGCAATCGGTTCTTCCAGGACTGGCCGGGCTGGGCGAAGGCGGGATATTACGATTTCATCGTGCCGATGGTCTTCGTGCCCAAGACCGTGAAGGACTTCATCAGCATGGTCAAGACCGAGCTTGCTCTCGGAGACGGCAGCAACATCTACATCGGACAGGGTACATGGCGGTATCCGCCCGAGACGACCAACCGCCATCTGGCGGTCATTCGCGCATGCAAGGCTCCGGGCTTCGTGCTCTTCGATTATGCCGCGCTTAGCCAGAAAGACAAGAAGGGCAAGTGCCTGGCGGACAAGCTGAAGATCGTGGAATGATGCCTCGTACCGCCATCGCCGGGGCATGGGTCATGCCTGCGCCCCCTGGGAGAACATCCGCACCCTCCAGGAGTGCCTTCAGTACTACCGCGCGCGCGGACGACGGTAACCGCGCGTCATGCGACTATGGGATGCGGCTGTCGGCATCCCCCTTCACGATACTGATCTCTTCATCCGTCAGGCCGTAGAGTTCGTAGACGAGTTCGTCTATCTCCCGGTCGGTGGAGTCTATCTGTCTCTGTATCTGCGTCCTGTCGTCGGGGATTGTGGCGGCCTCCAGCTTCTTGTGCAGGTCCAGCATCCGACCCACGAGTCCGACCATCTTGCCATACTGGGCCTTCTCCTGGGGATTGTCCAGGTCAATGGTGGGCACAGGGATGCGCTCAAGATATGACTGGTTGATATCATCGGTCAGGTAGTTGACACACCAGAAGTCTATGAGCTGAGAAGCCAGTATTCCCAGCAGATACTGTAGTTCTTCGATGCTATCCTGTCTTGAGACTATCATCTGCAGGGTCTTCATCCCTGCGGAATTCCGTCGGATATCCAGAGCGCATTTCAGGCGTGGCTTCCATCTCATCTTCCAGATGCGGTTGACCCATATCTTTGGGTGCGCATAGAAGTCCGCCAGCTTGCTTCTAGTCAGATTCGCAGAATCCACCGGTGATCCGTTTTCCACATGGTAACGGCTCACTTGCGCCGGGGTTACCATATAGATACTCCCGCTTGCATGCGGTTGGAACTTAGCCTTGCCGCCTTCCTCCCCGCGTGAGATAAGATACCTATCCTTCAGCGCGCCGAGACTTGTCTTCTCCTCGATCCGGCGCACGACGGCTTGTCGTTCTACAGAGGCATGGTAACCGATGATGAGTCTCGGGCTTCCTAACCAAGTAGTCTGTGGAACGTCGGATTCATGATCCCATCGACCATGGGCGAACTTCTCCAGTCGTTCCTCCGCTGAGATGACAAATCGGCTAATCTTCTTGTGATGCATCAGGCTGCCTTGTATGGGAGGTGATTTCTCAAGAATGGAGATCACACACCACGTGTCCCTCACCGTAGGAAAGACTGGGCCCGTCTCTATCAGCTCTCTCACCGTTGTCTGTCCAAGTAGCAGCTTCCTGATGGCAAGGTGATCGTCCTTCCGCAGGAAGGTATCTGGTGTGATGAACCCGAGCATGCCTTGCTTCCGAAGGTTATGAAATCCTTTCTCAGTGAAGAGCGCATAGGAGTCGACAATACCGGTCTCTCCCGAGACATATGCGCTTCTCAAATATGATTGCTCCCTGACTGAGAAGTCAGCACCCCAGGGAGGATTGCCGATCACCGCATCGAAGCCACCCTTCGCCATGACTGACGGAAACTCGCTGCTCCAGTCAAAGGGGTTGATCCGCCGGATCTCGTCGTCAGCAAGGCCGGATGTATCGAAGTCCGTTCCAATGAGCGAGTTGCCGCACTTGATGTTATCCCCCAGGTCCGGAAGCGCACGCTGGTGTAGCAGGCGCAGGGCCGTGTCTACCGTCTCCCGGCTCTCGTTCTCCAGCACTTTCAGCAGCAGATTCAGCTTCGTGACCTCGACCGCCTGGCCGTCGATATCCACGCCGAAGATGTTCTGGGTGAGAATCCGCTTCTTCTCCGCCATGGTGAGGTACCAAAGCCCGCCCGGCCCCTGGTATAGCTCCTTCTTGTGCTTCTCCGGCCCGTCGGCGACGTACTGGTCGCGATGCCAGTCGAGCAGGAAGGTGTAAGCGCCTATGAGGAACGAGCCGGAGCCGCAAGCAGGGTCCAGAATCCGCAGCTTGGATACCTGCTTCGGCGTCTTTCCTTCGCAGAGCTTGCCCACGGTGTTTTCCACGATATAGTCAACGATGTACGTGGGCGTGTAGTAGACGCCGCCCGCCTTCTTGACCTCGGGCTTCTCCTCTACATCGGCTTTGGTCGGCGACTTCACGGTGATGATCTTGCCCAGGAACTGCTCGTACACGCTGCCGAGGATGTCCGCGCCGATGTAGGAGAACTCGTACGGACTCCGGGGGTAATAGAGGCTCTCTATGATCTGCTTCAGGACCTTGTCCTGCACCTTGATGCTGGTTGTCAGCGTGTCGGGAGCCTCGGCGCGCCCCTTCTCGACGGAGAAGTGGAACAAGCCCGAGTTGTAGCGGGCGTCCGCGTTATGATACAGGGTCAACAGACGGGGATATATGTCCTTGGCGTTCAGAAGCCCCCGAAGTTGGTCGGGAGGTTCGATCCCCCTGTCCTCGCACATTCGCAGGAAGATGATCCGGTCGATGGTCCGCTGGACCGCGAAGTTCAGTTCCCTCACATCGAGAAGGGGGAAGTTCTGATGGATATCCTGAGCCAGCACCTGGCGCCACTGCTCGATCTCCTTCAGGAACTCCTGGTCTACCGGCGAAGTCCCGCGCCGCCCCGTGTCCGCCGCATATCGGTCGAACGACCCCTTGAGCACAGCCTCTTTTGAAAACGTGTCCGCGATGTAATCCCAGTTGTCCGCATACTCAGCGTACTTGATGTATCTGATACGGGCTTTGCTTGCTTTGTCCGTCTGGGTGGGCTTGAACCGGCAGTCGTAGACGGCGAAACCGTCGAAGTTGGTCAGAATGGCCAGAGGATGCGTGTTGCTCCACGCATAGCGCCGAAGTTGGTAGGCGGGCTTGGGGTCGAACTCGATCGGGACGGAAGGGTTCTTCGCTTCCACGAAGAACTTCCGCCTGCCGCCGATCCGAAAGGCGTAGTCGGGAGCGCCTGCCTTGATGAGGTCTTCGTTCACTACGTCCTTGTAGTCCTCGGCATAGCCGCTCTCATTCGTAACGTCCCATCCGAGTTCCTTGAAGAACGGGTTGATGAACTCCACCCTTGTCTCGGTCTCGGTGTAGCCGGCCTTCCGATACTGGTTCCGATTGTTGTGAAACGTCTCGACGAGTTCAACTATTCTAGCAGGTACGTTGCTCATGCATGCGCCTCCGGGGAAGATAGCCTGCAACCACTATCGTCTATTTACGCATCAACCGATCGTAGTCCTCTACACGCAGAAGGCTCGTCGAGCGAGTAGCCACGGAGCTGGGGAGAGGCCGGGCATCGGCGCGGGTGCGGGACCGGCGGTCGGGCGAGGCGAGTGATCGCCTGGGCGCGCGGTGGCGGTGCGGATGCTCGCCGGGGCGCATTCCCGTCGCCCGAGATCGATGGGAATGCGCCCGCTGATCAGATCTCTGCGCTCCCTGAAGAGAGTTTTGCGCTCCCGGAAGAGAGATTTGCGTTCCCTGAAGACATTTTTGCGCTCCCTGATGACAAATTTGCGTTCCCCGATGACATTTTTGCGCGCAAAAACGTCATCATTGCGTTCTACGGAACCTCCGTAGAACGCAAATTTCTCATCAGAGAACCCGGAAACGGCTTCGCGGAGCGTGCGGATGAGCCGGAATCGCGCGGGCGTCGTCACCGGGAGCCGCGCAGCGGGGCCGGAGCATCGGCCTCGCCCCTTTCTTGTGTGGCGCAGGGCGTCAGGTGTTGGGTTACGGGTTGTGGGGGGTACAGGTTATGGGTTATGGGTTGTGGGTTGTGGGGTTCCCCGTAACCCGTAACCCGTAACCCATAACCCCCAACCTTCCTACTTCGCTATCCGCTGGTCCTCGCGGACGATCTTCCGGCAGCCGCCCTCGTGAGACTTCGACCAGTCCGCGAGCGGGGCGGGTTCGGCCAGCCGGTCGAGCTGTCCGAGCGCCTTGAGCCGGTCGTAGATGAGCTGCCACGCGCAGTCCATGTCCGACGCGACCTCGCACTTCCCGTCGCGCGCGCCTCCGCACGGGCCGCTGAGTTGGGCCTTCGAGCACCGGGTGATCGGGCAGACCGCGCCGTAGCTTCCGAGCACGCACTTCCCGCAGCCCGCGCACTTCTCGGTCCAGACGCCCTGCTCCTGCAGGATGCCGATGAACTTGGTGTCGAGCCCGGCGTAGACCGGCTTGTTCGGGAACCGCTCTGCGATGGCCTGGACCCCCGCGCCGCACGCGAGGGAGAGCACCGCGTCGGCATCGAGGATCTGCTGGAGCGCGTCCTCGATGAACTGGTTCTCGCACTGGCGCTCGATGGTCATCTCCGAGATCGTCTGGTCCGACCCGCCGTTCGCGGTCTTGTTGGCGATCCGCAGGGCGGAACTGATCATCCCGACCTCACGCTCGCCGCCCGCAAGGCAGACGGTGACGCACGTGCCGCATCCGAGCACGAGCACCTTCTCGTACCCGGCCAGCATGGTCTTCAGGTCCTGTATGTGTTTGCGATGAGCAACGATCATTGCGTACCTCCGAGGGTGTTGGGTTATGGGTTATGGGTTGCGGATTGATCTCGTAGGCGGCATGGTCCTCACGGATCACGTTGCCGGTGCGAGTGCTGCCTTTCCACTGGCTGAGAGACTGATGCAGGGATTCCAGCATCCGATTGCAGGACTCATACTCCGCATCCAAGTCCTGGAACTGTCGTCTGTCCAGATAACCCTTTTCACACGCCACATTCAGATGATGCTGCGTCTCCCGAACCTCACCCATGGCGCGATTCACGGCTTCTATGTAGATATTCGTATGCCTGCTACCCCATCCTTCGGCAACAATGGCAGGGGCGGAGTCCGATGATCTCCTTAGCTGCGAACCGAGCTCATATAGCTCGAACCTGGGAAAGCCCAGAGTCAACTCATGTACGATCAGGTGTAGCTTCCTAAGTTCCTGGTAGACGTTCAGATCGCGGAACGAGTTCAGCTTAGCCAAACCCATCGCCTCCATGGAGGGTTACGGGTTATCGGTTATCGGTTATCGGTTATGAGGAACCCGGACTCCCGAACCCCAATAACCCGGCACCCACAACCTGTAACCCAAAACCCATAACCTACAACCCTCAACCTCTGACGGGATTCGGCCCAAGGCCTTTGATCCGCTCGGTCATTGTCTCCACGATCTCTGCGAACGTGTTGCCCTGCGCGGAGGAGAGGTTGAACATCTCCAGCCGTTCGCGCTCGATGCCGGCCTCGGCGAGGACGTCCTTCGCAAGGCCGACCCGCTTCTTCGCGCGGAGGTTGCCCTCCTCGAAGTGACATCCGCCCTCAAGGCAGCCTGCGACTATCACGCCGTCGACTCCCTGCTCGAACGCCTTCATGATGTAGTCGACATCCACCTTCCCGGTGCACGGAAGCCGGAGGACACGGACGTTCGGCGGATACTGCAGGCGCGTCGAGCCGGCGAGGTCCGCCGCCGCGTATGCGCAGTAATGGCAGCACAGCGCAAGGATTTTCGGTTCGAAATCGGTCATAGTCTTCGTTTCCACGATGTGTAGGAGGGATTTTGCGATCCCTTAAGATCGCTAATCCCGACGTCGGAGTTAGCGGACACAAACCGTCCGCAAAACTCCTCCTACGTTAGATGCTTCGGAAGCAGAGCGTAGCGGCGCTACCGAAGCTTCTCACAGTGTGTCTAGCTCGTGATCACGTCGAGCAGCGCCTCGATGGCGGCCTCGACCTGCTTGTCCGTGAAGTGCTGGAGCTGGATCGCCTTGGCGGGACACGCCGCCGCGCAGCTTCCACATCCCATGCACTTCGCCGCCTGGATCTCGACGCGGTTCTTACCGTTTAGCGCGCTCACCTCGGGCGCGTCGTACGGACAGACCTTGACGCAGGTGAGGCACGATACGCACTTCCTGACGTCGACTCGGCTCACCTGGCCGCCGACGACCATCGTCTTCTTGCTCAGGATGGTCGCCGCACGACCCGCGGCCGCGCGTCCCTGCTGCATGTTCTCGACTGTCGTCTTCGGCGAGTGGGCGCTCCCGCAGAGGAAGATGCCCTCCGACGCGAAGTCGACCGGTCGCAGCTTCACGTGCGCCTCCAGGAAGAACCCGTCGGCGTTGACCGGGATCTTCGCAAGCTCCGAGACGTCGATGTTGTCCGTCGCGGGCGATGTGCCCGTCGAGAGCACGAGCAGATCGACCGGCAGGTCCATCCGGATGCCGAGGTCCGGCTCGGTGAAGCGCACCCGGAGCGCATCGTCGTTCGAGATCTCCGGCGGCTGCTCGGGATCATATCTCACGAAGAGCACGCCGAGCTGACGTGCCTTCTGGTAGAGCAGTTCGTTCGAGCCGTAGGTTCGCATGTCGCGGTAGAGAATGACGACCGATGCGTCCGGCGTCTGCTCCTTGATGCGGATCGCGTTCCTGACGGCGTCGATGCAGCACATCCGGCTGCAGAACGGCCGCTCCTCGTTCCGCGAGCCCACGCACTGGATCATCGCGACGGTCGGGCTGGGGGCCGTGGGTCGCGGGTCATGCGTCCGGTTCCCCATAACCGATAACCCGGAACTCAGAATCTTCTTCTCCAGTTCGCGCTGAGTGATCACTCTGGCGTCATGTCCGTAGAGGTACTCGGTCGGGACGTACTCCGTGCCGCCGATCGCGACTATGAGCGCGCCGTGCTCGACCTTCTTCACTCCCTCGGGTGTCGCAATCTCGCTCTCGAACTCGCCGACGTGTCCGGTGAGCGCATCGAGCTTCGACGAGAGATACGTCGAGATCAGCGGATGGTTCTCCACCACGCCGGTCAGCCGTTCGAGCAACTCCGTCTCGGCCGAGCCCTTCAGCCGGCCGCCGAGGGCATCGGTCTTCTCGACGAGGTGCACGCGGAAGCCCTGGTTCGCCAGCGAGACGGCGGATGTCATGCCGCTCGGGCCGCCTCCGAGGACGAGCGCCGCCTGCGTGACGGGCAGTTCCTCGCTCTGGAGCGAAGTCAGCCTCGACGCGCGGGCGGTTGCCATGCGCACCAGGTCGATCGACTTCTCGGTCGCTGCCTCGGGGTCGTCGGAGTGGACCCACGAGCATTGGTCGCGGATGTTTGCCATATCGACGAGGAACGGGTTGAGGCCGCACTCTCTTGCCGTGTCGCGGAAGAGCGCTTCGTGGGTGCGAGGCGTGCACGATGCCACGACCAGGCGGTTGAGCTTGTGCTCCTCGATCAGTTCCTTGATCCGGTCCTGCGTGTTGTCCGCGCAGGCGTACACGGCGTTCTCGGCGTAGGCCACGAACGGCATGCTCTTCGCCGCCTCGACGACCTTCTCGACATCGACAACGCTCGCGATGTTGATTCCGCAGTGGCAGATGAAGACGCCGATCCTCGGCGGGGCATCGGTGAAGTCGTGCTCGCGCGGGTAAGTCTTCTCGGTGATCATCGTGCCGCGAGCCGGCGCAAGGAGTTCCATCGCCATCGCCGCCGCCGCGCTCGCCTGGGTCACGGTCTCGGGGATGTCCTTCGGCTCCTGGAACGCTCCTGCGACGAAGACCCCGTCCTTCGACGTCGCCACCGTACCGTCGGTCCGGCAGAAGCCGCACTCATTCAGCTCGATGCCGACCGCCTGAGCGGTTCGGATCGCTTCCTCGCTCAGGCGGATGCCGGTCGAGAGCACGACCAGGTCGAACTCTTCGTCCACCGGCTGCCCGTCTTTGATGTAGGAGAGCCGCAGGGTCTTGCTTCCCGGCAGTTCGACGACGCGGGAGACCATGCTGCGCTCGAACCGGACGCCCTCAGCCTTCGCGCGCTCGAAGTAGCGGTCGAAATCCTTGCCGTACGCGCGGATGTCGGTGTAGAAGATCGTCGCGTCGAGTTCCGGCGAATGGCTCTTCGCCACGACCGACTCCTTGATCGCCGCCATGCAGCACACCGCCGAGCAGTAGGGCTTTTCGGACGATGCATCGCGCGAGCCGACGCACTGGATGAACGCCACACGCTTCGCCTCTTCGCCGTCGGACGGCCTGATCACGTGCCCGCCGAACGGACCGCTTGCGGAGAGGATGCGCTCGAACTGGACGTTCGTCACGACGTTCGGGTAGCGCCCGAAGCCGAACTCACCGCGCAGCCGGGCGTCGAACTCCTCGTAGCCGGGCGAGAGGATCACTGCGCCGACCTCGATCTCGCGGACGGTGTCCTTCATCTCGTGGTCGATTGCCTTGGGTTGGCATGCCTTCACGCACTCCATGCACTCGCAGCAGATCCCACAGGCGAGGCACCGCTCGGCCTCTCTGATGGCATCTTCTACCGAGTAGCCGCCACCGATGTCTGAGCCGGATCTGACATCCGGCCCCGACATCGGGGGAATCCGCTTGCTCTTCAGCCGCTTCTCCCGGGAATGAGCCCTCTCAAGCTCGCGGTGGTCATCGTCCGTCCAGATGCGGGAATCCGGCTCGCGTCCCTCGGCGAGGTCCTGGCCGTTGATGAACCGGTGGATCGACTCAGCGGCTCTGATTCCGGCCGCCACCGCCTCGCTCAGGGTCCCGGCGCCGGCGCAGACGTCGCCGCCCGCGAAGACTCCGGCCTTGTTGGTGGCGAGAGTGATCGGATCGACCTTCAGCAGGCCCCACTTGTTTAGCTCAAGGTCCGTGCCCTCGCAGAATCCCAGATCGGGCTGCTGACCTGTGGCCAGGATGGCTTCGTCAAACTCGAGTATGTGTTCGGAGCCTTCGACAGGAACCGGCCTCCTGCGGCCGGACGCATCGCGCTCGTCGGAAAGCTGCATCTTCAGGCACTCGATGCCGGTCAGGACGCCGTCTCTGCCCACGAACCGCTTCGGGTTTGTGAGGAAGACGAACTTCACACCCTCGGAGATCGCGTCCTCCACCTCCACCGGATCGGCGGGCATCTCGCGCTTAGTGCGGCGGTAGACGACGGTGACGTCCTTCGCGCCGAGCCGGAGGGCGGTGCGCGCGATGTCCATCGCCGCGTTGCCTGCTCCGATGACGGCGACCTTGCTGCCGATGGGGACGTTCTCACCGAGGTTCACCTGCTTGATGAACTCGATGCCGGGCCGGACGCCCTTCAGACTCTCGCCCTCGATGCCGAGCCCCGCGCTCTTCTGCGCGCCGACGGCGACGAAGACCGCCTTGTAGTCCTTCAGCAGGTCGTCGATAGTCAAGCCCGGTCCGACCGGCGTGTTGTACTTCACCTCGACGCCGAGATCGAGGATGCGGTTCACCTGGCTGTCGAGCACCTGGCGCGGCAGGCGGAAGTCCGGGATGCCGGCGCGCATCATGCCGCCGGACACCGGGAGCGCCTCCAGGATCGTGACGCCGTATCCCTTGCGGGCAAGGTAGTCCGCCGCGCCGAGTCCCGCCGGCCCGCATCCAATGATCGCGACACGTGCCTCCTCTCCATTTGATGGAGAGGGTTGGGGTGAGGGCGCCTGCTCCAGCGCGAACCTCTTGAGATTTCGGATTGAGATCGGGTCGCTGCCGTATCTTCCGTGCTGGCACTCGCTCTCGCACGGGCGATGGCAGACGTAGCCGCAGATGAGGGGCAGGGGATTGTCCTTCCTGATGATCTCCGCCGCCTCCGCGAACTTGCCCTGCGCGATGAGGGCGATGTACGCCTGAGCGTTCTGGCCCATCGGACACGCGGAGACGCAGGGCGGGCGCTTGCGCTTGTCGATGACGTACGCGTTCGGGACCGCCTGCGCGGTGACCTTGTGGATCGCCGCCGACTTGCTCAGGCCGCGGTTGAAATCGTCGGGCACGCGGACGGGGCAGACCTTCTCGCAGTCGCCGCACGCATTGCACTTCTTGAGGTCGACGTATCGGGCCTTCTGCCGGACCTTCACGCGGAAGTTGCCCGGCTCGCCTTCCATCGCCTCGATCTGCGACATGGTCAGCATCTCGATGTTCAGGTTGCGGGCGGCCTCGACGAGCTTCGGCGAAACGATACACGTAGCGCAGTCGCCGGTGGGGAAGGTCTTGTCGAGCTGTGCCATCTTGCCGCCGATAGTCGGCGACTTCTCGACGAGGTAGACCTTGAAGCCCGAATTGGCGAGATCGAGCGCCGACTGAATCCCGGCGATTCCGCCCCCGCATACCATGACTGCGCCGATTGTGGTCTTGTCGTTACCCATCCGTATACTCCAGAGGTGATGGGTTATGGGGAACCCCGAAACCTGCAACCCATAACCTACAACCTACAACCCAGGACCTTCCCCGGGTTCGTCATCAACTTACCGATGCCCAACTCCGCGTCGGACAGGCCGAGCGCGTGCCCGAGGAGCTGGGTGAAATAGAACACCGGCAGGCCGAAGCTCCGGCCGGTCGCCTTCTCGATATCCGCCTGCCGCAGGTCGAGGTTCGTCTGGCAGAGCGGGCAGGCCACCGCGATGCAGTCCGCGCCGCTCTCCTTCGCCATCCGCAGAATCTCGCCGCTCAGGCGCTTGACGGTATCCGTTCGTGTGATCGAAAAACTCGCGCCGCAGCACTCGGTCTTGTACGGCCACTCGATGGTCTCCGCGCCGGCGGCCTCCAGGAGGTTCTCCATCAACTGCGGGTCCTCCGGGTCGTCCGCGATGCTGAGTTCGCTCGGGCGGGTGAGCAGACAGCCGTAATAGCATGCGACCTTCATCCCGCCGAGACTGCGGGTGATAGCATCTCTGACTTCCCTGGGGCCGACGTCCTCGAGTAGCACCTGCAGGAGGTGGCGCACGCGGACATTGCCCTCGTACTCCTTGCCGATCATCTTGGCGACCTCGGTGCGCAGGGACGCATCCTCCCTGATCGCCAGGTTCGCCGACGCGAGCCGTCCGTAGCAGGCCGCGCAGCACACGACTACGTCTTGACCGGCCTCCTCGGCAACCGCTAGGTTCCGAGCGGGTAGGGCAGCGGCCAGGAGGTGATCGGTCGCATGAGCCGGCGACGATCCGCAGCACGTCCAGCCGGGGATCTCCTCCAGACGGATGCCGAGCGCCTTCGCCACCGCCGAGGCGGACTGCCGGAAGTCCGATGCAGTCGATTCCAGTGAGCATCCCGGGAAGAAGGAGTATTTCATCGCTGTGCCCTCCTCGCCTGCCGGACTCTATCGAATATGGCGGCCACCGCGCTGCGTCCCTCGGTCGATGGCGGGAACAGCCGCATCTTGCTCTTGAGGAGCATCGCCGGGAACTTGGCCAAGTCGCTGAAGAAGTCCTTCGCCTTGAGCTTGTAGACGGCCATCAGGCCGAATTCGTACGACCGGCCATACTTCTTCACGGAGCCGAGCATCGTCTCGTTGAAGATGCGCACGCGCTCCAAATCGCCCGGCGCGGACTCCGCCATCGAGCGCAGGACATCCACCAGGGCGGGGGTATCGACCTTCATCGGGCAGCGCGACACGCAGGTGTTGCACGATATGCACGCCCAGATCGCCTTGCTCGCCAGCATCTCCTTCCTCATCCCCAGTGCCGCCATGCGGTTGAGCTGATGGGGGAGGATGTCCGTCTCCTGGCGCATCGTGCAGCCGGACGAACATCGCCCGCACTGGAGGCAGAGCAGCAGGTTCAGCTTCCCCTCGGGATCGAGTTCCCGTATCAGGCTCTGATCGATCTTCTCGATTGTGGCCGGTTTACTCATTTGCTTCCTCACAACAAGGATCCCCTGGCGACGGAAGTCGTCGCGGGATCTGCGCGTCAGACCGCCGCATCGGCGTTCGCATCGTCGTCCGCCGGGACCGCGACCTTCACCTTCGACGCGGGCACGACCTTGCGATAGACCTGTGCCGGCTCGCGGAGTTCGCCGTCAACGGTCAGCAGCCGGGAGATCGGGATGCCGAAAAGCTCCTCGTTTTCCTCGAGATACGGCTCGATCAGCTTCCAGTCGGCGTCCGACAGCTCGCGGTACTCGCCGCCGTTGAGCTGCTCGTTGTCGAGCAACCGATGCGGGTCGCGGACGTAGATCGCCCCACCGGAAGCCAGCGAGAACAGGTTCGAGCCGGAGTACGGCGTTTCCAGATCGGCGATGTTGCCGTCGTCATCGAACTTGATGCCGTTCAGGATCACGAACCCTCCGCCGTTGAGCGGATCGCCCGCCATGAACGACTCCGCCAGGAAGTCGAGGCACGTGCCGTTGATCACGGCCTTCGGTCTTCCGACGCCGTTGATCAGCGGGCGACCGGCGGCGTTGCCCTTGACGAAGACCTTGCCGCCCTTCGCGCCGTACATGAACGTCTGACCGACGTCGCCGTGGATCACGAGCCGGCCCTGCTTGATGATCTGGCCGACCTGGTCCTGAGCGTTGCCGTGGACAATTACCGTGGCTCCGTCGAGTCCCGAGCCGAGGTAGTCGCCGGTGCTCCCGTAAGCGTCGATGACGACATCGTGCGTCTCAGGACCGAATCCGCAGCCGAGGAACCTCTGCCCGATGTAGCTGTGGCAGATGAACCGCTTCCATCCCAGGTCTCTGGCATTCACCACCAGACGGGCATCGCAGTCATCCCCCTCAGGCGGGAAGTCGTGCGCGTTGACGACGAGCACTTCCTCCGGGCCGGCGGGGGCGCGGAGCGCATCCCTGGTCTCCCAATCGATGCGCGCATACTTCGACGACGCCTCTCCGGCGATCGACGGTACCGAATCGAAAACGGCTCTCAGGCACTGGTTCAGCAACTGGAGGACCGTGCTGCGCTTCGTTGGCCCGGTCGGGTACCGTCGGTCGATCAGCAGCGTCAGGCCGTTGATCGCCGCCGTGCGCTCGGAGTCGCTCAGCGGACCGGCGGCCAGTTCGGAGCACATACTTGTCAATCCAGCCAAGCCCGACTCCAGCGCCGCCGACTTTCCGGCCTCGAACAGAGCGAACCCGGTCTCATCCGCCAGCAGCTCGGCAGTCGAGTGCTGCAGTCTGCAGTCCGCAGTCTGCAGCTTATACTCCGGCCTCTCGCCCTTGCGAACCGTCTTCTCACGACCGAACTTGTCCATGCAGGTGAGGTGGTAAGTCCCATCACCGTTCGGTTTCACGTTGAAGATGAACGCGCCGCCGTCGGTGTAGCTTCCCCCCCTGGCATTCCAATACTCGTCGGCGACGGTGCAGAACCGGGGATCTTCCTTCGCCAGGCTTGCGAGCGTGGCGTCGATAGCCTGCTTCTCGGAACAGACCAGGCCGATCTGCACCTCGCCGTCCTGGATCGCGAATACCTGTGGCCGGAGCATCGCCGTATCGGTGATGCCGAGAAGCTGGAACGAGTCGTTCGCCGCATCGTTCCGGGCGATGATGAAGAACCACGGTCCGTCCGGCGATCCGTGGATGTGGCTGGTCTGAATCCTGCGGTAGACCGCCTGCTTCTCAGGCGGGAGCATATCGAAGTCGCGTTCCATAGTCGGCGCGAGGCCTTCGATGATGTACTCCAGTGGATACTTGTACACGCGGTTCCAGAGGTCGAACACCAGGATCGAGACCTCGGTATCCGTCAGGAAGAGCGGCCGGATGTTCCTTTGCGCCAGGTACTCGGTGACCGAGTAGTAGTTCGCAAAGTCGCCGTTGTGGACGAGCGCCTCGTTCAGTCCGCAGAACGGATGCGCGCCGCCCGGATGCCAGACTCGGCCGCGCGTCGGGTATCGCTGGTGGGCAATCCAGACGTGCGCGCCGAAGTCTTCGAGCTTGTAGTAGGTGACGATCTGCTCGGCGTACCCGACGATCTTCAGGATCAGCATGTTCCGTCCCTGCGAGAGGACGAACGCCTGCTTGTCTCCGAGCGATGCGTAATACTTCGAGTTGAGCCGGAACGAGTTCTGGTTGACGAACTCATCCTCGATGTCGCGAGCCGGCAGTCCGGCCAGACCGCGCTCGTCGGCAAACCGCTTCAGCACGTCGGGCTTCACCCGGACGAAGTACTGCATGACGTCCGGCGGCTGGACCTCCATGCCATCGATGTCGCGGTAGTCGTCGATCCGCGGGACCATCTGCGCATGGTCGATGTCGAACATCGGGTTGATGAACTCGGCCTCGACCGCGTTCCGGCAGGCGGGATCGAGCAGGGCGATCTGCAGGATGTAGTCGTCCCGCAGGACTTCCTTCGATACGCCCAGCCGCTGCGCATCGAGCCCGACGGCCGCGATGCCGCCGCCTTTGCCGTTGCCACGGTTGTGCATCTGCACCGACGGCTCGTAGATGTGCCGACCGCTCACCGGGATGCTGCACGCGAACCCGGTGACGCCGCATCCGCCTTCCTCCTCGGTATGGGGCGGGCGCTCGCACTTCCAGCCTTCCATCATCCAGCGTCGGCTATCCAGGATTCTCTTAGCGAAATCGTTCATGGCATTCTAAGACGAGTGACGGATGACGAGTGATGAAGTGAATCGGCTGTCTCCGAGTGAATGGTTCTCGCTGGTCACTCATCACTCTGCACTCATCAGTTCTCCCGTTCGTAATCCATATGTTCGAGGAGATCGGTCCTGCCTCGAAGCTCCTTGATATCCTTCATGCCGAAACGGCTCAGTATGTCCACAAGCTGAATGCGCCACGCATGGAGCAGGTTGATCAGACGCTGTGTGGCCCACTCGACGGTCATCTTGGCGACCATCTCCGGGTTCGTCGATGCGATCCCGCGTGCGCAGCCCTTGCCGCTCTCGCACCGGGCGCACCGGATGCATCCCAGCGCCACCATCTCCGACGTGCCGATCACGACTCCGTCCGCCCCCAGGGCGATCGCCTTTGCCACGTCCCACGCGGTCCGCACTCCGCCGCTCACGATGAAGGTCACCTCATCGCGGATGCCTTCCTCTTCGAGGAACGTGTGCACCTTCGATATCGCGTATTCGATCGGCATGGCGATGTTCTTTTTGGCGATCTCCGGGGCTGCGCCGGTGCCGCCGTAACTTCCATCGAGATGGATTATGTTCGCTCCGGCGTGATACGATCCGACCGCGACCATGTCGACATCGACCGGCGTCGAGACCTTGCAGGAGATCAACGCCCTCGGGTTGATGTGCTTGATCCAGTCGACGTGCTTCTTGTGGTCCTCGACCGAGTAGACGCTGTGGAAGGGGAACGGCGAGAAGAGCGGCGTTCCCGGCACTGCTTCCCTCATCGCGGCGACGGCGGGCGTGTTCTTGTCGCCGAGGAGGTGCCCGCCGAGGCCCGGCTTCGCGCCCTGGGCGTACTTAAACTCGACGATCGGCGCCATCTGGATCGTCTCCTCGCGGATGCCGAAGCATCCCGTCGCAACCTGAGTGATCATGTGCTCGCTGTACGGGAAGAGGCGCTCCGGATAGCCGCCTTCGCCCGTGCAGCTAAACGTGTTCCAGGCCATCGCCGCCCGAGCCTTCGCCAGCATCGTGTGCGGGCTGACCGAGCCGAACGACATGCCGCCACCGTAGACGGGGATGTCGATCGTGATCTCCGGCCGGCCGTCCTTTCGGCGGTTGAGCGGGATGGCTGTGTTGATCTCGGACGGGTCGGTGCGAGGACCATCTTCCGGGAATCTGAACCGGATGCGATCGAACCCGCCGCCGGAGTTGCCGAACTCGCACTCCAACTCGCCGTCCGGGACCTCGCCGGTCTCCGCCATATGCCAGGTCGTCAGGATCAGGTCGGCGGTCCAGCGATAGTCGCCGAGCGACTTGTAGATCGGCGTCGTCTCGATGCTGAGCGCCTTCTGCGGGCAGTGATCCACGCAGTACGTGCCGTTCTCCTTGCACTTCGCGGCCATGCAGAGATGATCACGGCCAAACAGGAAGTCGGCGTATCCCTCCGGCTTCACATGGACGCCGCGCGGGCAGACCTCGATGCACTTGCCGCACTTGACGCACGCCTCGCTCCGGCGCACGCGATACTTGCTCAGGTTGTTGCGGAACCTGTCGGGCGCCGGACGCACCTCGCGCTTCGGAGGATATTCGACCCCGAGCTCCGCGATCTCACCGGTTCGTATTCTGCCTGGATCTATGGTTGAAGCCATATCAAGAACCTCTGTGTGGGGTATGGGAGCCCGGAAACCCCCACACTCCCATACTATGCTTTCCGCTTTCCGAATACCGGGCCGAAGCAGTCTCGCTCCAGATCCTCGAAGAACATTGCTCGGCCGACCTCGCCTCGGAGCCGCCTGACCTCGCGGATGCCCATCGCGCCCATCATCTCGAGGAGCTGGCTGTGCCATGCGCCAATCAGGTTCACGATCCGCTGGACTGCGTAGTCGTGATCGATGTCCGCCATGCCGACGGGACACGCGATGCCCTCTAGGCAGTTCTTGCACAGTCGGCACTCCAATGCGAGCATCAGCGGCACATCGATCGCCACGCAATCCGCGCCGCAGATGACAGTCTTCGCCACATGCTCGGCGAGCGAAATCCCCCCGCTTGCCACTAGGGTGACCGCATCCCGGTTGCCGCGCTCGACGAACGCCTGATGGAGCGCGCGGACCGCCTTCGTGATGTGCGTCCCGTCGGTCGCGTTCCCGTGCCAGTCGGCGCAGGCATGGATCGCGTCGACTCCCTGCTCCGTGAGCTCGAGCGCGCGCGCGATCGACTCCGGGCCGAGCGGGAGGCGCACCATCGCTACCAGGTCGGGGTTCGCCGACTTCGCCTGCCGGACGAGCTTCACAACGTCCGGCGAGTCAGGCCACTCCCTGAGGTTCGACCGGTCGTCGGTAAGCGCGACCGTCCCGAGCGCCTTCGCGGCGTCATGGATGGCGGCGGTTACCTTGGTGGACGGCTTGTGCCAGGGCATGGCATCGAAAAGGATTGGGACCGGGATATCCACCTGCGGCGGGTACGGTTCCGCCAGGGAGCCGTCGGGATTGAGCGGCAGGGAGAGCAGCTTGCGGCCGATCTCGACCTGCGTGCTGATGTATTCTCTGCCGTGGATGCCGTCGCGCGTCGGGCGGACGATCTCCGACATGTCGGTCAGGATCGCGTCGAAGCCGGGGCCCATGAACGGACCGGAATAACCTGCGCCGGAAACCGGGATCTTGCCGGTCTCGGCCTGGAACCATGTGCTCGATATGATATCCGGCGTCCACACCTCGTCGCCGAGCGCCTCGAACTCGGGGTTGACCTCCTGAGTGAGCAGCCCCTTCGTGCACGACTGCACGCAGCAGAGGCATCCCTTGCACTCGTAGAGGTAGTCGACGTAGTCGGTCGCGCCCTGGAGCCTGTCGCGCTCCGAGTCGTAGACGCTGTACGCGCACTCCCGCTTGACGCAGTTGTGACAAGCCGAGCAGTCCTCGCGCCAATCGACTATCCCGTATTTGCCGATCACCTTATGCTTCGGCGGAGTCGGCTCCGTATGGACATGGTATTTCGCCGGCATGCTACTTCAGCCCCTTCAGCACTTCCACCGCGAGCGCGACGTCCTCGCACATGACGTGGATGCCGCGGACGCCCTCGACACCCTTCACAAACGCCGCCGTCTTCGCTGCCGATTCCGCCCCGACCGCCGAGGCGTCCGGGATATCCAGACTGCGGAACTTGTCGGCCAGCGACTTCGCTTCGTCCGCCGATCTCAGCGGCATGATCGTCGCGATGATGCAGGTCCGCTCGTGGATGCCTCTATCTCTGACCAGCGCCATCCACTCCTCGAAGCGGGCGGTGTTGAACACGGGTTGGGTGATGACGAAGTCGGCGCCCGAGGCGACCGCCCGGTCGAGCGCGATCACCTGAAGTTCCATCGGATCGGAGAACGGGTTGGTCAGCGCACCGAGCAGGAGATCGATCGGCGCGTCTATCGGCTCGCCGTCGGAGAGCTTCCCGCCCTTGCGGATCGAATCGGCGATCTGCAGGAGCTGGATCGGATCGATATCGAAGACGCCCTTCGCATCCCCGGTTGACGTCAGCGTCTGATGCCATCCCGCGAGGCAAAGGATGTTCTTCACGCCCAGAGACGCTGCTCCGAGGATCGTCGATTGGAGTGCAATGCGGTTGAGGTCGCGAGTGAGGAGATGGAGGATCGGCTCAACGCCGGAATCGAGGACATGCTTGCAGGCTGCGAGACTGTTCATCCGCGGGCCGTCCTCGCTCTCCGGGACGTTGATCGCCTGCACCAGGTCCTTTAGTCGGGATGCGCACTCCCGGAGGGACGCCGGGTCGGCGCCTCTCGGCGGATAGCACTCGCCCGTGAGTACGAACTGGCCGCCCTGTATGGCCTTCGCCAGGCTGCTGCCGTCTGTCATGCCGTCACCTCATCTGCGAACCGTGTGATCTCTGCTACTGCTGAGTCAAAACTCTGGGGATCGGTGTTGTCCGGCTGGAATATCCGGACGGAGAGGGGATCGATTCCGGCTTCCGCGAGCAGTTCGCGAGCCGCGTCTATGCGCCGCACGGCGCGGAGGTTCCCTTCGAGAAGCTTGCACTCTCCCTCGGGGCACGCGAGCAGGCATACCTTCGACGTGCCGCTCTCGAATGCCTTGAGGATGTACCGAGGGTCGGTCCGTCCGCTGCAGGGAACGGGCTCCAGCGCAATGTCAGGTCGCTGGCCGAGCTTGGCGAGCGATACCGGCATCCGTCCGTTTACGGAGTTGCGGCAGTAGTAGATGCGGATTGCTACTCGATCCGACATATCTGTTGCTTTCCCCTCTACCGAGTTTGCGTCTGCGGGGCCATCGGCGGTCATGGGTCTGTTGGGTCAGCGCATGCCGTGCCTTCAAAAGCACAAAATCCACCCGTAATCCACCTACCCTGGTGGTATACGGGTGGACCTCCATTCGTCCTGCCTGAGGGATACGTCAGTGAACCGCCCAAGCCAAACCCCATATGCGACCGCCTGCGGCCGCACTGCAGAGATAGTATACGACAACGAAAAACGCGTGTCAAGACCAGGGCTATCGAGCGAAGACCAGATCAAGGTTGACCTTTCGGCAGTCGTCTGCACAGCCGCAGACATGCCGGGCGGGCAGGGATTGCCAGGTACTCGTCCGTCCGGTTCATTTCACCTTGCGCAAGTGGTAGCCCAGGTCATCATTCGTGGTGATGTTGATGGTCCCGTAGCTGTAGCTGACCGAGGTGTGCAGGTCCGTTCGCTTCGGATGCGGGCGGACCTGGCTGCCCCATTCGTCCAGTGCCTCCATGTAGTCACAGAGGTGAATGATCGTTTGCCCTTTGCTCGTGTCGACGGTCCAGCGTCCGGTGTTGGTCCATGCCTTGCTTCCGGTTGGCGTGAAGGTCTGCTCGAACGTCCCATCGGCTTTGATCACAAGCCGTTCAACTCCCAGGACCGTTCCGGAGTGCGGCTCGTAGGTGATCTCGTATGTTCCGGGTATCGCGTTCTTAGGAACGCTCTGAACTCCGCATCCCGCAAGCAGCACAGACACCAGCATCAGTGCTACCGACGGGCCGATCCGCAGGTTTCTGCGCACGATCGTTTCTCCACGAACCAGCTATGCTCTCGCAATCACGATCCGTTCCCCAGCCGAGAGTGCGACCGGTGTGTCGAAGATCACCGACCGACCCTCGACGCGCGCCTCGGTCTTCCCCGATGGGGTCGTGATCGCCAGATCGCCATCGGGCAGGTCGGAGAGGTCGAGTTGCTTCACTGTCTGCTCGCCGTAGAGCACCTCGAAGCGGAATGTCCCGTCGGCGAGATTCTGGGAGTATGTGCCCCAGCCGGTGCCGGTGGACCAGAAAGTCCGGTAGTCCTCAGGATTGAGCTTCGGCGAGAAGCCGAGTCGTCCATTTGGCAGATCGAACGTGAAGCCGTCGAGCGCGAGCTTGACCGACCACGATGCCATCGCGCGGACGTAGTGGTGTCCGCACTCGACTTCGTTCCAGGGATTCCGGTTGTCGCCCCGATACCGCTCGGTCACGCCCTTGACGATGGTCAGGCCCTCTTCGATGAGCCCCTCGTAGATAAGGTGAGCGGCGACGTGGTACTCGATGCCGGTCCAGACCTCGTCCGAGTAGACGAACGGCAGGGTGGGGCGGTTTCCATGCGGCCAGGAGCAGAGAAGCAGGCCCGGCTCGTCGTTCAACGCATAGACTCGCTGGACGTTGCTGAAGTCGCCGATTCGAGGCAGGAAGTTGTAGTTGAAGATCGATCCCATGGCGGCACGGACGCGCTCCGGGTCGAGGATGTACCCGATTCCGGCGACATGCGACGCCCACTGGCCCAGGAGTTGGTCGGAGAGGCATCCCTCGCCGTACTGGTACTTCGGCATCACGTCGCTGCTCCCGAGCGCCGGAGCCTTCCCGCCGGGCGACTTCTTGCACTCGCACTCCGGCCCGCATGCTTCAGCCGGGCTCTTTAGGAAGTCGGGAACGACCACTCCGTCGATGACCTCGACCTTCTGGACGTAGTACTCGCCGTTCCACAGGTCGCCCTCGACTTTGTACCGTCCGCTCTCGTAGACGCCGAGGTATTCGTCGGCCTTTTCCGTCTCGCCGAGGTAGCGGGCGATCTCCTCGCATGCCCTGAGCGCGCCGAGGTACATCGCGGTACACATGGTATTCGGGCCGTAGAACTCGATATCGTAGGTGTTGTGCTGCTCGCCCTCCATGACGCCGTCTTTGTCCGGGTCCCAGGGCGAATCGATGCTCCGACCGCCTTCGTGGGCCGGCGGGGTCATCTTGTCGAAGGTCATTGTCCATGCATATTCGAGTACCAGCTTGACCTTCGGCCAGATCTCCTTGAGGAAGGCGTCGTCGCCGGAGAGCTTCCAGTCGCGGTAGACCTGGATGATCGTGCCCATCTGACCGTCGGCGCACGGCTTGAAGTCCCAGAGGCCGGAGCCGGGAGGAAGCTGTGACCGAAACGCCATGTTGCCGGTCGGGCGTGTGTTGTGCAGGAACTCCGTCCGGCGCATGGTGCGCTCGAGCTCGGGGAACAGGAATGCGACGGCCTGCTCGTAGTTCCAGACGTGCGTGCAGCTTCCGTGGCAGCAACCGCCGTTGTCGTGGCAGCCTTCCCAGCCGAAGAAGTTGCCGTCCGCGAGCAGGAAGCAGGTCGGAGAGCGCATGATGCTCGCCTGGCTCGTGATCGCCTCCAGGACGTAGCCGGGCATCGTGTTCGAGAAGACCGCGTCGCGCCAGCGGTCGGTGTCCACGCGCAGGCGGTCGAGGTTCTTCGTTACATACGATGCGACATCCCATGCGCTCTCGAAGTGGGAGACATAGGTGTCGAGCGGCTTTGGGTCGGTCATACCGGCGGGTGGCCACGGGTTTGCCATCTTTGGGTAGTGCCAGGTGATGAACACGGGGATCGTGATGCATCCGCCGGCCGGGATGGTCGCGCGCATGGCCATGGACGCGATGTCCGGTCCGCCGGGCGAGGGCTCGGTGTCCATGACCGACTTCAACCGGCCGTCGGAGGAGAAGTCGTCCCAGAAGATGTGGCATTTGTCCCACCATCCGCCGCGATACCAGCGAGTCTGGACGTCGAGATCGTCCCACGTGGTGGTGAGCGCCAGCGTACCGGTCATCGGGTTCGCCGGATCGGCGTCGGGATGCGAGAAGAAGATGCCCTTCAGCTTGCCGACCGCCTGATACGCGTTGACCGAACGGTCGCCTGTTGCGTTCTGCATCGAGGCCGCCAGCGATATCTGCACCGGCTTGTCAGTGGGGTTGGCGAACGACCATTCGTAGATGCCGACCGGGAGTGCGCTGTCCTTGACGTTCAGCGGGATGAACGGATTCCATGCGGTCAGCTTGGCGGTCACCGGCATCTCGGGGTCGGTAAGCTCGACCGTGGCGACGGGGTATTCGCCCTTGAACGATGCCGTCTCGAAGCGCGCGACTCCCTGAAGCTGGTTCTGTGGCTCGCCGAACCCGCTACGGTAGGGTGGGGGCACCTTGCCTTCGAGAATCTTCGCAACCGGCTCGCCGCCCTCCGCCTTCGCCCAGAGCGCGAAGAACGTAAACGGGATGACATTACCCTTCGCTGGCCTGTTGAAGATCTCGAAGTCGCGGAGGTTTCCCCGTCCTCCAAGGCTGATCGTCCCGGTGCCGATCCCTCCGATGGGGAAGGCGATCTCGGTGAGCTGTTGCCCGGTGAACGTCCGCTGCGGACCGACGGCGGTCAACTCCTTGTGGGTATACGGGATGTTCGCACTCCTGGTCATCCTACTCGCACTCCTACTCGTAATCGTAATCGACAAACCTTCGGGCGGCAACCATCCTGACGACTGAAGTCACGGCTACAAAGGCGGGAAGTCTCTCTGTGGACACCGGAGACCTGAGTCAACTCAGGATTGCCGTAGTTTCAGCCGCCTGGGGCATGTCGATGTCTAGACTCCCTTGAAGAGCTTGATGTACTGCCGTGCGACCTTCAGGTCTTCGAGGGCCTCCGGCGCGTCGCACATCGGCTTCATGTCGCCCTTCACCGCCGTCACGAAGTTGATCGCCTGCTGTCTCATCGCATGGACCCACGGGAGGGTGGGGACGACCATCTCCGGCGTGACGCCGTTGCCCGGGTCGCGCATGATCTCCACCTTGCCCGCGCGGTTCGATGCCAGCGGGGCGGGGAGTTCGAGCTTGATGTAGCCGTTCTCGAACGCGATCAGCGCCGACTCCTGCCAGTCGACCGTCGTGCGGTACGGGGTCATCTCGATCACGCCCGCGACTCCACTCTTGCTTCGGACGGCCAGCATCACGCCCGACGGATCGGCGTAGGTGACATCATACCGCTCGCCGAGCAGGTAGGCCATCAGGTTGACCTGGTGGATGTAGTAGTTCACGAAGGCGATGTACTGATCGTAGGTTTCCTTATCCATGTCGCTGGCGGGCGGATCGAATTCCAGCGGCGGGACCGGCTCGTCCACGCCGATGTGGCCGATGAAGCCGTTCGCCACCCAGTCGCCGGCCGGCATCAGGATGCGGACGTACTTCAGCCTGCCCAGTTCGCCGGACGCCTTCAGTCTCTCGATCTCCGCTTTGGCGTACATGGAGGCCGGGTCGCTCCTCTTGTGGTAGCCGACCATGTGCCATGTCTTGCCCGCCTCAAGTGCCTTCAGGATCTTCTCGCCTGCCTCGATCGAGCCTGCGAGTGGCTTCTCGGTGAAGATGGGGATGCCCGCCTTCGCCAGTTCCGAGATCAGGACTCCATGGCGGGTGAACGGCTGGGACGCCACGATGCCGTCGAGCTGCTCGTTCGCCAGCATTTCCTCGTGGTTCCGGTAGACCTTCGGAATGCCGTATCGCTCTCCGACCAGCTTACCCTGCTGCTCCTTGACCTCCGCGATTGCGACGACTTCGCAGTCCGGGACCGTCACATAGTTCCTGAGATGAGCCATCTGACCCATCCCTCCGACGCCGACAAAACCGATGCGTACTTTGTCCATTGCCATCTCCTCAGATCATATTGAGCAACCATATGCAGGACATTCCGAACAGAGGTCGGAAAACAGGGCCTTTCCATCCTGCAGATCCCGCATATCCTTGTCGAATCCAAATTACGCGTTCGCCAGCTTGCCAAACCGGTTCGCGATCGCGAGCGCCGGATCGACCGGCACGTCCGCCGGGACGACGTCCGCTGGGATGTCGATGATCGGGAGCGCCTTCAACTCCTTGCCCGCGAACTGAGGCAGCCATTTCGCCTCCGCCGCGAACATCTCGCGGGTCATCTCTCTCGCCTCGTAGAGCGTGCAGACCGCCGAAGTCAGCGGATCGAGCGCCACGGCCGCCGCCGCGAGTTCGGGGTCGCCGGTGAGCGCGGCCTGAACCGTCAGCCCCTGCGCGTTCACGTTCGTCAGGTTGAGCGCCGCCAACTGAGGCGGAAGATCGCCGACTACCGTCGGATGGAGGCCCATGCGGTCAACGAACATCGGCACCTCCACACAGCACCCGTTCGGCAGGTTAGTGATATAGCCGTCGTTTCGAACATTGCCGTTCAGCCGGAAGATATTGCCCGTCTCCCTCGCCTCGATGATGTAGGAGCAGTATTCCGCGCTTCGTGGCTGGAGTTCCTTCGTCTCGATACTGAGCGGATCGGTGTTCTTGAACTTCTCTTCGAGCATTCGGCCGTACTTGTAGTACGCGCCCGACGCGCCGCCGAAGTCCGGCTGGTCGCAGTAGAGATCGAGCGCCTTCTGGTTCTTGCGGAACCAGGGCACGTATTCGGAGAGATGGCCGGTGCTCTCGGTCATGAAGTAGCCGAAGTGGCGGTAGACTTCGCCTCGGACCTTCTCGTTGATGTAGTACTCGGGCTTCTCGAACTTCTCGCGCAGGATGGGGTAGAGGTCCTTGCCGTCCTTCTCCAGCCGCAGGAACCACGCCATGTGGTTGATCCCGGCGGCGAGGTAGTCGATCTCCTCCTTCGGGACGCCGACGTATCCGGCGATCAGGTCCATCGTCGTCTGGACGCCGTGACAGAGTCCGACGAACTTCAGGCCCGGCACGGTGCCGAGCGCCCAGCAGTTCGCCGCCATCGGGTTCGCATAGTTGAGCATGATGGCGTCCGGGCAGAGTTCCATCATGTCGTTGGCGATGTCCACCAGGACCGGGATGGTTCTCAGCGCCCGGAAGACGCCGCCGGGGCCGAGCGAGTCGCCGATGCACTGGTCGACGCCGTACTTCAGCGGGATCTCCCAGTCAGCCTGGAACGCATCCATCCCGCCGATCTGGATCATGACGACCACGTAGTCCGCGCCGTCGAGCGCCTGGCGCCGGTCGGTGGTCGCCCATACCTTCGACGGGAGGTTGTTCTCCCGAATGACGTCCCTGGCGAACGCCTCCATCTTGCGGAGGCGGGTCTCGGTGGGCGCCATGAGTGCGAACTCGCTCGCCTGGAGAGCGGGCGTCGCCATGATGTCGTTCATCAGCGTCTTCGTGAATATGACGCTTCCCGCGCCGATCATTGCGATCTTTGGCATATTATCCTCCCTTTTGGAGTGCGAAAGCGGAGTCAGAGACGCAGCTTTCGCTTCGGATATCGGAAGCACAGCTTTCAAAGCGTAAAGCAATACTTACATACCGCAAGCCATATTTAGATGGTTCGTCCCGCGGCTCTGAGCACGCCGAGCGCATCCGCCGTGACCCACTCGTTCATGCGGGTCTTGCTGACTCCGCCCCAAGAGACGGTCTCGCTTCGACTGCTGAGATCCTTCGTCAGGGCGTAGAACCGCTCCTCCGCCGGCCATCCGCCGTCCGGGAGGCGCTTCGACTCCAGGAGATCGAGCGCATCGGCACACCGGGGATCGGAGATGTACCCGCCCTCGGCCATCACCTTCAGCCCGAACAGGATGTCGTACCGCCAGTAGCAGGGGTAGCGCAGCCGCGTGAACTGCGGGTTCATCACCTCGCCATCGCCGATCCGCCGGAAGAGACGTCGGCTCAGGAATACCTCCGCGGCCCGGTCCGCCGCCTCTTTGGCCTCGTCATCGCCCGCATACCGCGCGTAAGCGATGAGCCCTCGGAGCGGGATCAGCGTCTCCCAGAACGACGACACGTGCGCCTCGGGATTCCTGTCGCAGTTCCATCCGCCGTCCCGCCACTGAGTCCTGATGAGCAGTTCAGCGAACTCCCGGCACCGCTCGTTCACCAGCCCCAGCGCGACAGTCGAGAAGAGCGCATTGCCCGGCAGGGATGCGCAGAACCTGGCTCTGCCGTTGACTCTGGGAGGCCATTCGCCGTCCCGGAACTTCTTCGTCACCAGCGGACCGAAGTCGAAGTCCTGCACCTGGTCGCGCATTGGGATCAGCTTTGGGTCGCCGGTCGGGTAGCCGATGTCCGCCAGGTGGACGAAGACCCAGTGCGCGCCCTTCCATTTCCTGTAGGTCTGGTTCTGCCTGAAGATCCGGCCGCTCTCGTCGCGGTTGCTCAGGAGCGCGCTCACCCTGGGCGAGTCCTTGATCTCCCGGCGGAGGTCCGCAAGCGACTCCTCAGGCTCACCGAGCACCCGGCTGCGGACCTTCCACCGGATCGAAGGCTCATCGGACGCCAGGAGTCTATCGATCACATCAGGCATCTCGGCCCACTACTCCAGTACTCCAGCGCTCCGGCCCTACTTCACTCCCACCTGTTCCGGGCCGAGGTTCTTGAAGAGGTAGAGCCCTTCCTTGCCCGGCGCGACGATGTCGAGCTTGCCGTTGCCGTCGATGTCGCCGATCCACATGAAGATGCCGGTGCCGGAGGCCGCTCCCTTCTTGCCGTAGTCGATCACGCACTTGGTGAACGACTCGCCGTTCCACTTGAAGTACCAGAGGCCGACGATGTCCGTCTCGCCCGGCTCATTGCCGCAGTGAGCGCGGAAGCGGTTGCCGGTGACAAGCTCGTTCTCGCCGTCACCGTCGATGTCGATCCAGATCATCTCGTGGTACTGCGAGAACCAGGGGTCGATCGGATGCTTGGTCCAGGTGCGGGTGCCGTCGGAGTTGTCCTTCCGCGTGTAGTAGTCGAGGCCGTAGTTGTGCGCCTGGCCGACGATGATCTCGTTCACGCCGTCGCCGTTCACGTCAGCCGCGATCATCGGCACGCTCGCGCTGCCGAAGTCCCACTCCTGGTGGAACTTCCACTCGCCGGTGAGCGGGTCGCCCATCGGCTCCCACCAGCCGCTTGGGGTGATGAAGCAGCCCTTGCCGTTGCCGAGCACGTCACCGAACCCCAGGCCGTGGCCCTGAGGCTCCTTGCTGATCACGTATTCCTTGAACGCGCCGTTTTCGAGCTTGTAGACCCTAAGCGGGTTGCCCGGCGTGTTCGGCACGATCTCGATCTGCCCGTCGCCATCGACGTCCCAGCCGCGCGTCGTCTCGATAGAGCCGGTCTTCGCAATCTCGTGGGTTGTCCACTCCTCGGGCTTGCCCTTGGGGTTCTCGCACCACTGGAGCGCCTGACCCCACCATCCGCCGGTTACGAAATCCATGTAGCCGTCGCCGTTTACGTCCATCGGGATGGTCGAGAAATCGTCGAAATACTCATCCGCCGGCATGACGTCGCGCAGCTTGTGCTTCGTCCAGTTCGGCGCCTCGTACCAGAATCCGCCGCAGACGATGTCGAGCTTCCCGTCGTTGTTGACGTCGAATACGCCCGCTGACTCGTACGCGACGTCGTCGATCTTGATCTTCTCCCACTCGATCCTTCGCATATTCCGTTGTCCTCCCGAGTTTTCGGCGGCGCTCAGCATTCCGGAGACCGCCAGTGTCCAAACGAAGATTGCTGCCCAGAGCCTCATGGTTCCTACTCCTCCGACAAGCTATTCGGCCTTAGCGCCTGTCGTCCCTGCCAGCAATTTCCTCACATTCTCGGCGAATTGCGCGTCATATCTTGATTGCAGCTTCGGTCGAAGGCCGGGATCGGACGTAACGACCACCATCCGCGTCACGTCGAGCGTTCCGAGATGGAGGTTGAGCCTGCCATCCGCCTGATCGTGATCGACATCGCGGATGCCCTTGTGGCTTACTTCGAACACCGATTCCTGGCTGAGCCACGCGGGAAGATCGATGCTCACCTCCGCATTCTCGATCGGCTGGATGATCGTGCCGAGCCGGTCGCAGGCATAGTTGTCGTTCACTACGAGGAGCACGATGGTATCGGTTCCGGCGAGGAGCGTTCGGGTCCAGAGCCATTTCGACGCGGTCAAGGGGACCACGGCGGGGCAACTGCGCGTGATCACCGGGCCGACGGTCCGTATCTCGGCGCCGAGCAGCCCGATAGTGTCCCAGAGCGCCTTCGCCTCCGGTGAATCCTCCATGCAGCCGGAGGAGCCCTCTCCTCCCTTCGCTGCCGGGAGCAGCCACCAGTACGAGAGTCCCTTGGCGCCGGCTGCGAGGGCGTAGTACGCCTCGATCCGCTTCTCCTCCGGAGTGGCGAACCTGAACTCCCTGTCTCCCTTCACGAGCTTGGTGGCGTTGAGCATGAGGTGAAGTGGCTTCGGGGCGCAGGAGGACCGGCATACCGACCCCACTGCGTAGACGAACGTGGCCTTGGAGTACTGTGGGATCGTGCCGGGCTTCGACCAGTATGCCTGGGCGAGCCGCGTCTGGTAGTAGGGATCGGCGGCGAAGATATCGGGAAGCCGGCCGTAGACGTACCAGTTGTCCGGCTTGAAGGTCATGTCTACGTTCAGCATGTTCGGAACGGCCTGATCGACCTTCCTCAACTCATCCACCCGTTCGAGGAGTCCCTGGGCGATCGTGCCGACTCTCGACTGCGCGGGCAGCTTGTCGATCCTGAAGTCGGCGGTGTCCGGCTCGTCTGCGAGATACCAGGCTAGAGCACCCGACCATGCCTTATCCGGCTCGCCGGTGATCATCTTGATGCCGAGTGACCTCGTCGCCTGTCGTCCCTCGTCGCTTTTCATGTAAGCTCTGACGGCATCGGAGCCGATGATCTCCATCTGCGCGTTGATGTTGTGGACGCCCATATCGGCGACGTGGGTGCGTCCGAGCTCGATGTCGGCCTCCTTGCCGGGCTTCGCGCCCCAGACTCCATAGGCCATCTCGTCGGGATATGCCCTGATCCCGGCGAGCGCCGTCTTGCCGTCGTCGTAGGTTACTTCGAAGCAGTGGTACGAGCCGCGTTCGGGCGGAATGTTGATCGAGACGACCACCGGCGTCACCGCCATTCGTGGATCACGGCCGATGACCGATACCCCGGTGACGTCTATGCCGTCCATGCGCACTTTGGCTACGGAACGACCCCTGTCAGGCCGGCTCACGTAGACGTACGCCTTGTCGAGGCTGTCAGAGAACGAGATGCTCTCTACGTGCGGTTGAGGCGTCGTGAGCAGGGTCACGTCCTCGGTTCCGTCGGACGTCTCGACGGTCAGCCGTATGACCCTCGGGGTACGGCGCAGGCGGAGCGTGATCTCTCCTGTGTCCAGAGGGGCGGTCGTCCGCGGTTCGATCTTGTACCAGATCGGCTCACCGGCGTCGATCAGGGACTTGCGCTCGGCCTCTGCCAGGTCCGAGAAGAAGATGCTGGCGGCGTGTGCGACTCCCTTGTACTTCCGTGACGTGTCGAACGCGAGGGCTCGCTTCAGGCTGATCCCTTCGAGCAGGACGTCGTTCACGGTGAGGGGCTTCGTGCTCGTGTTCCTCAGGTACACGTGCACCGAGCCGCCGAGCGCGCGCTCGATAGACTCGTCGTCCATCTGGTCCTGAGGGTCCCACTCGATCCGGCTGCTGTCGGTCCAGAAGTGGGAGTACTGTGGGAACGGGACATCGCCGATCCACGATACGCCGATGACCTCCGCGCCGACCGATACCGGGATGGCAAGGGTGATGATCGCCAGCAGCGCGATCAGGGTATCTCGAAACATAGTGCTACCTCTCCCATACTCCCACACTCTCCCTACTTCCCGCCGTGCTGCTTCTCCAGCTTGTCGGCGTGATGTCCGCGACCGGTCGCACGGAGACGCTTGCAGTATTCATCGAGCGCTCCTCGCGTATGGAGTGGGCCGCCCTCACGGATGACGGTCCAGAGCGGATCGACGTTCGTCTCGGAGGTCGCCATCATCTCCGCTTGCCACTCGTGGAGCAGTCCCTCGGCGTACTTCACGATATCGGGATGCTTGTCGGCCAGGTTGGTCGTCTCGTGAGGGTCCTCCTCGACGTTGAACAGCATCTCCGGCGGGAACTCCTTCAGGCCGTCGTGGTACGTGCGGATCATGATCCACGGCCCGAAGCGGACGGCTCGCTGGCAACTCCACGCGCACTGGCTCACCACGAGGTAGTCATGCCCGGATGCTGTGCCGTCGCGCAGAGTGGCGGCGTAGCTCTTCCCGTCCCACACCTTGGGCGTCTCCTGACCGAGCAATTCGGCCATCGTCGGCGGGAGATCGAGGTTGTAGTGGAACGCCCTGTCCACCGCGCCGCTCTGCATCCCCGGCCAGCGGATGATCATCGGGATGCGGCTGCAGATGTGATCCGCCGTCTGGTGATCGCCGTAGACGTTCAGTTCGCCGAGGTTCTCGCCGTGGTCGGAACTGACCATGATCACAGTGTCGTCGAGCACTCCTTCATCGGCGAGGGCGTTCAGCACCTGGCCGATATGATCGTCCATGTACCTGATGCCGGTGTCGTAGCCGTTGATCCAGCGGACCCAGTCCCTGTGCGTGCGGATCGAGGTCGGCACGCGTGGCCACTTGTAGTCGGCCGGTTCGTCGTAGTGGATCGGCTCACAGGCGCTGTGCGGGCCGTAGCTCTCACGGTGCTTCTGAATGATCTCCTCCGTCATCCATGCGGGCGGCGGATCGTTCTCGAACGGCTCGCCGTACTCCATCGGCGCGCGGTAGGGGGTATGCGGGTCCCAGAGGTTGAGCTGGAGGAACCAGTTGTCCTGCTTCGCATTGCGCTTGATCCAGCCGAGCGCGTGGGGAGTGACCTCCTCGGCGCTCTCGAGGCCGCCCTTGCCGGTGTTGATCATCTCGTTGAAGCCGGTGTAGAACCACCAGGCCGAGTGGCGCTCGGCGAACGGGCTGATGGAGACCGTGCGGAACCCGGCCTTTCGGAGCATGCTCATCCATGCGGTCGAGGACGCCGCGGTGCGGAACAACCGGCTCTCGCCCTGGATGAACGGGTCTGCGGCGGTCCCACCGTGCCCCACGACGCCTGTGTGGATGCCGAACCGGCACGCATAGAGCGCCGACCTCGACGGCAGGCACGGCGCGTCGGACGTGTAGTAGTTCTCGAACCGCACGCCCTGCGACGCGATCCGGTCGATGTTCGGCGATGTGTTTCGATGATATCCGTAGCAGCCGAGATGATCCGGCCGCAGGGTGTCTAGATCAAGGTACAGGATTCTCAACAGCTAACCTCCAAGCCCACTGGGTCTCATACGTCCCATAGGTCTCATGTGTCCCATGGGACCTATGGGACACATGTATCTACTCTCTGGCTACCAGCCCGCTGCATCCCGGCGCGTCGGGCTGCTTGAGGCAGTCGTTCACCAGGAACTCGGGATATCCGCCCTCGGCGTCGGCGACACCGAGCTTGTAGAGCCGCTTGACCTCATCCGGGTGTTCATCCGCCACGTTTGCCTTCAGGCCGGGATCCTTCTCCAAGTCGTGCAGGAACGCGCCGGTCGAATCGATCTTGCAGTTCAGCCACCACTTGCGGTCTATGACGGTGATCGTCGCGTTCCAGCCGACGGTGACGTGCGTCCGATGAGCCGGGCCGCCGTCGAGCGCCGCCTTCCAGAACGGCTTGCCGTCCATCGCGATGCCAGCGTCCGCGAAGTCGAGCACCTGCGCGGCGATATCGGTGTGGTTCACCATTAGGTCGCTCTTCTTGCCCGCACCGATGCCCTCCGGATGCCGGATGAGGAGCGGAACATCGTACACCGACGGGTGCGACGGATACCCCCGCTTGCCGAGGAAGTCGTTGTCGCCGATAGAGTGGCCGTGATCCGCAGTCACGATCAGGACCGTGTTCTCCAGCAGGCCGAGGGTCCGCATCGTGTCATAGAGATAGCCGAACCACCGGTCGCACATCGTGACGCAGCCGCTGTACCTGGCCTGGGCGCGCCGCAGGAGTTCGGGCGGCATGTCGGTGGTATCGAGGTAGCCGGAGATCACCCACTCGGGGCCGTCGTTGGGATCGTACATCCGCCAGTAGTGCTCAGGGACAAACCAGGGCTCGTGGGGGTCGAAGCTCTCAATCGTGAGGAAGAAGTTGTCCGCGTCCCGGTTCTGCTCGAGCCACCTTGCCGACTCGGCCAGTACCCGCGGAGCGAAGTAGTCCTCCTCCTTCGTGCGGTCGTGCATGTTCATCAGGCAGTTGCGGAGGAACATGGTCCGGTATGGAGTGTGGTATTCCTTCGGCAGCCAGTAGTACAGCTCTTCCTCGCTCGGCTCGGGGCCGCTCCGATACCTGTCCTGCTCCTGGCCGCGGAGGAACGTCCACTGATCGAAACCGCGCCAGTAGTTCTTCGACGGTTTGAACTGATGGTAGACGTCCGAGATCAGCGCGGTCCGGTAGCCCTTCTCCTGCAGTACCTCCGCCAGCGTATCCTGATCCTCGGGGATCGGGCCCCAGCCGGTTGCGCCGACGAAGTCGCCCTTGAGCCGGAAGTCGGAGTTGTGGAACGGGTAGACGCGCCTGCCGGTGTAGAGCGCGCGCCGGGTCGGAAGGGTGGGGAGCGACTCCGGATACATCGCATCCATGATCAGCGACTCTTTGGCGAGCGCATCCAGGTGCGGGGTATGGACCTTCCCCCACGGCGGCTGCTGACCGTAGCAGCCCACGCAGTCTTTCCTGAGCGAATCGAATACGAGCAGGATGATGTTCATGCGGTTCTCCTTGTTCCAAGGAGTGATGGAGTAATGGAGTGGTGGAGTACTGGGTTCCCAATACTCCAATACTCCAATCCTCCATTACTCCGTTACTCCATTACTCCAATACTCCATTCCCTACGGATTCGGCAATCTCAGCTCCACCGGGAGCATCTTCGTGAACTCCTTGTGCGGCTCGGTCTGATACCAGTAGGTCGTCGAACTCCAGTCGTCGCTTCGGTCGTTCGCATGGCCGTGCTCGATCGATACGCGGATGTTCTTCCGGAACGGGATCGGGTCGAGGATGTGGTAGCGGTAGACGCAGACCTTTCCCCATTCGTTCCAGCCCTGATCGAGCTCGCTCCACGCTTGGCCGTTGTAGAGGTACGCGTTCTGCTGCATGCCCCACGCCTGGGCGAGGTAGTCCTCGCTCCCGGTGCCGTGCATGTCCGGCGGCCACTGACGCTCTCCGTCTCGGTCGATGAAGATCATGTCGTCGCCTTCGCCCCACCAGCCCTTCTGGACGTGGTCGATCGAGAAGTTGACGCCGACGTAGTGGCCGATTCCCTCCGCCTCCAGGATCAGGTAGTTGCCCTCGTCGCTGAGGTTGATGCCTTCCGGCCCTTCGTACCGCTTCTTGTACGCTTCGGAGAACCAGACGCTGCCCTCGCCGGTCCAGCCGTCGCATGGGTTCTCCCTCCGCCACTTCGCGTGGAAGTAGAGTGTATCATCGCCGAGCGTCTCGTGCTTCTGGTAATCGATATAGAAGTAGAACGCGTGTACCGGCTCGGTCTGCTCATTGACGATCTCGATCTGAGCGTGCTTGCGGAACGGCATCTGGAACCAGCAGTTCATCGCCACGCCTCCGCCGACCACGCAGTCTTTGAAGCAGCTTGTGTTGAACGGCGCGCACTGGTAGGAGTAGGTCCGCGCGTGCCCGAGCCCGAAGAAGTCGCCGACCGGGGTTTCCACCGACGGCTGACTCTCGCCATCCCAGTACATCCGCAGGAGGAGCTTGCGCAGGTAGAGCGGATCGGGCGACGCGATGGTGAACCAGATGTGGCTGATCACGCCTGGGCCGTCGATCTCTGCGAGCACCTTGGTCTCCCCCGGCTCGATGTGCCAGGCATCGGCGTTCCGGCCGCTTACGTCATAGCTGCTCACCCGGGCGACCGAGAAGTGCTTGGCCGTGGTCAGCGCGGAAAGCATGTTGCATGGAACGATAGTCATGTCTCTTATCTCCCTGAAGGCTGGATACTACGTGCGCTGTAGGGGCGAAGCATTGGCTGCCGAGCATGAAGGCAAGTCGGATACCGGAGGCCAATGCTTAGCCCCTACCGTAAGGTACACTAATGTGCGCCGGAAATCAACGGTTGACCTGGTGGAACTGCCGATCGTCGGTTCTCAGTCTGAAGTTCAGCAACTCGTGCCTGAGCCGATCGACCTCTCCCTCCGTGCCCGGCTTACCTGCGAGGTTCAGCGACTCGGTGGGATCGTTCTTCAGGTCGAAGAGCTGGAGCACGTCATTGCGGACGTCAACCGTCATCTTCCACCGGCCGTCGAAGACCATCGTGCGGTCGAAGATCTCGCTGAAGACCACCGATGAGCCGACCTTCGAGCCGTCGAGCGCCGGGCGGACCGACTCCCCGAAGACATTCCGGTAGGGTTTCTCGCAACCCGCGGCGTCGAGGATGGTGGCGGTCAGGTCCGGCAGCGAGATGAGGCCGTCGCAGGTTACCGGCTTGGCCGCGCCTCCCGGCGGTCGAAGGATCGCGGGGACGCGGACTGACGGTTCGTAGAAGACCGATTTGCTGCATCTTCCCTTGTCGCCCGCCATCTCGCCGTGATCGGTCCAGAAGAGCACCCAGGTATCCCTGCCGCGCGTGGAGTACCAGGCGTCGAGTACGCGCCCCATGACCACATCGACATGCTCCACCTTCGCCGAGTAGAGCGCCCGCAGTCGAGCGAACTGCTCTCGGGTCGTGTTCGGGTGGTGGCTCATCACCTGCTTGTGGTATTCCAGCGCCGGGCCGGAAAGCCATTCGGGCGCGGGATCGTGGGGCAGGGCATCCGGCATGTCGGCCGACGAGTAGGTGTCGAAGCGCTGCGGCGGGTCCCACGGATTGTGCGGCCCGCCGATCCCGACGAAGGTGTAGAGTGGCTTCGACTTGTCGGACGACAGTATGTAGTCCACCGCCTGCTGACCGATGAAGTCATCGGCGTGCTTGCCATCGGGAAGCGGGGAGGGCCAGTGCGCGAGATCCATGCCGACCCTGCTCCGCTTGCGATAGTCCTCGATGAACAACTCGTAGATGCCATTCTTCTCGAAGAAGTCAGTGAGGATCGACTTTGTGGTCCGCGTAGAGAGCGGGCCGGTGACCTCGCGGACGTCATCCCAGCCGAGCGCGTGCATATACGGCTCCTCGGTGCGGAGGTCCTTGCCGCTGCCGTGCGGATGGAGGTGGCTCTTCCCGATGTGGCACGTGCGGTATCCCGCATCCTTCAGCGCATGGAGCAGTGACGCGCTCACATCCTGCAGTCGGCCTCTGTTCTCCCACATGCCGAAGTTGTGCGGATACGCGCCGGTCAGGAAGGAGGTCCGCGCCGGCATGCAGATCGGGCAACTGGTGTAGCATCGGGTGAACCTCGCTCCCTCGGCAGCGAGCGAGTCGAGCGTCGGTGTGCGCACGTATTTCGCGCCGTAAGCGCCGATCCAGTCGAACCGGTGCTGGTCGGTCATCAGAACGAGGATATCTTTGGGCATGCGTCTGCTCCTACTCGTACTCGGTACGGCCCTGTATCGATCGCAGGCGACTCCGTGGCCGTCGTTTGACGGCAGGGCCGTCACGGATCGCATGGCGCGGAGGCGCGGCCTCTACAGGTCACATGTCACTTCCTCGGCCCGGGCTTGCCCGGATAGTTCGGCGTGAAGATGATCTTCTCCTTACGCATCTGCAGCTTCCCATCCTTCACGAACCGCTCGTCGCGCTCCGAGAAATGCTTGACCAGTTCGCGCCGCCAGTACTTCAGCGTGTTGGCGTAATCCGGATCGGCGGAGAGGTCGTGAATCTCTCCCGGGTCGGCCTGAAGATCGAAGAGTTGCTCGTTCCCGTCGAAGGCGTGGAAGACGCATTTCCACCGACCGTCGGTCAGGCCGGCCCAGTTGTTCTCGTTGCTGTAGCAGACGTCGTGCTCGATGTCGATGTACTTCCGCCAGCCCGACGTCTCGCCCCTGATGAGCTTGAGCATGCTGTCGCCGTCGACGCACTCGGGGATCTTCGCCCCGGCGGCATCAAGGAACGTCGGCAGGACGTCGCGCAGTTCGACTACCTGCGGGATCTTCAGGCCGCGCTCTGCATCGATCCCCATGTCCTCACCCCAGCGGACGAGCATCGGGACGTGCGCCGAGCCCTCGTAGGGGTACGACTTCCGCCAGAGATGGTGGTCGCCGAGCATGTCGCCGTGGTCGCAGGTCCAGAGGATCAGCGTATTCTCCAGCACGCCCTTTTCCTCGAGCGCCTTGAGGATGCGGCCGACCTGCTCGTCGATGAACGTGACCGAGCCGTAGTAGCCGCGCCGCGATTTCTTCGCCTGCTCGACGCCGAAGTCGCCGTGCCAGGAATTCAGGTTCTTCGGATCGCCATCCTCGTGCTTCTCCGCCCAGTCGCCGACGAACGGCTCCGGCATGTCATCCTCATCGTACATGTCCCAGAACCGCTTCGGCGGGTCGTAAGGGCTGTGCGGACGCGCGAACGACACCTTCAGCATGAACGGCTCACGGCGGTCGTACTTCTCGATCCAGTCCACCGCGGTGTCGCCCATCCAGCGTGTCGGATGGAGTTCCTCGGGCAGGGCGTACATGCGCGACTGGTACTCGTTCCAGCCGACTCCGGTCGCGTCGGGATCGAGATCGGGCGCCTTCTCCTTGAACCACTGTCGGTAGTCGCTGATGAACCCAGGGCTCTGCACTCTGCCCGACTCATCGAGCAGACCTCCCTGGAATCCGTGCAGGTTCCGCTGCGGGTGATAGTGGCACTTGCCGATGACGAAGGTGTAATAGCCCGCGTCGTTGAGCGCTCGCGGGAGTTCGAACGGATACCGCTCGGCCACTTGCCCGTAGCCGATCTGGCCATGATGCCACGGCGACTGGCCGGTCAGGACGGCGGCGCGGGCGGGGATGCATGTCGGTGTCGTGCTGTACGCGCTGGTGAACATCGCGCCTTCCCTGGCGATCCGGTCGAAGTTCGGCGTCTTGATGGCCTTGTTGCCCGCGCAGCCGATGCAGTCGAACCGGTGCTGGTCGGTCATCAGTAACAGGATGTTCGGCCTCGTCCTCACTGCCGATTCCTCCGCTGCGAGCGCCCCTGTCGACAGCGCCGCCAATCCGACTCCCGCCATCTTCATAAACTCTCTCCTCGTTGGCCTCATCATTCTGACTCCTGACTTCCGACTCCTGGATTCTCCCACTTCGGCATCACCCAGCAGTACGCTGTGTACCGCATCTCACTCCAGGCCAGCTCCGGGAGCGGATGCCCGGGGAAGAGGGGAGTCTTCACCGGCGTGAACTCGACTCGGACTCTGATCTCCGACTTCCCACGGGTGAGCGCCTTCGGGATGATGAACTCGTCGTCGCGGAATCGCCGGTTCGAGGTGATCACATTGTGCTGGGTCTCCCCAAGCTCGCCCGGCGGGTCGGAGTAGACGCAGGTGTTCGACCCCGCGAGATACCACGTCCCCGCGCGCTTCCAGTTCGACTTGCCGACCTCAGATACATACACCTCAGCCCGCTGGTTCGGGTACGAGTAATCGAGCTTCCGGCGGAGGAGCACTCCGTGGTTCTCCGGTACCAACTTCAGCGTGAACTCGGATGATCCCTTCGTGACTCGGCCGACGTCGGTCTCCTCGGGGTAGATCTCCTGTCCGCTCGGCACGTCCATGACGATCGCCTTGCCGCCGGATGCCATCGCATCATCGACGACCACGATGTTGCCGGCCCTCCGGACGATGTCTGAGGCGCTGAGAACGATCTCGCCGGCCTTCTTCTTCACCGGTTCGGCGAACGACGGCAGTCCCTTCTCCGTCTTGCTGAGCCATATCTGATCGAGGTAGTGCTTTCCGTGCCGCGTCTGAATCCGCAGCCGATGCTTGCCCGCCTTGTCGAAGGTGATGGTGAGCGGCGCGTCCTGAGGCCGGCCGCCGGACCATACGTAGACATCCGGCGGGAACTCGTCGAGCCAATTGCCGAACCCGTATTGGTTTCGGTAGCTCGCACCGACGTTCGCCGTGCCGATGTCGTCGTCGAACTGCATCCAGAAGGAGTCGGAGGTCACGCTGTTGTCGAGGTTCTTGCCCCGGACCCATATGGTGTACGTGCCTGGGTCCGCCTGGAACTCGAACTCGGCGTAGTCGGCGGGATCGGCGAGTGGACCAGCCTCGGAGATCAACATCGTATCCGGTCCCCACTCGTAGCGCGAGGTCATCTCGCCCGGCGCGGATGCATCAGGCGACCGGTAGTCGTGCGCCTTCTCGCTATTCGGGTCGCCGATGTCGATCTCGTCCGTCTTGATTAGCGACGGGCTCGGCAGGCCGTACCAGTATACGACGCTCTTGTAGTGCTCCTTCGAGTCGTTGACCGCTCCGTGCTCGAACTGGATGCGCGCGTTCTTCCCGAACGGGAAGAGGTCGGCAAGCAGGAACCGATACTCCGAGTGGATCAGATCCTCCTCGCACTTCGCCTCCTTCGGATCCTTGACGCCGACCGGATGGCCCGCGAGCGGGAGCGTCATCGTCCGGCCGCCCCAGTAGTCTCCGCCGCCACCCCATTCCTCGCTCCCTGTGCCCTGCGCCTGGGGAGTCCGGCTGTCGTCGAAGAAGAAGCGGGGATCGCCCTCGAGGGTGTTGAGCACTCCCCGGTGCGTGAAGATGAAGCTCGTGCCGACGAAGCTCCCGGACCAGTCGCCTCCGCCCTCGACCTTCGTCGTGTCGAGGAACACCATGTCCTTGCCCGGCTCGGGGGACGGATGGTCACGATATGTCGCATGGAAGTAGCCGACGTGGCTCGGCGGGTCTTTGAACGGCTCATGCATCACACGCCACGATACGTTCGGGATGCTGATCGAATCCGCTCCCACCAATTGGATATTCGCTGACTTGAGGAACGGCATTGGGAAATAGCAGGCCAGGTGGATGCGCTCGGCATCGAACCGGACGTTCATCGGGAATCCCTTGACCAGGTACTCCTTGTCATCGCGGTTGTAGAACGTCCCCGTGCCGAAGAAGAGGGCGAGGGGAGCATCCACGGAGGCATGCTCTCTGTCATCCCACGTGATCTTCAGCCGTGCGTTCGAGAGCGCAATGGCGTGCTCTTTCGGCGCCGATAGCTCGATGGCGCGGATCATTCGGCTCCCGCTCAGTTGTGCGACGGACACCGTCTCTCCCCTGGGTAGATCAAGTTGCCCGGATGCCGCCACCATCGTAGGGGACGGCGGCGCATTCCCTGCAATGTCCTCGCCGGCGCGCGCAAGCAGATCGAGCACGTCCTTCGCAGGCGGAGTCTTCCAGTCCCACGACTCGATCGGCTGAGAGAGGTTTGCACCGGGATCGAAGAGGTGGTAGATGTAGTATCCCGTCCCGTATCGCGTGCGGCTGTACGCCATGCGGAACGAGTCCTCGAAGGGGATCGGCACCCACATCAGGTCCGCGCCCTTTGTGGTCGCCCAGGTCCACGTCAGCGGGTTCGGGAAGAGCTCCTGCGGGAGGAACACCGAGCCTTCGACCGGCTTGGTCGGATCGGCGGTGCTCGACTCCTTCACGATGTGATCTACGCCGTCCACCTCGTAGTGCCACGGGCTCCCGTGCCAGTGGTTGTACCGCGCGAAGTAGAGGACTCCGGGCCCGACGACGTCCAGCGTCACGTTGAAGTCATCCCTGAGTTGGTAGAGGAAGTGGCTCGCATCGGCCGATCGATTGCCGCCGGTTCGGTCGTATGTGCTCCGCATATAGGCCCGCACCCCGATCCGCTGGTACGGCCACCGCTCCCACATCCGATATGCATCGAGCCCCACCGGCACCGCCGGCGGCTCGTCGTCCGCCGCTCCGGCGCTCGACATCAGAACGCCCGCCAGGAGAACGAAAATCAGAACGCCAGTCCAATCGGTCATCTCCGACTCCTTGTATGCTCTGTCTGCCGACCCTATTGCTTCGGCTCGTTGTTCGCGATGATCGCCTTGTCGCCGATCTCGTTCTGCACCTTCACTCCGAGTTCGCCGTTGTTCTCGGAGATGATCGCGTGTTTGAGCCCCTTGCCGAGCAGGATGTCCGTGCGCGGGCCTCCCTCGAAGCTGCATCCACGGACCTGCAGGCGCCCGGCGTCCGCCTCGACGAGCGGCTTCATCGCCTGGTGCGGGCTGCTGAGGTAGCAGTCGGAGAGCGAGGTGAAGTTCTGGTTGTGCGAGACGACGTTCTGCACCGCCGGGCCCCAGAACGCGCAGTTCACGAGGCGGACCGACCCCTTGCAGGTCGGCGCGATCTCGATCTGGATCGGGTCCTCGCCCGCGAATGCGACGAACTGCCCGCCGGTGATGAGGAGGCCCATGTGCTGGATCGCCTCAACCACGACGCATCTCTGTGCCCAGTCGGCTCCGATCCCGGTGAACTGCCCGTTGCACATGCCGCTCGGAGTCTGTATGAACTTGTAGCCGACTTTCACCGGGAAGACGAACGTGTTGTTGACATACTCCCAGTCCGTGCGGCCGAAGATGAACGCCTCGAGGTTGTCGATCATGTACTTGTTTACGATCTCCGCGTTGCCTCCGACCTCCGATGCCCACCACCAGTGGCCGTGGAACTGCACGTTGTCGATGCGCCCGATATCCGTGCAGGCATCGACGAAGATCCCCCGACGCAGGACGCACCCGTAGACGCTTCGGATGCGGTGGCGGACGTTTCCCTCCGGCCCGATCTTGATGCCGTTGTAGCTGTTGACGAGCGTGACGTTCTCGACAGTGTTGTCGATCCCCCTGAGGTGGAAGGTCCAGGGGTATGGCCGGATATCGGTCACCTTCTGTTCGGGGTAGTAGATGGTGATGCCGCTCACGGAGGTGCAGTCGACCATCTCGAAGAGGGCAGGGGCATTTTCGTTGTCCCGGCCGCCGGTCGCGAGGATGATCGTACCCTTGAGCGGCTCGCTGTACTGGGGCGCGTTGGCGACTCCCTCGACGTGAACGCCGGCGGGAACGTTCAGGCTCCCTTTGACAAGGTACCTCCCCGGCGGGAGATAGACCTTGCCGCCGAGCTTGCCGGCCGCATCCATTGCAGCCTGGATCGATGCGGTGTCGTCCGTCGCGCCGTCGGCCTTCGCGCCGAAGTCTTTCACGCTGAATGTGCCCTCGCGCATGCCCGCCTCCTTGGCAGGGAATACATGGGACGCGGCAAGCAGCAGAATCGCTGCAGCCATGAGAGACGATCTTCTGAGCATGCTGTGTTGATCTCCTGGGGTTTCGTTTGAGCCGATACACTATTCGTGACGCGCCGGTTTCTCCCTCTCTATCTCCGACGATGCTGAAGTTGGGATATCTGTTATATAGCGCCAATTCCCCACGAAATTCACAGTTTTTTCACACTGCTGCTGAGTTTGGCACGAGTCTTGCAGACTCGACAATCAGCCAATCTGCCCATATGACCTCATCCTGCCTGAGTTCCTGGGCAAACAAATGCAGGAGGACGAAAACTCACATGAGAACAGCAAGGCTACTATCTGGGCTGGCGCTTGTTTGTCTGCTGATGACAACAGCGGTATGTGCGGCTGCGCCTACCAGGCTCTACACGGGCGGAAACGCGGACGGCGGAATCTTCCGTTACTGGTGGTACAACGGCTACGACAACTGGGTCGAGCTGAGCGGCGCCAGCGTGGGGCTGGAGAACTACTATGGCTACTGGTCGTACGCAGTCACCAGCATGCCGATCGTCTCACTTGCCGGACGGACGCTCACTCCCAACTCGGTGACACTCCACTTCTACACACCCGACGGGCTGAACGATGTGTCGCTGAGGCGGTTCAACGTCGACATGGCCGGCACGATCGTCTGGAATAACGTCAACAGCAGTCAGACCGAGATCACGACGATCACCTGCGGAGCCGGTTGGCAGTCCGTGGATGTCACGGCCCACGTACAGGCGCAGATCGACGCCGGGTACAACTGGGCTGGGTTCATCTACCGGGTGGTCGACGGCAGCGGAACTATCTCGATGTCCGAGGGCGGGTATGCCGCGTATCTCGAGGTGGTCCCCGAGCCTTCGGGTCTGCTGGCGCTGATAACCGGCGCTTCCGGCCTCGCCGGAATGGTCATCAGACGCCGAAAGTAGCACGAATGTAGTCACTCTCGGGCTCCGGCAGGCAGGCCGGAGCCCATCTTTGCATGTCCGCTCGTATCCTTCGCTTGACAACCGCTCCCACCGGTGCTAGTCTTGTCTCACCCCGAGCCCCTGAGATAAGGAGCACACCATGACCAACTCATGCACGCGCCGCAACTTTCTGGCTGGACTGGGAGCGTCGGCGGCGACTCTCGCGCTCACACGGAATCTCTGGGCTGCCGACCCCACGCGCCCGAATATCCTGCTCATTACCGCCGATGACATGGGCTATCGTTCGCTCGGCGTTACCGGCTGCAAGGTCCCGGACATCACCTCGAACCTCGATGCCCTCGCGCGTCAGGGGATGCTCTTCACGCAGGCGCACGTCACCATCGCGGTCTGCCAGCCGTGCCGCTCAGTACTGATGACCGGCAGATACCCGCACAGGAACGGCGCGATGGGGTTTGAGCCGATCAACCCCGACGTTCCGACCCTCCGGCAGTCGCTCAGCGAGGCCGGATACTTCAACGGCATCATGGCGAAGGTCAGCCACCTCGCTCCTCAGCCTGCTTTCAAATGGGACGTGGTGATCGACGCGAACGAGTTGGGGCAGGGTCGCGATCCCAAGCTCTACTACAAGCGCGCCGCTGAGTTTTTCAGCCGCGCGAAGACCGAGGGCAAGCCGTTCTTCCTGATGGCGAACTCTCAGGATCCCCATCGCCCGTTCGCGGGGAGCGATGGAGAGAAGAACGCTGCCGCTAAGCGGAAAGGCGCAGTGTTCCCGGGCGTGACTCGGACCTACAAACCCGAAGAAGTCGATGTTCCCGACTTCCTGCCCGATCTGCCGGATGTCCGCAAGGAACTGGCTCAGTACTTCACCTCCGTCCATCGTTGCGATGAGACTGTCGGCGAGATCCTGCGCGCTCTGAAGGAGAGCGGTCAGGAGGAGAACACGGTCGTCTTCTTCCTGAGCGACAACGGCATTTCGATTCCGTGGGCCAAGACCAATTGCTACCTGCACAGCACACGGACTCCGCTGATCGTTCGTTGGCCGGGCAAGATCAAGCCCGGATCGAAGAACGAGGATGATCTCGTTTCCGGGATCGATTTCATGCCGACCGTGTTGGATATCTGCGGCGTGAAACAGGTCAGCGGAGTTGACGGCCGCTCGTACCTCCCGCTGCTCGCGGGCAAGAAGCAGACGGGCCGTGACAAAGTCTTCACCCAGTTCTGGCAGACCTCCGCGCGCAAGGACTTCCCGATGGCCTGCGTACGGACGAAGAGGTACAGCTACATATTCAACGCCTGGTCGGACGGGACAACTGAGTTTAGGAACGAGCCGATGGGCGGGCTCGCGTGGAAGGCGATGGTCGCCGCCGCGCCGAGCGACAAGAGGATCGCGGAGCGGGTCGACTTCTTCCTCCATAGGGCGCCCGAGGAGCTCTACGACATAGAGTCTGATCCCTGTGAGACGAAGAACCTCATCGCCGACCCGAAGTACAAGGATCAGCTCGCGAAGATGCGCGCCGAACTGCTGGAGATGATGGCGTCCACCAGGCACCCCGTGCTCGATCGGTTCAAGAAGCATATCGGCAGAGGATAGAGGGCAAGCATGCAGCCCACCCCCTTGTGGGCGTCAAGTGGGCACAAAGCCTGTTTCACATGTCTTGTAGGAGCGGCTTCCCAGCCGCGAACGCCCACGTAACGCCACGAGTTCGGGGATCGGAATCCCCTCCTATAACGCTTCTGTAACACGCCCCGGTGTTTTGCGATCAGACTGCCAGGGGCAGATATCCATAGCGGCGCGTCCGACGCCGCCGGGAGATGCGGCATGGCAGTCTCGCTCAAACGTCAGCTACTGGTACTCGGGCTGATCCTCGCGGCAGCGGTCCTGATCCTGTATCTGGGCAGTCTGTTCATCGAGGTGACACTGGCGGCGATAGCCGCAGGCATACTCTACTACCTGGCGCTCCCGCTGGTGATGCTCCTGGAGCGATGGCGCGTACCGAGGACACTCGCCGTTCTGATAGTGTTCATAGTCTTCCTCGGGCTGGTAGTGCTTCTCTTCATCTACATCGTCCCCGTCGTCGTGGAGCAGCTCACCAGCCTGGCCGGCGATGTTCCCGTCGTCCTCAGCCGGCTGGAACAGTGGGCCGGAGTACTGGGATCTCACCTCGGCGCTCAGATCGGCCAACGGCAGCTCGACGAACTGGTCAATCGCGCCGCGTCGACTGTCAGCGGCTACATCGAGAGCGCGGTGACGGCCATACTCGGCACGCTGGCGGATGTCTTCAGCCTGCTGCTGGTTGTCGTAGCGGGAGTCATCGCGGCATTCTACCTGCTCAAGGATCGGGAGAACATCGCCGGCTATCTCAGCAAGTACGTGCCGGAGGATGCCAGGCCGCGCGTCGGAAGACTGGCCGCCGGTGCGGACGAAGTGCTGTCCGGATTCCTGCGCGGTCAGGTGATCGTCGCTCTCTCGGTCGGCGCGCTCATCGGGATAGCGATGCTCATCATCGGTGTGCCGTACGCGTTCATCCTCGGCGTGATAGCCGCGGTTCTGGATATCATTCCGTACCTCGGACCCATCCTGGCAACCATCCCGGCGGTTGTGATCGCCCTGACGATCTCGCCGATCTCCGCCATCCTGGTCGTGGTCGCAATCCTCGTCGCCCAGCAGATCGAGAGTCTCGTTCTCAGCCCACGGATCGTCGGATCGCACGTTCATCTTCACCCGGCGACGATCATCTTCGCCGTGCTCGTCGGGAAGGCGATACTCGGGGTGCTCGGCGTATTCGTGGCGATCCCGATCGCGGGGATAGCCAAAGTCGTCGTGGAGGAGTACATGCTCCCCATGCGGCAAGGAGAGGGCGATCGAGGAGATGGCTCCGGAGGCTCGGACGGCCGCTGACCGCACTTTCGATCCATACACCTGACACCACTCCTCCACGTCCCGGTGCTCGTTGCTTGACAATACGCACCGGACAGCATATCATGCTAATGCATACGTTTACATTACTGGTTAGCGCCTCCCGAAACGCGTGGAGACGGCATAGCAGCATAGAGGAGTGTAGAAATGAGCGATCTGGCAAAGCTCGCCGATCTGGCGAAACCGAAAATCAGTCCTGTACTGGACGAGGGATTCCGACCCGCCGTGCTTGCGAACAAGGCGTTCCGCGAGCTCGTCGCGAAGTCGGGGAACCCGGTGCCCCTCGTTATCGGCCTCGAGCGGAGCGACGGCACGACCTCCCGATTCGACACGGCAGTCCTGCCGGCCGATCACCCCGACGCCGGGATGAACTATCCCTACGTCGAGCGACTGGTCAAGTTCCTCCTGTGGATGAAGGGTGGGTGGAAGGTCTCCATCGGCGGCCCCGCTGACATCGGCGAGTACATCAAGAAGGTCTACTCCCCGACCGGTGCGCGCGCATTCGACTACAACTTCCACGGCCAGTCGGTCAGCGAGAAGGACTTCACCGTCGTGATCACCGACGCGGACAAGATCCCCGCAGCCCGTGAGGTCGGCGCGAGTATCGGACGTCACCTGGAAGGCTGCCGGATCGGCTTCGACCTCGGCGCCAGCGACCGCAAGGTATCCGCGGTCATCGACGGCGAGCCGGTCTACACCGAAGAGGTCAACTGGAACCCGCGTGACAACACCGATCCCGAGTACCATTACAATGAGATCAACACCGCGCTGAAGACGGCCGCCTCCAAGATGCCGCGCGTAGACGCGATCGGCGGAAGCTCGGCGGGTGTCTTCATCAACAACCGCCCGATGGTTGCCTCGCTCTTCCGCGGCATTCCCAAGGAGAAGTACGGCCGGATTCGCGAGATGTTCAATGACCTCGGCAAGGAGTGGGGTGTGCCGCTCGTAGTCGTCAATGACGGCGACGTGACCGCTCTGGCGGGCGCGATGTCGCTCGGCGAGAACGCGATCCTCGGCGTGGCGATGGGTTCCTCGGAGGCCGCCGGATACGTCGATCGGAACGGCAACATCACCGGCTGGCTGAACGAGTTGGCCTTCTGCCCGATAGACTACCGCGAGGGCGCTCCGACCGACGAGTGGTCCGGCGACGACGGCTGCGGCGTGCAGTATATGTCCCAGCAGGCCGTCTTCCGCCTTTGCCCCGGCGTCGGCATCGAACTCGACCAGAACGCCGACCTTGCCGACCGCCTGAAGTCCGTGCAGAACCTGATGCACGCCGGCGATCAGCGCGCGATCGACATCTGGAACACCATCGGCGTCTACGTCGGCTATGCGGTTGCCCACTATGCCGACTTCTACGATGTCAGCCAGATTCTGATCCTCGGCCGCGTGACCTCCGGTGATGGCGGCGAGATTATCATCAAGCGGGCGCAGGAAGTCCTCGACACCGAGTTCCCTGAGCTGGCGGCGAAGATGAAGATCAACCTCCCGGACGAGAAGTCCCGGAGAGTCGGCCAGGCGGTCGCGGCGGCGAGCCTGCCGGAGATCAAGTAGTCAGTGATCAGTGATCAGTGAGCGGTAGGGGCTAAGCATTGGCGTTCCGGTGAGATCAGGCTCTCCAGCCGAGTCGCCAATGCTTCGCCCCGATCTGCGCAATACGCAACACTATCGGGAGGATCGATATGAAGTTCAATATAGACACGGCCGAACTGTTCATTCCGGACGGCAAGCCGGAGGCAGAGGCTTTGAGCCGCACGACGCACATGTGCCTCTCCGCCCATCAGGATGACATCGAGATCATGGCGTTCCACGGCGTCCTGAACTGCTTCAACCGTGACGACAAGTGGTTCGGCGGCGTCGTCGTAACCAACGGCGCAGGCAGCCCGAGAGACGATCTGTACGCCCATTACACCGACGAGCAGATGCGGGCGGTCCGCCGCACGGAGCAGAAGAAGGCCGCTTACGTAGGCGACTACAGCTACCAGGCGCTGTTCGACTACACAAGCTCCCAGGTGAAGGATCCGAACAACGTCGAGGTCGTGGATGACATCAAGAAGCTCGTCGAGGCGTCCCGCCCCGAGGTCGTCTACACGCACAACCTGGCTGACAAACATGACACTCATGTCGCCGTCACCATCAAGACCATCAAGGCGCTGAGAGAGCTTCCCGCCGACGTGCGGCCGAAGATGCTCCTCGGCTGCGAGGTCTGGCGCGACCTCGACTGGATGACCGACGAGGACAAGGTCGGGCTCGACTGCGCCGGTCATGAGAACCTGGCCGCAGCGCTCCTGGGCGTGTTTGACTCCCAGATCTGCGGCGGTAAGAGATACGACCTGGCGACGATCGGCCGCCGGCGCGCTCATGCGACGTATTTTGCATCGCACGGCGTCGACGATACCAATCAGCTCAACTTCGCGATGAACATGACTCCGCTGATTGAGGACCCGTCGCTGGATATCCGGGAGTTCCTTAAGGCTCACATCCAGCGGTTCACCGATGAGGTTGTAGCGAGAGTCGGCAAGTCGCTCTAGTTACCCGTGAATCCTACTCGTACTCGAGAGGTATGGAGACGATTCGCAAGTACGAGTACGAGTTGGATGTGGGATGCAGGAGTGCCACATTGGCGCAGTGCACCGGGATATTCGATACACAAGACGGGCGGACGGGTTTCCTCCGCCCGTTTTCCACAGAGATGAAGCCGAGCAGGGACGACTCGCTCGTTCCGCCGTCGGTGAGCCTCACCAATCGTCTGCGCAACGGCGTGGTCGTTCAGGGGGAGTGCTCTCGGACTCCGAAGGGTATCCAGCTCACCGCCGTCGAGACAGTCAACGATCTCCCGGTCGCCGAGTGGAGGAAGGTCGGCGATTTCGACTCTCTCACGCCGATCCACCCCCATGAGCAGATAGTCCTCGAACCCTGCGCCGGTAGTCCCTCGATGCGCGTCATCGATCTGATCGCTCCGATCGGCAAAGGTCAGCGCGCCCTGATCGTGTCCCCTCCGCGCGCGGGCAAGACCCGGCTGATCACCCAGATGGCCGAAGCCGTCTCCCAACATCACCCTGACATGCGGCTCGTCGTCCTGCTCCTGGACGAACGCCCGGAGGAGGTCACGGAGATGGTCCGTGCCGTGAAGGGCCAGGTCTTCGCCAGTTCGAGCGACCAGGACGCGCGCAACCACGTCCGGCTGGCGAGACTTGCGCTCGACTACGCCAAGCGGTGGGCCGAGGCGGGCGCCGACGTGATGCTGCTCCTCGACTCGCTGACCCGGCTGGGGCGCTCATCGAACCTGATGCAGACCGGGCCGGGACGGACGCTCTCCGGCGGAGTAGACACGCGGGCGCTCGAGTGGCCGCGTCGGATCTTCGGAGCCGCCCGCGAGTCGGAGGAAGCGGGCTCGATCACCATCGTCGCCACCGCCCTCGTCGAGACCAACTCGCGGATGGACGATTTCATCTACGAGGACTTCAAGGGCACCGGCAACTGCGAGATAGTCCTGCGCCGGGATCTGGCCGAACAGCGTATCTTCCCTGCCATCGATGTCCGGCAGTCCGGCACGCGGAACGAGGAGTTGATCCTCGGCGACAAGACCGCCCGGCACCACAAGCTCCGTCGAATCCTCTACGATCTTTCTCCCGCCGAGGCGATGAAGGCGCTCCTGAAGCTGGTTGGCAATTCCGAGAGCAACCGGGACCTGCTCGCGTCTCTGGGCTAACGGTCCGCGCTGGGTCCCCGATACCGCTTCGCTTCGGCCCACGCTTGCCTCCTGATGCGTCCGGGCTCTATAATGGTTGAGTACAACCCC
>CAYXOC010000017.1:0-84765 GCA_964466715.1 uncultured bacterium
TTGTAGGAGCGGCTTCCCAGCCGCGATCGCAGCTGGAAGCTGCTCCTACATGACTTGATCGCAGCTGGAAGCTGCTCCTGCGACGTACTATGCGGTGATCCGGGGATCGCCTATGCCCCGACTCCGCCGCCGCCCTTGCGGCCCGCTCGTTCCTTGCAGACCTTCTCCCAGTAGCCTGACGCCCGGAACGCCTCAAGCGGGTTCGGGTCCAGGCCCATCTCCTCGCGGACGACCTTCAGCAGCGGCGAGACATCGGTGTTGAACGCCTCGGTCATGCAGCACTCGGCGCTCACGATGTCGTTCGCAAGCTGAGCGGCATAGAGCCTGTGGCGGTCAATGCACAGTGCCTTCGCGTAGGCCGTTTGGATGTGCTCCACTGTCTGGATCATGGCGTCCATCCTCTGCTTGGAGATATGGCACTGATCGACCATGTAGGCAACGGGAGGATTGTTGTTCGGGGTGTCCTCGGCCTTCACGAGCTCGTTGTAGATCAGGAACAGCTCGTAGGGGTTGATCGAGCCGACGGTCAGATCGTCATCGGCGTACTTGTGGTTGTTGAAATGGAATCCGCCGAGCCGCTCCTCATCGAGCAGGAACGCCACGATGTGCTCGATATTCGTGCCCTGCAGGTGATGGCCGAGGTCGACCAGCACGTGGGCACGGTCTCCGCACTTCTGACAGATGTTGTAAGACATGCCCCAGTCGGCGATGTCGGTGTGGTAGAACCCCGGCTCGAACGGCTTGTACTCGAGCACCATGCGCATGTTCTCCGGCATCGCATTGTAGACCGTCTGCAGCGACTCGGTGGCGTACTGCTTCCTGCGCCGAAAGTCGCCCTGGCCCGGGTAGTCCGTTCCGTCGGCGAACCAGAGGGAGAGCACGTCGGAGCCGACCATCTTGCCTATCTCGATCGAGTCGATCATGTGGTCTATGGCTTTCTTGCGGACTGCCGGGTCCTCGCTCGTGATGCTTCCGAACGCGTACACCTGGTCCTGGAAGACGTTTGGGTTGATCGCGCCGATCTTCACGCCGAGCGACTCGGCATACGACTTGAGGTTCTTGCAGTCGTCCAGGCCATTCGGGAAATCCCACAAGACGTGCACGGCGACCGTCGGCGCCACGCCGGTGAACTTGTGGACCTGCGCTGCGTCGGCGACCTTCTCCTCGATGGTGATCGCGGCGCCGTCCTGCTTGAAGGTGCCGAATCTGGTGCCTGCGTTCGAGTAGCCCCAGGAAGGGGTTTCGATCTTCTGGTTCTTCAGCCGAGTCTTTATCTTCTCTACATCAAGACCGCGAGCCTCGAGCTTCTCGGCGAGCAGCTCGAACTCAGCCCTGTACCTATCCGCCATGGTGATGTTCCTTTCGAAAGGGATTTGTCGGGAAACGGTTCGACATCATCCGGCGGAACTCCTGCCGATACTCTCTCGTGCTGACATCGCCAAGCGCTTGGTACATCAGAACCGCCGGCAGCGACGAGAAACCGAACCTGACCGCATCAGCGCTCCGTGCGAACGGCAATGTCTGTCTCTTAGTGAAGCGCACGAGGCGCAGTCTCCGTTCCTAAGACCTGAGCGCCCGGACGATGGAATCCGAATCGAACACGAGGCCGAATGAGAGGGCGACCCGCCAGAGCGCCTCCTCTTTGTGCGATTCGGTCCGCGCCGACTCACGGTTCTCGACCGCCGTCGTCGCATCGCGTATGACCGAGCACATGTACCCGCGCCGGGACATGTCGAGCATTCCGCCGGGCGACATCAGGAGGCACCAGTTGATCGCAAACCCGGCGTAGATGAGGTGGTTCACACCGGCATTCCTGCAGAGCGCGTGGAGTTGGTGGGAATTCTCGGCGACTCCCTCATCCTCGAGCGGCCCGGCCTCCGGAGGGAATCCGATGCGCTCGAACCCGCGCTTCACGTCGGCTTCGTTGTGCCTGCCGACGAAGACGCGCTCGGCGCGGAACTCACGGAGCCGCTCGATCACCGGATCGGACTTGGCCGATTCGAGGGGAGGGGGCTCCGGGCCGGCAAGCTCGACCGCGCGCTTGTAGCCAGGTAGATGGCTGTAGTAGTCGCCGCCACCCACGACGTGGAAGAGGTTGAACCCAGACTCCCGCGCCGCCGAGAGGAGCTTCGGGAAGACCGTTCGGCAGATCTCATCGGCCCTCGGGATGTACTCGACCGCTCGGTGCCACCCGGGGAACTGCTCCCGTGTGCCCATGTCCCACGCGTGCATCACCACCAACGCAGTATGCTCGCGGGAGATCTCGATGTCGGCGGTCTTCCATCCGCCGTAACCCTCGCCGGGGACATCGAGCGTGAAGTCGGCATCGAAGTGCTGGTAGTAGCTCGCCGGGAGCTTGATTGTGTCAGATGGCATAGTCTTCCCCCTGCAGCCTGCCGCGCCGATCCCGGCGATCAGCAGGCCGGTCGTCTGTCTCAGGAACTCACGTCGTGTTGTGGTCATCGCGGCCTCGTTCCGTGACCTGCCATGCAGGCGTAGCCGTGGTTTCAACCGCCTGGGCATCCGTCGATCACGCACTCGATCCGACGGTCGATGCTCACTCTCCCCGGCTCCACACGGCAGCGGTACGCATACACATCCACGCCCCGACTTGCCGCTCGCGCGAGGGCATCGGCGAAACGGGGATCGAGCGGACGGTTCGGCGCAAACCGATGTGCGTCTCCACGCTGGACGACGAATACCGCCGCCGCGTAATCGCCGTGATCGACGGCATCCCCAAGCTCATCGAGGTGCCGCGCGCCTCGCATGGTGACCGCGTCCGGGAAGAGCGCGGTGCCGTCCTGCACGAGCGTCACCGACTTGACCTCGACCCAGCACCGCCCCTTCGGGCCCGCGAGCAGGAAGTCGAACCGGCTGCCTCCACAAACCGCCTCCGCCCGCGCAAATGACCAACCCTCGAACTCGGGCAGCGCGGAGTTCCTCAGCGCCCAGCTGATCAACCTGTTCGGGACGAGCGAGTCCACCGACACCAGCCCGGACGACGTCTCGACCATCACCAGGTCGTAGCGCGTCAGCCGCCCGGGACGCATCCGGTCGGCGAGGATGATCCTCGTATCGGGGATGAGCAGCTCACCAAGTCGGCTCGAAGTCGGCAGGTGCGCGGGCATGACATTTCCGCCCACGCTCACCATCGCCGTGAACCTGGCCCGCCGTCCGATCAGCGTGCCATCGACAAGCTTTCCGGCGACCTCGATCATCTCGACGATTCCACGCTATTCGGATCGCCCGAGACCACCTTCAACTGCCCACGCTCGACTGCAATCTCGACGAACTCGGGCTTGTTCTTGAGCCTGACGCTCGTGCCGTCGATCTCCAGGAAGCTGCCCTTACAGACCACGATCCGGCTGACCTTACCGTAGGCGTTCTTCCGAACGAGGCACAGCTCGGCATCCGTGCGCAGACCCCAGTCCCTCTGCACGGCGATCCCCGTCGCCGGCTTGATGCCGAGCGGGTTCTCGACGTCCATGGAGACGAGCAGATCGCGCCGGTTGCCTGTCAGCCGCATCTCGACCGCGGCGCAGTTGTCGGAGTACGTCTCTCCGTCAGCCGTCCGGAGCGCCAGCCTGCGGATCGACTTGATATTGGAACGCTTCTCGTATGGTTCGACGACCGCGACGAACGTCGATGCGAGCGGCGCGTCGGCCGACTGCCTGCGCGTGACGATGCGGGGAATCCACTCCTCGTTGTTCGTGTTGAAGTTCCCCGCCTGGATCCATGCCTCGGCGGAATATGCCTGAGCGCCCTCCGTGAGATCGGTGTAGCGCAGGTGAACGTCCGATCCCTCGGGCAGATACTTGTACCGATCCTCGATGTCCCAGTCCACGCTCCAACCCGGCTTGGGCGACTGATCCACCTGGAAGTTGCGCATAATCGTGCCATAGCCGTAGTCAGGGGCGGGCCGAAGCGTGAGTCCTTCGGTCGTGATCGGCCCGTAGTGGCTGCCCGTGAACTTCGCGTGGTCCTTGCCGCCGACGACTCTGAAGACGTCGAGGACGTATGAGTCCTCGTCCGAGATATCGACCAGCGCCGCCGTCCGCTCGAACTGCTTCCCGCCTATCGGCTGGGGGCCCGAAGCCCGGATCGCGCGGAACTGCTTGCCGTCCGCCCAGAGCGTTGTCACGCCGGAGCCGTTGCCGTGATCGCTGCCGTCTACTACGACCGTGTTGTGGGCTGCCGACTTCCCGTACCACACTGCCTTGGGGGCGCTCCAGCCTCCGTAGTTCACCGGTTTGTAGCCGAAGTCGGGCATCAGATCGAGCCCCTTGGCATACAGCCCGAGCGTCATGTGGTTCGCGTGGCCGTGCCCGCCCCGCGCATCGTAGAGCAGCCAGAGAGCGCGTCCGGTATCGATGTCGCCGGAGCGCAGGATGCCGAGGTGCCACTGCTGCTTGTTCACGCTCCTCTGCTCGGGATACGGTCCGACCCTGGCGACCACCTCGCCGACCTTCTTCCGGAACGCGCTCGGATCATCGGAGAAGAGATCGTATGGCAGGCCGTCGAGCTTCCTGTCATTCATGAGGTAGATCATCTGCACGAAGCCCGTATCGCCGGTGACCTCGTAAAGGTCCCACAGGAGGCTGAACGACGACGGAGCCAGCACGAAGTAGAACACGTTCGAGTTGGCCTGGAAGCCCTTCCAGAAGTCCATTCCGACGTAAGTCTCGACGTTGGCGCCGAACCATCCCGCATCGCCGATCATCGGGTAGTGCCTGCCGAACGACCAGGTATCGATGTGGAAGCGGTACATGTCGCGGATCCTGGGATGGCGCTTGATCAGATCGCTCAGGAACTCTGGATCGAGCCGCGAGAACTGCGCCAGCATGTTCGCTACGCCTCTGATCGTGAAGCATGTGTATCCGGACAGGCCCTTCTCGCCGGTTACGCCGTCAACCACCGTCGCGCGCTGAAGCATCGGGTCGAGGATGGCGTATACCCTGTCCCTGCTCTCCGGCCAGCCGAGCACCGCCTCGACGATGGCGTACATCACGTCGGTCCGGGGGTAGTTCGACTCGACCTTCCGCCGGTTGTTGATAGCGTCGCGGAGGATACGGTCCTCGATGTTCCTGCAGATGTCCTCCACGGATGACTTCGGATTCTCGATCCCGTGCGCCTTCGCCTTGCCGGAGAGGAACTCCACCAGCGGCTTGTCATCCCGGATGCCGTCGAAGATCATGTCGTATCCGAGCGCCAACTCGCGGGTCTCCTCGCATGCGTCATGCCAGACGGAGACATATCCGTGGCCCTGACTGCGTCCGTCGTAGAGATCCGCCTGGCTCATGTAGTCGAACGTCGGATAGAGATCGGCCACACGATCGAGCAATATCGCGGCCTTGTGGGCGTACTTCGGGTCGCCGGTGACTACGTATGCGCTGGATAGGTTGCGTATCCCGCCGAGCACCATCTGCTTCCACTGGCCGTAGATCAGGTATGCGCCGATGAACTGCCACTTCCTGCCGTCCCGGACGAAGCCCGTGCCGTCATCGATGCCGAACGTGTACAGTGGGTCGTTCGGGTCGGGGTGCTCGGTGTTGAAGAGAAGCGACCGATCCGCCCGCGCGGGGTCGAATATGCCGTGCTCGTCGAGGCCGGAGCGGTAGAACTTGCCGAAATCGTTTTTTGGGAAGAGCTCCCTGCATCGCGGACAGCGCATCTTCCACGGGTGGTTGAGCGCATTGACGATCCAGTCGTACATCACGACGTTCTGCTTGCACGAGGGGCAGACACCGTCCGACAGCACGTGCCAGGCGCGGTGGATCGTCGGCCCGAACATCAGGCCCCACAACTCCTCGTCCGACATCTTGACCCACGGCTCCGCGCCCTGAACGATCAGCCTGCGTTGTTCGGACGCCCAGGGATCGCTAGTCATATTCGCCCTGGCCTTCTCGACCATGCTTGCAGGGAAGAACACGCCGGCCTCCTTCGCCCAGGCGGGCAGCGCCGCAATCGATATCAGCGCAACCAGCGCTACGATACTGCTCTTGTTCACGCTCACACTCCTGGCTCACTGTCTACCGGAGCATTCTCCTGATCATGGTCTCAGTCCTGCTCATCCACAGGCAGGAGTGCCACCGCCGACCGGAGAAGGTAATGGCATGAACAAGACTCCGATCCTCAAATCGCTCATAGGATGGTGCATTTTCATGTCGCTGACGACCTCTCCAGGTCACGCCTCGGTCCCCGCGCCGTACACTCCGGTCCAAGCGACCGAAACCGAGTTTCGATGCCTCGGCCGGGCGACGAAGCTCGGCCCGATGCTGCTGCCGACGCAGATCACATCCGCCCGGCGGCAACTGCTATCATCGCCCATTCGCATTGTCGCTGATCAGGCAATGGAAGGGCTCACCGGCTCCGGTCGGTTGATCCGCAACGACGGCAACTCGGCCTCCTGGGAGTGGCGGGGCGAATCGAAGACATTCTATGTTGCCTCGAAGATGACCGCCGACTGCGACGGGTTCTCCTGGTACGAGATCAAGCTCACACCCAAACAGCCCGTCAAGCTCTCCTCGGTACGCCTGGATATCCCACGCAAGGAGCCGACCGCGCGCTACCTCCATGCCGCGGGCTTCGAGTGGGGCGCGCAGACTACTACGGGTCTACCCGAGTACGGCGGCAACTGGACGCACGCCTTCATGCCTTACGTCTGGCTCGGCGACGAGGACAGGGGCCTGGGGTGGTGCGCCGAGTCCGATCAGGGCTGGCAGTTGAGCGAACGGGCGAACGCGCTCCAGGTCAAGACCCAGGGCGACGTGGTAACGTTCGGCGTGAACCTGCTCGATCACGAGGAGACGATCGACTCGCCGATCACGCTCTCGTTCGGCTTGCAGGCGACTCCCGTGAAGCCGGTCTCTTTCGCCTGGCGGGCGAAGGCTCGGATATGCCATTACGTCACCTACGAGAGCGACGACCCGGATGCGAACGGCGTCATCCTGCTCGATATCTACAAGGATGTCGGGGTGAAGACCGTCGTCTACCACGACATGTGGCCGGAGTACTACGGGCAGATCAAACCGGAAAAGGAAGAAGAATTCCGAAAACTGATCGATGAGTGCCACAAGCGCGGGCTGAATTTCCTGGTCTACGTCGGCTACGGCGTCGCCCGGAACGCCCCCGAGATCCAGGGACACCACGACGAGTGGTCGGTCATGCCGCTCATCTCGTGGGAGCCCGACTACAAGCCTGAGTATCGCTCGTTCGATGCCGACTGCGCCCGAAGCGGATGGGGAACGTGGCTGGTGAAGAGCATCGATAAGCTTTTCAACGAATACGACATCGACGGCCTCTACTTCGACGGCACATCAGAGGCATGGAAGTGTCAGAACGAGTTGCACGGTTGCGGATATCGAGACAAGGACGGTAACCTGCACCCGACCTATCCCATGCTCGACGTCCGCAATCTGATGCGCAAGATCGCCGAGGTCGTTCGCAAGCATCGCCCGAACGGCATTCTGGATGTCCACATGTCCGCGAGCCTGACGGTCCCGACGCTCTCCTTCTGTGACAGCTATTGGGACGGCGAGCAGTATCAGATGTACACCAGCGCCGACAATGTCGAGATTCCGCTGGACGCGTTTCGCGCGGAGTTCATGGGTTGGGCTCACGGCCTCGACGCTCAGTTCCTGTGCTATGTGGATAACCCGTTTTCGACCGAGGAAGCGATCGCGCTGGCCTGGCTGCACGGAGTGGAGGTTCGACCCGGCGGCGTTGGGCAGTTGGACTTGGTCAGCCCGATCTGGCGCGCGATGGACCGGTTCGATGCTCCCTCGGCGAAATGGCTTCCTTACTGGAAGGGTTCAGGAGTGACTGCGCACGACAGCTCCGTGAAGGCAAGCGCGTGGGTCAAGGACGGCAAGGCGCTGATCTTTGTCAGCCATCTCAAGCGCGAGCCGCTGACAACTACGCTCCGTCTGGACTGCCGCAAGCTTGGTCTGAAGCAGTCGGGTCTTACCGCCGTCGATGCGCTCAGCGGAGAGGCCCTGAAGGTAGAAGGAAGCTCTGTGCCCATCGACTTCAGTGGCATGACCTACCGCCTGATCGAGCTCAGGTAGCAAGCGCAGATCTTCGGAATCGAACCGTAGGGAACGCTCGCCGTCGCGTTCCGTGGGTGGAAACCTGCGACCAACGGAACGGGACAGCGTCCGTTCCCTATAACTACATGTGCTCTACGCCGGCTTGTCTTCCTCGAACACGGTCATGCCGTAAAGCCGCGCAAGGTTGATCACCTGCCTGCGCCAGTCGCCGAACACAGTCACGCGGTGCCAGCCCATGCTCCAGTTGTCGAGGATCGCCTGTGCGTTCGTTTTGGCCGCCAGCTTCGTTCGGCAGGCCTTCGCCTCGTCCACGTTGCGCGTCGTCTTCCCGGTATGCAGGACGATCTTCTTGCTCCAGACGTCGAGTTCGAGGGTCGTGACCGGCTCGTTCACCGGCATGAGCGACTGGACCGAGGCTCCCTGGCGGTCCTCCGCATGGGATCGGATGATGTAAGGGTTTGCCTTGCCCTTCGGACCGAACATGCGGTTCGAGCAGACGCAGTGGGCGTAGATGATCTCGTCCTTCGAGGTATCGATGACCGGATCGGAGACGAAACCCGGCCGTCCGGTCATGTAGCGCATGATGAGCTGAGTGCAGGTCGATGCCAGATCGCCCTCACAGACACCCGTGCCGCCGTCGTTGTTGAACTGGAAGAAGCTGAGGCACGGATATGCGGTCACGCGGCCGGTGTAGAACATGCCGAGGCAATCCATGCTCACCGCATCGGCCCTCTTGTCCGCGCACGCCTTGCTCAGGGCCATGTACATCCTGCCCGACTTGATCAGCTCTTCCCTCGACGGCTCGACGACCTTCTTCGCCTGGCTGATCCACATATCGGCCCACTCGGCGGCTTCCTTCTCGTCGGCCTTGGCGTAGTAGGACGCGATCTCATCGGCGCCCATCTTGATAACGGTAGACCCAAGGATCTCTTTGATCTTCCCGGTCGGCGCGGTGATGTCGTAATCGACGACATCGAGGATGCGCGACTCCTTCATCGAGCGGATCACCGTGAAGAGGTTCGCGGCATCAGCCACGTCCCTGATGTCGGATGAGCTCACGACCGCCACGGGGAGCTTCTCCCGCCGCGCCGCTCCACTTACGATCAGGATCTCGCCGGAGCCTGCGTAGAGATCATCCACCAGGACCACGGGCTTGCCGCAGCGCATGATCCTGTCGGGCGCCCGTGACCAGATGCCGATGGCGTAGACGAGGAATCCGTCCACGTCCGGCAGTTCCTCAACTATGGCGTCGGCCTCGGCGGCATTATGCGCGGTCCTGACTGTGAAATCCACCTGCGGGCACGCGGCCGTGAGCTTGGAGGTAAGCTCCTTCGCCCGGCCATCGTAGTCATAGTCCTTTGTCGGCCAGGTGGCATTTCCCGACGGAACGTGGCAGAACACCAATCCGACCTTCGCCCTGGACTTGGGGAAGATCGGCGTCCGGCTGATCGGCCCGGCGTGGGACATCGACTCGGTCAGCGGTATGAGCGACAGGCATGCGAGCGTTCCGCCCGCCGCCTGGAGGAAACTCCGGCGGTTCATCATGCAGCGACACGGCTTGTCCATGGGTAACGACCTCCCGCACCAGCGATCATCTGGTTTCACGTTCGACGCAGGCCTGCGCGAGTCCTTGTGGAGCGCGGAAGCTCGGCAGACTTCGCTTCTGCGCTCCAAGGCCTTTACCGCCGGTGCCGCATCTGGTAGAATTGGCGCGGACAACTCACTTACCGATAGCTTCTGGAGGTTCACATGGCAAGCGGACTGAAGTTCGTCGCATTCGATCTCGGCGCGGAGAGCGGTCGGTCGGTACTCGGGGTGCTTGATGACGGCAAGCTAAGCCTGACCGAGACCCATCGCTGGCTGAGCACGCCTGTCTGGGTGGGGAACAGCCTGTATTGGGACGTGCTCCGTCTCTTTAGCGAGATGAAACAGGGACTGCGGGCAATCGTTCAGGATCACGGCAAGGATATCGCCGGCGCGGGAATCGACACCTGGGGCGTTGACTTCGGACTCCTTGGACCTGATGACATCCTGATCGAGAATCCGCACTCCTACCGTGATCCCCGGACCGACGGGATGATCGAGGAGGCCGAGAAGATCGTCCCGAAGAGTGAGATCTACGACCAGACCGGCATCCAGTTCATGCAGCTCAACTCGCTGTTCCAGTTGTTCGCCGTCTCCCGAAGCCATCCGTGGATACTCGACACCGCACGGACGATGCTGATGATGCCGGACCTGCTCAACTTCTGGTTCACCGGCGTCAAGGCCAATGAATTCACCGACGCGACCACAACTCAGTTCTACAACCCACGCACCGGCGGATGGGCGAAGTCGATGCTCGAGAAGCTCGGCATTCCGACCCACTTCCTGAGCGCCGATATCATCCCTCCGGGCACCGTACTCGGCGATATGCGGCAGTCCGTGGCGCAGGAGATCGACTCAGATGCGATCACGTTCATCGCTCCGGCGACTCATGACACCGGCTCCGCCGTGGCCGCCGTTCCGTGCCTGGACGAATCCTACGCCTACATCTCCTCCGGCACGTGGTCCCTCATGGGCATCGAGTCGAAGCAGCCGATCATCAACGAGACGACCCGTGAACTGAACTTCACCAACGAGGGTGGGGTGGCAGGCACCTTCCGCGTGCTGAGGAACATCATGGGCCTCTGGCTTGTCCAGGAGTGCCGGCGCACGTGGCAGAAGGAGGGCAAAGACTACTCGTACGCGGAGTTGACCGACTTGGCCGCCGCCGCCGAGCCGTTCAGGTCGCTGGTCGATCCGGACGACCAGTCGTTCCTCCATCCCGGCGACATGCCCGCCCGCATACGCGAGTTCTGCAAGCGGACGAACCAGCCTGTCCCGGAGGACGTCGGCTCCGTCGTGCGGACCGCGCTCGACAGTCTCGCCCTGAAGTATCGGTGGGTGCTCGAGCGGCTGGAGATGCTGACGGGGCACAGGCTCGATCGCGTGCACATGGTCGGTGGAGGCACGCAGAACAAGCTCCTCTGCCAACTCGCCGCCAACGCGATGCGCCGCCCGGTGGTCGCCGGACCGATCGAGGCAACGGCGATCGGCAACATCATCGTTCAGGCGATCGCGCTCGGACACGTGGGTTCGCTGGAACAGGGCAGAGAGATAGTGCGCAACTCGTTCGAAATGATCACCTACGAGCCGAAGCCGGAAGGTGCGATCGAGGATGCCTATGCGAGGTTCAAAGGGCTGCTGGGGGGATGAGTGAAGAGTGAGGAGTGAGGAGTGAAGGCTGAGGAGTGAGGAGGCCGTCAGCCCTGAGTGATGCGCAGCATCGTATCGAAGGGCGGCCTTGCTCCACTAACCTTGGACTAGTCGCGACCGTCCTTCGATACGCTTCGCTACTCAGGACTAGCGGGTTCCTATGTCCCGGGAGATCTACCCCGCCAGCCATGAGTAGTCCTGCACTCCGAGTTCACCGACTAGCGGGTTCCTATGTCCCGGCAAACAACCACCGTCAGCCCTGAGTAGTCCTGGACTCCGAGCTCACGCAGTGCGAGGAGTTCAGGACGTATCGAAGGGCGGCCTCGTTCCACGAAACCCCTGGCTAACCCTGACCGTCCTTCAATACGCTTCGCCACTCAGGACTGGACGGTTTTCACTCTTCACTCTTCACTCGTCACTCATCACTCCTCACTCTACCTCTCCAGCCAGGATCGTGGGCGCATCTCTGTCGGCAGGATTTCGCTCTTCTGGATGAGGCTCGCCGGGTAGTAGATGGTCGCATTTCCGTTGGCTGACACGGCCTGCGAGGAAGTGCTGCCCGAGACGAGTCCGCCGCGGATGGTCCCGTTGCCGCTGATCTGTATGCCGCCTCTGGCGGCGTAGATCAGGCCCATGAGCGATGCGTCGGCGTTGCCGGTGAGCTTGATTGCCTGTGTCGCGTGTGTGGACAGGCTGACGATCGCGGTCTTTTCAGGATCTCCGGTCACGCGGTAGATCCCGTTGCCGCTCTGCGTGAACGTGCCCGCCGTGATGAGAGTCGCGGCGTTGTTGATTACCCCGTTACCTGATACGGAGACGTTCCCCGTCACGTAGACCTTCCCGCTGCCCACGATGTTCAGTACCGCGTTGGCCGACAGACTGATGTCTCCATCGATGTAGATCGGCGCAGTTATCGTCAGGGTCTTCTTGCCGCTGAGGTTGATCTCCCCACGCGATCCGCCTGCCTGCGCCTCACTCCGCCATCCATCCGCCATCGACTGAATCTGCGTCGAGCTCGGGAAGCGCAGCGTCGGCCCGCCGCTCTGTCCTTGTGGGTAGTCAGCATCGTAACAGTGCACGTTGGGCGAGGATGTGACCGTGCCGCCGGCGATGATGCTGCCATCGACGTTCGAGTTCCCCGTCATGGTGATGTTCTCGTTAGCTCGCACGTGGGCTTGGTGTTCGGAAGATGGGATGGTATGGGTGGAGGCGTTCCCGGTAAGGGAGACACCACCGTTGCTCACGATAGCCCCATCCGGGAGTATCGCCTCGGCGGATCGGGACATTACGATCTCGACCGTGCGCGAGCCGCCGGCATCGAGTGTCCCTACCGACCGGATGAGCAGATTGCCGCCGGAGATCGGAGTCACCGTGGTGGTGAAACTGCCGTCGCCGAAATCGACAGGCCCGCCGGTTCCCGCGTAGGATGGCGACTGGCGGACCTGCAGGATCGTGTACTCGGCCCCGGCCTCTGCTATCGAGAGAGCCTCCGCGCCGTTGACGACCTTGCGCGAGCATTGGATGCGGTCGACCGCCAGTGTGGTGACCGAGAGGCTGACGATCAGCGCGAGCAGCACCACGATCAGGCATACCAGGCTCACGGACCCCTCTTCGTATTTGCGATCATCATGTCTTGTGCGCTGGTTCATGCCTGTCATCTCCTGTTTCGCAGCCGAATCGTCGAATCGAGCACGGAGCATTGATCCTCATCCGCTTCGTCAGCCCGGCACGTCAGCCGCACCGTGATCATATGCGCGTCGGCGAGCGCAGATGCGTCGGCCGGAGATACGGGATAGATCACCTCGATGACCGACCCGGACACCGGCGCGCCCGCGAATGTGATCGTCTGCGCTCCCGTACTCAGAGAGTATCCGCTCGTCAGCAGGACGCCGTTGATCCTTACCGACGGAGCGCCCGACCACGGATGCGATATGCTGAAGGTCTGTGCGGCTCCGTTGCCGTCGAACACATCCAGGCAGTGATATGTCAGTGCGATGTTGTCCACGTTCCGGGCGAGGATACGCTGGGTCTCGTTGGTCCTGCTCCCGGCCGACGCCCAGACGCTCCGTATCAGACGCCGCTCTAGGCGATCGATCTCATAGGCAATGTAATCGAAACTACCGTCGATGACGCCGTGAGCGTTGTATGACGGCGCTTTGAGGACGACGGCGGACGGCAGGGTAGCAACGCCTCCGTAGGACGATACGACCTGACTTGCCGCCCGGATATCCCTGGTCAGATACTCCATCGCAAGTTCCGATGACCGGATGGCGGCGGACTTGAGGTGTTGCGTGCGGTAGCTCCTGAAGCTGGCGGTGTAGACCGTAACCGCCAGGAATAGAGCCATCGAAGCGATGAATGCTGCGACCACAGCCTCGATCACGGTGAAGCCCGATTGTCGGGATCTGCGAACCATAGTTCCCTCCGTCACGATCCGATCCCGTCCTCGGCGATGAGCGTGGTCATCGTCAGCGACTTGTCTCTGTTCGATGGCTTGCTCGTCCATGTGACGGTCACAGTGACCTGCTTGGCGCCTGGAGCCGGGCCGTAGTCGGCGATCGTCAGCGTGCCCGCGCCGTCAGCGAGGTTCGCCAACTGGGGGACCGATCCGATAAAGGGCGCGTCGATGCGATTGGTGAGGCCGCTCACTTCCATGCTGCGCAGGATCTCGATCTCCTGGCGGGCGGCATTGGCCGCTATCGTGTAGTCGGAGGCCGTGCTGTTGGCGGACGCGCACGTGGTGATGAGCGAAAACGCGGCGGACGCGCCGAGTGCCGTCACGAAGACTGCGATCATGAGATCGATCAGACTGATACCCCTCGATCGTCTGCGGTGGCGCTTCCCGCATGCGGCAGGAAATAGTCGAGTATCGAGCATCCGAGCCTCCTTTCCTCTACATTATTATGGCTCCAAACCGCGCCGTTCTTTAGTGAGGCGGAGAGACGGTGTCAGTGCAGAAAAAACCAGATATCAAGCCGAGAAATCGCGCTTCATGGCTAAAGAGAACCGCAGCTTTCCCGATAATTGTCTTGGTAACTGCAGCCCACTAAGGCTGTGGTAACGTTTACATTGCAGCCTGACGATACCAGCCCGAGGAGCCGCGCCCTTGTTCACACTAAGAGACAAGAATGCGAAACACCTGGAAGACCTATCGAATCAGATACTCAGTACCATCTGGCGATCAAACCCCATATGGGCGACCGTCCTGGGAGTTCGAGAGTACGACAACACCCTCGGGGACGCCTCAGGATCCGCGATCAGCGCTCACTGTAGATCCCTGAGAAGCTGCGTAGAGGCTCTGCAGACACAGATCGACCCCTCGCTCCTCGACGCCGATCAGGAGATGAACCGCCGGACCGCCATGGCGCTCGCAAACAGCTACCTGATCATGTTTGAGCAGCAGCGCTACTGGGAGATCGATCCGAGCGTCTACTCATCCCAGGCTGTATGGGCTTGCCAGGGCCTTCTGATGAGGAACCCCGAGTCGCCGCAGGAGATGCTGCCGCCCATCCTCAGCAGGATGCGCGAGATACCCGAGATGCTCTCAGCCGGCAGGGCGAACATCCGCAATCCGGCGCAGGTCTTCGTTCAGTTGGCCTTTGTCATGAACCGTCAGGCGATATCCTTCTTCCGCAACGACTTGCCTGCGATCGCCGAGGGGAGTCCTTTGTCGAGCGAGATACGATCATCTGGTGAGAGGATCATCAAGGCGCTGGAGGACTACGACGAGTGGCTTCGGAGTGACGTGATGCCGTTCGCAAACGGCGACTTCGGGATCGGCAAAGCGGCCTACGAGCGGATGCTCACCGATGAGTACTGCCTGACCTGTACGTCGAGCGATCTGGTATCGATGGCAGAGAGCATTCTGGCTGAGACTCAGTGCAGGATCGCCGAGGCGGCGCGCGCCATCGACCCGTCCGTTACGTGGGTGGAGCTCATAGCACGCCTGAAGCAGGAGCACCCGCCGAAGGACGGCATCGTAGATGCCTATCGCCAGGCCTTCGAGTCCGCCAGGGACTTCGTCCTGGAGCACGATCTCGCCACACTGCCGGATGATGCTACTCTGACCGTGGGCATCACGCCGGAAGTCGAGCGCAGCGTCCTGCCTTACGCAGCATACTTCCCTCCGGCGCCGTTCGGCGAGAGCAAGCGCGGGAGCATCTGGGTGACCCCCATAGAGGACAGCTCATCGGAGGAACAGCAGCAGGCGCAGCTTCTGGAGCACTGCATCTATTCCATACCGGTCCTGGCGCTCCACGAGGGCATTCCGGGCCATCATCTCCAGCTCACCAGGGCGATGGAATCGCCGCACCTAGTGCGCAGACAGATGCTCAGCAGCCTTCTCATGGAGGGATGGGCTCTGTACTGCGAGCAGTTGATGCGGGAACAGGGCTACTACAACGATCCCCGCATTGAACTGTTCCAGCTAAAGGACATGATCTGGCGCGCGTGTCGGGTGATCATCGACGTCGGTCTGCACACCGGCGGCATGACGCTAGACGAGGCTGTTCGGATGCTGGTAGACAGAGTGTGCATCGAGGAGAGCGTCGCCGCCGCCGAGGTCAAGCGCTACGCCATGAGCCCGACTCAGCCGATGACTTATCTCGTCGGCAAGCTGATGCTCCTGGACCTGCGGGACCGCATGGAGCGCAGACTCGGCAGCCGGTTCAACCTGAAGAGCTTCCACGATGAGTTCCTCAGCTTCGGATCCGTCCCGCCGACGCTGATCATCGAGAGAATGACCGGCGATGGCGCGTGCAAGCAGCCGGAGGTCCGACTCCGCCGTTCTGCTTGAGCCGCGGCGGAGTTGGCCTGCCTACTTGAGGCATCTCCGGATTCGGCGGAGCAGACGTCCCGGCGCGGTCAACACGACCGATGTGTTCATCAGCAGTCTGAACGTGGGGTCACGGAATACGTATCCGCTGCCCAGCTTCTTGTCGCGCAGCAGTCCGTCGGCTCTGACCTTCTCGATCATCGGCGTGCCGCTGTACAAGTTCAGCCGCGTCATGAACCCGGATGACAGCGGGGTCGGCTTGTCCGCGAGTTGCAGATCCTTGACGAACTTGATGTTCTGCAGTACCTCATCCACCGTCACGTACGGATCGATCATGATGAAACCGGCGTGGAAGTCCAGTCCAAGGCTCCTGACAATCTCGATCGCGCGACGGTTCTGCTCGACGGTAGTGCGCTTGTTGTACGTGTCGAGCTGACGCTGTACCCCCGACTCAACGCCGAGGAAAACCCTGAACAGACCGACCGATTTCAACTCGGAGAGTATCTCCTCGTCGATCTCATCCACTCGGCCCTCGATGGTGAAGCGCCAATCGAGATTCCGGTTTTTCACCGCAGCGATGAACTCTCTCACGTGCTCTCGGCCCTTCTCTCCAGGGCCGATGAAGTTGTCATCCGCGAACACGAATTCCCTGATGCCGGTGGATGCGATCACCGCCTCCACCTCGTCGAGGACGTTGTCCGGGCTTCGGAAACGGGGCGCTTTCTGTCCCGACAGCGCGTAGAAGCTGTGGATCGAGCAGAACGCGCATCGGTGGTAGCATCCTCGGCTGCGGAGTATCATCGCCGGCAGTTCGAATTCCGAGCTGGCGAGTTCGTCGCGCGCCGGGAACGGGAGAGTGTCGAGATCGGCCACGGGTGGGGGCAGGGGATTGAGGACGGGCTTGCCGTCCTTGAGGTAGGCGATTCCGGGTACGTCTCGCCAGTCTTTTCCCTGCTCGAGGCGGTCGAACACCTCGGCGGCCACCGTCTCACCTTCTCCGCGGACCACGAAGTCGATCTCCGGGCACACGGGCAGCAGTCTCTCGGCTATGAATGTCGGCAGGTAGCCGCCCGCAGTGATCACGGCGTTCTTTCTGCGTCTGCGGATCTTTCGCGCCAGGGTTACCAGCGTGCGCTTGTGCACGTCATACGCGGTGATCGCCAGGCAGTCGAAGTCCCGAGCGAGCACCTGATCGATCGTCTCGGAGAGCTTCAGTCCGCGTATGTATGCATCGAACAACTCGACGTGGTGCCCCTGGTTTCGGAGAACCGCTGTGATGTAGCCGAGACCAAGGGCCTCTGTACGGCGGATCGGAGGTTCCTCGCCGTCAACAGGTGGGTGAAGCAGCAGGATTCTCATCGTCTCTGTCCTCCATATGGTTAGTCCGGGCCGGATGCCCAAGTGCCAGGTTGCAGGGTAAGACGAACAACGCTGCAATCTGACACCATTATACCAGAGAATTAGCGATATCAACTCTTTTTATTGGACGGTCGGTTGATATGTAATCGTGCATGCCTGAGTTTCCGTCACCCATGCTGCCGCTGCTCACTGGTCGCCGTACCCGCGGCTGTGGTAAACTGTGTCCATGAGACCGGACCAGTCAGGCGGATCGGCGTCCGAGAATCCCGCGCCGATATCGCGACAATTCGACGAGATCGCATTCCTCTACGACGAGTTGATGGTCGGAGTGCCGTACTCCGCGTGGGTCAACTACGTCGAACGCATCCTGCACCGCATGGGACGCCGCACCGAGTCCTTCGTTGACCGAAAGATGCGCGTCCTCGATCTCTGCTGCGGCACGGGAAGCGCCGGCATCCTGATGGCCGAGAGGGGCTACGACGTCACCGGCATCGATATCTCGGCGGAGATGATCGAGGCCGCCCGCCGTAAGGCGCGGTGCGCAGGCCGGCGGATCGACTTCCATGTGGGCGACGCGTCGGCGTTCTCGATCCCCGGGAAGTTCGATCTCGCGATCTCGCTCTTCGACAGCTTGAACTACATCCTCGATGCCAGCAGGCTCCAGCAGGCGTTCCACCGTGTCTCCGCGCACCTGGAGCAGGATGGGTTGTTCATTTTCGACATGAACACCGAGTTCGCGCTCGCGGCAGGATTCTTCGATCAGAGCAACGCCGCCACCAGAGGCCCGGTCGTCTACGACTGGAAGAGCTCCTACAACGCGATGACTCGCATATGCCGGATCGCCATGAAGTTCATCTACCGCCGGGAGACGCCTCCCCGGGAGGTCGAGCTCGTACACTATCAGCGGGCCTATGATGTGGAGGAGGTCTGTGAGATGCTCCGAACCTCGGGGTTCGAGGTCCACGCGGTCTACGATGGATACACCTTCCATCCGGCGACGCGTCGGAGCGATCGGGTATTTTTCGTTGCCAGAAAAGCCTGATCGGGCGTTGTTGATGCATTTCCCTTTGTGCTATAATGCCGTTAACTCACCTGTACCATGCGCTTGCATGTCGATACAGGCCGGGGTTCGCACTGATACGGGTGTCCGGACATGTCAATCGCTGACAACCTGCTCCGCGTCCGAGAGCGCATAGCCGCCGCCGCCCAACGCGTCGGCAGGAATCCCCACGACGTTACCCTTGTCGCCGTCACCAAGACGGTCGATGCTGCCGTGATCCTGGAGGCAATCGCAGCCGGAGTCACCGATATCGGCGAGAACTACGTCCAGGACTCGCTGGAGAAGCACAATGTCATCGGCGACCGCATCCGCTGGCACATGATCGGCCATCTGCAGCGCAACAAGGCGGGGCGCGCCGTGCGGATCTTCGACCTCATCCAGAGCGTCGACAGCCTCTCGCTCGCGCAGGAGATCGGCAAGCGCGCATCCTCGATGGGGAAGGTCCAGGAAGTGCTCATCGAGGTCAATATCTCCGGCGAGGAGTCGAAGACCGGCGTCCACCCCGACGAGGCGCTCGAACTGGCGGGGAACTCCGCTCAGGTTGCCGGCGTAAAGGTGCTAGGGATGATGGGCATCGCGCCGTTCACGGATGACGCGGCCGCGGTTCGCCGCTCGTTCGCATTGCTCAGGAATCTCTGGGACGCTCTGCCCGATGAGAACCGCCGGTGGCTCTCGATGGGCATGACGTCGGACTTCGAGGCGGCGATCGAGGAAGGCTCGAACATGGTTCGCGTCGGCACCGCGATCTTCGGCCCCAGACGCTGATATCCCTGCTGCGGGAGACAAGGCATTCTCCGCGGCATATGAAGAACACGCTTACGATCATTTCCACCGATTAGACGGTCGGTTGCAGAGGAAGAAGGAGGGCTCGCGATGAACAATCATATGTCCACAGACGATCTCGAGCAGAAAGGCCTGTTGACCAGGGTCAAGGGCTGGATCGGAATCTCCGAGGTCGAAGAGGACGAGTACGAAGACGACGGCCACATGGGCGAGGATGCCCGGAGGCGGCCGGTCACTTTTCGGCTCCACACGAACACGCAGAGAGTGAACCACGTGTCCATCAGGCTGCCCATGACATTCGAGGATGCGCGCCTGGCCGCCGACGGCCTCAAGGAGGGACGGCAGCAGATCGTCAACCTCGAGAAGACGCCCCAGGAGATGTCCGAGCGCATCATCGACTTCCTGAACGGTGTCACCTACGCGCTGAACGGCTTCGTCGAGAAGGTGGGCGACCGCGTGTACCTGTTCGCGCCGAGCAACGTCGTGATCGAGGTGCCTGAGGACATGCGCAAAGTCAGCACCAACCTCTTCGAGTAAGGGCGACCTCTGTTACGACCGCAACCTGTCGCAGGAGCGGACTCCGATCCGCGAAACCACGTATCGCAGATCGGAGTCCGCTCCTGCAATCGCCCGACTATGGGGGACATCAATGGCGCTTCAGGACAAGAAGATCGGTTTCATCGGCGCAGGGATGATGGCCGAGGCCATCGCGCGCGGCCTGCTCAAAGTCGGCGTGAGCCCCGATGCCATGTCGGCATCCGATCCCGACGAGTGCAGACGCCGCGTCTTCTGCGAGATGGGCATCCGGTGCACCGATGATAATCGGTCGGTCGCCGAGTCCGTCGACATCCTGCTGCTGGCCGTCAAGCCCTTCCTCATACACCAGGTCCTCGAAGGCCTCGCCCATGTCATCAAGCCTCACCAGTTGGTGATCTCCATCGCGGCCGGGATCACCACCGGCTCCATCGAGTCCGTGATCGAGACCGACGCCCCCGTTGTCCGGGTGATGCCGAATACCCCGGCCCTCCTCGGTGAGGGCGCGAGCGGCATCGCACCCGGCAAGCATGCCGCTCCCGAACACCTGGCGCTCGCTGCGGAGGTCCTCGGCGCGTGCGGCAAGGTCGTTCAGGTCACCGAGGACAAGCTCGACGCGGTTACCGGCCTGAGCGGAAGCGGCCCGGCATACGTCTACATGTTCATCGAAGCCCTCACGTCCGGCGGAGTCCGCATGGGGCTCCCGCGCGACGCGGCCCTCACTCTCGCCGCCCAGACCGTCCTCGGCGCGGCGAAGATGGTGATCGAGACCGGCGAGCACCCAGCCGTCCTCCGCGACAAAGTCACGACTCCCGGCGGCACGACGATCGAGGCGATCACCGCCCTGGAGAAGGGCGGGCTCCGGTCCGCCGTGATGGATGCGGTTACCGTGGCTACGTACAAGTCGAAGGAGATCGGCAGATCGTCGAAGAGTTGATCGTCCGGTCTTCTGTGGCGGCTCAGCCTGGATTTCGATATAATGGATGTGCATGTTGTCCCCCGGCCTGACCCCATCAGGTCGGGGGATTTTGCTAGGCGGATTGCCGCCCGCAATCCGTGGGGATATCTATCCCCGGAGGTAACGCATGACTCCAATGCTGCTGTTCCTGATCAACAAGGCAATAGACATATACTGGATACTCATTCTGGTGAGCGTCATTCTGTCCTGGGTGCCCGATGTGCGCAGCCGGTACCGCGAGTTCAGCCTGTTCCTCGACCGGATCACCGAGCCCGCATTCAGGCCGTTCCGGCGGCTGCTCTCGCCGTACAGGACCGGCGGACTCGATCTGTCGCCGATGATGGCGCTGATCGCACTCAGCATCATTCGGCAGATTCTGAACGGGCTGCTGATACGCATGATGTAGTGATCGTGCCGCTGCGCCTCCCATGCGCGATCCCTGACGGCTCCGCCGTCAATCCAGTCGGCGGCAGAGCCGCCTGCGATCCGTGCTAGAGGCCGGCGCATCGCAGATATGTGAGAGGGCGCGGCCACGACGGGACCACCGACGATGGAACTCGAAAACCGACCGACCGAAGACTCCGAGCAGGGCAGGGGGTACCCACAGGGCAGGTTCAAACTGCTCCTCGTCCTGCTCGTCGCCATCCTGATCGTCCTCGGCCTCGCCCAATTCACGGAGACCCGCGCCGTTGAGCCGTCCGGAGACTCCGAGACCGCGCTCCAGGGCGATGTCGCCGCAAAGACCGCCTATCTCTACACCCACCGGTTCCCCGCATTCCGGTCGCAGACCCGGCAGTACGTCGATCTGGCGTTTCTCCGATACGAGCAGGCCGCTCGGGAGGGCGCGACTCCGGGGATCTACCGGCGGCTGATCATCCTGAGTCACGAGTTTGACCGCAGGAATACGCCGCGCAATATCGCTCGGCTGGACGGCCTGGAGGTTGACAAGCCGCAGCGGTCCGACCTGTCCCGTGAGGTGGCGATGTGGCGGACGATCTACCTCAGCAGCAGAGCGCTGAGTCGCAGCGAATCGGACGACTACGCCGGGCGCATCCGGCAACTCGACCTCGGCTGGTACGAGCATGTCGCGCTCAATCACCTCTACAGCCGCGCGGACCTCGCGGAGCAGGCGCGGGCGGAGATGAACCTGGCCGCCGACGATGCGATGCGGACGCTGGTGCTGCTGGTGGTCGTGGTCGTAGTGATCTTCGGGCTCGGAGTGGCCGGCCTCGGACTGCTCATCTGGTATCTCGGTAAGCGGCGGAAGGGCGAGGGGAGCGCGGACCTCCCATCCTCGACCGACGATCCGGTCCGGCGCTCGATGGTCGCCGGATACCTCCTGGAGGCCTTCATCGCCTACATGCTGGCGATCATCGCGGTGCAGTTGCTCGGCGGGATGATCCTCAATGCCGTGGACATCACCTTCAGCGCGATGGGCGAGGTGATCGCCACCGTCGCCGTGTACGTGCTCTCCGGGCTCCTCGCGCTGTCGATCCTATCCGAGCGCCTCCGCTCGTGCGGATGGACCTGGGCGGACATCGGCCTCCGGTCGAGGCAGCCGTTCATGGACGTGGTCTGGGGGATCGGGGCATATGCCGCCGCGCTCCCGCTCGTGGTCATCACCGCGCTAATCGTGCAGTGGATCAGCCGGTACATCCCGTCGCCGGACAACCCGATCGTCCCGCTCTTCATCGAGTCGGATTCCTGGCCCGCCAAGGTGGTGCTTTTCCTGCTTGCGGCGGTGGCGGCGCCGTTCTTCGAGGAACTCTTCTTCCGAGGCGTGCTCTTCAGCAGTCTGCGCGCGAAATGGGGAGTCGCCGCGGGCGTCATCGCGTCGGCCGCAATCTTCGGCGCGGTGCATCCGCTCCCGATCGGCCTGCTCCCGATACTTGTGCTCGGCGCGGTATTTGCGGTAGTATTCCATGAGCGCGGATCGCTCCTGCCGAGCATGGTCGCCCATGCCTGCAACAACGCGGTCGCGTTCGCTCTGTTGCTCATTCTGACGGGTTAGCAGGCGTAGGTAACGGCCGACGTCCGGCATACCACCGTAGGGAACGGGCGCTGTCCCGCTCCGCCGGTTGTAGATCTCCGACGACGGAACGCGACGGCGAGCGTTCCCTGCATGAGATACCCCGGGGCCTAGGTAGGTAGGGAACGGACGCTGTCCCGTTCCGTGGCTGTAGGTCTGCGCCAACGCGTGGCACCCATCGTACGGAACACCACAGCAGGCATTCCCGACAGGTTCCGGCCTGGAGGAGCACTCCAAGGAAACATGAGTCCCTTAACCATAGGAATCGTCCTCGCGGTATACGCGCTCATATTGTGGATAATGGTCGCAATGGTCTGGCAGCGCGGCTACCGGGAGTGGAAGGCCAACCGCCCGGAGAAGCTCCGGGAGACGCGCGCGCGGGTCATGGACCGCCGCCGGGATGAGAGTCCCGAGCGGTACTTCCTCACCCTGGAGCACGACGGCCGGCAGCAGGAGTTCGAGGTCGCAGAGGCGGTCTACACCGCCTCCCGCGTCGGCCAGACGGGCACGCTCTACCTCCGCGGCGGCAAGTTCGAGGACTTCGAGCCCCACCCCGAGGCCGATGGCTGGGACGAGATCTACGATCGGATGGTGAGGAAGTGAGTCAGTATATCAGTGTCTCAGTTAGTCAGTGTGTTAGTGCGTCAGTATGTCAATATATCAGTATGTCAGTTCATCAGTCCAGACTGACCAACTGACCAACTGACTAACTAACCAACCAACTATGCATGCATCACTCCGCGTCCGAATCAACCCTCGCAGTTCGCGCAACCAGGTCACCGGTTGGGCGGACGGCGTGCTGCACGTCAAGCTCACCGCCCCGCCGGTCGAAGGGGCCGCGAACAAGGCCGCCGTCGAGTTCCTCGCCGACCTCCTCGGCGTGAAGAAGTCGCAGATCACCCTCACCTCCGGCAAGACCAGCCGCGACAAGACCTTCGAGATCACCGGCCTCAGCGAGGATGAACTCAATCAGCGGCTGAGCGCATTGTCCTGATCCGCTCGGTACTTCCATCGCATCCCTCCCAGCAGCAAACCGCTTCCTGCGCGGTGAACACTTCTGCAAATGAAGAACATCCTCTACTGTGGCGATGGCCTTCAGGTCCGCACGATCAAGGAACTCCTGGAAGGCGAGGAGTTCGACTTCCCCAAGGGCTACTCCCTCCGCTCCTCCACCGCGGGCAAGAAGCTCGTCCGCGAGGGCGAGCAGGGCGACCTCGGGTTCTAGTCACAGTCACAGCAACCCGCTAGTCCTGAGTAGCGAAGCGTATCGAAGGACGGTCGGGGCTAGTCAGCGGTCGTGCAACTAGGCCGCCCTTCGATACGTCCTGAACTCCGACTACACTGAGTAGCAGCGCGTATCGAAGTGCAGTCGGAGTTGCGGACTACTCAGGGCTGACGGGGTGGGTTTCCCGGGACATAGAACCCCACGTGATTGGCCCACTCCGTTCGTGCGGATTTGCAATCCAGCACGTGACTGGCAAAGGGGGGATCTGTGATCCCCCACCCACCGGACGGCATCACAGATGGCGGCATTGCCCCCGGGTGCGGGATTCCAAATCCGCACCAACGTCGGTGGCCCGGCACCCTCGTCCCTCCGCCGTCCCCCGTCCCCGCGTCCATCGAAGCCCGACCCGTCTCCCTGCCGCACTCCGGTGTCATGGGGGAGCCCCGCCGTGTCACCGGAGAGCCCCGAATTCCTAGCAGAGACTGACCTCTTCGCTCGCGGGTCGTATTGCCTCTCAGCCGGCTGTCGATGCGTCTCTCCGCCCGGCGCCGGTGTCGCACCCCTGTACTTCTCACAGCTACGACAACAACCATCCGGCATATTCGGCCCAAAGATCGAATCGCCAAACAGCCATAGGGTAGGGTGTTCGCGATCCCGCCCCAGTCGGTGGAGGCCGACCTCGTGTCCTCGGTGGGCGCATATTCATTCGCGGGTGACGACGCTTGGCTGATGATCCGCCGGCCACGTGGGACCTCGGTTGAAATCGCGCCTGCGAACTGCACGAAGTGTGCCTTCGGACACCAGGCCGGCGGGGTTCCGCCCATCAACACCGAACGCCTCCCACCCACAAAGGGATTCCCGACGCTCTCCGCTAATCTCTACCGTGACCGGTCTCCCCGCGAGAGGTGACGTCCCTTGTTCCGGCGCGACCAGCCCAATGAGCCCGAGCAGTTGATCGACGCGGTGATCACCGACATCCGACGCCGCCTCACCGAGGCGCGAGTCCGGATGCTCGCACGCCGAAATACCAGGGCCGCGTCCTCCATCTCCCGATCCCCATCCGCGCCCGCCGACCCACGTGGATCCGCCGGAGCCCGATCCCCCGGCGACAGGAGGCGTCGAGGGATCAGACGCCGTTGCCCGATTCCCTGACGACTCCTGTGTCGGGAGGTGAAACGCCGCAGCGGGCGTTCCCTACGCGTGCCGACAACCGCTCTTGACGCGATCGCAGCCGCGCGGTAGTATGTTTGCAGAAATACCCCCTGGGGTATATAACTGCTGAGGTGACGCCATGCAGGAGAGAGACGAGATGTGCGCGGACCTGGTGAAGAGGCTCCGGAGGATCGAGGGGCAGGTGCGCGGGCTCCAGCGGATGATCGAGGAGCGGAAGGATTGCGCCTCGGTGATCACGCAGCTTTCGGCGGCGAGAGGCGCGCTCGACCAGGTCGGGTTCCTCATGCTCAGCCAACACATGGCGGAGTGCCTCCGGAGGGAGGGCGACTCGTCCGAATCGTCCCTGCAGGACACGATGAAGCTCTTTCTCAAACTCGCATAGCGCCCAATCCGCAATCCGCAATCCCAAATCCGAAATCGAGGTGTTCCATGCCTGTCCACGAGTACAAATGCGCGAAATGCGGCCACCGATTCTCGCTGCTCGAGTCGGTCGGCGACGCGCGGAACGGGAAGCCGTGCCCGCAGTGCGGCTCGACCGATACGAACCGCATCCTGTCGATGTTCTCCTCCCTGCGCGACATGCTGGGAGGCTCGGGCGGCTGCAAGCCCGGCGGGTGAAAGCCCCGCTTCTGAGCCGGTGGTCACCGGCTTCCGACGCCGCGAACATCGATGCTGCCGAAGCCCCTCGGGCATGCCATACAGGGAACGCCCGCCGTCGCGTTCCGCTGGGTGGACATATACAACCGGCGGAACGGGACAGCGTCCGTTCCCTACGCTAGTGCATTCGGGTGGCTCATTCGGGGTTGCCGGGCACAGACCGCCCGGGAAACCCCTCCTACGCAACGAGGTGCTGCAATGAAGATCGCTCTCGGAATCATCATCGGCGGGGCGGCGGGCTATCTGCTCAGCGCCGCAAGCCGCTCGATGGGCGGCGGGTGAAGGCTGTTCTGCAACCCGTACATCGCCGTCACGATCGGCGCCGTCGTCGGGTTGCTTCTGGCCCTGGGCAGGGCCGACTAGCGCAGACCGCGGACCGCAGGCTGCTGACCGCAGTTGGACCGTCCAGGCTGCGGTCTGCAGTCTCTCCCCGACCTCTTCCTCAGTTTGAACCGCGACGCCTCCGGGTATCGAATTTCCGTGCACCATGCCGGGAGGTAGATCGCCGATGCCGCATCTCGTTACCATCGATGCCGCCGCAGACCTGACCGGGCTCGACCCGGAGGACATCGAGTACGCTGAGCAACTGGGCATGCTCGCCGCCGGCCGCGAGGCCGAGGGCATGTACTCGGCGCGCCAGATGAAGATGCTCCAGGGGATCGCGCGCCTGAGGCAACTCGGCCTGAGCATCGACGACATCCGCGAGCTCGATCTGTCCGAGGAGGTGCTCTCGGACATCCGTGACTACCTCGGCGCGCAGGCGGAGGTACGTCCCCAGCCCGATGTCTCCCGCAGATGCCTGTCCGCGACCATCAGCATCCTCGAGGGGCACGCCCGCGCGCTCTCCGAGCAGATCGGTCAGTTGGACAAGCTGAGGCGCTCGCTGGAGGATCGGATCGGCGCGTTCCACAAACTGCTGGACACGCTGGAGGGCCGGGTTCGGAAAGCGGCATGACAGGAGGAGTTGACCATGGAAGAGCAGTGTGAGCGAGGCATCACTGAGATTGCCGAAGGACCGAGCGTCTGTGCTCCGGCAGAGGGTCGGGGCGCTCATTACCCGTCCGCGGTGCTGGAAGAGGCGGCGTTCGGCACGAAGATGTGGCTGGAGCGGCCGTTCGGCGAGACGCTCGATGCGCTTCGCCGCGCGCTCGACGTCGAGGGGTTCGAGATCGCCGTAGAGATCGAGGTCGATAAGCTGCTCAGAGCCGATCCCGGGGTGCGCTTCCCGAGGTACACCATCGTCGAGGCATGGTATCCGAGCTACTCCCAGCAGGCGCTTCAGGCCGACATGGACTCGGGGCTCCTGCTGCCGCACAACATCACGGTCTTCGAGCGCTCGAACGGCACGGTGGTCTCCGCAGTCGATCCGATCACCCAGTTCAGGCTCATCGACGGCTCCGAACTGCGGGACCTCGCGGTCATCATCAAGCAGCGGCTGCAGGACGTACTCGACCGAGTGGCCTCCGGGGAGATCGAGCGCGCGGCTTAGGCGCCGCTGTCCCGATTACCTCAGCTTGTTCGCGTACCACAGGTTGTTCTCCGGGGATGTCGGACCCTTGAATTGCGGGTACTTCTCCGGTACGCGTGTCTCGATGTGTCCGTCACAGAACAGATAGTTGTTGCGCTCGCGATGCCAGGGCCTGCCCGACTTCTGGTAGCCCTTCTTGTCCGCTATGTATCCCCGCACCAGCGTCCAGTCGCCGCAGCGATAGACGTACCCCTCGCCGTGAACGTTCGTCCTGTCTTCCGGCATGCCTTCGTAGAGCAGGATCGTCGATGACGGCTGCAGGATGTTCGTCTTCCTGATCCCGCACATGATCTTGGTGCAACTGGGGAACGATCGGTCGCACGGGGTCCGCAGGAACGAGTTCATGCCGTAGGTTCGGGGCGACCATTCAGATCGGTAATCCCCCGTGTACGACGGGCAGCAGTAGACGCTGCCGCTCCCCTGGTGAGCGCCCTTGAGATAGGGGTTGATGCCGCCCCACTCCCTCTCCTGCGCCCAGTAGGAGAGATCGCCGTCCTCTCCACCGGGACAGGGGAACATGCCGTTCCAGTTGTCTGCGTACAACTCGAACGCGAGGTAGAGCTGTCTGAGGTTCGATTGGCATCCGGCGCTCTTCGCGGATTCCTTTGAGGAGATGATGACAGGCAGAAGAACGCCGGAGAGGACGCCGATGATCGCAATCACGACCAGCAGTTCGATAACGGTGAAGCCTGAGAGGATGTTGCACTTTCTTTCACAGCGCATGCTATCTCTCCTTTCGATACGCCAGGGTAGTATAGGTGCTGAGAGATACCGGAATTATAGCAAACCAACCATTGACAGGTAAAGCTCATGTTATCATCAGTCGAACGAATGCTTGCCGATGCCCACGGGGCGTGGTATCATGGCTGACATACCCGGCCCGTGGAGCAGATATGGCCACCAACCCAACACGAAGCCTGAGAACAAACGGTCCGTTTTGGCTCACCGTCTCCGCCGTGCTGTTTGCAGTCATGGCTGTCATGGTGCGCATGGCCGGCCTTCGAGGCGTTCCGGGCTCTGAGACGACCCTGATCCGGTTCCTCTTCGGGATGGCGACCGTCGGCGTACTGCATTCCGGCGGCGTGATCCGGGTCCGCCTCCATCGCAAGTGGCTGCTCGCCGCCAGGGGGATCCTCGGCGGTATCGCGATCCTGCTCTACTTCCTCAGCCTCGCCGCGGCTCAGGGTGAGGGGCGGACCACGCTTACGAACGCCGTCTTCCTCGGCAACTCGTACTTCATTTACGCCCCTCTGTTCGGCGCGCTGCTGATCGGCGAACGGCTCCGTCGAGGCACAGTGTTGAGCGTCATCGCGGCGCTGTTCGGCCTCTACCTCGTCGCGCGCCCGGAGCTTCGAGGGATCACCGCGGGTGACATATACGGCTTCTTCGCCGGGATCGTCTCAGCGGTGGCCATCGTGACGGTCCGCGAGCTTCGGCGAACCGAGTCGGCGTTCGGGATATTCCTGTCGCTGTGCATGTTCGGGGCGTTGGCCGGGCTGGTCACGATGCTCGCGCAGAACCCGGTCTGGCCGGATGCGGTCGGCTGGTTGATCCTCGTGATCATGGGCGTCACGAGCACTCTGGGCCAGCTCACGATGACCTACGCTCTCCGGTTCACCGGGGCAGGGGAGTCCGGCGTCATCCAGATGACGACGGTGGTCTACTCCTCCATCGCCGGCATCCTCTGGTTCGGCGATCCGTTCGGCCTGCGCATCCTCCTCGGCGGCATCATCGTCCTGGCCGCCGGAGCCTATATCTCCCTCGCCCACAGCGGTGGTTGATCTCCCGGATCGCACTCCTGAATCGTACTCGTACTCGCACTCCCGAACCCACTCGCGCCACCGCAGGAAACCCTTGCCCCGAGCCGGAATGATGAACCGACTGCAACTCCCGCTGGGAAGGTGAGCGCGATATGTCTCGACATGCGATGGTCCTCCTGCTATCCCTGCTTGCGGTGATGTCGGTCAGGCCTGGGAACGCGATCGGAGCCGTGTACTACGTCGATTCCGTCGGCGGCGATGACGCCGGCGCCGGCACGAGCGCATCGGCCGCATGGAAGACGCTGGCGAAGGTGAGTGCCACGTCGTTCCACGCGGGCGACAGGATCCTTCTCAGGAGAGACCGTCAGTTCACCGGGACGCTGATCCTCCGCAGCAGTGGTACGTCCACCGCGCCAATCGCCATCGACGCCTATGGGCAGGGGAACAAGCCGGTGGTCATCGGAGACGCCACGACCGACGGCGTCGGGGCGATCAGGCTGGAGGACGTCTCGTTCTGCACGATACGCAATCTCGAAGTCCAGGCGCCGTGCACGAGCGGCATGATCCTGCAGGGATGCAGCCACGTAACCGTGAAGGACTGCGACTTCACCAACATCGAGTACCTCCCTCCGCGGATGCCGGAGGGTCAGGACGCTTGGTCGATCGCCGTCAGGCCCGGCAAGGTCGACGGCGCACACAACACCATCGACCGATGCGCCTTCAGGAAGTGCGCCAAGGGTGTGATCATCTTCGCGGGCGACAACATCGTGCTGCGGGACTCGTACTTCTACGACGTCAGCGACATACCTGCCCTGTTCGCGGGACACTGCGTGGGCAGGACCGTGACGAACAGCAGGATCACCGGCTGCGTCTTCGATTACACGAACACCACCGCCAAGGGATGGAACACGGTGATGTTCGGCGGCACGGACAACTGCTACCAGGAGTACTGCGAGACGAAGAACACTCCCGCCGGTGAGTGGGACCACCAGGTATACGACTTCGACACCAACTGCAGGAACTCGTACATCCAGTACAACTACTCCCACGACAATCACGGCGACCTGATGCACAGCTACTGGGTCGGCGATGCCTCCGCCAACGGCCCATGCTACTTCCGCTACAACATCTCGGTGAACGACCGGACGATCTACAACGGCGTGAAGACCACCTACGGCCTGCAGATGCACAACAACATCTTCTACAACTTCGGGGGCAACTTCGGTCGGGATATCGTTGCCTCCGACCTCTCCGACACGGTGGTCAGGAACAACATCTTCCACATGAGGCCCGGCGCCGGCGGGGTCGAGTCGCTGCCCCCCGGATCGGACGCCAACTGCTACGCGAACCGCGCGAAGCCCGAGGGCGAGGCGAACTCTATCGAAGGCGATCCCGGGTTCATCGATCCGAGCAAACCCCCGATGGGACTTCGGCTCGCGGCTGATTCCCCTTGCCGGGACTGGGGGTTCGACGGCATATTTGATTACTGGCGGTCCTGCAACCTCGCCCTGCACTGCGCGGTCACGTCGGGCAGTTCCCACGAGGATCAGGACTGGTCCGTCTCGAAGCTGGTGGACGGCACGATCAACACCGAGCCATGGACCGGCGGTTGGCGCAGTTCGGGCAACGACTCAGCCGACCACGCGGAGTGGGTGACGCTCGATCTCGGCGCGGAGCACGATGTGAACAGGGTCGTGCTCTACCCGAGGAACGACTACGGATATGTCGGCGCCGGATTCCCGAAGTCCTTCGCCATCCGTACCTCCACGGACAACCTCAACTGGACCACCGCCGCCGTTCGAACCGACCGTCCCCGTCCGGGCCGCGCGCCCCAGCATTTCAGCTTCAGGACTCGCAAGGCCAGATACGTGAGGATCGACATGACGAGCCTCAGGCCGGGCTCCGACGGCAAGTACGTCGCCGCCCTCGCGGAGGTCGAGGTGCTCGACGACGGATCGCCCGTCCCGCGCGTCTGTCCCCCGGCCGGAAACCTGGCGCTGAACAAGGATGTGATCGCATCGAGTTCCGCCGAGAAGGATGGCTGGTACAAGGTCAAGCTGACTGACGGCATGAGGAGTTCGATGCCCGAAGCGATGGGCTGGTCGACCGATCCCTCCGTGACCACGGCCCGCTCCGAGTGGGTGAAGATCGATCTCGAGGCCGTGTGCAGCGTCGGCAGGGTCGATCTCTACCCCAGGAACGACTCGGGCAACGTCGGGCTCGGCTTCCCGATCGACTTCACGATCGATGTGTCCGCGGACGACCTGATCTGGACGACCGTGTCGAGGCAGGCGGGATATCCGCTGCCCGCCGACGGCTCGGTGAGGAGTCTCTCGTTCGCGCCTGTGAAGGCAAGGTTCGTCAGGGTGAGCGCCACCGGCCTCAGGAGGGACGGGAGCGGCAGCCACGGGATGGCGCTCGCCGAGATCGAGGTGTACAACTAAGCATCTCGGACCAATGCGCAGAACCCGAAGCCGATTGCTGATAATGGATACTGAAGCTCATCGGCACATACGGTATCTAGGAGTTCAGAGAGTCCGGGCTCACAGGACATGAGGAGGACTACAATGAAGTACCTGGGACTACTCATTCTGGTGGCTGTGCTTATCACCGCTGTTGCAGCGGATGCCAAGCCCGCCGATCCGCCTATCGCGGCCAAGTGTAAGGCCGACCTTGCGGAGAGGCTCGAACTGAAGGCGCAGGATGTCAAGCTCGTCGAAGTGACGCCCGTCAACTGGCCGGACGCCTCGCTCGGCATGCCGGAGATCGGCAAAGCATACGCGCAGGTCCTGACACCGGGATACCGGATCATCCTCGAGGCTCGCGGTATGCATTACCTGTACACGGCCAGCGAGAAGGCGTTCAGATACGGCAGTGAGCGTCCTGCCTGGTACTGCTCCGTGCTCTACCTCAAGCCTAGACCTAACGACGCGAACCTGAATGGTGATCTCTACCAGTGCTCGGTGATGGGGACGAACAGCGTCCTCGTAGCCTCCGAGGTTTCGGATTACTATCCCCAGGACAAGGGCAGAGTGCTCTTCACCCGGCGGACATCGCGCTCCGGCTTCGATCTGTTCTACATCAAGACGAACGATAAGTCGAAGCCCGTGCTTCTCCAATCCGCCTTTGCTTTCGGCGACGCGGCAGTCAGTGCTGACGGTAAGCAGTGGGCCGCGTTCGTCAGGTCGGGGGTGGGCTCCGGATGGAAGGTTGCTGTCGGCAGCATCGGCAAGAGTGGAGCCGGGAAGCAGGATCTGTCCCTGCCGGACGGGATCAATCCCGAGCAGATCGCATGGTCTGAGGCCAACGTGATGATCATGGCCAAGAAGGGCGATAGGACGATCTGCTACGAGATCTCCCCGAAGGCCGAGAAACCGGAGTGGAAGCAGGTTGGCTACCACCTCTTTCCCAAGGTACCGGACCTGATGCTCAGCAAGAGTCACTCGGTCCTGGTCGAGCAGGCCGAGGAGAACGGCAAGCCGGTGGTCAAGGTCGGCGCTGTCGGGTTCACCGGTGACGAGACGGTCAATGCGCGGATCGAGGGTTTCATGATGCGCGGGATGCAGTACCCGATGGCGGGTCTGTACGTCTTCGTCCGGGGCGAGAAGGACTCGAAGCCCGCGGCATACACCGTCGATTACGAGCGGGGAACGATTATCCCGCTTCCCGGTACTGTCGGCTCGAACTTCAAGCCGTTCAACTTCCCGGTGTTGAACAACCCGCTTTTCCGGGAGAAGTAGAACCACCCATCCCATCAGTCATCAATCGCCCAGCCGGCCACACCACCTCCCCGGCCGGCTGGGTGTCTCAAACAGATTCGTCATACACTGTGCGGACTACATCCTGCGTGATCGGGCTCTCGGCGTTCCATGTCTCGGACAAGTCTCTACAACGTCCGGTCGTGGAGTGCTTCGATGTACTTCTCCGCTTCGACGGCGGCGATCGCTCCGTCGGCGGCGGCGGTCACCATCTGGCGGAGGGACTTCCGCCGACAGTCGCCGGCCGCGAAGACTCCGGGCACGCTCGTGTGCATATCCTCGTTCGTCAGGATGTACCCCGCGGGATCGAGCGTCACGTGGCCGCGGAAGCACTCCGTGTGCGGGTCGGTCCCGATCAGGATGAAGACGCCGTCCACGGGGAGAGTCCTCTCCGAGCCGTCCTTCACGTTCCTGAGAGCCAGGCCGGTGACCTTCATATCACCGAGGATGTCGGTCACGATCGAATCCCAGGCGACCTCGATCTTCGGGTTCTTGAGCGCGCGCTCCTGGAGGATTCGTGTCGCGCGGAAGGCGTCTCTGCGGTGAACAAGGGTGACCTTCCTCGCGAACCTGGTGAGGAACACCGCGTCCTGGACGGCCGTGTTTCCCCCTCCGACGACTGCGATCTCCTTGTCGCGGAAGAACGCGCCGTCGCACGTGGCGCAGTACGATACGCCCTTGCCGGTCAGCCGGTTTTCGCTCGGGAGTCCGAGCTGCCGGGGAGTAGCGCCCGTCGCAATGATGACGGTCGGCGCGCGGAACTCGCCCTCGGAGGTGATGATCTTCTTCTCTTCGTGGGCGAAGTCAACGTTCAGTACCTCGGCGGAGACGATCTCGATCCCGAGGTTGCGCGCCTGGAGCTCCATGGCGGCGCTCAACTCCGCGCCGGTGATCCCGTCGGCGAATCCCGGGTAGTTTTCCACGAAGTCGGTGACTATCATCTGCCCGCCGGGCACGTATTTCTCGATGAGCACGGTCTTCAGCCGCGACCGCATGGCGTATACTCCGGCGCTCAGTCCGGCCGGCCCGCCGCCGATGATGATTGTATCGTAGGAACCCACGCTATCCCCCTCTGTCTCAGCACGTGCGTGCAATCGCCACATTATAACATATCCGCGGGGTCAGGGGAGGTGTCCCGGCGACGGCTACAAAGGCGCGAAGGCCACCTTCGTGGACCGGACCTCCAGTGTCCGCATGGGCGCTTCGCGCGGTTGTTGACGCCATTTCAGCCGCCGGGGTCCCGCCCGGCACAAGCTCGGCGGTTTCCGCATGGGAGGCCGTGGGTATAAGTCCAGCGGAAGCAACACTATCACGAAACGGAGACATGCGTATGACATCGGAAGTACCCGGGGGCCAGATCGTGGACGTAGTGATCATCGGCGCGGGACCGGCAGGATTGTCGGCCGCCGTGAACGCCAAGGCGCGCAATCTCAGCGCCGTCGTGCTCGATATTCGCGATCCTGTGTCGAGGCTGAAGGCATACCCGGAGGTCACCAACTACCTTGGATTCGCCAAGCAGACCGGCGCGGACCTGGCGCGGCATTTCACCCAGCATTTCAGCAAGACCGGCTACCCGCTCATCAGAGAGCGCGCGCAGAAGATCATGCCCATCGGCGATTACCTGTGCGTCGGCACGGACAGGGAGATCTACGACGGCAAGGCCGTCATACTTGCGTTCGGCGCCGCCCGGACCCAGTCCCTACAAGGCGAGGAGGAACTGGTCGGGAAGGGAGTCAGCTACTGCGTCACGTGCGACGGAGCGCTCTTCAGCGGCAAGGACGTGGTGGTCGTCGGCTACATCTCGGAGGGTGAGGAGGAGGCCAACGCGCTAGCAGGGTTCGCGCGGAGCGTTACCTATGTGGCGACCTATGAGAAGGTCGAGACGCTCGACCCGGGCGTCAAGCTGGTGCATGCCAAGCCGATCTCGATCACCGGCAGCACCAAGGTCACCGGGCTCAAGACCGACTTGGGCGAGATAGACGCGGACGGCGTGTTCCTCATCCGCGAGGCGATGCTGGTGGGCGGCATGATCGAGGGTCTGGAGTTGGATGAGCACTTCGTCCGGGTGGACAAGTCGATGGCGACGAGCATCCCCGGCCTGTTTGCGGCCGGTGACTGCACGGGCGCGCCCTTCCAGATCGCAAAGGCGGTCGGGGAGGGCCAAGTGGCGGCACTGAGCGCTGCTCGGTACGTCTACAAGCAGAGGAAGAAGGAGAGCTGAGAGATGGCAATGATACCCGATCAGGACAAGGCGTTCCTCAAAGATAAGTTCGGCGAAGAAATGCAGGCCCCGGTTACGATCCTGGCTTTCACCAGGAAGCCTGAGGATCAGGACGAGGCCGGACTGGAGTGTGAGTTCTGCAGCGAGACGCAGCAGATCGTGGAGGAGTTGGCGGGTCTGTCCGACAAGATCAGCGTTGAGACGCGCGAGTTCTCGACGGACGACCCGTCGGCGAAAGACATGGGCGTCGATAAGCTTCCCGCGCTGGTTGTCCAGGGCCCGAAGGCCGGCGCGGTGAAGTATTTCGGTATCCCCGGCGGCTTCGAGTTCAGTTCGCTGGTGGAGGATATCGTCGATGCCTCGCGGGGCGAGACGGACCTCTCCGACGAGGCGAAGGAGAAGATCCGCGGGATCGACCAGGATACGCACATCCAGGTCTTCGTCACCCCGACCTGTCCATACTGCCCGTCGGCGGTCCGCATCGCGCATCAGATGGCGATCGAAAACCCGGACCACATCCGTGCCGATGCGATCGAGGCCTCGGAATTCCCGCATCTCGTGAGCAAGTACGATCTGTCGGCGGTCCCGACGGTGGTCATCAACGAGAAGGTGCAGTTCGAGGGCGCGCTGCCGGATAGCGAGTTCGCGGACCAGGTGATCGAGGCCCTGGCGGCATGATAGACCTTGTAGGAGCGGCTTCCCAGCCGCGATCCCAGCTTTGTAGGAGCGGCTGGGAAGCCGCTCCTACGGTGTATGATGCCGGAAACGAAAGGGGCTGCCCGCGGTGTGGGCAGCCCTCAGTGTTCTCTACTTCTCCGCTGCAGTCTACGCCTGTTTGCACTCCAATGCCCTGAGCTTCTCGATGGCTTCGCCCACGGTATCGGTCCGCATCACGAGTTCGTTCAGCCTGAGGAGGGTATACACTCGTTCGACGGGGGCGGTGAGGCTGACCAGTGCGATGTCGCCGCCCTTCTCGACGGCCTTGTTCTTGGCCTCGAGGAGCACGCGAAACCCTGAGCTGTCGATGTAGTTCATGTCGCGCAGATCGAAGATGATCTTGCACCGGCCCGTGTTGAAGAGGCTGTCCGCCGCCTCCTTCAGCTTACGGCTGGTGATCAGGTCGCACTCTCCGCGCGCCTCGATCACCGCGATGTCCTCTTCGTATCTGATGTCCACCGTGAGCCGTGATACGTGCCAGGTCTCTGCCATACCGGTCGCCTCCTCAATCAGGTCGAGCTAGAACATGTATACCCATTTTTCTACTCCGAATCACTCCTTCCGGGCCGGAGAGCATCCGCTGTGGGGGCATGTGTCACCGCACGGTCGGGGAGGAATCACGGCCCGTGAGCAGTATTGGGTTAGTGAAGAGGAGATACCTGATGGTAACCGGTGTCGGTACTGATATTATAGAAGTGGGCCGTATTCGCGAGAGCCTTGAGCGCCATCCGGCGTTTCGGGACCGGGTGCTTACTCCCGCGGAGCAGACGATCTGTTTCTCCGGCGGCGATCCGGCGAAGCGAGTGGCAGGCCGGTTTGCGGCAAAGGAAGCGGTGGCGAAGGCGCTCGGCCGGAGCCTGAGTTGGCGGGAAGTCGAGATTCTCTCCGACGGTAACGGCGGACCGGTCGTGAGCCTGCACGGCAGAGCTCTCGATCTCGCCGCGGGCAGGAAGGTTCTTGTGAGCATATCCCACTGTCACTCGCACGCGGTAGCGGTGGCAGTGGTGGAGAGGGAATAGCCCGTGGGTTCTGGGTTGCAGGTTATGGGTTGCCGGGAACCCCAGAACCCATAACCTACAACCTGTAACCCAATGCCCCGCGTTGTACGCGTAAGCGCTCTGATGTATAATGCACCCGAGGGTGGCTGACATGAAAGTTGCTACGGCCGAACAGATGCGCGGGTTCGACCGGCGAGCGTCGGAGGAGTTCGGCGTCCCGAGCATCGTGCTCATGGAGAACGCCGGTCGCAGCGTATTCGAGACTGTCCGGGAGAACCTGGGCAGCCTCGAATGGAAGCACGTCACGGTCGTCGCCGGGCGCGGAAACAACGGAGGCGACGGCTTCGTCGTCGCGCGCCATCTCCACGATGCCGGCGCGCGAGTCTCCGTCTTTCTGCTCGGGAAGCCCGAGGACGTGAGGGGCGATGCGCGAGTCAACCTCGACATCCTGCTCGAATCCGGTATCCCCGTCCCGAGTATCACCTCCGCCGACGAGATCGCCGTCTCCCTCACGCACAGCCATCTCGTCGTCGATGCGATCTTCGGCACCGGCCTCCGAGGGGAAGTCACCGGTCTCCCCGCCGACGTCATCCGCGCGATCAGCGCCGCGCGCAAGCCTACCGTCGCGGTAGACATCCCGTCAGGCATGGATGCGGACACCGGCGAGATCCTCGGCGTCTGCGTCAGGGCCGATACGACCGTCACCTTTGCGCTCCCGAAGATCGGCCTGCTCACCTATCCGGGCGCGGCATGCGTCGGCAAGCTGGTTGTCGCCGACATCGGCATTCCGAAGTGCCTCTACGAGGAGGTCACGGTCGAGTTTCTGGACGACGCGATGGTCGCGTCGCGACTTCCCGCCCGCCCGCCGGACGCCCACAAGGGCACGTTCGGCACGGCCATCGTCATCGCCGGGTCGCTCGGGCTCACCGGCGCAGCGGCGATGGCATCCGAGGCGGCGCTCCGGGCCGGGGCCGGGCTCTCGACGCTCGGATGCGCTTCCAGTCTACAGGACGTCATGGCGATCAAGCTTACGGAGGTCATGACCCGCGGCCTCCCGGAGACCGATGCCCGCTCGATCTCGTCCGGAGCGCTCGATCCGGCCCTCGAACTGATCGAGAAGGGCGACTCGGTCGTCCTCGGCTGCGGGCTCGGCACTCATCCCGATACATGCGATTTCGTGCACCGCTTGGTAAAGTCGGTGCGCAAGCCGATGATAATAGATGCGGACGGCCTCAACGCCCTGGCAAAGGACACAGGTACGCTCGAGGGCGACCACGGCGATCTGGTGCTGACCCCGCATCCCGGCGAGATGGCGCGCCTGCTCGGAACCGATACGCAGGCCGTGCAGTCTAACCGTATGGATGTGGTCAGGGAGGCCGCGTCCCGTTTCCGCTGTGTCGTCGTGCTGAAAGGCGCGCGCACACTGATCGCCGATCCGTCGGGCAGGGTCCGGATCAACCCGACCGGCGGTCCGGGGTTGGCGACCGGCGGCACGGGTGATGTCCTCGCGGGCACGATCGGCGGGCTGCTGGCGCAGGGGCTATCGCCGCTCGATGCCGCGATCTGCGGGGCCTTCATCCAGGGCAGGGCAGGGGACATCGCCGCGGAGCAACTCGGCGCCGCCGGCGTGATCGCCGGGGACGTGCTCCGAGCGCTGCCGTACGCACTGAAAGAGCTCTACGAGATCTATTCGGGATAGACTTGTAATCTATCCCGCATTGGCCATGGGGGATCTGTGATCCCCACGTCGGTCCTGGAGTCACAGACTCCGATTTGCCACTTGGGGATAGATTACAAGTCTGTCCCCAACAGGGCTGTGCTATCCAATCCCGTTAGGGGGTACATTCGAACTCATGCGCGGAATCATACTTACCATCACCGCACTACTCCTTGCCGCCGGAATGCTGTGGGCGGCGGTGCCGACCGCGACGATCTCCGTCCCGGCCGCGGGCGAGCACTTCTATTGGTTCACTTACACCGACATCAAGGGCCAGGCGGTCACCACGACTCCGAAGTCGTTCAAAGACAAGAAGGTCACCGCCGACGTGCCGTTGGTGAAGGATGCGGTTCCCAAGGGAACGCGCCTCTACGTCCTCGATGCGAAGACCGGCAACGAGGCCGTGAGGCCCATCGAGGGCAAGGGCGCGCTCGCCATCGACCTCAAGACGTCGGATTTCAACAAGGTGCGCAGGGTCCGGGTGTCCGTGACCGGGACGCAGTCCGGCAGCCCGGCCGCCGCCGCCATCGTCAAGCTCACTGACGCCGACAAGAAGACGCAGGAGAAGGTGCTCGATCCGTCCTCCGCGGGATCGGTCGAGTTCTCGGACGTCGCCGAGGGAACTGCGAGCGTCACCGTTCTCTACGGCGACAACAAGAGATCCAGCCAGGATGTGGATATCGCCATCGAGCGGGAGACTCCCGTCCTGAAGCTCGATATCCCCGTCGCCGGCGCTATCGAGACCCTGGCTCCGACGCAGCCTGACACATCCGATAAGTCGGGCAAGTCCGACGCGTCCGAGAAGGCGCCCGCCGGTCCCCAGTCCAAGGGTGTCGACTACATCACCGGGCTGATCGGCGCGATCCTGCTCATCGGCATCGTCTACATGGGCGTGCGGATGATGGGCAACAAGGGCGCGGACGCTAAGTTGCTGCTGAAGAAGCTTGGCGTCGAGGTTCAGGAGGAGCAGCCGATCTTTGAACCGGCAAAGGCTCAGCCCGCCCAACAGGTCGATCCGACGATCTGCCCGTTCTGCGGCCGGAAGAAGGATGCGTCCGGCGCGTGCTCGTGCTCCGTGATAGGCACGGCTGCATCGGCCGTCTCCGCGGCATCGGGCCCGAGGCTGATCGCCGTCCAGGGCCCGCGCATGGGCGAGATCTACGATCTCCAGGTCGGAACGCTGACCATCGGCCGCGAGGAGTCGAATGCGATTGTCTTCTCGGAGGACAGCGCCGTCTCCCGCAGGCACGCGCGCATCGTATCCGACAACGGGACGTTCACCATCTATGACGAGGGCTCGTCGAACGGCACGTTCGTCAACGGCGTCAAGATCACCGAGCAGGCACTCAACTCCGGCGACGAGATCCAGATCGGGACGACGAGACTCAGGTTTGAGGGGTAGGGGATTAGCGGAGTGTTGGAGTGATGGGTTGCCAGGGCCCCAGTACTCCACCATTCCAATACTCCATTCCGGTTTCCGCCAATGTCACTAAACACCAAAATCCTCATGAGCCTTTTGGCCGGCACGTTCGCTGCGCTACTCGGGTGGATGGTCATCGACTTCAACCCGTGGTATCGCATGCCGCAGTCGTTCGCCGACGTCTCGCTCTATCAGGCCGTCCGCGACCAGATGATGATCACGATGGTCTTCGGCTGCTTCATGGGAGCGGCGCTCGGCATCGTCAACGGCATGTTCAGCGCGAGCGGCCGGATGACTCAGCGCTATGTCGCCTGGGGCCTGGTGATCGGCGCGATCGGTGGATTCCTCGGCCTCTACTTCGGGCAGTTGTTCTTCGGCCCGCTCTACAATGTCGCCGAGCGTATGTCGACGGTATTCGCGACCAAGCCGCTTGCCTTCATCCTGCAGGTGCTCGCGCGGGCCATCGGATGGAGCCTCATCGGGTTCTTCGTCGGGTTCGTCCAGGGCCTCCCGATCAACTCGAAGCGCGCGATGCGTCACGGCGCGATCGGCGGCCTGATCGGCGGACTGCTCGGCGGCACGATGTTCGAGCTGACCGGCTACATCCTTCCGCCGGGAACGCCGCATACGGACGTCATCGCTCGCGGACTGGGTCTGACCGCGACCGGCGCGGCGATCGGGTTCTTCATAGGCCTCGTCGAGACGCTTCTCAAGCAGGCGTGGGTCCGCGTGATCCAGGGACGAAACGAGGGCCGGGAGCATATCATCAGCAAGCCTCAGACGGTCATCGGCCGGAACGAGCTTGCCGACATCCCGCTCTTCGGCGATCCGAACATCGCGCCGGCACATGCGGTGATTGAGCAGCAGGCCGGCCGCCACATCCTGCACGACACGGGATCGCCAGTCGGCACGTCGGTCAACGGCCAGCCGGCCAAGATGGCCCAACTGAAGGACGGGGATATCATCCAGATCGCTTCGATGCGGCTCGAGTTCCACGAGAAGGCGACCGCCTCCAAGCTTGCGCCGCCGCCGGTGGATGTCGCTCGCGCGCAGCAGCCGAGCATCCCTACGATGGAGGGCGTCTGCCCGTACTGCGGGACGAAGAAGAACGCGAGCGGGCAGTGTGCATGCTCCGTCGGCGCCGGATCGCCGGGCGGTCAGGACCCCTCCCCAGCCCTCCCCGCTACGGGGAGGGAGCCGCTTTCTGGCATGGGAAGGGAGCCGCTTTCTGGTGCGGGGATGGAGCCGTTTTCTGCTGTGGATAGGGAGTCGTTTTCCGCTATGGGTCCGGGATCTGCTGTGGGGCCGGAAGTCGCCCCCTCCCCGTTGCGGGGAGGGCTGGGGAGGGGTGGCCCGCGGCTCGTCGGGCTCTCGGGCCCCTACGCCGGGCAGGTGTTCGACCTCTCCTCGCCGGTGGTGAGCATCGGCAGGGAGCCTGGTAAGGACGTCCAGTTGGCGAACGACTCGACGGTCTCCCGCAATCACGCGAGCATTCGGAACGAAAACGGCGTGTTCACCGTTCATGATGAAGGAAGCTCGAACGGCACTGCGGTGAACGGCATGAGGATTACCAGCCAGCCGCTCGCACCGGGCGATACGGTCCAGTTCGGCGGCTCGGCGTTCAGGTTTGAGGCGTAGCCTGGGAATCGAATCCCCAGGCTGGGAACCGTGAGAGGCAGCCTGAAGGAAGCTCCGGGAACGTGCTCCAAGCTTGCTTCAGCTTGCTTAGGTGTTTAATAGGCTCATCATTCGATGATGAGGCATGAGGCAGACGACGTGTCAAGGTTACGGAGGATCATACGCAGGCTAACACTCGTGACTGCCGTGGTCAGCGTTGTTGCGGCTCTGATACTTCTGCCTCCGCTGTGGCAGGCCGACGATATACGAGAGGCGGTATTCCGCCATCTCTTCGCTCACAATGCGTCCGGTCTGCAGAATCATGCGGATGCGTACTATCTGTCAGTCGGTCCGTTCTGGTTTGATCCGGGTGAGGGTTTTCTGAAGCGCTTTGCAGGCCACAAGCCTCCGGTGAGGAAGTTCAGCGAGTGCCGCCCGCCGGATGAGTTTCCCGGCCGGCCCAGGAACATCAAGACCGGCCGAGAGGGTCTGATCTTCCGGGTGAGGTTCATCCGACGAGTGGGGCTGCAGGAGTTTGAGGTCAAAGGAGGCTACTACGAAGGCTTCCTCAGTGCGTCCGGGAACACCTATCGTGTGAGACTCATGAACGGTTGCTGGGTGGTAGTCCGGGACCGCATGGATTGGATATCATGCCTGGGAATGGAATCCCCAGGCTAGGAACCATGAGAAGCAACCTGAAGGAAGCTCTGGGGGACGACTCAAGCCTGCTTCAGCTTGCTTAGGTGTTATCAGCCTCGCCATTCGATGGTGAGGATGAGGTCACGATGATAGACATACCCAAGGCCGACTATTCCGCCATCGCGCCGAACTACGACGCGGGCCGACGTATGGCCGACGAACTTGTCGGCAAGTGGGTCGGCCTGATACGCGACAGAGGCCGGCTGAACCCGGGCGACTGGGGCCTTGACCTCGGATGCGGAACGGGCCGTTTCACCATCCCGTCCGCAGAGACCATCGGCGCGCGGATGGTCGGAGCCGACCTCTCAGCAGGTATGCTTTCCGAGGCGATGAGCAAACCCGGCGCGGACGGCGTCCGGTGGGTCAGATGCCACGCGGAGGCCCCGGCGTTCCGGTCGGAGTCGTTCCAGTGCGTCTTCATGTCGCTGCTGATCCACCACGTGGACGACCGGGACCGCGTGGTGGGGGAGTGCCGGCGCATCCTGAAGCCCGGCGGCGTCTTCCTGATGCGCACGTCCGGCCACGACGACATGGCGGGTGCGCTGGTCTATCGGTCGTTCCCGCGCGCGTGGGAGATCGACCGCAACCGCCTGCCCGACATAAGCGTCATAGAAGAGAGTATGCGCCGATCCGGACTTGTCAGGGTGAGGCATGAGAAGGTCGTGCAGAACCGGTACTCAACGGTGGAGGAGTATCTGGAGCGCAACCGCCGGAAGGGCATCTCCGCGCTCACTCTTCTCACGGACGAGGAGTTCGCGCACGGCCTCCGAGCGATGGAGCACTACCTGCGCTCGATGAGCGAGGCCGATGCCCTCGCCGAACTCAACGCCGAGACCCTGACACTCGTCATCGGCGAGAAGACTGACCAGATCAGGTGATGCGTGACTAACCGGTTCCCTCACGAATCACGCATCATCCCCGTTCTCCGGAGGTAACTGATGGAACAAACCCGTATCATCCCGCCCGGCGGGGGCGACCCGAACAATCGCACCCAGGCGATGAACGATTTCGGCCGGACGCAGGCCATGACCGACCTCGGCAGGACCGCGATGGTCGGCGCCGTCCGTGCCCTCGAGGTCGATGTCATCTCGGGCAACCGATATGCGCTCTCGAACGAGCCGTCGCGCGACCACGTCCTGCTCCAACTGCGGTCGTCGGCCAACATGATGGGCCGACGCCTGCCGATCAACCTCGCGCTGGTGATCGACCGCAGCGGGTCGATGGAGGGCGAGCCGCTCGACTACGTCAAGCGCGCTTGCGGATACGTCGTCGATCTGCTTGATCAGAACGACGTCCTCTCGATCGTTACCTTCGAGGAGCAGGTGGACGTCATCATGCCCGCCCGGCGAGTGGTCAACAAGACACTGCTGAAGGAGCACATCAACCGCATCGAGCCGGGGAACACCACCAATCTCTACGATGGGCTTGTGGTAGGCTGCAACCAGGTCTCCTCCGTGGCCGCTCCGGGCTATGTCAACCGGGTGCTCCTACTGACCGACGGCGATCCGACCGCCGGCATCAAGGACTTCGGCTCGATCGTCGGCCAGGTCGCCGAGCAGAAGAGTCGGGGAATCACCGTCACCGCGCTCGGCTTCGGTCCCGAGTACAACGAGGAACTGATGGCCGGGATCGCGCGCCAGAGCGGCGGCAACTACTACTACATCTCGCGCCCAGATCTGATCCCCGAGGTCTTCCGCCGCGAGCTCGAAAGCCTGATGACGATCACCGCGCGCAACATGCGGCTCAGACTGAACCTCTCGAAGTGGGTGCAGCTCAGGCAGATCTACGGACGCCAGCCGTCGTTCAGCGGCCGGTTCGCCGAAGTCGGGCTCGTCGACATGGAGCGGGGGAGTGCGATGTCGGTGCTCTGCGAACTGGAGTTCGCTCCCAGGCCCGCGGGAATCTACCGCGTTGCGAAGGCCGAGTTGTTCTACGATGATGCGACCAGCGGCAGGGCCGAGACGATCACCACTGACATCGAGTTCGAGTTCACGCCCGATCGGTCGCTCGTCCAGGCGAACGTGAATCCGGTCATCCGGCAGGAGATCGAGGTCGCGCTCGCGTCGCGTAACCTCGAGAAGACCGTGATGGGTATGAAGACCCAGCAGCTCTCGGCGATGACGGCGACGATGGAACTCCAGCGCACGATGAGCCTGCTCGCCAGCCAGGGACGTACCGCCGAGGCCGAGGAGGTCAGGAAGGCGATCGACAGCATCCAGCAGGGTGGGCCGGGCGCGGAGAAGACGCTCATCGGCACGATCTACTCGCTGGACCAGGGCAAGAGGAAGGACTGACGCAATGAGCCAAATGGACATGACACAAAATCTGGCTGACAAGACCATGATCGCCGCCCCGATCCCGGACGCCGACGCGACCATCATCGGCGCGTCGGTGAAGTGTCCGGTCTGCGGCACAGAGAACAGCCCGACCGAGAAGTATTGCGGCGACTGCGGCTTCCTGCTCGCCTCTACGCCCGGCGAAGTCGGCGAGGTGGGGGAGGTCGCTCCTCAGCCGAAGCTGATCGCATCCGACCGCGAGCACCTGCTCAAGAGTGGCGAGAACACCATCGGACGCGAGGGTACCGATGTGCTCCTCGAAGACCCGACCGTCTCGCGCAGGCACGCGCTGCTCGTCATGGAGGACGGGAAGTGCTTCATCGAGGACCTTGGCAGCACCAACGGCACCTCTGTCAACGGCGCGCAGATTGCCAGAGGTGAGCGCGTCGAGGTTGCTTCCGGCGCGGAACTGAAGTTCGGGTCGAGCGTACTGACCCTCGATCTGCCGGAGATGCCGGCAGCCGCCGAGGAGCCCGCGGGAGAGGCCGAATCGGTGGAAGAGACGACTGATGCCGAGCCTGCCGAACTGACGGACGAGATTCCTGAGGTCGTCGAGCAGGAGACGGCTCCCGATGAGACCGTCGTCGAGGAGGCCGAAGCGCCTTCCCCGGTCGCGCAGTTGATCGGCGATGGCGTCGAGTTCGCCGTCATGCCCGGCACGAGCGCGATCGGCCGTCGTGGGGACAACGACATCGTGATCTCCGGCGACCCATATGTGTCGGGATCGCACGCGCGGATCACCGCCGAGGATGGCGCATTCACCCTGATGGACGTCGGCAGCACGAACGGGACGGTGCTCAACGGTACGAAGCTCGAGCCGAACCAGCCGGTCACGCTCTCCGCGGGCGACGAGATCGTCTTCGGGAAGACCACCGTCAAGTTCCAAGTCCCATAGGTTTCATATGTCCCATACGTCCCATGCCACCCATGGGACTCACTGGACTGATAGGACATCTGCACTGATGAGCGAATCCATCGAAATAACCGCCAAGCTCGACACCGCCGACCTCGCCCAGGCGTGGGCCGAGAAGCAGGACCGTAAGCCGACGTATGTGCTCGATCTCGGTGTCGCCGCCCGGACCGACATGGGCCGCGTGCGCGAGAACAACGAGGACAAGTTCGACTTCTTCCAGCCCGATGAGCTGCCGGTTCTGGCGGTCAAAGGCTCGTTCTTCGCCGTAGCGGACGGCATGGGCGGGCACGAGTGCGGCCAGGTTGCGAGCGAACTCGGCCTGAGGACGGTTCTGACTCAGTACTATGCAGACCCGGACGAGGATGTCGAGCGGAGCCTCTCCGCCGCCATCCGAGCCGCCAACTCGTTTGTCTACGATACCGCGCAGGTCGTCCCCGGCCGGAGCGGCATGGGATCGACATGCACCGTCGCAGTCATGCGCGAGAACGAGCTGTACGTCGGCCATGTGGGCGACAGCCGGGCGTATCTCATCCGCGAAGGGAAGCTGGAGCAGGTGACGGAGGACCACTCCTGGGTCGCCGAGCAGGTCAAACGCGGCGCGCTCACCGAGGAGGAGGCCGCGTACTCGCCGTTCCGCAACGTGATCACCCGGTCGCTCGGCGCTCAGCCCGAGGTCGAGCCTGACGTCTATCGCAGGGAACTCGAGGTCGGCGACGTGCTGCTCCTCTGTTCCGACGGTCTGACGGGATACGTGGACGATCAGACTATCTTCGAGATCGCTGACTCCTACGGTCCGTCGCTCGCGGCCCTCAAGCTCGTCCAGAAGGCGAACGAGAACGGGGGAGGGGATAACGTCACGGTCGTGATCGTCGCCGTCCGCGACATCGCCCGCCTTGGTGGCCGCAAGAGCCGTCTCTGCAGGCTCCTGGGGCGCGAGTAAGGCGCCAATCACACCTGTAGTGAACGTCCGCTGTGGCGTTCAGGCGCTGCAGGGATCCGATGCTGATGGTATGCTCTTGTTTCCAGCAGCATCGTGCAGCCTACATCCACGGAACGGGACAGCGCCCGTTTCCTACGAGTGATGCGCAAGGATATCGCTGCAGTCCGGTACGGTAACACATCTTGTCAACGAACACCCTTGGTCGATATCAGATAATCCGGGAGATCGGGCGGAGCAACGACATAGTCTACGAGGCGGTCGATCCGAGCATCAACCGCCGCGTTGCGCTAAAGGAGTTGCTCGTGCCGCCCAACCTGTCCGGCCAACAGAGGCGGGAGCGGGTCGAACGTTTCTACCGGGAGGCGCGCGCCGCCGGATCGCTCGCACACCCCAACATCGTCACCATCTACGAGGCCGGAGAGGACCAGGGCCGCCATTTCATCGCCATGGAATACCTGGAGGGCCAGACCCTCCGCGACGTCCTGTCGATCGAGGGCAATCTCTCCGTCGATCGTGCGGTCGAGATTGCCCGCCAGGTCTGCAGCGGCCTGGCGTACGCTCACTCCAGGGGTGTCATCCATCGCGACATCAAGCCGGACAACGTCCAGATCCTCCCCGGCGGCCACGTCAAGATCACGGACTTCGGGATCGCCCGTCTGATGGAGGAGCCGACCATCACCGCCGACGGTCAGGTGTTCGGCACGCCGAGCTACATGTCGCCGGAGCAGGTAGCAGGCCGTCCGCTCGATGCTCGTACCGACCTCTTCTCGCTCGGCGTCATGCTCCTCGAGATGCTCACCGGCAAGAAGCCGTTCACCGGCGATACCGTCGTCACGATCACCTACAACATCATGAACCAGGAGGTCATGATTCCGCCGACGGTGCCGCCGTACCTGGAGCGCGTCATCCGCAAGGCGCTCTCGAAGGAGCCTCATCAGCGGTACGCCACCGCGGAGGAGATGGCGGCGGATATGGATGCAAAGAGCTTCAACGGCTTCGGCTACCCGTCCCAGCCTGATCCGTTCGGCTCCACGATGAGCGCTCCCGGGCCGCTATACGGCCCGCAGGCCCAGTATCCCGGCCAGCCGCCGTACGGGGCGCAGACTCCGTTGCCGGGCCAAATACCGTTTCCGAACCAGCAGCCGTTTCCACAGACGCCTCCGCCGCCCGTCGGCGATCCGTTCGGCGGGCTGCAGCCGGATGATCTCAGACTCCCGAAGCTTCCGAGAGGGCCGTCGATCTCGGCTGAGGCGAAGTACTTCCTCAAGGTGATGACCACCGTCGTGCTGATCTGCGGGGTGCTCATCGGCTTCGTCTGGATGTTCAGTTCGGCGTACCGAGGATATCAGCACCAGGGGAGCCAGCAGCAGATAAGCATGCACCTCGAGAACGGCAAGCGGTACTTCGAGAACCAGAGCTACAACGCGGCCATCGAGGAGTTCAACAGAGTGCTCAAGGTCGCTCACGACCCGAAGCTCGCCAAGATCACTCGGAGGAACATCGCCGCGTGCTACCTGCAGCTCGGCATCCAGAACGAGAAGGCCGGACGCACCTACGACGCGATCGGCCAGTACAAGCAGGCGATCGTGTATGACGAGAAGTACGCGGAGGCCTACCTCTATCTGGGCAATGCGCTGGAGCGGATCGGCCAGAGGAACGCTGCATTCGCGGCCTGGAGAGACGCCCAGGACGCCGCGCCGGGCAGTCAGGCGGCGACGGTGGCGAGCGAGAACACCGCCGGCCTCTACGTCAAGATGGGCGACCAGGAGTACCAGAACGGCCGGGGCGATGCGGCGGTCGAGTACTGGCGAAAGGCGATGGAGACCGCTCCGGGCACGAAGCCTGCCATGCTCGCCCAGGAGCGCGTCGAGCAGTTCGCCGGCTTCCGGTCCGAATGATCCATTCCCCACGGCGTATTTCAAGAGCATTGCAGGAGCGGCTCCCCAGCCGTGGATGCCCACGTAGCGCGCCGAATTCGGGGATCGGGATCCCCTCCTACAGGGCGGAATTCGACTTGTGCAATACGTTCTATCGCTGGCCGGCGAGCGTACCGAAGCCCCTCGGCCATGCCTCGTAGGGAACGCCCGCCGTCGCGTTCCGTCGGTGGATGCCTGCAACCGGCGGAACGGGAGAGCGTCCGTTCCCTGTGGCGAGGCATCGCACTCACTTCCGGCCCCTGATCGCTTCCCCTGCATTTGTCAAATCCTGCGCGATTATGTTAAACTCAACTAACACACGCAGGAGTACCAACATGGCAATGAGCGACTTGGTCAACGAGAATATCTGCCGGCTGAAGCCCTATGTTCCCGGCAAGCCGATCGAGGAAGTCGAGCGCGAGTACGGAATCACCAACATCGTGAAGTTGGCGTCGAACGAGAATCCGCTCGGCCCGTCCCCGAAGGCGGTTGCCGCGATGCAGGAGGCTCTCGGTTCCGTCGGCCTGTATCCCGACGGCGCATGCTTCAGCCTCAAGAGAGCGCTCGCACGTCATTGGGGGGTCCGTGAGGAAGAGTTGTTCATCGGCAACGGATCCGACGAGATCATCCACAACATCGGCATCACCTTCCTCTCGCCGGGCGATGAGATCATCCAGGGCGACCCGTCGTTCAGCCAGTACGAGACGTCGGCCACTCTCTGCAATTCCGGCTGCGTGATGGTGCCGCTGAAGGATTTCGCGTTCGACCTGGACGCCATGACCGATGCCATCACGGACAAGACGCGTCTCATCTATGTGACCAACCCGAACAACCCGACCGGCACATCGGTCTCGCAGAAGGATGTAGATCGCCTCATGGAGCGCCTGCCGGAGCGGGTCATCGCCGTCTTCGACGAGGCGTACTATGAGTACGTCGAGCGGCCCGACTATCCGAACGTGTATGAGTACGTGAAAGCGGGGGCCAATGCTATCATCCTGCGCACGTTCTCCAAGATATACGGCCTTGCCGGGCTGCGAGTCGGATACGGCATCATGCGGCCGGAGTTGGTTGCATGCCTGAACCAGGTACGCCAACCGTTCTGCGTGAACAGCATTGCGCAGGTCGGCGCCGTCGCCAGCCTGGAGGACCCCGAGCAGGTTCCGAAGACGAGAAAGCTGAACTCCGAGTCCAAGGAGTACCTCTACCGGGAGCTCGACCGCATGGGCCTGCCGTATGTCCCGACGGATGCGAACTTCATCTTCGTGGACATCAAGCGAGACTGCCGCCAGGTCTTCGTCGAGATGCTCAAGCGAGGGGTCATCATTCGTACAGGTGACATATTCGGCTATCCGACGTTCATCCGCGTGACTACCGGCCTCCCCGAGGACAACCGCCGGTTCATCGAGACACTCAGCGAGGTTCTCGCCGCGAGTTGAACGGCCAACGAGTAATGAGTAAGGAGTAACGCGGACTTCCTACTGGTTGCTCCTTACCCATCACGATTAACGAGGTCTCCCATGATTATCATCCTGTCTTCACAGGCGACAGACAAGAACGTTGACGAACTGATTGCGAATCTGAAGGAGCGCGGCTACGGCATCCATCTCTCCCGGGGCGTCGAGAAGACGATCATCGGCGCGATCGGCGCTCCCGAGGAGGACAAGGCGACCATCGCGCAGCAGATCGAGTCGATCTCGTTCGTCGAGCGAGTAGTGCCGATCCTGAAGCCGTACAAGGTTGTCGGGCGTGAATTCCACCCGGAGCGGTCGGTCATCAAGGTCAGGGACGTCAAGATCGGAGGCGACGAGATCGTCGTCATGGCCGGACCGTGCTGCGTCGAGAGCGAGGAACAGTGTCGCCAGACCGCCAGGCTGGTGCGCGCGGCGGGAGCGACCATACTCCGCGGAGGCGCGTTCAAGCCGAGCACGTCACCGTACAGCTTCCACGGGCTCGGTGAGGACGGCCTCAAGATACTCGATGCCGCTCGCGCCGAGACCGGCATGCCGATCATTACCGAGGTGCTCGATCTGCGAGACCTGGACATGGTGGCCAAGTACGCCGACATCCTGCAGATCGGCACTCGCAACATGAGCAACTTCTCGCTGCTCAAGGAGATTGGCAACATGCGCAAGCCGGTCATGCTCAAGCGTGGGATGTCGTCCACGATCGAGGAGTGGCTCCAGGCGGCGGAGTACATCGCCACGCGCGGCAACTACGAGATCATCCTCTGCGAGCGCGGCATCCGGACCTTTGAGACGCTGACCCGCAATACGTTCGATATCAACGCCATACCGGCAGTCCGACAGCTCAGCCATCTGCCGATCATCGCCGACCCGAGTCACGGTACCGGGCGGTGGGGCCTCGTGTCTCCCGTCGCAAAGGCGGCCATTGCGGCCGGGGCCGATGGTCTCATGATCGAAGTGCATCCCGAGCCCGAGAAGGCGCTCAAGGACGGCGCGCAGTCGCTCAAACCGGATACCTTCGCTCAGTTCATGCAGGAGCTTTCCGCGCTCGTGGCTGCTGTGGGTAGGAAGGCCGGCTGGAGTCCCGATGGTGGATCAGCCTGAGTTTAGACGTGTCGCCATCATAGGAGTCGGGCTCATCGGCGGCTCGTTCGGCATGGCCCTCCGCAAGCGAGGGCTGGCAGAGGAGGTCGTCGGTATCGGACGAAACCTCCAACGCCTTCGGCGCGCGGTCGAACTCGGCGCGGTTGACTCCTGTACGCTCGACCTCGAGGAGGGCGTCCGCGGCGCGGACCTCGTCTACATCGCCACTCCTGTCGGCTCGGTGCTCGACTTCGCGTGCAAGGCGCTCCCCTTCGTCGGCCCCGACTGCATCATCACCGATGCGGGCAGCACGAAGAGCGAGATCTGCCGTGGAGCGGATGAGTTGATAGGGAACCGCGCAGCGTTCATCGGCGGCCATCCGATGGCGGGTTCCGAGGAGGCCGGCGTCGAGGCAGCGAAAGAGAGCCTCTTCGAGCGCACGACCTACGTGCTGACACCCACCGCCTCGACCGGGCCGGGAGTTGTCGAGAGGATGCGCCGAGCCGCCGAAGGGATCGGCGCGCGAGTGGTCGTGATGGACCCCGAGGCTCACGACAGGTGCGTGGCGGTGATCAGCCACCTGCCGCACGTCATGGCCGCCGCACTTGTACTTCTCGCGCGGAAGGAGTCCGAGTTCAGCCCTCAGGTGTTCGACCTGGTGGCGGGAAGCTTCCGCGACATGACCAGAGTAGCGGGCAGTTCGCCCGTTCTTTGGCGTGACATATGTCTGTCAAATGTGAACGCCATCGGCGAGGCGGCGGACGGACTGAAAGGGCTTATCGACCAGGCAATCGAGCTCATGGAAGCGGGCGATGCCCCCTCGCTCGAGGATTGGTTCGGCGACGCCAAGTCCGTTCGCGACTCGGTCTACCCGCCGAAGAGATAGAGTCGGACTGCAGACCGCAGTCCGGAAGGTCTACCTGCAGTCCGCAGTCTGCCGTCTGCAGTCTCAGAAAAACCCATGCCCAAACAGATCTCCATCGCAATAGACGGGCCGGCCGGAGCCGGGAAGACCACGGTCGCACGTGAGGTCGCCCGACGGCTCGGCTACAAATACATAGACACCGGGGCCATGTATCGCGCCGCCGCATGGAAATCGCTCCAGGTCGGCATTCCTCTCGATGACGAGGAGGACATCGTGGACATGGTCGGCCGGATGGACATCCGGTTCGAGACCGGTGACAGCCCCCGCGTCTTCGCGGATGGCGTCGATGTCACGAAGGCCATACGCACTCCGGAAGTCACGCGTCTCTCATCGCCTGTCTCAGCGATCCCCGGCGTCCGGCATCACCTCGTTGCACTCCAGCAGAGGATGGGCGGGGAGGGCGGCTGCGTTATGGAGGGCCGGGACATCGGATCCGTCGTCATGCCTCACGCCGAGGTGAAGATCTTTCTGACCGCGTCCGTGGAGGAGCGCGCCCGTCGGCGGTGCGCAGAGATGCTGCGGTCCGGGATGCAGGCCGACATCGAGACGCTTAAGAAGGAGATCGAGGAGCGCGACCACCGGGACAGCACGCGCGCCCACAGCCCCCTCGTTCGCGTACCGGATGCCGTGGAGATCAGCACCGACGGTCTGACCACCGAGCAGGTGATCGAGAAGATACTGGCGCTGTGCCGGGAGAGGACGGTCGGATAGATGTGGTACTGGTTCGGCAAAGGACTCTGCGGATGGTTCTTCCGTCTGTTTGGTGGCTTGGAGAGTATCGGCCGGGAGAACATCCCGAAAACCGGCGGCGTGATCATCTGCCCGAACCACGTTAGCCACGTGGATCCTCCCGCGGTAGGCGTAGGAATACGCAGGCAAGTCCACTTCATGGCCAAGGAGGAGCTCTTCAAGGTCCCCGTCCTCGGCTACTGCATACGGAAGGTCGGCGCGTTTCCGGTCAGGCGCGGCACCGCCGACCGGAAGGCGATCAAGCGTGCGATGGACCTGCTTGATGAGGGAAAGGTCGTCTGCCTATTCCCCGAAGGCACCCGCAGCCTCGACGGCAAGCTGCAGGAGCCCGAGTTGGGCGTCGGCCTCATCGCGCTCAAGAATGGGGCGCCGGTCGTTCCCGTGGCGGTCATCGGCACTGACAGGGTGCTCCCCTCAGGGGCCAGTCGCCCGACCAGGCATCGCGTCAGGGTAGTCTATGGCGCGCCGATGCGGTTCGACGATCTCTCCGGCGCATCCGATCGAGCCGCCATGGAGGAGGTAGGACGCCGTATCATGGCCGCCATCGCCGACCTCCAATCACGCTATTCCTTCCCTAACTCGAAGTAGCGGAGTCGGGGCTTCCTGATACCACGGAACGGGACAGCGCCGGCTCCCTACGTGGATGCAGGGCATGGCGGCGCTGCCGAAGCCCCGGCGGTGGTGACCCCGCTTTGCGTCGAGATCCCCCTGAACCCCGGACGGCGAATGCCGTCGTCGGATCAGCCGCTCGCCTCTCCGCTATGCCCATCGGCGCCGAGCTTGCACAGTTCTTCCATATCCGAGGCCGTTAAACTTTTTGTACCCCTATTGACAGACCGGTCGAATTTGCGTATACTATCAGGTAGAGTTGGCGCGCGAAGAACTCCTCTTGGCAAGCCGGTTTCCTGACAGTGAAGGCCGAGCCAATACGGCCAGTTCTCACCTTTCTACACGATGGGCCGCCGGCATAAGTGCGTCCCGTTCCGGTTCGGCCTGCATCGTAGCAGTCCGAACAGCAGACAGTTATCACATCAGACCGCACAATGTGATGGCTTCCGAGGCATCCGCTGTGTTCTCTCCACAGCAATCTGGGATCATGCAGTGTCCGGAGCGCAGGTGAGGCCTGAGTACCTTTGACAACGAGAGGATAACGCCGGTGGCGAAACAGAAAGTCTTGGTCGTCGAGGACGACCCGAACACAAATGATCTCGTGCGGCTGCAGCTCGAGACAGCAGGCTACGATGTAGTCTGCGCATTTGGTGGCAGACAGGCTCTCAACTCCGCTCGTGATGAGCGGCCGGACATCATCCTGCTCGACCTCGTGATTCCCGAACTCGACGGGCTCGAAGTCTGCCGAGAGGTGCGCCGCTTCAGCAACACCCCAATCATGATGGTCACCGGTCGTGACGACGAGTTCGACCGCGTACTCGGCCTCGAGATGGGCGCCGATGACTACGTGACCAAGCCGTTCAGTCCTCGCGAACTGGTTGCGCGCGTCCGTGCCGTGCTCCGCCGGTCGAATACTACATCCACTCCGGATGATCAGCAGGTGCTCAATCTTCCCGGTTTCTACGTCAACCTGCTCTCCCGCGAGGTCAAGGTGAACGAGCAGCGGATCGACCTCACACCCAAGGAGTTCGACCTCCTGTGGCACCTTGCCAGCAACCGTGACCGCGTGTTCACCAGGGAGCAGTTGCTAAAGCAGGTCTGGGACTATGATGAGTTCTTCGGTGACGAGCGGACCGTCGATCAGCACGTGAAGAGGCTGCGGCGGAAGATCGAGATCGACCGCTCCCCATGTCGGATCACCACCATCTGGGGTGTCGGCTACAAGTTCGAGATCACCACCGGCAGCGCCTGATCCTTCCCGGACAGCCAACAGACATTTGAGTAATGAACGGAGTGCCGATCGGCGCTCCGTTTTGTCTTTGTCCTCCTGCAACCCCGCACGTTATTCTCCGATCTTTTTGGGTAATATGGAGTCGCCGGCCAATCTTCCGATAATAGAGAGTGGATGGCACGGCAATCCTGATCGACCTTGACACCATGAGGGAGGCGTGCTATGGTTGCGACGAGCGAGTCACTGCTCTCATTACAGGTACCTGTAACGGAAGGAAACTGCGGACACATGAACATCTGCGTCATAGGTACAGGCTACGTCGGGCTTGTCACCGGGGCTGTCTTCGCGGACCTGGGCAACGAGGTCGTCTGTGTAGACGCCAACCCCGACAAGATCGAGAAGCTCCATCAGGGCATCATGCCGATCTACGAGCCCGGACTCGAGGAGATGGTCGCCAGGAATGTTCAGGACGACCGTCTCTCGTTCACCACCGACCTCGGAGTCGGTGTGGAGAGCGCCGAGGTGGTGTTCATCGCCGTGGGTACGCCTCCGGGACCGGATGGAGAGCCGGATCTCTCCCAGGTGGTCGAGGTTGCGCGCGGTATCGCGAGGCACCTCAATCGGTACAAGGTCATCGTCAACAAGAGCACCGTGCCGATCGGCACTGGTGACCTCGTCCGTCGGATCATCGAAGAGAACCGGCGGCGGGACGTAGATTTCGACGTCGTCTCCAACCCCGAATTCCTGCGCGAGGGATGCGCGATCAACGATACGCTCTATCCGGACAGGATAGTCATCGGCGCTCCGTCTCAGACGGTGGCCATGAAGCTCCTCGAGCTCTATGCGCCTCTGGAGCGGCCGATGCTCATCACCGATATCACCAGCGCCGAGATCATCAAGTATGCGTCGAATGCCTTCCTGTCGATGAAGATATCCTTCATCAACTCGATCGCCGGTCTGTGCGAGATGGCAGGCGGGGATGTGACCCAGGTTGCGAAGGGCATGGGCTTCGACCGGAGGATCGGCGACCAGTTCCTGCAGGCCGGACTCGGGTTCGGCGGCTCGTGCTTCGGCAAGGACGTGAAGGCGCTCGTGCACACGTGCGCCAAGTACGGAGCCGACAACTCGCTGCTCAAGGCGACTCTCGATATCAACACCAACCAGCCGATCCGCTTCGTCAACCGGATCAAGGAGGCCGTCGGCGGTGTGGAGGGCAAGACGATCGGCGTGCTCGGCCTCGCATTCAAGCCGAATACCGACGACATGCGCGACGCCAAGTCCATCGAGATCATCGGTCAGCTCCTGGCCGACGGAGCGACGATCAAGGCTTACGATCCCATTGCGATGGACAACTGCCGGACCATCTACCCGCAGATCACCTACTGCGAGAACCCGTATGAGGTGGCCGAGGGCGCATCCGCCCTGATACTCGTCACCGAGTGGAACGAGTTCCGCTTCCTGAACATGGAGAAGATCTGCGACGCCATGGCGCGCCCCGTACTCTTCGACGGACGCAACATGTACGACCCGCTACGGATGAAGCGCATGGGCTTCGAGTATTACAGTATCGGCCGCCTCACGCCGAACGGGAACGGCAACGGCAAAAACGGCCACTGATCGATTCCGGGCCTGTCGGACCTCTCCGGCAGGCCCGACACACTCTCACGACCCCTAATTCCCAAACCTCAACCCGCCGATAATACAATTAGTGGGGACACATCGCCTCGTATGCACCTAAAGAATCTCAGGCAATCTCGCTACGGCGCCATTCCGAGCGACTCGGACGATGATCGAGGACAGAGTCGTCGATCATCGGCGAAGAATGACAGACCGTCTCGGACTTGCCTGAGGCTCATTAGTATGCTCCCACGCAAGCTCGACTGGAGGTGCATTTCACGTTGACACAGGCAGGGAACATCGCCCGCAACGAGTATTACAGCAAGGGCATCAGCCTCTACGACAGGGGACTCTACACGGAGGCCATCGCCGAGTTCGAGCGAGTGCTCAAGACCGTGCCCCGGCAGGACGCTCCCGAGCGGAAGCTCGCGTCCTTCTACATGGGTGAGTCCTACGCCAACCTTGGAGTGGTCCATCTTCGCATGAAGATGTACCACCGTGCCGAGGAGGAACTGAAGTTCGCGCTCATGCTCCATCCCGAGTACGCGGACCTCAACTTTCATCTCGGAGTTGTGTACTACAAGCAGAGCAAGTTCGATGATGCCATCCTGTCCTTCGAGAAGGCCCTCTCGATCAACCCCGCCTATTCGAAGGCCATGATGTACCTCGGTCTTGCCAAGCTGATGCAGGATGATGCGTCAGGCATGGAGCATATCCGGCGGGCCGTTCAGATCCAGCCGGCATATGCCGATGCTCGATACCACCGGGCAATGGACGCATGGGATGCGGGCGAGACTCAGCAGGCCGTAGCACTGCTGGAAGAACTCGCGGACACTGACATCGATACCAGCGCGCACCTCATCGAGAAGGGCATTCAGTTCCTTCAGGAAGCGATGTACGCCGAAGCTTGCGACGTGTTCAGTGATGCCGTCGATCTGCACCCGCACTATGCCGACCTCCGGAACTACCTCGGCCTGAGCTATCTCTGCCAGGGGATGATCGATCTCGCGATCGGGCAGTTCCAGAGTGCGCTCGAGATCAACCCGAACTTCGTGGGCGCTCGGATGAACCTCGCATCCGCCTACGAGATGGATGGCCGCGTGGACGAAGCGCGCGCCGAACTACAGCACGTACTGAGGACCAGTCCGCGCAACCCCGAGGCCGAACAGCGGCTCAGCCGTTTGCAGACCGGCGCCTAGTGGGTATATAAGCGACGGCGACAACTGAGCATACCGTCTTCAGCGCCATGCGCAAACCGAAGTGCGCATGGCGCTTCTCTTGGATCCGGTGCGGAATCCTGCGCATATCGCCTGCCTGGTAACTGAGAGATAGAGCAGGGTTTCCGGGGCATTGACAACTGTCTACTGCTGATATATACTGGCATTTGCGATGAGGAAGGGATTCCGAGGCATTGAGTTTGAGGTAGTCAAGGCCAGTGCGGAGACTGCTGCCCGGTTGGGCAAGCTTACGACTCCGCACAGCGTCATCGACACTCCCGTGTTCATGCCCGTCGGTACGCAGGCTACCGTCAAGGCGATGACGCAGGAGGAACTCGAGGAACTGGATTATCGCATCATCCTCGGCAACACATACCATCTGTACCTTCGCCCCGGACATGAGTTGATCGGCAGAGCCGGTGGACTGCACAGCTTCATGAGCTGGCCCAGATCAATCCTCACCGACAGCGGCGGTTTCCAGGTATTCAGCCTTCGGGACCTGCGGCGCGTGGGTGATGACGGCGTCGTCTTCAAGTCCTACATCGACGGCTCCACGCATGTGTTTACCCCTGAGCGGGTCATGGAGGTCCAGGGAACCATCGGAGCGGACATCGCGATGGCGTTCGACGAGTGCCCTCCCTACCCGAGTACCTACGAGTACGCCAGGGAAGCCACGGAGCGCACCCACGAGTGGGCCGTACGCTCCAAGGCCGCCGCGAAGGAAGGCCAGGCCGTATTCGGCATCGTTCAGGGAGGCGCCTACCAGGATCTCCGGAGATGGAGTGCGGAGTTCATCACTGCGCTCGACTTCCCCGGGATCGCGATAGGCGGAGTATCCGTCGGCGAGCCGAAGGCGGTCATGCAGGAAGTCGTCGGGTGGACGACGCCGCTCCTGCCGCCGGAGAAGCCGCACTACCTGATGGGAGTCGGCACCCCGGTGGACCTGATTGATTTCGTGATCATGGGCATCGACATGTTCGACTGCGTGCTGCCGACGAGACTCGGCAGAAACGGGTCGATGTATACGACCCACGGCCGGATCAACATCAAGAACGCCAGGTACACCGAGGATTTCACTCCGCTCGATCACGAGTGCGACTGCTCGACATGCAGGCGCTACACGCGAGCCTACATCCGGCATCTGTACAAGGCTGACGAGATGCTGGCGGCGCGATTGGCGACATACCACAATCTGTATTTCTATCAGCGCGTGATGCGGGGAGTGCGCGCTGCCATCGAGGCGGACCGCCTGCTGGAGTTCCGCCGTGAGTTCATGGCGAAGTACGCCATGGAGGATGACACGTAAGTCTGGAGAAGCGAAAGTGGCTCAGTTGACCCTCAGGGACGTGAAACGCGATCCCCGAGTCAAGACGTATATCGAGAAGGCAAACGAACAGATGGCGGCGATCGGCTACACGGAACACGGATTCCGCCACGCCGGGATCGTTGCCGGGGTCGCGCGCGGGATACCTCGGCAGCTTGGCCTGCCTCGAAGGGAGGCAGAGCTGGCCGCCATCGCAGGCTACCTGCACGACATCGGCAACGTCATCAACCGGTGCAACCATCCGGAAACCGGCGCGGCGCTCGCACAGTCGATCCTTGCCGATCTGCAGATGGACCCGGTCGAGATCGCTCTCGTGATGGGCGCCATCGGCAACCACGAGGAGGGCAACGGCTACCCGATCAACGGCGTCACCGCCGCGGTGATCATCGCCGACAAATCCGACGTGCACTACTCACGCGTGCAAAACCCGAATCCACGCTCGTTCGATATCCATGACCGCGTGAACCATGCCGTCCACAGGTCGTTCCTCCGAGTAGACCCGGAGAACCGCGTGATCAGTCTGGAACTGACCGTAGACACGGAATCGGCGAGCGTGATGGAGTACTTCGAGATCTTCCTCTTGCGTATGGTCATGTGCAGGCGCGCGGCCGACGTCCTCGGCTGCAAGTTCAAGCTCGTTATCAACGATCATGATCTCTGATTACCTTGCTGTAGGGGCGAAGCATTGGCTGATGTAGACGCAATGTGTATCGAGTCCGGCAGCCAATGCTTCGCTCCTACCGATGACGCCGGATGGAGCCATTTCATTGACAATGTGTCGGGCCATTTGTATAATGGCTCTGTTGTGCCACCGGTTCCGCGCCGTTTCCGCGCGGCCGGTATACAATGCCGCAACGGGTTTACCGGGGAGGATAGGATACGTTGAGAAATAGGCAGCTATGGATACTACTAGTGACGTTGGTGCTCGTCGCAGTCTCCATTGTGACGGTCATCCAGAAACCCACCAAGCAGGGTCTTGATCTTGCCGGTGGTACCAGGCTCGTTCTCGAAGCCCAGACGGAAAAGCTTCCTGCGAAGGAGAAGTGGGATGTCGATAAGCAGAATGCCGTGATCCGAATCGTACGCCAGCGCGTTGACGTCCTCGGCGTATTAGAACCCGTCATTCAGCCTAAGGGCGACAAGCAGGTGGTCGTCGAGCTTCCGAACATTACCGACAGACAGGAAGCCATCGATCTTCTCAAGTCCACCGCTCAGATGGAGTTCCGCCACTTCAAGAACATAGAGAGCAAGCGGCATCCCAACGCTCCGTACAGGATGGACGTAGAGACCGATGAGAATGGCGACGATAGATATATCTTTACGGATAAGAAGACCGGCGAAGAGATCAAGCCCGAGAAGATCATCGCCGAGTCCGAGCTCATCCTGACCGGCAATGATCTCAAGCCGAACGCTCAGGCGCAGAAGAGCCCGCAGAACTTCCAGATCTACGTAGCCATCGAGTTCGACAAGGACGGCCGCAAGAAGTTCGCCGACTTCACCAGAAGGCACGTGAATGACTACCTCGCCATCGTTCTCGATAACAAGATCATCAGCGCCCCGACCATCAGAAACGCCATCCTGGACGGCAAGGCGATCATTGAGGGTGGTTTCCAGGATGTCCAGGAAGCGACTCGACTGGCCGAACTGCTGAAGGCAGGTGCGTTGCCCGTACCGCTCGAGATCGTGCAGGTCCAGACGGTCGAGGCATCCCTGGGTAAGGACTCCGTCGATAGGAGCGTTCAGGCCGGTGTCATCGGTCTGGCCATCGTCGTGCTCTTCATGATGGGCTACTACCTGCTGCCGGGTCTTCTGGCAGACATCGCCCTTGTCATATATGCGCTGCTCACCATGGCGCTCTTCAAGGCCATCCCGGTGACCCTGACCCTTCCGGGCATCGCGGCGTTCATTCTGTCCATCGGCATGGCTGTTGACGCCAACATCCTCATCTTCGAGCGCCTGAAGGAAGAGCTGAGGAACGGGAAGACGCTCCGAGCGGCGATCGACGCCGGTTTCTCCCGGGCGTTCACCTCGATCTTCGACTCGAATATGTGCACGGCGATCACCTGTGTGATCCTCTGGTACTACGGAACGGGCCCGATTCGCGGATTTGCGACCGTCCTGCTCCTCGGTGTGGCACTCAGCATGTTCACGGCGATCACCGTCACACGGTCGATGCTGTACCTGCTGGTCAACACGGGTGTGGCGACCAACCCTCGATGGTTCGGCCTCGGCAGACAGTGGGTCTCCGGCAAGACCGGCCACAGCGTCGAGATCGTCGGCCGCATGAAGATATGGTTCGCGATCAGCGCAGTGCTCCTGCTCCCAGGCCTGTACTTCTGGCTCGGCGCCGGTACTCTCCAGAAAGGTATCGACTTCACCGGCGGCAGCATTATGCAGATCGAGTTCAAGCAGCCCGTAACGCGCGCTGAGGTTCAGGATGTATTCGACAAGGCCGGGCTCGAGGGCAGTATGGTCCAGAAGTCTACGGAGAACGACAAGGTCGTCTTCGTCCGGACCAAGCACATGACCGAGCAGGAGTTGGCCGCGGTCTCCGGCGAACTGAAGAGCCAAGTCGGCGACTTCACGATGCCTCAGATCGAAAGCGTCGGTCCGACGATCAGCAAGGAACTGACAGCGAACGCCATCAAGGCGGTTCTGTTCGCGTCGCTGGCGATCGTGCTCTACCTTACGGCCAGGTTCGCGGTATACGGACTGGCATATGGATTCCGGTTCGGCGTCTGCGCCGTCATAGCGCTTCTGCATGATGTAGGCATCGTCATCGGGTCATTCGCGATCCTCGGCAAATTCCTTGGCTGGGAGATCGACAGTCTGTTCATCACGGCGCTGCTGACCATCATCGGATTCTCGGTCCACGATACGATCGTCGTCTTCGACCGAATCCGCGAGAACCTGCGGCATCGCGCCAAGGGCGAGACGTTCGATTTCGTAGCGAACAAGAGTATCGTTCAGACCTTCGCCAGATCGATCAACACGTCCTTGACGGTTATCATCACTCTGGCGGCGCTGCAGCTATTCGGCGCTCCCGTGATCGCAAAGTTCGTAGCCGCGCTGCTGATTGGTATCACCGTCGGAACGTACTCCTCGATCTTCGTGGCGAGCCAGTTCCTGGTTCTTTGGAACCGGCTGAGTGAGAAGAGCAAGGGGAACGTGGTCGAGGAGCGCGCGATGGTGGCTGTCGGCGCGACCGCTGACGGCAACGGTAAGGCCGCGGTAGAAGTCGGCGCAGCCGACACGGCGCCCGCCGCCAAGCCGAAGGCGTCCGCCGCCAAGAAGCGCAAGAGGAGATTCTAGCTCCCTTCTACCTCGATAACTCGTATGCAAAAGGCCCGCGGCCAAGATCATCGGTCGCGGGCCTTCGTTTTCCTCAAGCCGTATTGCCTTCACCCTCGAAAATGGATTACTATGTAAGCAACACCGCACGGAGCACGAATCCCATGCTTGGCGCCAAACGCTGGAAGGTACTGCAGCCGGATGCAGAGATAGAAGAGTCATTCGCTAGGAGCATTCCCGTATCCGGCATCCTCAGCCGCGTGCTCTGGAATCGCGGGATTCGCACTCCCGAGGCGGCGCAGCGCTTCCTCAATCCCGCCATGGACGACCTGCACGATCCCGGTCTGTTCGACGGCATGGATATCGCCGTCGATCGCGCAAAGCGAGCCATAGAGTCCGGCGAGAAGATCATGATCCACGGCGACTACGACGTTGACGGCATCACCAGCACGGCACTCCTCGTGAGGGTGCTGACCGCGATCGGCGCCGACGTGAGTTGGTACGTCCCGCACCGCCAGCGCGAGGGCTACGACATCCAGTGTCCTGCCGTGGATACCGCCAGGGAGCGCGGGGTGGGCCTGATCATCACCGCCGACTGCGGGACGAGTGCGATCGATGCAGCCGACCTGGCGCGATCCTACGGGATCGACATGATCGTGACCGACCACCATGAACCCGCCGGAACGCGGGTTGCCGATGTGCTCGCGCTGATCAACGCCCGCAAACCCGGCTGCCCGTACCCGTTCAAGGACTTGGCCGGCGTCGGAGTAGCGTTCAAATTCGCGGAGGCGTTGGTCCGCGAGTGTGGATATGACGTCAACGCATACCGCCGGAGGTTCATCGATCTGGTGGCGATAGGCACCGTGGCGGATGTGGTCCCCCTTATGGACGAGAACCGCATCTTGGTGAAGCACGGCCTGGAGGAGATACCTCGCACCGGCAAGCGAGGCATCAGGGCGCTCCTGGAGCAGTCCGGCCTCGCAGGACGGCGGCTCACCAGCCAGAACCTCGCGTTCGTTCTCGGCCCGCGCCTCAACGCCGCCGGTCGGCTCGACGACGCATCGACCGCCGTCGAACTCCTGCTGACCAAGGACGAGTCCGAGGCCGCCAGGCTCGCGCGGACGCTTGAGAGCTGCAACCGCGAGCGCCAGGCCGAGCAGTCGAGAATCCTGCAGGAGGCGCTCGATCAGATCAAGACAAGGCGCCTCGACGAGGTCTCCAAAGTATTCGTGCTCTCGTCCACCGGCTGGCATCCGGGGATCGTCGGCGTCGTGGCGGGCAAGATCACGGAGACCTACAGTCGGCCGACCGTCATGATCGCCCTCGATGAGACCGGCGAATGCGGCGTCGGGTCCGCGAGAAGCATCGAAGGGTTCGACGTTCTGGAGGCGCTGGTCGAATGCGGCGACCTGCTCGACCGCTTCGGTGGACACTCCAAGGCCGCGGGCCTCTCGATCAGCACCTGCAACCTCGGGGAGTTCGACTGCGCCATCAACCGCGTGGCGGACGGCGTGCTCGCGCAGTGCGACCTGGCGCCTCACATCGAGATCGACGCCGAGATCGGCCTCGATGCCGTCACGCGCGATCTCATCGCCGAGCTGGGCCTGCTGGAGCCGTACGGACACTGCAATCGCGAGCCCGTATTCGCGTCGATGAACGCGCCCGTGCTGCACAAGACCACCATGGGCTCCACCAGCGCCCACATGAAGCTCAAGCTCGGTACTCCATCCGGTCGAGCTATCGACTGCGTGGCGTTCGGGTGGGGGGCCGCTGAGCGGTCCATTCGCCTTGGAAGTTCGCTGGATGTGTGCTATAATACAAGGATAAACGAGTACAACGGCTATCGGAATATCCAGATCGTTTTGCGCGACGCCCGAGTGTCCGAGGACCGGATGGGCGACGTGCTTCCATCGGAATATGCGTAGGCCCCACGGGGCTTAGTGGGTTGTGCAGGTTCTACAATGGTTTTTCAGGAGACGTGCTCGGTGACGATCGATACCGTCATCGAAAAGGTGAAGCAATACAGCCCGAATGCCGACTTGGATCTTCTGAGGCGGGCGTACGAATTCGCCTCCGAGGTCCACAGGGAGCACAAACGTCTCTCCGGCGAGCCGTATATCCACCATCCGGTCGAGACGGCGAACATCCTGGCCGAACTCGAGATGGATGACAAGAGCATCGCCGCGGCCTTCCTGCACGACGTGATCGAGGACGCCCACGTCGAATTCGATGAGCTTGCCAATACCTTCGACAAGGAGATCGCGACCCTCGTAGACGGCGTTACCAAGCTCAAACTCGCCGACTTCGAGCCCCGGGAGACCGACCCGGAGGAGCGCAAGAAGCGGCACGCCGAGATCAATCGGAGCGCCGAGAACCTGCGCAAAATCTTCCTGGCGATGGCGCGTGACTTCCGCGTCATGGTCATCAAGCTCGCCGACCGCCTGCACAACATGCGCACCCTGTCCGCACTCCCCGAGGAGCGCCGGCTCAAGGTTGCGACCGAGACCCTTCAGATATACGCGCCGCTTGCGCACCGGCTCGGCATCTGGCAGATCAAGTGGCAGCTTGAGGACCTCGCCTTCAAGTACGCCCAGCCCGAGCAGTATGAGGAGATCGTCGAGAAGGTCTCGCGCACTCGCAGAGACCGCGAGAGTGCCCTCAAGGATGTGGTCGATCTCATCAAGGCACGGCTTGAGCAGGAAGGCATCAGGGCCGAGATTCAGGGCCGCCCGAAGCATCTCTACAGCATCTACCAGAAGATGCAGAAGCAGGAGATCGACTTCAGCGACATATACGACCTGATCGCCATCAGGATCATCGTAGACAATGTGGGCGACTGCTACCACGCGCTCGGGATCGTGCACGATCAGTGGATGCCGATCCCTGAGCGCTTCGATGACTATATCGCCAAGCCGAAGTCGAACATGTACCAGTCGCTGCACACCAAGGTCATCGGACCGGCCGGCGAGCCGCTCGAGATACAGATTCGGACCTGGGAGATGCACCGCATGTCCGAGTACGGCATCGCGGCGCACTGGCAGTACAAGGACGGCGGGAGCGGCGACGACCAGTTCGAGCGCAAGCTCACGTGGCTGCGGCAGCAGTTGTTCGACTGGCAGGCCGACGCCAAGGACGCCACTGAGTTCCTGCGCTCCGTGACCGAAGACCTGTTCAGCGATCAGGTCTTCGTGTTCACCCCGAAGGGCGACGTCATCGACCTGCCCGCGGGCTCGACTCCCGTGGACTTCGCGTATCGCATCCACAGCGATCTCGGAAACCACTGCGTCGGAGCGAAGGTCAACGGTCGGATCGTGCCGCTCAGCCATCGGCTCAACAACAACGACATCCTGGATATCATCAGGCGAAGCGGCGCGGCTCCGAGCCTCGACTGGCTGAACTTTGTCAAGACATCGCATGCCCGCAGCAAGATCAAGCAGTACTTCCGAAAGCTGCGCTACAACGAAAGCGTGGTCAAGGGACGCGAGATCATCGAGAAGGAGATCGAGCGCCAGGGCCTCGATCCGCATGAACTGCTCAAGCCCGAGAACCTGCAGGGCGTTCTGAGCCACGTCAACGTTCAGACGGAAGACGACCTGTTCGCCGGCATCGGCTACGGCCATATTGCCGCGCTGACGGTCATCAACCGGCTCAAGGCGTCCCAGACTCCCGTCGATGAGCTGACGATCTCCGGCAAGCGCGCGACCGGCGAGGCCAAGCTCGGCATCGTCGCAGGGGGCGTAGACGGCATCGCGATCCGCAGGTCGAAGTGCTGCACGCCGATCCCCGGCGACGAAGTCATGGGCTACGTTACGCGCGGTCGGGGCATGACGCTCCACCGCAAGGGATGTCCGAACCTGGCCGCCTATGCGGAGAAGGAGCCGGACCGGCTCATAGAGGTCGAGTGGGCTCACGCAAGCGGAGAGCGCTTCCGCACCGGACTGCACATCGAGGCGATGGACCGCGTCGGCCTGCTGAACGACATCTCTGCGATCTTCAGCGAGAGCAAGACCAACATCTGCTCCGCTAAGATTCGGGCGTTTCCGAACAAGACGGCTGCATTCGAGCTTGTCGTTGAGCTGGATGACCTGGATCATCTGAACAAACTGATCAGTCTGGTCGGCAATCTCAGCGACATCCTCGAGGTCCGACGATCGAGCATCGCCGAGGAGGAGACCATCTAGCCATGCGTGCGGTGCTCCAGCGCGTCCGATCGGCCTCGGTCTCTGTTGACGGCCATGTCGTGTCCGCCATAGGTAAGGGCATCCTGGTGCTGCTAGGGGTAGGCCTGAACGACTCCGATGGCGATGCGGCATGGCTCGCCGACAAGACCGCCAACCTGAGGATATTCGAGGATGAGCAGGGTAAGATGAACCTGTCCGTGCTCGACGTCGGCGGCGAGGTGCTCGTCGTATCGCAGTTCACGCTCTATGGTGATGCGCGCAAGGGCCGGCGTCCGAGCTTCACCGACGCTGCCCCTCCCGAGCGCGCCGACGCGCTATATCAGACGTACGTCGGCGAGCTTCAGTCGCGGAATGTACCGGTGCAAACCGGTCAGTTTCGTGCTAAAATGTTGGTAACGATAGAGAATGACGGGCCCGTGACCATCCTGCTGGACACGGCTCAGAGGATATAGACATTGGAAATGCTACGAGGATTCCCCTTTGGGAAAAGACAAGGAAATCAGCCCGAACCGGATTCCCCGCAGGACGAGTTGCAGCGCGAGCCTGAGACTGCGGACGGCAACAAGCGTCTCGCGGACCAGCATCTGGAAAAGGGCAGGCTGCATAACGCCATAACCCGCTACAAGAAAGCGGCACGGCTGAACGACGACTCCAGCCACCGCACGGACCTCGGTGACGTGTACGCCTTCGCCGAACTGCCGGTCAATGCCGTCAGCCAGTATCGGAAGGCGCTCAAGAGGGACAAGAACAGCCCGGAGCCTCACTTCAGCCTGGCTGAGATCTATGCTCGCTACGGCAAGTGGGCGGTCGCCATCGAAGAGTACACGGCCGCGGTCGAGCTGTCGCCGGGGAATGCGTTCTACCGGTACAAGCTCTCGTGCGCCTACAAGACCATCGGCCAGTTGGATGCGGCCATCGAGCAGTTGGAGCGCGCCGTCGAAGCGCGTCCGGCTGATGCCTTCTATCACTTCGAGTTGGCGAGTCTATGCGGCAATGCCGGACGGATCGAGGAGGCCATTCAGGAGATGGAGCAGGCGGTCTCGTTCTCTCCCGGCGACGACTACTACCTGGCGCGGCTGGGGATGCTCTACGCTCGCGCCGGGTGCTACGAGGACGCCGCGGAGGCCTACCGAGAGGCGGCGAGGCTCAACTTCAAGTCGACCTACGCATGCCTGCTCGGCGACACGTACATCTGGCGCGACGACGAAGAGCGCGCCGAGGCAGCCTACGAGGATGCCGGCGATCTCGACCCGTACGACATGGAGTTCGTCGAGCGAGCGCGGAAGTTCATCCATGGGGGCACCTGGTAGTGCCTGCCGCCCTCTACGTTCGCAGTCTGGTAGTCAGCCCGTTCGAGATGAACTGCTATCTAGCGGGCGATCCGGTGTCTCGTGACGTCATCGTGGTCGATCCCGGAGATGACAGCGACCTCATCTGCGATCTGATCGGCTCCGAGGGGCTGAAGATCCTGGCCGTCGTCAACACCCACGGTCACGGCGATCACATCGGCGCCAATGCCGACCTCGCGCGCCGGTTCGGTTGCCCCATCATGATTCACGAGGCCGATGCCGACTTCCTGACCGACCCCATGAAGAACCTCTCCGCGTTTCTCGGCTTCGAGACGGTCAGCCCGGCCGCTGATCGGCTGCTCCATGACGGCGACGAGATCGAGGTCGGCGCGATGACCTTCCGTGCCATCCACACCCCGGGCCACACTCCGGGCGGGATCTGCCTCTATACTCCCGGTCATCTCTTCGCCGGCGACACCCTCTTCGCGGGGAGTGTCGGCCGCACCGACTTCCCGGGCGGCTCCATGGACCAACTCGTCACCGCGATCCACGAGAAGCTCTTCGTCCTGCCCGACGACACCGTCGTCTATCCCGGCCACGGCCCCGCGACCACTATCGGCGCGGAGAAAGCCTCGAATCCGTACCTCTAGCTGGCTCCTCCGGCGTGCTGGGGCAGCCTCTCTCCACAACACATCAGCAAATTATCTACCAACCCAGGAAAAATACCTGTAACATCCGCGACTCCCTGTTGTTTGAATACGTGTAAGTCCAATTCCAACAGGAGGTTACGGAAAATGAGCTGTCAGAAAGTGTTGTCGATGTTGTCCGCATACATCGACGGAGAAGTGCAGACCTCGGATGCAGAAATGATCAAGACGCATCTGAGCGAGTGCGACTCCTGCGCCGCGGAGTGCAAGGCGCTCCAGGCCATGACCGGTATGCTTCGGACCACCCCCGAAGTCGAGCCGCCCGCATTCCTGCTGGCACAGATCGAGGCTGCCACGGTGAACAGGACCGGCTTCATCGCGAAGGTAAAGAGGGCGTTCGACCACGTTCCCACGATGGCGCGCTGGGCCGCCGCTCCGGTTGCCGCCGCTGTCGTCCTCATGGGAATCCTGCTCTCCAACTCAGGTGACGTGAAGGCCCCTGCCGACGGTGGAAGCCCGATGGCGCAGATCCAGAAGGCCATCTCCGACCTGCCTGGTCTGCCCAACATAGCCGTAGAGGAGCAGACTCCTTCCACCGGCGCCGTGGTTGCCGTCCGTCCGAAGGCGAAGGCCGCCAACTGGAAGGTGCACGCGGCAAAGTCGACCAAAGTGGCGAAGGCCACCAACGGCCACAAGACCGGCAAGCCTGCCGAGATTGAGGATCAGGATGCCGGCAAGACCACTTTCCCCGAGGAGCCCAAGCTCGAGGAGCCGGTCGTCGATGAGACGGAGATCGCTGAGAATGCGACCGATCTCGATGCGAACGAAACGTCCGACACCGATGAGGCGGAGCAGACCGTCCAGGTCGCCAGCGCTCCGGATCAGAAACCGGTGGCGAAGGCTGTCATCATCGCCGAGTCCGGGTCGATGGATCAGCTTCGGGCCAAGCTCGCCGCGAAGAGCAAAGGCAGGCTCAACAATCACGAAGATCGCATAGAAGGAAAGAAGTACTCGGTCGAGCTGGTAAGTCTGCGGTTCTAGACTGAGCCTTTCACGGTAGATGCTCGCAACTAAGCTCCGGGGATCCGGGGTGAGGAAAGCGAGGTGATATCTCTTGAGGGCACACAAGTCAATATGGACCGTCGGCTTATGCATGCTCCTGGTGATGTGGGCGGCGGTATACGGGTGGACACAGGAACTCAGCAGTGCGGATGCGCTGGTGAGTTTTCGGTCGTCTTATACATCGGCCATGAGCGCCGATCAGAAGGCCGCTGTGGAGGCTCTTTCGAAGCAGCGAGGAGTCAACGCCAGCGACGCGATCGTCGGTAACGGCACGCGCGCCGGCTACGTCCTCAGCCACTCCGCAGTCGTCCCCGGCAGCGAGATCGTCACAGTTGACGGAACCTCCAAGCGCAGCAACCGCGACTACTACCTCGACTACCTCAACGGCACGCTGATGTTCCTGGAGCCGGTGAAGACCAGCCAGATGGTGCGCGTCACGTACCGGTACGTTCCGGGCAAGGAGGGCGAGCGAGCCATCGTCGGAGCGCCTACCATGTCGCTGAACCTCGGTCAGAAGAACGCGATGGGCATCACCTACGGCTACCGCACCGGACTCTCGGTCGGGCAGAACTCGCAGTTCGATATGCTCACGTTCGGCGCGAACCTGAAGACCACGCTGGGCGAGGCATCGAGCATGACGAACATGTTCTACACCTCCTCGGCGAAGCAGTCGGGCCGAATATCCCTCCAGGCGGTGCAGGACGGCCAGAAGCAGGCCGCCGAAGCCCCGAAGTCGGACAGGATGTTCGTTCACAGCGCCGATCTGACGTTCGGCAACCTCTCCGTCAAAACCGACTTCCAGAAGGTCGGTGAGCACTTCGCCGGGTTCGCATCCCTGCGCGACCAGGGAGTCGCGGCCGCCGACGTGCTGAACAAGCTCGAGAAGGAGAAGGGCATCACCCGGCTTGGCGTCAACGCATCCCTCAAGCTGGGCGGCGGGATTACCACCGGCATCGGGTTCAACACGATCGAGGACAAGGGCGGCGACATCGTGCGGCAGTCCTTCGACATCAGCAGCGACCGGTTCAAGCTGAACGCCCGCATCCAGGAAGTGGAGGCCGGGTTCACCAAGTTCGGCAACCTGGCCGACGGCGACAAGGACCAGTTGGCGAAGGAGAAGGGCATCAAGCGCACCAACTACCAGCTCAGCATGGCGCCCGGGAAGGGATCAGCGAAGGACGCCGCGTGGAACGGACTGGGATGGGGTGAGATCGCAGACGCAAGCGGCAAGATATCCTTCCAGTCGCTCAACTTCGCGGGCTCGAACTTCGGGCTGATGGCCTCGCAGTCGAAGGTTGATGAGGGCTTCAAGCGGCTCGGCAGTCTGAGCGCCGCCGACCTCGGAGATATCGCCTTGCGGATCAGACGCGAGTTCGACCCGAATGCGGCCACGGCAAGCGTGACCAAGGAAGACCTGGAGCACGCCGCGCGTGAGACCGGCATCGAGCGCAGGAACATCGCCGGCAACTTGAAGCTCGGCTCCGGAACGGTGTCCATGCAGATGGTCGACGTCGGCGACGGATCGTCCGGTGTGAGCCGGCAGACGGTCGGGTACAAGGGCAAGAACTTCAGCATCTCCGGACTGTTCCAGCAGATCGACGAAGACTTCGAGAAGCTTGGCATCCTCTCGCCGATAGAGCGCGCTCATCTCGGAAACGAGCGCGGCATGGACCGCATGAACCTGAACGGCTCGCTGAACCTAAAGCCCGGGCTCAGCATAGCCAGTTCGTTCGCCAGGGTGGGCGACGACAAGGGCGACGTCGTGAAGTACGGACTCTCCGTCAAGGGCGCCAAGTTCGATCTGCGGGCCAACTATCAAGACATCGATCCTGAGTTTACACGAGTCATGGACCTCGCCGATGCGGACCGGGAGGCCATGAACGCGGAACAGGGTATGAAGCGGTACGATACGACGCTGAACTACCGGTTCAACAAGGCTCTCTCGCTTCAGAGCTTCTGGTATGACGCGCAGCACTCCACGCAGGACAAGTTCAGACGACAGCTCAGAAATCAGATAGACTACAATCCTGCGAATGGGCCGCAGATCACCCTGTTCCGGTATCAGGATCAGGCCGGAGCATCCGACGCCAACACCACGTTCCTGCACGAGATGTACAAGCTCACTCACAAGCTGAACATCTCCGCCATCGGCCCGATCGAGTTCCGGGGACTCGTGGATACCAAGACGAAGACCGAAGTGGACGGCGTCGAGAAGCAGACCAGGGTCAGGAACTTCCACATCAACAACGACCAGAAGCAGAAGGTGCGGTTCACCGGCGACATCAACAGCATCGAGCGCGAGGACGATACCTTTGAGAAGGTGCAGGTCTTCACGCTCGGCACGAACCTGACACCGACTCTGGCCTTCAGCGGGATGCGAAAGACGATCGATACGCAGAACGACCAGACCATCGTCCAGGACTACGGCATCACCGGCAAGGTGTTCGGCGGATACGCCCTGTCGGCGCGGTTCGGCGAGACCCTGCTCGACGGCAAGACCATCGGCAAGGTCCGCGAGTTGAGCCTCACTCCGCCCGCCGCCAAGGACTACGGCGTGTTCAAAGCCGTGAACTGGAATCTGAAGTTCGCCGAACTCCGCAGCCGCGACAAGATCGAGACCAGGACGAAGCAGGCATCAGTCGAGAGCACGGTCCTGAAGCATAAAGTCGCGCTTGCCTATTCCGGGCTCATCACCAAGGAAGGTCATACACCCATCGTCAGATCGTTCAGCATCCTGGGCGATCCTGATCCCAAGAAGAAGCTGCACTACAGCCTGTCCTACAAGGTCATCGACCCGGGCAAGGCTCGCTCGACGCTGGTGAGGAACTACACCGCGGAGTACAAGCTGAATGCAGCCAGCACGCTCAATTACCTCTACACCAGCTACAACGAGCAGGACGGGAAGCTCGTTCCGGCCAGCATCGAGCGATTGACCCTGAATACGAAGCTCACCCGAACGCTCGGGCTGGTCACGAAGTGGGAGAACGACGAGGATCTGCAGAACAGCGTGGATCGAACCCTGTACAGCCTGGGGATATCCGGCAAGCTGGGCGCGCTGGCGGCAGTCGAAGTCTCCTACGGCTACGACAAGGTCGTCACCCGGAACGGCAAGAGCGTCGGGCATACCTACAAGGTGAAGTACGACCGTACCGTCAGCACCGACCACTTCCTCACGTTCAGCGGGACATACACGGACTGGGAAGGCCCCAAGCCCGCCAACGCAAACGCCGACGACCTCACCCTCCAGGTCGACTTCAACCTGCTCTTCGACTAGAGCAACCCCGTAAAGCGCAGAGGGGCACGAATATCATCGGACGACAGGGACAGAGACTCTGCGCGCAGGAACGACGCCCTCCATCACTCCACCGCTCCAGCACTCCAATACTCCCCGCCCTACAGCAGGCTGGTCGGAGCTTCGAGCCTCTTCTTGAGCGCCTGCATGAACTTCGCCGCGACCGCGCCGTCCATCACCCGGTGATCCGCCGCCAGAGTCGCCTTCATCCGCTTGGATACGCCGATCTCGCCGTCGATCACCACAGGGGTGTCCGTGATCGTGCCGACGGCCAGTGACGCCGCCTCCGGAGGGTTGATGATCGACGAGAACTCCTCGACGTCGAACATGCCCAGGTTCGAGACGGTGAACGTCCCGCCGGTGTAGTCGGACATGTGCCCCCCTCCGGATCTGGCGCGTTCGGCGAGGGACTTGGTGTCCTCTGCGATCTGGTGCAGGTCCTTCTGATCGGCTTCGTGAACCACCGGAACAACCAGGCCGTCCTCGAGCGCAACGGCCATGCCCACGTTGATCTCCTTGTGAACGCGAAGCTTGTCCTCGTGGTACGATGCGTTGACCTGTGGGAACTCCCTCAGGGCGAGGGCCGACGCCTTGATGATCATGTCCGTGAACGAGATCTTCGGCCGGCTGCCGTCCATCGCGTTCAACTCGTCGCGCACCATCGACGCCCGGTCCATCGCGATATCGACGGTGATGTAGAAGTGCGGAATGGTCTGCTTGCTCTGCGACATCCGATGCGCAATCGTTTTGCGCATCTTGCTCAGCTCGACCTCCTCGGACGGGACTTCCATCCGGGGAGCGGCGGGTTTCGGAGCCGGAGTCGCCTGGGGTGGGGGAGGAGCCTGGGGCGCCGGGGCCTCAGGGGCCTTCGCTTCGGGCGCCTGTGCCTGCCTGGAGTAGCTCTCGATGTCCGCCTCCACGATCCTGCCGTTCGGGCCCGTACCCTGGATCTTGCTGAGATCGATGCCTCGTTCCTCCGCCAGCTTGCGCGCGAGCGGTGATGCCTTGATGCGCTCCTCCTCCGGGGGCTGTGTAGGTTTCTCGATCCTTTCCGGGGCGGGCTGAGTCGCTTCGGGCGGCGGCGGGGCCGTCACGAGCGGTATCTGCTCGGCCGTATACGGCTCGGGAGCTTTCTGGCTCGGGATCTCCGGCTGTTCGCCGGCATGCACGATCTCCTGGGGCGGGACCGCCGGAGCGCCCGCGGTCTCGGGCGCTTCGATGGTGGCGATCGGGGCGCCGACCGCGACGGTATCGCCTTCCTTCACCAGGATATCCTTCAGGATGCCCGGCTCGAAGGCCTCCATCTCGACGTTCGCTTTGTCGGTCTCTATCTCCGCTATCGGCTCACCCTCGGTGACCTTGTCGCCCTGCTGCTTCAGCCAGCGGATGACCTTGCCCTCCTCCATGGTGTCGCTCATCTTCGGCATAGTGATCTCAGGCATCTCAGACCTCCATAGTCCTATGGGTCATGACCTATGCGCCCATGATCTGTCTCACCGCATCGACTATGACGTCAACCTGCGGAAGCGCCATCTGCTCCAGCGGCTTCGAATACGGCATCGGCACGTCCGCGCTTGCGATCCGCACCACCGGCGCGTCCAGGTAGTCGAACGCCTGCTCCTGCAGGACCGCCGCGATCTCCGCGCCCGCACCGAACGAGCGCCAGTCCTCCTCGACGATCACCGCCCGGTGCGTCTTCTTCACGGAGCCCACGATAGTCTCCGTGTCCATTGGCCGTATCGTCATCAGATCGACCACCTCGGCATCGATGTCCTCGGCGATGAGTTGCTCGGCTGCCTTCATCGCCAGCGTGAGCATGCGGGAGTAGGTGATGATCGTGACGTCGGCGCCTGGACACTTGACGTCTGCCTTGCCGATCGGGATAGTGTACTCGCCATCGGGGACCTCGCCCTTGCTTCCGTAGAGCATCTCGTTTTCGAGGAACATGACGAGGTTCCCATCGCGGACGGAGCTCTTCAGCAGCCCCTTGGCATCGGCAGGCGTCCCGGGACACACCACCTTCAGTCCGGGAACATGCGCGTACCACGCTTCGAGGCTCTGGGAGTGCTGCGCGCCGAGCTGGAGTCCCGCGCCCTGAGGGGCACGGATCACCGCCGCGATCCGGAGCTGGCCGCCGGACATGTACCGGAGCTTCGCGCCGTGGTTCACGATCTGGTCCATCGCCAGCATCGAGAAGTTCACCGTCATCATTTCGATGATCGGGCGCAGGCCGATCATCGCCGCTCCGATCCCGACACCGGCGATCGCCTCCTCGGAGATCGGGGTGTCCACGACGCGCTTTCCGCCGAACTCATCGAACAGGCCCTGAGTGACCTTGTACGCTCCGCCGTACTCGGCGACTTCCTCCCCGATGATGAACACGTTCTCGTCGCGGAGCATCTCTTCTCTCATCGCCTGGTTCAGCGCTTCCCTGTAGGTGATCTGTGCCATGGGGATACGTCCTCTCGCGGTGAAGAATGATGAGTGAAAAGTGACGAGTGAGGAGTGACGAGTAAGGAAACCATGCGGTGATCACTCCTTACGCATCACTCGTCACTCATCACGCATAAACATCGGTATAAAGCTCCTCCGCGGCCGGAAACGGGCTCTGCTCGGCAAAGTCGATCGCCTCCTGAACCTCCGCTGCCACCTCGTCGCAGAAGGCCTTTATGTCATCGTCCGTGATCATCCCGTTGCTCTTGAGGTAGCTCTCCATGCGGCCGATCGGATCGTTCTTGCGCCATTCCTCGATCTCTTCCTTCGTCCGGTAGGTGCCGGGGTCCGAGATCGAGTGCCCGCGGTAGCGGTATGTGATCGCCTCGACGAAGCGCGGTTCGCTGTCCTCACGCGCGCGCCTGACCGCCCGTTCGGCGACCTCGCGCACGGCCAGGAGGTCCATGCCGTCCACCTGCTCGCGCTCGATGTCGTAGCAGCAGACGCGGCGGATCAGGTCGGGGATCGAGGATGCGCGGTAGACGGCGGTACCCATGGCATAGAGGTTGTTCTCGAGCACGAAGATCACCGGCAGCTTCCACAGCGCGACCATGTTCAGCGCCTCGTGGAACGCCCCTTCGTTGACCGCGCCGTCGCCGAAGAAGCACACTACGACCTGTTCCGTCTCGCGATATTTGATGCCGAACCCGATGCCCGCTGCCAGGGGAATCCCGCCGCCGACGATGCCGTGCCCGCCCATGAAACCGCGCTTCACGTCGAACATGTGCATCGAGCCGCCCTTGCCCTTGGAAATCCCGGTCGCCTTGCCGTAGAGCTCCGCCATGACGTACCTGGCTTCGGCGCCCTTGGCAAGGCACTGTCCGTGCTCGCGGTATGCGCCGACGACGTAGTCATCGTTGCGCAGCGCCGAGATGAAGCCGACGCCGACCGCCTCCTGGCCGCTGTAGAGGTGCAGGAAGCCGCCGATCTTGCCCTTCGTGTACATCTCGTTCGCCCGCTCCTCGAACAACCGTATCAGCACCATCTGGCGATACATCTTGAGGAGTTCGGCTTTCTCCAGCATCAGTCTCTGCTGCTCAATTGCCATTCCTTGCTCCCGCGAGTCCTATCCATCTCGTATGTCCCATGGGACGTATGGGGCCTATGCCCTCAACTTCTGCGTTATCTCGGCCACGCGCTTGCCCAGTGTTCTTGCGATGATCAGTTCCATCTCATCCGGCCAGTGGTCTCCATCCGGGCCGGAGACGTTCGATGCCCCATACGGAGTGCCGCCGCGGAGCGTGTGGGATACCGCCGGATCGGAGTAGCCGATGGGCACAATAATGTACCCAAGATGGGTGAGCGGGAACATCATGGAGATCAGCGTGGTCTCCTGGCCTCCGTGCATGGTGCCCGTGCTGGTGAAGACACCGGCCGGCTTGCCGACCAGCACTCCCTTGACCCAGAGCGGCCCCATCGACTCGAGGAAGTTCGACAGCGCGGGAGTCACGTTTCCGTACCTCGTCGGGCAGCCCACGACAAGTCCCTCGCACTCGGCCATGTCGTCGAGCGTCGCCTCCTGGAGGTTCGTGGTCTTCCAGTCGTAGAACTTCGACCATTCCGGGTTGGCGCGGATCACCTCCATCGGGGTCGTCTCCTTCACGTATCGGACCCGTGCCTTCATGCCGTCCACCTGCTCGATGCCCTCGATGATCGCCTCCGCGAGCTTGTAGACGTGTCCGCCCTTGCTGTCAAAGAGAACCAATACCTCCATCGCCCAACCTCCCTGATTGTTTGGCAGCCCAGCCGTAGTGTTCCCGATTGCGGCGAGGAGTAAACGCCCTTTGCCGCCTGTATGCCTGAATTCCCTGCCTGCGATGGGTGTCAGCCCGGGCGGTTGAGAGTGCAAACGCGGGGCGCGGTATGCTATAATCTGGTGGGCGTTGTCCGAAATATCCGGCCGGTCGGACAGGTCCGGATCCCGCCGCAGGTAGCGCAGAATATGTTTCCGATCAAGATCATGCACTTCGCCGATGTCCATTTCGGCATCGAGGCTTACGGAAAACAAGACCCCGAGACCGGCCTCAACACCCGGCTGCTCGACTTCAGGAAGTCGCTCACCGATGCATGCGAGAAGGCGCTGGAGGCTGGAGTGCACCTGGCGCTCTTCGCGGGCGACGCCTACAAGACCCGCGACCCGAACCAGACCCACCAGCGGGAGTTTGCCTCGTGCATCCGCAAGCTCACCCAGGCGGGAGTGCCCGTCGTGATGCTCACAGGCAACCACGACGTGCCGAACGCCCGAGCGCGCGCGAATGCCCTGGAGATCTACGCCATGCTCGGCGTGGAGAACATCCACGTCATCAGCCGGCCGGAGGTGCTCCGCATCGAGACGGCGGCGGGGCCGGTTCAGGTGGCGGGGATACCCTATCTGCTCCGGAGCAATGTCCTGGCGCGCGAGGAGTGCCGCAACAAGACGATCCAGGAGACCACCGACCTGATGGTGGCGAAGTACGGCGAGTACATCGAGTACCTGATCACAAAGCTCGATCCGGCGCTGCCCTCGGTCCTCATGGGCCACTTCTGGCTGAAGAACGCGAAAGTCGGCTCGCGGCCCGCATACCTGAACGTCGCCGAGCCGGAGGTGCTGGTCAGCACCGTAGCCCGGCCGGAGTTCGACTACGTGGCGATGGGCCACATCCACAAGCACCAGGACCTGAACAAGCGGGCGCATCCGGCGGTGGTCTACTGCGGGAGCACCGACCGCATCGACTTCAGCGAGAAGGACGAGCCGAAGGGCTTCGTCCTCGTGCATCTCTCGAAGGGCTCGGCGGAGTACGAGCATATCCCTGTGGACGTGCGCTCGTTCGTCGAGATAGACGTCGATGCCGATGTCGATGAGCCGACGGAGAAGATCCTGAAAGCGATCGGCGAGCACGAGATCGAGGATGCCGTCGTGAAGTTGATCTACCGCATCCCGCGGACGAAGCTGGAGTTGATCCGCGAGGCCGAGATCAAGGATGCGCTCTCGTCGGCGTTCATGATCGTCTCGGTCACCCGCGACGTGGTGAACGACCAGAAGGTGACGCGCAACAAGCTTCTCAACGAGGGCCTCGACCCGGTCCAGGCGCTCGACATGTACTTCGAAACCAAGGACAACTTCCGCGAGCGTAAGTCCGAACTGATGGAGTACGCGAACCCGCTGATCCAGGAACTCCTCGCGGAGGAGCGTGTGTCCTGATGTTGGAGCATCAGGCTAGCGGTGTGGAAGCAAGCTGAAGCGAGCTTCTCCAGTCACTATAACAGCTTGCTTCAGCCTGCTTTGGACGCTACTAGGCTCATGCTTCGAGCATGAGCAACTGCCGAACCATGATACCTATCCGCCTCGAACTGAAGAACTTCATGAGCTACGGCGAGAACGTGAATCCGCTCGATCTGACCGGCGTTCACGTCGCGTGCCTCTGCGGCGACAACGGGCACGGCAAGTCCGCAATCCTTGACGCCATCACCTGGGCGCTCTGGGACGAGGCGCGCGCCGGCTCCGACGAGTTGATACGCCTCGGCACGGACGAGATGCGGGTCACCTTCGACTTCGAGATGAACGGCGACCTCTACCGCGTCATTCGAGGCCGCAGCAAGCGCAGTTCCGGCAACGTCTGGGAACTCTACATCGCGGAGGGGTATGACGCGGGGACGCGGGAACGCGGAGACGCGGGGGCAACTCCGGCACTCGCCTGGCGGTCGCTGACGGGCCAGGGGATGCGCGACACCGCGAGGCAGATCGAGCGCATCCTGCGGATGGACTACAAGACGTTCATCAACTCGGCCTACATCCAGCAGGGCAGGGCGGATGAGTTCACAAAGCAGACGGTTACCGACCGGAAGAAGATCCTTGCCGACATCCTCGACCTCAGCCGCTACGACATCCTGGAGCAGAAGGCGAAGGACCGCCGGAACGACGCCGATCAACGAGTGACCGAGCTGACCAGGGAGATCGAGCAGACCGAGAACGAGTTGGCCCAGGAGGATACCTGGAAGGCACAGCTCTCGGAGGCGAAGACTGAGCGGCAGTCGCTCGAATCCGAGCTGTCGAAGGCCGAGGAGCAGGTCCGCGAACTCCAGCAGCGCCAGGCCGATCTTGACGCCAAGTCCCGGCGCATCAAGGAGGTCGACGCGCAGATCGCCGGGCTGCAGAACGAGGTCCGCAGCCTCGACTCCCAGCGCATCGACCAGGAGCGTCGCGTCGCCCGCGGACGTGAAGTCCTCGCCGACAAGGATCGCATCACAGACGGCGTCGCGCGCCTGAAGGATACCCGCGAGCGGATCGCCCGCCTCGACAGCCGTCTGGAGGAACTCCGCAAGCTGGAGGTCGAGAGGGCTCGACTGGAGCAGGGGATCGCCACCGAGAAGCACCGCATTGAGGCCGACTACGCGTCGGCGGCCCGCGAGCTGTCCGAGCTTCAGACGAGGCTCGAAGCAGCCGCCGCCGTCACGAAGGACATCGAGTCGCTGCGGGCGCAGGTGGCGAAGCTCGACGAGATGGCGGCCCGTCAGACCGCGCTCCAGTCGGAGTTGAGCGCCGGGGCGGACGAGTGGGGCAGGCTGAAGGCCAGATACGAGCACCTCGGTGAGTCGCTGAAGGATTTGCAGGAGAAGCTCGAACTGATCTCCCAGCCGGGAGCGGAGTGCCCGCTCTGCAAGACGGAGCTCGGCCACGAGAAGCATGAGAACGTCATCGCCGACTACAAGCGCCAGATCGAAGAGACCGAGACGCTGATTCGGCAGGTCAAGGCTGATGGTATCGAGGCCAAGAAGAGGCGCGACTCCGTTCAGGCCGAGATGCAGGCGCTCGACAAGGCGATCAACGATGGGCTCGCCGTCCGCAGCCGTCTTGCGCAGGCGGAGCAGATCGTATTCCAGGCCGAGGAGTCGCGCAAGGGTGAGCCTCGTCTCCGCGAGAGGCTTGCCGATCTCAAGAAGAAGCTCGAGACTGACGACTACGCTCTCGATATCCGCTCGCAGGTGAAAGAGATCCAGTCGCGGATCGACGGCCTGCAGTACGACGCATCGGAGCACAGCGCGCTCAAGGCCGATCTCGCCGACCTCCGGCAGTTCGAGGCGCTCGCCCTGACGCTCAAGACCGCCGAGGAAGACTTGCCGTCCGATGAGGCGAACCTCAAGAACATCGTTGACCTGATCGACGCGCGTCGGAAGACCATCGGCGACTGCGAGCAGTCCGTCCGTGAGCTGCAGGCGGCGATCACCGATCTCCCGGCGGTGGCGTCGGCGCTGTCAGAGGCATCGGCGCTCCTTCGCACGCTCAGGGAGAGCGACCGCGAGTTGACCGGCCGCATCGCGCGGCTGGAGCAGTCGGTCGAACGGTGCAAGATGCTCCGTAAGGAGACCGCCGCCAGACGCAAGGAGCTCGAGCAGGCGAAGAAGGAGAAGGCCGTCTACACCGACCTCGTCGCCGCGTTCGGCAAGAAGGGCGTCCAGGCGCTGATCATCGAGAACGCGATCCCCGAGATCCAGGACGAGGCCAACATGCTGCTCGCCCGCATGACCGACAACGCCATGCAGGTCAGCTTCGAGACGGTGCGGGACAAGAAGACCGGCGGCACGGCGGAGACTCTGGACATCAAGATCAGCGACGACATGGGCACTCGCAGCTATGAGCTCTACAGCGGCGGCGAGTCGTTCCGCGTCAACTTCGCGCTCCGCATTGCGCTCTCGAAGCTGCTTGCGCGCCGGGCCGGAGCGGCGCTTCAGACCCTGATCATCGACGAGGGGTTCGGCACTCAGGATGGCAAGGGACGTGAGAAGTTGGTCGAGGCGATCGACTCGATCAAGGACGACTTCGAGCGGATACTCGTCATCACCCACATCGACGAACTGAAGGACGCCTTCCCGACCCGCATCGAGGTTACCAAGGACGCCCAGGGAAGTCAGATCGCAGTGGCATAGGGAGTCTCAGGTGAGCCCGACACGGCAGCCGGACCACCTGAGACTCATGATCTATCGCCGTTCCATCTACCGCACGTTACCCGCCACCGGCACCTTCTCAGCGGTCTCTGCCGTCTTCTTACCGGCCAGCAGGGACTTTACCGCGAGAATCACCACCAGCACGGAGAGCACTACGAGCGCGCCGTCGGCCGCCGTCAGCACTCTGTCTTTCGCGGGCAGGTACTTGGTCTGCAGGAGGTAGATCAGAGAGTAGACCGTCGTCACCATCATGAACGCCGCCGGGATCAGCGCGAAGAGGAACTTCCGACCGCGCGCCACGAGCCAGGTCGCAACCGCGATCAAAGTCAGCGCCGCGAGAAGCTGGTTCGCCGACCCGAAAACCGGCCACAGCGCCATGACCGTATTGCCGGCAGCCAGATAGAGCATCAGCGCGACGGACAGACCGGAGTTGAAGATGTAGCTCCTCAGTATCCTGGGCGGATTTCGGAAAAGCGCGCCCCAAAGCTCCTCGAACAGGTAGCGGTTCAGACGGACAGCGGTATCGATCGTCGTGACCAGGAATCCCTCCACGAGCAGCATCCCGAAGATCGTGCCGTATGCCGCCGGGAACGCGAACGTCTTGTGCATCAGGCTACCCATTCCGACCGCGAACGTCGCTCCCGGGTTCGGAGGCGCTGTCCCCGGAGCAGGGAAGACGAGGGCCTTGTAGTGCTCGAAGTCGATGCCCGTGCCGACTGCGATCAATACGCCGACCGCGAGCAGTCCCTCCAGCACCATTCCGCCGTACGCGATCTTGCGCGCATGGCTTTCCTTCGAACACTGCTTTGCGGTCGTGCCTCCTGCAACCAGCGCATGGAACCCGGAGCACGCCCCGCAGGCGATGGTGATGAAAAGCATAGGCCAGATCAGCCCGAGCTTGGCCGTCCCTTCAGCCACGTTCCACGCAGGAGCACCCATCGGCAGTCCCATCGCGGCTGCCGCGATGCCTGCTGCGACGAGCGCCGTTACTCCACCATAGAGCAGGAACGAATTGGTGAAATCCCTCGACTGGAGGATGATCCAGACCGGGATTCCGGCGGCGAGAAGCGAGTAGCATCCCACTATCCACATCCAGGTATTCGGGTCGAGGCTGATCGGATAGCGCAGTCCGATTCCCACGGAGAGCACACATACCAGGATAGAGACAACGGCCATCAGGGCCGGATTCGCTCTTCTCTTGTAGAGCAGGTATCCGATAAGCGGCGCGAAGCCGGTGATGATGATCACCGAGGTAGATGCGATGCCTCCGATGCGGGCCTTGACGATCCCGCCATCGACCACGGTCTTGAGCATCGTCTGCGACTCGGGCATGCTCAGCGTGGTGAGCGGTACGAGCGATGTCAGCGCCGCCGCCGTCAGCTTCAGGAACACGGAGGTCACCATCAGGATCATGACGATGGTGAAGCTGATGAACAGCAGGAATCCGGCCTTGCCTAGGGTCTGCTCGGCCACTTCAGCCATCGACTTGCCTTTCTCGCGCATACTCGTGAGCAGCGCTGAGAAATCGTGGACCGCGCCGACGAAGACGCTCCCCAGCACCAGCCAGAGCCATACCGGGATGAAGCCGAAGACCATGGCGAATGTGGGGCCGACGATCGGGCCGGCGCCGGCGATCGAGGCGAAGTGATGGCCGAAGAGCACCAGCGGCTTGGTGGGAACGTAGTCTACGCCGTCGTTGATCTCCTCAGCCGGAGTGATGTTCGAGTCGTTCTCCTGGAACACCCGACTGATGTAGCTGCCGTAGGCCTTATATGCAATGAGGAAGATGGGAACAGCAGCGATAAGTAGATAACCTGCATTCATCGAACGTACCTCCCGGATCAGAACGCTTTGACTCCCGCCCTTACCCTATATACTTACTCGCAGAAAAGCAAAGACTCCTCCCGCGCCTCCGTTGGAGGTGGGGAAGGAGTCTTCAAAAGGGTCGTCGGCTCTGTCAGCGCTCCTGGAAAACCGCGCGGAGCTGATTCTCCTTGTCAGCGGAGACCAGAGCGATGACGCTGTCGCCTTCCTTGAACTCGACGTCGATGTTCGGGAGGATTGCGTGGCCCCCGCGGACGATCGAGATTACGAGCGCATCCGCGGGCATCGGCACGGTAGTGATCCGCCTGCCGACCACCGGCGAGTTCTTGCCGAGGTCGATCTCGACGATCTCGATGTTTCCGCGCTGCAGGGCCGCCAGCGGGATGACTTCATCGGTCTCGATCTGCTGCTCGATCAGGTTGAAGATGATCTCCGTGCTGCTCACCGTAGCGTCGATGCCGAGGGTGTGGAATATCTGCACGTTGGTAGGATTGTTCACGCGCGAGATCGTTCTCGGCACGTGGAACTTCAGCTTGGCCATCTGGCAGATGACCAGGTTGTCCTCGTCATCGCCCGTCGTAGCCACGACGACGTCTGCGCGCTCCATGCCGATCTCGCGCATTGTTCGCACTTCGCACGCGTCTCCCACGGTGACTACCTCGCCGAGGTCCTCCGCGAGGTAGTGCGCGCGCCCGGGGTCCTTCTCGACCAGGAGGACCTCATGGCCCGCATCAACGAGCGCTCTAGTAAGGTAATGTCCGACCTTGCCGCCACCGGCAACGATTATATACATGGTTGTGTCTCCGTTTCGTAGGCGAATGGAGTCTCGGAGTACCGGAGCGGTGGAGCGCCGGCAAACCCATTACACCAGCACTCCAATACTCCGTTATCCCATCACTCCATTCTCAGATCTCCGCCTCATCGTCGGTGAAGTTGCAGTATTCGGCCGCCGTACCCCATTCCTTGCCGAGCAGGAGATCCTTCATGAGCTTCGCGCCGATGATAGTCGTGCAGATGGTCTCGATTCCGAGTTCGCGATATGCGCACGCTCGGATCGGATCGTAGATGCGCGCAGCGACCTTGGGTACGTGGAAGCGCTCCTTGGCGATCTGCACGGACATGATGTTGGTGTTGTCGCCGTTCGTGACTGCGACGAAAGCATCGGCCTGCTCGATGCCGGCCTTCTTAAGAACCGCGTCGTCGATGCCGTTCCCGACGACCATCTGGCCGCCGAAATCCGGTCCGAGCCTGCGGAAAGCCTCGCTCTTGCGATCGATGATGGAGACGCGGTGTCCCTCTCTGGACATGGATCTCGCGAGTGTGGATCCGATGCGTCCGCATCCGAGAATGACCAGGTTCATGGTGCTCTCCTCCTACTCCTACTCGTGGTCGCACTCGGGGTTCGGGACCGAGTAGGAGTGCGATCGCGGGTAGGAGCACGAAACTGCTTCGGAGAGTATACATCCGGCCTGCTCGGAGTGTCAACAATCAGTGTCGCGACGCCGCCGAAGTCGTTGACAACGAGTGTCCGGCGTGGTATACTATCTCCTGTTCCGAAGGGTCGGAAACGACGCGCGCTTGTAGCTCAGGGGATAGAGCGAAAGGTTGCGGACCTTTAGGTCGGGGGTTCGAATCCCTCCAAGCGCGCCACAATCTAGTTTGAAGAAGGACGTAGAAAGAAGAGAGATGCCGCCGGTGTCTTCCTTCTTTTTTGCCAACTTCCCACTTCACCGTGCCCTTGTAGCTCAGTGGATAGAGCGCCTCCGTCCTAAGGAGGGCGTCGGGAGTTCGATTCTCTCCAAGGGCGCCACAACCTATCTGGAAGAAGGAAGTGGAAAGCGAAAAGACCCCAGTTGAGTCTTTCCCTTCCCACTACCTGCTTCCTACTACTAACTTCATACTACCAACTTCATACTTTCTCGGAGAGGTGGCTGAGTGGTCGAAAGCGGCAGTCTCGAAAACTGTTGAGGCGCCTAGCGTCTCCGTGGGTTCGAATCCCACCCTCTCCGCCATGAACTTGTTCCACCCTCCCGTCCGTCCTCCGCAAACCCATGGATTACCCATCCCACCGAAACGGGTATAGTTGAGCTGAACCGTACCTGAGTGACACATGGGGAGAGCATGTCCCAGGTTTAGTTGAAAGTTAGGAAGAAGCCGGTGGCTCGACTCCG
>CAYXOC010000018.1:0-78721 GCA_964466715.1 uncultured bacterium
GGCGCACAGAATGCTGCCACCGTCAGTACGGCGAGCAGTGCCCATGAAAACTTTGGGAATTACATACTTGACTAGCCAGTGAGCGTATCGTTGATGAGTTGGGGCAGAGTCGCCGGATTGATTTGGCACTCCCATATGACGGCAGGCTTCCATCCTAGGCCGGTCAACTCCGCTTGCGTTCTGGCGTCGCGTTCGACGTTCCGCCTGATCTTCTCTCGCCAGTAGTCTACGTTCGTTGTGGGCTGGCGCCGTCCGTGTCGGCAATCATGCCCATGCCAGAAACAGCCGTGAACAAACAAGGCGATGCGGCGCGAGGGGAAAACTAGGTCTGGTTTGCCGGGCAGGGCCTTGCTGTGCAGTCGAAACCGAAAACCCAGCTTGTGGGCCGTCGAACGGACGCGCATTTCAGGTTTGGTGTTCTTAGACTTTACGCTCGCCATGACGCGGCTTCGCGTAGCTTTGTCAATCTTGTCCATACACAGTGATCCAGTTGGGATCGAAGTTTATTCCTTGCAGAACCGCCTCAACGGAAACGATGGGAACATTGCGATTGATGCTGAAGCGCCTTGCCGACGCTGGCACATGACGTAGAATAGTGAACTGACTCCCGTGCGGTTGCCACGTGAACTTGTGCTCTCCGCTAACCCGATCGTATCCTTCCAGGTTGCCGCGCGGGTTGAACTCCCACCGATAATCGCCGGGCGTGAACCGTTGGGCTTCTTCCTCGAATATGCGGTATTCTCTGGCTTCCATATTGCGAATCAAGACGACTATCCGCAAATCATCATGCTGATCCAGAGCCTCGTTCACTCGCGCGTTCCATATCGACAGAACCGCCCGCCCGGTATTATCTGGATTGGCGTGAGGGTCGGCGATTCCGAGCGAGTAATCGGGCGAGCATCGCCCTGAGATTAGCCTGACGGACGCCTGCTCGTAAGGTCGCGCGGCTTTTACCGTCTTGACAGACCAGGCGCAACCATTCCATACCACATCAGCGATGCCGAGAGGCCGTCCGCGATGCTCTCCGCCTATGGCGTTGGCGAAGATCGTTCCGAAATCGTCTCCGGTAATGTCGCTACATCCTATCGCCAATCTGTGAACCAGTTGTTTGGCTATGTCGAACAGAACCACGTCCGTGGGTTGCCCCAACGGATACGGCCCTGTTCTCCTGGCGGCCATTCCCCGCAGTCTCGGATTGTCCGATGACATCAAGTACCCCCTTGATAGCCGCTTCTACGAGCGGTATTGGCACTGCGTTTCCCGCTTGCTTTCGAGTCTGCGAATCCGAGCAAACGATCTTGAAACTATCAGGGAAGCCCTGTAGCCGCAACATCTCGCGCGGAGTCAGTCGCCTCTCTCCGTTGACAAGCAGATAGTTGTATGACGCCCCGGCCCTCAGAGCGCACGACCACGGATAGCTGGATATGTGTCCGGCCTTGTTCTCATGCCAGATCGACGGAACGGTTTCCGCCTTATGGTTCTCATGGCGCTTCGCTTTGATCCTGTCGGAAACGAAGTATTTCGGGTCCGGGTCCGTCTCTAGTATATCAGCGAGCGGCTTCATGGGAATCTTCTCTTCTGGCCAAGGGAAGTCCTTGAACGCTGGAAGCGTAGCCACGATTATGACGCGCTCGCGCTTCTGCGGCAGTCCGAAATCCAGAGCGTTCAGTATACGCCAGTCAACCGAATAGCCCATACCCCGCAGATCATCAAGGATCTGTCGGAGTATCGTCCCGTGCTGAGCGGTCGCGAGTTGCTTGACGTTCTCCAGGACGATGCCGAGCGGCTTCTTCGTGCGAACTATGCGAAGAATCTCAAGGAACAAGGTTCCGCGAGGATCGGCGGTTCCGCGTTTGCTTCCGATGATCGAGAATGGCTGACAGGGAAATCCCGCGAGCAGGATATCGTGGTCGGGTATGTCTTCGGCCTTGATAGCGGTGATATCGCCCGACGGAACCATTCCGTAGTTATACCGATACGCGGCCCTGGCTTCGGCGTCGATATCGGACGCGAAGATCACATCAAGCCCCAAGTTCTTCGCGGCTACGTGAAAGCCGCCTATGCCGCAGAACAAGTCGATACAGGTCAAGGGACCGTCGCGGACTTCGCGCGGGGGCGGTCCCAGGACGGCATCAATCATGGTGTCGAACTGACCGTAAAGCGTCGTCATGATATCAACTCCTTGTATGACAACCTTCGCCCAATCATACCATCTATGGTTCTCGCGATGCAATCCAGCGTGCCGCAGGTCCGCGCGGTGTGGCGGCGCGAGAACTCGTTGACGTACCGATGAAGGTGTTCAACGTTCATGTGATGGTAGATGCCCACATAGCCGCGCTGTAGCAAAGCCCAGAAGGATTCCACTCCGTTAGTGTGAGCCTTGCCGCGCACGTATTCGCCGACTGTGTGAGCTACGCTGTGATGAGCGTATCCCTTGATGCCAGTATACCCAGCATGGGAATCGCTGTAGATCGTAGAGCCGCGCTTCACGTTCTCGACTATCGCCGACTGCAACTTGATCTTGTCGGTTCCGTCGATGGGAAACGCTCTGGTCGCGCCGTCCCTCTGGTGAAGGCCGAAGACGGGTTGCTTTCCTGCGGTTCCGCGCCCGAGGTTCTTCTTCTTGGAGGCATGTCGGTTCTTCTCTTTTCCGCCGATGTATACCTCGTCTACCTCGACTTCTCCGGTGAACAAGCCGCCTCTGTGTTTCATAGCTTCGCGGATTCGATGATTCAGGAACCAGGCTGTTTTCTGTGTGACGCCCAACTCCTTCGCCATTTGAACGCTCGACACGCCTTTGCGGGCCGTATGTAACATGTAGATCGCCATGAGCCATTTGTGAAGCGGGAGCTTGCTTTCCGCGAGAACCGTTCCGGTGCGAACGCTGAAATGCTTTCTGCAATCCTTGCACCGATAAGGCATCGGCTTTCCGCTCGGAACGCTCGACACGGAGATCGAACCGCAGTGCGGGCAGAAGGGCTTTCCGCCCCAGCGTCGATTCTCGAAGAAGGCGACGGCGGACGCTTCATCAGGGAACTGCTGGAAGAACTGGTATAGACTCAACTGCTCGGGGCTCTGGTTTGCGCTTTTCATGGAAGCAACCTCTCTATCGATCTGGCTTCATTATAGCACAATCCCGGCGGCTAGTCAAGTATATAATTCCCAAAACTTTGACATTAGCTGTAGCTCCTTCCCGATAGTGAGGCGATCTTCATCTCCCTCATAGGTAGAACAGGACTGCCGGCGGTTTACTGGCCGGTCATCACCTCCTGACGCGATGGCAGGGTCGCGGTACTACAGGTACTACAGAATGAATGATTAGAGAATTGCTGGATAGTCTCCAACCAGGGGGGTCGGATTTCTGCCTCGGTGATGCCGTTGTTCTGCCCTATTCGGTTGCCTGGCTATCGAGTCGCAGCACGAAGCTCATGCGCTCAATGAAAACGGTTACATTGCCGTCGTTCTAGCCTCCTTTGCGGATTTCTTGATGTGGAAACGCTACTGAGAGCGATATTCGGGATAGTAATGCGAACCACCAGGCACAGCTAGCCCGTCATCCGTGACAAGCTCGTTTGTACGAGGAATACGGGAGGAATACGAGTTCCGCTGTTGCTGTGTTTGTTCGCCCGTTCTGCGATTCTCAAATTGCTGTCTAGCATCCTGTCTCGGTCTTGCCTTGCTGGGTGCAGGTCTAGCTTCCTACAATCCAGAATTACAGTTGGGCCTGTTGCCTGAAGGTGCTGCAGTAGTTGGCACAACTTGCCTCAATACCAATATGCAGCATTTGTCAAGGTAAGTCAAGGTTTTTTTTGCAGTGCGGCGGACTTTTTTAGTCACATATCGTTCGCCAACTAGACATATCTGCCCTTCCGGATGTTGATTCACGCCGACTACAGCGGTCGGATCCAGATGTTTCGGTACCGGACCGCATTGCCGTGGTCCTGGAGCATCACCGGGCCGAGGGACTTGGGATCGCCCAACGTTCCGGCGGTCGTCGGTCCGGGTATCTCCACATTCTCATGGATGAGGACGCCATTGTGGAGGACGGTCATGCGCGCTCTGCTGGTCATCTCGCCTTTGTCATCGAACTTCGGAGCGCGGAAGATGATGTCATAGCTCTGCCACTGCTCCGGCGGCCTGCATGCGTTCACCATCGGGGCGGCTATTCCGTAGATCCCGCCGCAGTCGTTGTCCTTGCTTTCGAGCCCATAGGAATCCAGCACCTGGACCTCGTACCTGCCCTGGAGATAGACCCCGCTGTTCGCCCGGCCCTGACCTTTGGCATCGGGCATCAGCGGCAGCCAGAACTCCACGTGCAGTTGGCAGTCGCCGAAAGTCTGCTTGGTCTGTATGTTGCCGCTCGATACCTCCATGTATCCCTTCTCGACCTTCCAGTTCGCGGGTTCGCCGGAGCCGGCTCGGACCCACTGCGACAGGTCTCTACCATCGAAGAGCACAATGGCGTCCGACGGCTGCCGTTCACCGCCCGAGAAGAGCGGCTTGTCGCCGGATGTAGCGGAGAGCGCGGCAAGAACCAGCGCTGAGCCGACAATGAGTGCGGCGCGGATTCGCTTTGTGATCAGCAAGTGAGTACCTCCCGGTTCGCTGTGGATCGGATGCCGGGTGCGCGCCGTGCAGGTGAGCACCCAATCATGACTTCGGCGTCTCTCGCCATACTCCTGCAAGGTTGATCCGGCGTTTATTCATGTCCGCGGCGTCGGACTCGCCGCATAACTCCACTGACTTGGGGGTAAAGTCATTCACGACGGATGCCGGATGCTCACGCTCCCAGCGACGAAGGAGAAGTATCGGTGACACGCATAGACATCGAACGGACGACTCCGCCGGGAAGCCGCCTGCTGTGGTTGGTCTTCGGCCTGATCGCCATCATCGTGGTCGGTGTCATCCTCTGGTTCTTCTTCGGCCGGCGAGTGATGCCGGGCCGCGATACGGAGCGAATGATGGCAGCCCGATCGGTCGTCTGTTCGCATGTGCGAGGTGAGGCGGCATCCCATGTATGAGCCCGCGCCATCCGCCGAGATCGATGTCTATGCTCGCCGCCCATCCGACCTTCAGGAGCTTGGTGATCTGCCCGACTGGCGCGTGGCCCGCGGGGAACCGGACATCCGTGGCTGGGCCGTGTTCGATGCAGACAACAGCATCCCGCTGGGCAGCGTCGAGGAACTGCTCGTCAGTACGCAGGCGGGCCAGGTGGTCTTCATCGTCGTCCACACCGGCGAGGTCATCGGCGAAAGCGACGTCGACTACGGTCTGCACGGTCATCTGAACAACCGACACATTCCCATCTCGCTCGATCGGGTTGAAATCGATATACCGGACAACCGAGTCATCTTCACGGGCTCGATCGACGATCTCCAGAACGCCCCGGAGTATGATCCCGCGAGCCGGGACTTCGACACCTACTACGACTACTGGTCGCGGGTATAGGACTCGGATGCGCGCTGCGCACCTCCGCCGCCTCGCGCAGGCGCCGCATAGCGCGCACGCCTACGGGGTACAGGGTATGTGTGCCGGGCATGGGTCTTGACGCGAGGACGCGGGGATGTCGCGTAGACCGGCCCCACGACTTCGGCCATCGATAGCGATTGTGATGTCAGTTCGTCACGGCACAAGGAGGATATGCGATGGAAGAACGCACTACCGACCAAGAGATGATGGAAGAGGAGGAGTACGACTACTACGTCGAGAGACCGAACGATCTGAGGCGGCTCAGCGATATGGAGGACTGGCAGGTCGTGGAGGGTGAGCCGGATGTCCGCGGCTGGGCTGTGGTAAACCAGAACGGCGACCAGATCGGTACGATCGATGATCTCATGGTGAGCGAGGAGGCCGGCGCGGCCATTATGGCGCTCGTCAGCTACGGCGGGTTCTGGGGTATGGGCACCAGCCAGACCCTGGTGCCGATCGACTGGCTCGAGCTGAACCTGGACCGCAACCAGGCTCTCTTCCTGGGCACCGATGAGGATCTCAAAGATGCGCCGAAGTACACCGCCGATGAGCGGGACTTCGGACGCTACTACGACCACTGGAGCGAGAGAGAGCCTGAGTGGATGACCGGCGGCGAGGAGGAGATGGAGGTCACCGATCTGACGGGCTGGAAGGTCCTCGATGAGCACGGCCACGAGATCGGAGAGGTCAGGGACCTCACGTCGGACGATCGCGGGGCGCTCGTCGTGGTGCGTTACGGCGAGTACTGGGGAATCTCCGAGAAACAGACCCTGGTGCCCCTCGATAACCTGATGGCGGACGAGGAGAACCAGCGGCTGGTCCTCGACATGACCGCCGACCACCTGAAGTCAGCTCCTGAGTACACCGGTCAAGCCGAGGACTACGGCCCCTGGTATGACTACTGGGGCGTGCAACGTCATGCGGCATAGTGTGCCTCCTGCCTCCCGGTAATCCTGGAACGCAGATGCGGCGGCGGCTCGAAGTCGGCAAGCAGGAGAAGCATGCTGAGGTGATCAGACAGGTCCGCAGCGAGCCCACCGCTGACAGGCTCACTCCTGCCGTGTACGGTTGCCTCTGAAATGCAGAACGGCCCGGGCGCGAAGCCCCGGGCCGTTCAACACTACTTCCCCGGCGCGATCAGGTTGATCACCGCATCGTCTGACTGCGTGCACAGCATCAACATCTCGGCGGCCCCTGACTGCGGCTCTCCGGTTGCATGGATGGCTGTGCTATAATGAAGCCATGAAGACGAGACAGGAACACGATCTCCTGGGCTGCATGGATGTGCCCGCCGATGCCTACTACGGCATCCATACGCTCCGCGCCGCCGAGAACTTCCGCATCTCGGGAGTCGGCATTCACAGGGAGCTGATTCGCTCGCTCGCGCTGGTGAAGAAGGCATGCGCCGTCGCCAACATGCGCACCGGCTACCTCGACGAGCGCATCGGCAGCGCGATCACGGCGGCGTGCGATGAGATCGCCGCGGGCAAGCTGCACGATCAGTTCATCACCGATGCCTTCCAGGGCGGCGCGGGCACCTCGATGAACATGAACGCCAACGAGGTGATCGCCAACCGCGCGATCGAGATCCTCGGCGGCACGAAGGGCGACTACGATCTCGTCCATCCGCTCGATCACGTCAACCTCTCGCAGTCGACGAACGATGTCGTCCCGACCGCCGTGAAGCTCACCGCGATCCGCCTGCTCCAGGGCACGAGCCAGGCGATGGCCGATCTCCAACACGCGCTCCAGGAGAAGGAGAAGGAGTTCGCCGGCGTGCTGAAGGTCGGCCGGACCGAGATGCAGGACGCCGTGCCGATCACGCTCGGCCAGGAGTTCTCCGCGTGGGCGCAGGCGGTCCAGCGCGACTGGTGGCGGCTCTACAAGGTCGAGGAGCGGCTCAGGCAGGTCAACCTCGGCGGGACTGCAGTCGGGACCGGCCTCAACGCCGACCGCAGGTACGTGTTCCAGGTAGTCGATATCCTCCGCGAACTGACCGGCGTCGGGCTCGCGCGCGCCGAGAACATGATCGACGCCACGCAGAACTGTGACTTGTTCGTCGAGGTCTCGGGGATGCTCAAGGCGGCGGCGACCGACCTCGCCAAGATCGCAGGCGACCTCCGCATCCTCTCATCCGGGCCGCGCGCCGGGTTGGGGGAGATCAAGCTGCCGGAGCTTCAGGCCGGCTCGTCGATCATGCCGGGCAAGGTCAATCCCGTCGCCACGGAGGCGGTCAGCCAAGTCGCGTTCCAGGTGATGGCGAACGACCAGGCGATCACCCTCTGCGCGATGAACGGCCAGCTCGAACTGAACGCGTTCGTCCCGGCGCTCGCGCACAACCTTTTCCAGTCGCTCGATATGCTCACGGCGGCGGCGAAGCTCCTCGCCGAGAAGTGCGTCAAGGGCATCGAGGCGGACGAGTGGCACTGCTTCCAACTGCTCGAACGGAGCTTCATCCCGGTGACGGCGCTCTCGCCCTACATCGGCTACGAGGCGGCATCCGAGCTCGCCCGGGAGGCGCAGGAAACCGGCAAGACGATCCGCGAGCTTGCGCTCCACAAGGGCCTCTTCACCGAAGAGCAGCTCGACACCATCCTCTCCCCGTCCGAGATGACGCACCCCGGCATCGCCGGCCTGAGCGCTATGGATGCCGAAGTGAGGTCCGACGGCACTTCGTCCGATGATGAGACGCCGCCATCCGTCCCATAGGTCCTACTTGTCCCATTCGTCACGCGAAAGGAAACGCCAGAATGCTCACGCATGAACAGATCATCGAGATCACCAGGGAATACGGCGGCGACTGGGCGCTGATGCACGCCGAGCGCCTCCTGAAGCTCATCTCCATGCTCGACGAAGGCATCGAGTACGATCGGGAGGCGGTTTGGGTCGCCGCCTACCTCCACGACTGGGGCGGATATGCCAAGTGGGCGAAGCCGGGGGTGGAGCACTACGACCGCTCGGCCGAGGTCGCCGGGGAGTTCCTCTGCGAGAACGGCTACCCCGAAGACTTCAGCCGCCTGGTGCTTGAGATCATCCGATACCACCACGGCGGACCGGCCGACCGGAGCGTCGAATCGAAGCTCTTCACCGACGCCGACGCGCTCGATATCATCGGGGTCGCCGGTACGGTCAAGGTCTTCGGGATCTGCGGCCGCGACCTCCGCACGGGATACGCCGCCGCGAAGAGATACCGCGACATGAGCATGCAGGCGATCACGTCCTCCAGGGCCCGTCAGCTTGCCGACCAACGCGTCAAGGAAACCAACGAACTCCTCCGTCTTTTCCAGGAAGAGACCTTCGGGCTATACTGACCTACCGTGCCTTGAAGGCATGCATTCCCGCCGCTGACGGCGAACAAGGGAATGGCGCCTGACTTTGGGATGAGGAGAGAACGGATCTGCGTCGTGACATGTTTGGAGAGATTCTGACCTGGGTTGTCGCAGCCGGTGCCGCCCTCCAGCTTATCCTGACGGCGGTCCACTGGAACGACCCGTGGGCGTTCTCGCACCGCCTCATGTGGGCGTGGAACGGCGAGACACCCCCATGACTATCTTCTGGAGCCTCGCGCCGGTCGTCACCGGCGCAGCCTCCGCCATGCGCCGGGGTTGGGGATTTCACGCGTTTGTCATCGCTCTGTTCGCCCGCTTCGGCTGCGACTTAGCGTTGTCGGGCTTCAGGCAGATGCAGGTCGTCTGGCCCGTGATTGGGGCCTCACTACTGGCGAATCGGTATGTCACGGCGTCTGAGCGCGAGACGGATGCTGCTGACTCAACCGCCGGGGCGGACTTCCCGGATGAAATCGGTCCCGTCAGTTTCGGTTGGAGCGCTCGGTGGCGGAGCCGCTTCCTGGTCATGGGAATCTCGGCGGTGGGTGGTCCGCTCTTGGTGTTCACGCCGATCGCCCGAGCGGGAATAGCCCCCATGTGGTTGCCGATCCTCTTTCCGGGGGCGCTCTTGGCCGTATTCGCAGTCTACTTCTTCAGTCTCTATCCGACGAGAATAGAGTTTGCGGAGGGTCGGGTGAGCATCTGCCATCTGTTCGGCAAGGAGATCCACCTGTCTCGTCCGGATATCGAGTCCATCGAGCCGGAGTACGAGATATCGCCTTCATCACCAAAGGGCATTGCGCTTCATCCGGTGGGCGGCAGAAAGTTGATCGTCCCACCATTCTTCGAGGGCTTCGGCAAGCTCAGAGCGCGCCTTCAGCATCTAGCGTCTGACTAGGGCATCCTTGGCGTACCTGGCGTCTTGGCGGTTCCGATATGTAATCGAGAGGTAGTAGCATGAACAACAACCAACTCATCTGGGCGGACCTGATCCACCTGAGCTTCAACATGTGGATCGACCGCGAAGACCCCGTGTGGGATCGGGACCACATCGCCCGTCCCTATCTGAGCTTCGACACCGACGTCTGGAACGACCTCGTCCTGCGGATGGTCGATTCCGGGATCAACATGGTCGTCCTCGATTTGGGTGACGCCGTCCGGTACGAGAGCCACCCCGAGATCGCCGTCCAGGGCGCATGGACGGTGGATCGGCTCAAGCAGGAACTCACACGGCTGCGCGAACTCGGCATCGAGCCGATCCCGAAGCTCAACTTCTCCGCCTGCCACGACGCCTGGCTCGGGCAATACTCCCGGATGCTCTCGACCGACATCTACTACGGAGTCTGCAAGGACCTGATCAAGGAGGTCATCGGCATCTTCGACAGGCCTCGGTTCTTCCACCTCGGCATGGACGAGGAGACCTATCCGCACCAGCAGCACTTCGAGTACGTCGTCTGCCGGCAGTTCGACCTCTGGTGGCACGATCTATACTTCTACTTCGATCAGGTGGAGTGCGAGGGCGTGCGGCCGTGGGTCTGGTCCGACTGCCTCTGGCATCATCCCGACCTCTTCTGGGACAAGATGCCGAAGCACGTCCTCCAGAGCAACTGGTACTACGGCGAGCCGTTCAACAAAGAGGATACCTACGTGAAGGCGTACCTCGACCTCGAGGAGCACGGCTACGACCAGGTTCCGACCGGCGCGAACTGGTCGTGCGACACCAATTTCGGCGATACCGTGAAGTTCGCGCGGGAGAACATCTCGCCCGAGCGCCTGAAGGGCTTCCTCCAGACCGTCTGGCGCCAGACGAGCCCTCGCTGGCACGAGAAGCAGATCGCGGCCATCGAGCAGGTCGGCGCCGCGAAGAAGTGGTTCGAGAGACCGTAGTCAGCACAGCGTTGTTGTACAGGCCAAGCATTGGCCTATCGGGCTATGCCGAGTCTGCCGAGACAATCGCCAATGCTCCGTCCCGGCTGTGAGAGCCTCAATCCCTGCCTCGCCGCCGCCATCAGCGTCCGTGACGTCGATCTCGCCGCCGAGGTCGAACCCCGGACCCCGTGGAGGTTCCTCAACGCCGCCTGCGAGCAGTTCATCAAGCGTTCAGGCGTGTCTTGACCATCTGCACACATGCGTTGTACAATATCATGATCGATCAGAAAAGTGTTGAACGGAGGGCGCAATGGCAGAGGTTACCGTTTCCAGCAAGTATCAGATATGCATTCCTCAGGAGATCCGTGAGCCCTTGAAGATACAGAAGGGCCAGAAGCTGATCATGCTCGCGATTGGAGATCGAATCGAGATCGTTCCAAGTCGGGACATCTCGGAGATGAAGGGTTTTCTCAAAGGTATGTCGACGGACAACATTCGGGAGGAGGAGGACCGGTTTTGATAGTAGTTGATTCCTCCGGATGGATCGAGTACTTCGTTGAGGGGCCATTGGCAGAGCGCTTTGCCGGCTACATCAAAGGATCAGAGCCATTACTGATGCCTACGATCATCCTCTATGAGGTCTACAGGAAGATAGCTCGCGATGCCGGCGAGCGGCAGGCAGTCGATGCGATGGCCGGCATGCGAAAGGGGATCGTGGTATCTTTGTCGGAGAGACTTGCGCTTTCGGCGGCCGACCTCAGCCTGCGGTGCAAGCTTCCGATGGCCAATGCCATCATCTACGCCACTGCCCAGGCCGAGGGAGCGACCGTCGTTACCAGCGACGAACACTTCAGAGGCCTGCCGGGCGTGGAGTTCATCCCAAAGCCATGAGCAGTCTGAACCAGACACCATCCGGTGAACGGATGCACATCACGATATTCGGGCGGCGCAACTCGGGCAAATCGAGCCTGATCAACGCGCTCACCGGACAGAAGGTCGCGATCGTCTCCGAGGTCGCGGGCACCACGACGGACCCCGTCACCAAGGCGATGGAGATCCTCCCGATCGGTCCCGTCGTCATCACCGACACCGCCGGGATCGACGACGTCGGCGCGCTCGGCGAACTGCGGGTCGAGAAGACGCTCCGCGTGCTCGAGAAGACCGACCTAGCCGTCCTGGTCATCGAGGCCGGGCAGACGCCGTCCGACTGGGAGAACAAGCTCGTCGAGATGGTCCGCGAGCGCAAGATCCCCATGGTTGTCGTGGCGAGCAAGACAGACCTGCAGACCAGTGACCAGTATCCGGTGACCAGTATCCAGTCTTGGGCGTTGGGGAACGGCCTGCCTTTCGTCGCCGTATCCGCCGTCACCGGCCAGAACATCGACGGGCTGAAGCAGGCGATGATCTCCGCCGCGCCGGAGGGGTTCGCCGAACCGACGATCATCGGCGACCTGATCGATCCCGGCGACATCGTCGTGCTCGTCGTGCCGATCGACAAGGCCGCGCCGAAGGGACGGCTGATCCTCCCGCAGGTCATGACTCTCCGCGACGCGCTCGATCACGACGCCTACGCGGTGGTCGTCAAGGAGCGCGAACTGAAGAGCGCGCTGGAGAGCCTCAACCGCAAGCCGAAGATCGTCATCACCGACTCCCAGGCGTTCCTGAAGGTTGCGGCGGACACCCCGAAGGATGTCTGGATGACCAGCTTCTCGATCCTGATGGCGCGCTACAAGGGCGAATTGGGCGACTTCGTCGAGGGGGCGAGGGCGCTCCGGCGGCTGAAGGTCGGCGACCGCGTGCTCATCTCCGAAGGATGTACGCATCACCGGCAGGGCGACGACATCGGCACGGTGCAGATTCCACGCTGGCTCCGGCAGATGGTCGGCGGCGAGTTGGAGTTCGGCTTCAGTTCCGGGATCGAGTTCCCGGCGGACTTCAAGACCTACGACCTGATCATCCACTGCGGCGCATGCGCGCTCAACCGGCGCGAGGTCTGCTACCGCCAGCAGGTGGCGAAGGACGCCGGCATCCCGATGACGAATTACGGCGTCACGCTGGCCTACGTCCACGGCATCCTCGACCGCGCGCTCGACCCGTTCCCGCTTGCCCGGACCCTCTGGGAGCAGCAGGAAGGTCCGGCCCCGAAGCCGAAACTCAAAATTGCCAGGACGAGTGGGTAACGTTCCAGCATATCAGCCGTCCGTGAAGGAGAGCCACAATGGCTACGATTGAGGATAAGATCAAGAGATTGCCTCCTCACCTGCAGCGCGAGGTCGAGGATTTCGTTGAGTACCTGCTCGACACGAAAGCGCGTGCTAAGCACGGAAAGCTCAGGCTGACTTGGGCGGGCGGTCTCAGGGAACTGCGCGATAAGTATACGTCCGTCGAACTGCAGAAGAAGGCCATGGAGTGGTGGGGTGACTGATGCTCTTGCTCGCCACCAACATCTGGCTGGAGTTGCTTCTCGACCAGGAACGGTCTGACGAGGTTCGTCGTCTCATCGATGACAACGACCCGGCGGATCTGGCGATCTCCGAGTTCACTCTCTATTCGATTGCCGTCATACTTGGCAGAAACCGAAGGTATGATCTATTCGACGATTTCCTGTCGGATGTGCTCGTCACCTCCGGTGTCACGAGGATCTGTCTGGACAGCGCCGAGTTGCAGCAGGCGTCTTCCGTAATGGCGCGGTTCGGTCTGGATTTCGATGATGCCTATCAGTATGTCGCCTCATCAGCTCGGAACTGCACGCTAGTCACATTCGATAAGGATTTCGACAAGACGGACATCGAGCACCGTACCCCTTCTGAACTCACGAGTGGCTGATCGTACCGAGCTACCCACAGGAGACTTCACGTGCAGTACGTCGTCATCGCCGTTATCGTCCTGCTGCTCGCCTACATGTACTGGTCGGGCAAACGGCGCGCCGAGATCGACAACTCGTTCCTCCGGCTTGCCGTGCCCCTTCCCGAGCCGGTAGAGTTCGACCCGGCGGAGTTCACGCGGGCGTTCCGGGAGCAGTGGGGCGGCGACACGACCTGCGACGAGAATGCCGAATGGGCCAGCCCGCAGGACAAGGCCCGACGGTTTGCGGTCGATGACGGCGTCAGCCGTGCGGTCATCTCGTCCTACGGCATCCCACTCCCGAAGCAGTTGACCGACCTCGCGGTGATGACCTCGCACGGGCTCACCAATGAGGAAAGAGACCAACTGGAGTTCCACAAGGCGGTGCTGACCATCGAGTCCGTCCCGGACCCGGAGCAGGCGGTCCAGTGCGTGCGCTCGGTCGCCCGGATGCTGCTCACGCTCCTCGGCCTCTATCCCGGCGTCGGGTACGTCAACGTATCCTCACCGGCCTACCACCAGCGTTCGAAGGTCGAGCCGTTCATGGATGAGGACCTGCTCAGCGGTGAGGCCCTCTTCCTGCTCGCGGCGTCGGTGCATCTCGTGCCCGACGGCGGCGGGATGTGGATGCACACGCACGGGATGCAGTACTTCGGCCTTCCCGACCTGGAGGTCCGGTTCCAGGATGAGGAGAACGTCAACGAGTATCACAGCTTGATCACGAACGCCGCCGCCTACACGATCAACACCGGCGCGGTGATGAAGGCCGGCGACACCGCCGAGATCGAGGGAGACGGCGTGATCTATGACCTTAGGGCCGCATCCTGGCGATCGAGGCGCCACTACGGCAAGTTCGGCGCACTGGAGATCGTTCGCGGGCCGACGAACCCGTGAGCTGATCGGCTATCGTCCGCTCTCACGGTTGTCGGGCGTTCCTTGACACCTCCCTGCGTTCCCGACTATGATTCCGGTAGAAGCAACGCCGCAAGGAGTCAGCCAATGAGCTCGCGCAAGGTCGCACGCCGAGAGTTCCTCACGCATGTCGGAGCCGCCGGAGTCGGTCTGATGGCCCTCGGAAGCCTCCCTCTCATGGCCGAGGACACGAAGCGCCCGAACATAGTGTTCATCATCTCGGACGACCACCGCTGGAACGTGATGAGCCACATGGGCCATCCGTTCATCAAGACGCCGAACATGGACCGCCTGGCGCGGGAGGGCGTCCGGCTGAGCAACGCTTTCGTGACGACATCGCTCTGCTCCTCGAGCCGCGCGTGCTTCCTGACGAGCAAGTACGTCCACCTGCACGGAGTCCGGGGCAACCAGCAGCCGTCCCCGACCGACAAGGAGACCACCTTCCCGCAGCTTCTACAGCAGTCCGGCTACGAGACCGCCTATGTCGGCAAGTGGCACATGGACAGGCAGGTCGTGGTGCAGCCGGGCAGCGCGCTCGACAAGATGGTGCTCAATATCGACCTCGCGCCGACGCTCCTCGACATCGCAGGCGTTAAGGTCCCGTCCGACATGCAGGGCCGTTCGTTCCGGCCGCTCCTTGAGGGCAAGAAGGTCGAGTGGCGCGATGACTTCTTCTACGAGTACTTCGCGGAGAAGGCGTATCCCCAGACGCCGACGGTGCTGGCGGTCCGGACCGAGGACGGGAAGTACGTCGAGTACCCGGAGATCAACGACATCTCCGAGTTGTACGACCTGAGAAACGATCCGACCCGAGATGCGCAACCTCGCCCAGGACCCGAAACACGCCGCCAAGCTCGCAGAAATGAAGCAGCGCATGGCTCGGCTTAAGAAAGAGACGAAGTACTGGGAAGAGGGGTGATACCGGCCGCGCTTCGTGTCGGGAGGGCTCATCCAGAGAGTGAGGCAGCGTAGCTATGGAAGACAACGAATATCCTTGGCCGCAAGAGGGCGATACGCCGTTCGTCGAGGACGGGGATACCATTGAGACAGCCCGACTAGTCCTCAGTCGAGCGGGCTGGTGTGACTATGCCAAGAGCTATAAATGGGCAGCAGATCTGATTGCCCACCGCATCATCAACTGTCCCCATGCAGACAATGTCAGAGACCTGTCGGAGTCCCCGGATATGCTGGTGTACCCAGTGGTGTTTATGTACCGACACTATCTAGAACTATGTATGAAGTTGCTGATCGGCTATGACTATATATCACGCCGAGCCGTACCGATTCCAAGAGAGCACAAGCTAGAGCTACTATGGGGTAGGTGCAGACCCATACTTGAGGAGATTTGGCCTGGAAAGCAATGCAAGGACTTGGATGTGATTGAGCGCTCCATAAGTCAGTTCCCAAGGGTAGACCCTGGGTCTACAGCATTCAGGTATCCGCCGGCTTCAACGGATGAGCAAGCGTTTGGCCAACTCAAGTCGGTGAACCTGCGCGATCTCTCGCAAGTGATAGACGGAATCGACGCATTCTTCGATGCCGTCGATGCAATGCCAACCGCCTGGATGGATGGGCAGGATAATGCTCAGTTTCCCCTTGCAGTGGAGGACGATGAGGACGTATCTAGTCCATATTGGCCTGGCGACTGGTGATCCTTCAACCTGACGAGCAAGTAACGCCCGTATCGTGGGCTGTTACAGGAGGTACTCCCATGCTCACAAAAGCAACTCAGTTGTTCGTGTTCACACTGGTCGCTGCCACTTACGTCCACGCCGATTTCACGTTCGTGCAGATCAGCGACACGCACACCGCCAGGGACAAGTCCGCGTACAACTCCCGGTACCGGGAGGTCATCCGGCAGGTGAACGAGTTGAAGCCCGCGTTCGTCATCCATACCGGCGATGCACTGGAACTCTGGTCGCCGGAGAGCGCCGCGTTCTTCAAGGAGATCAGCAAGTCGCTCGCCGCGCCGATGTACGTCGTCCCGGGGAACCACGACCTGCTGAACATGAAAACCGTCGGCGCGGACAAGGCCGCCCGCCGGATCGCCGACTGGAAGAGGTTCGTCGGGCCGGATCGCGTCTCGTTCGAGCACGAGGGGTGCGTCTTCATCGGTCTGAACTACACGCTCTGGAACACCGGATACGCCGCCGAGCAGAGGCAGTTCGCGTGGCTCGAGTCGGAGCTGAAGAAGGCTCGGGGCAAGCGGATCTTCGTTTTCGAGCACGCGCCGATCTTCACGAAGACGCCCGGCGAGCCGAACGGCGACTATTACGCGGTCGAGAACCCGGCGCGGGGGAGGATCCTCGACCTGCTGAAGGCATATAAGGTCGAGGCCGTCCTGACCGGCCACTACCACCGCTCGATGGAGGCGTCCTACTGGGGCATCAGCTTCCTGACGACCCCGGCGATCAGCTTCTCCACCGGCTCCGACAAAGGGCTCACCGGCTACTCGGTGTTCACGGTCAGCGATGGCGGGTTCACCCGACGTTTCGTGGATCTGCGCACGACTGGGACGCCGCCGAGCTTCGAGACGCAGCAGTAGGGGACCACGGAGGCACGGCGGACACGGAGGATACTATGTCGTTCCATGAGCTTGATCACATACCACAGCAAGAGATCTTCCCGAAGTGCCATGTGCGCTTCGTGCATTCCGACAACATGACGCTCTCGTACTGGAACCTGGAGGAGGGCGCGGACCTGCCGTCCCATTCCCATCCGCACGAGCAGGTCTGCACCATGATCGAGGGCCGGATGGAGCTGACGGTCGGCGGTGAGACGAAGCTCTTCACCCCGGGCTCGGTCGCCGTCATCCCGCCGAACACGCCGCACTCCACCAAGGCGCTCACGCCGTGCTACGTGATCGATGTCTTCTACCCGGTCAGAGAGGACTACCGATGACGCAGGTTGACGGCAAGACGGTGTTCGACGAAGCCGCCGTGCTGTACGACAAAGCACGCCCGTCCTATCCGAAGCAACTCGTGCGCGACACGATCGAGTATGCCTCCATCCCGGCGGACGGGCGCATCCTGGAGATCGGATGTGGGCCCGGCAAGGCGACCGTCCTCTTCGCGCGGTATGGATATCCGATCCTCTGCGTGGAGCCCGGGCCGAACCTGGTCGAGATCGCCCGCGAGAGGACACGGGGCTGTCCGGTTGAGTTTGAGGTCAGCTCCTTCGAGGGCTGGCAGGCGGAGGAGGGGGCCTTCGACCTCGCCTACCTCGCCAGCGCATTCCACTGGCTGCCGGAGGAGATCGCCCTCCCGAAGCTCGCATCGGCCCTCAAGGTCGGCGGTGCGCTCGCCCTGTTCTGGAACCGGCATCCCGGCCCGCAGTCGGAGACGCTGGAGGAGGTTGCCGCCGCCGTTGCGAAGTATAGGTCGGACCCCGGATCTCGGATCGATCCCAACAGGGAGTTCGAGCGATCGGTCCGGGAGCAGGTCGGAAAGCTCGACGCGTCGGGCCTCTTCGGCGAAGTGACCGTCAAGACCTACCCCTGGGAGCAGACCTACAGCGCTCGGGAGTACGTCGAACTCATGGACACCTACTCCGGCTTCCGGGTCATGCCGGCTGATGCCAAGCGCGCTCTCTACGACGAAGTGTACACGATCATCGAGCGTCACGGCGGTTCCGTTACCAGGAGTTACCGATCGCTGCTCTACCTGACGAGGAGAAAGTGATGAGCGAGATCACCGTTCGAGTCGCACTCCCGGAGGACCAGGCCGGCGCTGACGAGGCATGGGCTTCCGCGATGGAGACCCTCCGCGAGACCTACCGCCCGATTCCCGGATCCCTCGATGGATGGACGCCGCCGAGCGAGCTCACGCGGATAGTCGCTCTCATCGACGGTCGTGTCGCCGGCACGACGATCTACTACACCGAGGACGACCACCTGCACCTCATGCGCTTCGGGACTCACGCCGATTTCAGACGGCGAGGCGTCGGGCGGGCGATGGTCGAGTTCCTGGAAGGCGTCGCCCGGAGCACGGGATTTCGCTGTCTCTCCGTCTATACGGTCAAGGAGTGCGGTGTCGTTCCGGTCTACGAGAAGCTGGGATTCCGGGTCATTTCCGAGGAACCGGCCAAATGGGCCGAGAGCGATACGTACGACACGCTGACCGATGTCTACCTGGAGAAACATACACGGCACTGAATGAGGAACCCACCATGCGATTCATACTCCTGCTCCTGATCATGCTCATGCTCGCTTCGACCGCAGCTATACCGGCCGACCGCCCGTTCGAGACGGGGATGTACGTCTCTATCTACAACATCGACAACTCCACTTGGGGGATGACCCCATCGAACCCGCAGTACGAGGCGTACAGGGCCTCGGACCTCGATGCGATCCTCCGGCGCATCAAGTCCGACGGCTTCGACACGATCTACTTCCTTCCCGGCTACCAACTCGGCCCCAGGGCTCCGTGGAAGACCGATCTGCCGTTCCTGCAGACCGCCGAGGAGTGGACGAAGGCTCATCGGGATATCGTCGAGGAACTCCTTGCCGCCGCCGACAAGCACGGGCAGCGCGTCTACCTCTGCCTCGTCAAAGTCGTCCGCGACGACCCCGAGTGGTGGAGCAAGGCGTTTCCCGATCAGCGCTGGCACGACGAGAAGGGCAAGCGCGTGAATGCGCTCCTCGCCCAGGCGGAGAAGGTCGCCATCCCCGCGATGCAGGAGATCGTCCGCAAGTACGGCCACCACAAGTCGCTGGTCGGCTTCGGGACCGACGAGGTCATCTTCGGCGGGGACTATTTCGGCACGGGGCTCACCACTGATATCATCGGGCAGGAGGCGATCGAGCGGTACAAGCGTGAGTACGGCGAGGATGCCCCGCCGATGGACCCGTTTCCTGCCGAACTCACCGAGAACATGGACCGGCTGCTGCAGGTCCGCGAGGACATCATGGTCGAGTACCACGACATGATCGGCAAGGCGTGCAACGCGCTCGGCAAGGAGTACACGACCACGCTGAACGCGTCGATGCTCGGGAAGATGCGCTGGACCGGTCTCGGTGGAGAGAAGGCGATCCAGGGAAGCGATATCTGGCGGATCGGTAGGCTCGACAGCGTGTGTGAGGTCGCCACCGACTTCTACGCCGGCCGGCTCAGCAGCCACATCCAGGCGGACATCACCAAGTTCTTTGCCTCGCCGCTCTACGGCAAACCGATCAACCTCGTGCTCGGGACTCAGGGCGGCCCGGACCTGCTCGCCAAGCATCTGATGGACACGCTCGCGGAGGGCGTCGATCGGATCACCTGTTGGACCAACGTCTACTACTACGGCGACACCGACAAAAAGCAGAAGATGAAGGCCCCGGCGGACCCGGATCGGATCAGCTACCTCGTCAAGGCAGCGAAGGAGTTCCGCAAGCGTGTCTCCATCGAGCCGAAGTACGACGTAGCGGTCTTCCTCAACCGCGCCTGGCAGCGTGACCACTACCGCACGGACGACCCGCGTCAGAGCGAGATCGCGCAGATGGGGCACGTGGTCGATGCGCTCAACATGGCGGGCTACCGGTACGACATCGTCTGCGAAGAAGAGGCGGATGCCGGCGGTCTGAAGGGCGTCCCGGCGGTGGTCGTTCCGCTCGGGATCGGCATCACTGAGACGGCGGCGATGCTTCTGACGGAATACGTGCGGTGTGGAGGAGTGCTGATCGTCTGCGGCGAGTTCGGGAGCAAGACACCGTGGGGCGATCCGGTCGGTGTATGGCCCGGAAGGCCTGCCAAGCGCCTGCTGAAGGCGGAGGGAGTCGTCCATCTGCCGAAACTGATCGGCGATTTCGAGACGAACATCCTGGCGGAGACGCTCGCGGCTCGCTCGATTCGGCCGAGATCACCGCTGATCGGCGACACGGAGCACCTGGAGATGGCGGAGACCGACTACGACACCTACTGGGGCCCGAAGCCGTCGTTCCCGATCAACGGCAAGATCTACGACCTCTACTGGTCGGGGGATCGGTATGAAGCGTTTTCGGTGGGCCACCGCTCGGATGCAGGCGGGAAGCACTACACCCTCGGTCGGTGCACGGCGAGACTGAAGGCGTACCAGACGATGATCGCGGGGACCGGCTCGGTCGGCGCGGAGTACGACATGTTTCTCATCAACGGCGACGCGGAGGTCGTGATGAATGCGCCGAAGGTCTTGGTATTCGGACGCGACGGCACATGGGCCGAGCAATCCGCGAAACCCGGCGAGTCGAGCATCCGCCTCACGGCGCCGATCCTGGTCCGCATCCCGTAGCGGGGGCGCAGTAGGAGCGGATTCCGATCAGCGATGGGCCTTGTCGACCGCCGCTTGGTCCTGAGCGCGCGTTCCGGCGCGCTCATCGAAGGACGGCTTTGCAGCGCAACCTCTGCCGTCTGATATCTCATACGCGTCGGACGGGTACACTCTGAGTGAGATTCGCCGTGATCGGAGGCCCGAAATGGTGGAGAAGATCCGGAAGTCCGAAGAGGAATGGCGTCGGGAACTCACCCCCGAGCAGTACGAGGTGATGCGTCGGCAGGGCACCGAGCGGCCGTTCTGCGGCGCGTACTGGGAGGAGCATCGCCCTGGGACGTTCTACTGCGCGGCGTGCGGCCTGCCCCTGTTCAAGTCGAGCGCGAAGTTCGACTCCGGCACCGGCTGGCCGAGTTTCTTCGAGCCGGTCGATCCGTCGCACATCGAGACGCGCACCGACGAGAGCCACGGGATGAAGCGGACCGAGGTGATCTGCGCCCGGTGCGAGGGTCATCTCGGCCACGTCTTCGAGGACGGCCCACCGCCGACAGGACTGCGCTACTGCATGAACTCGGTCGCCCTCCGCTTCGAGCCGGAGGAGCAGGTCTCCACGTAGGGACCGCTCGCCGCGGCGTTCCGGGTGCATCGGGTGCCAGCACCGTCCAGCCCTGGCTAGCCCCAACCGTCCTTCGATACGCGCTGCTACTCAGGACTAGCGGGTTCCTATGTGCCGGGAGACAATCACCGCCAGCCCTGAGTAGTCCTGAACTCCGACTGCACTTCGATACGCGCTGCTACTCAGTGTAGTCGGAGTTCAGGACGTATCGAAGGGCGGCCTAGCTCCACCAGACCTCTGGCTAGACCCGACCGTCCTTCGATACGTTTCGCTACTCAGGACTGACGGGTTCTCGTTCCAGGACTACGGAACGGCACAGCGGGCGTTCACTACAGGTCGCCTTGCCACCCCAAGATTCCCCGCTCCATCACTTGCAAACATCGGCAATTCGAAGTAAACTATACGGTGGATTGTCCCTGAGACCTTCCGTCTTCCCGGCCGGAATCGTCCGGCGTTGTGGACCGAATACATCACAAGGAGATATTGACCAATGGCAGTTACAGTCGATTGCGCAAAGTGCACCAAGGAAGCCGAGTGCCCGGCAGCAGCAGCATGCCCGTTCGGCGCACTGGCCCAGTCCGCTCCGAGCACGTGCCCGGAAGTCGATTCCGATGCATGCACCGACTGCGGCATCTGCGTAGACGAGTGCCCTGCAGCGGCTCTGTCGCTCTAGGCGCACCATTTGCCGAAACGCCCCCGCTTCGATCACTCGAACCCCGGGGGCGTTTTCTTTGATCTTGCTCGTATCCGCGATCGGGGTTACTTCGTCCGGCGCTCCTCCTCGCGGATTACGACGCCGAATACCTCACCTGCGAGCTTGAGCCCACTTGATACGTCGCCTCTGAGGCCGACCTTCGTGCCTTCCGACGGCACGCCGGTCCGCGTGATCACCCAGACCTTCCCGCTGCCGTCATCGAGCTGATATGCGCCGGCTTCGGCAAGGACCAGATTGACCGAGTAGCTCTTCGTCACCTCACCTGCGACCTTCACTTCCTTGCCGACGTACTTGTCCGGCCGCTCCAGAATCCTGCTTATCATCGTGCGCTCGTTCTTGCACCCGTTCACGATCACCATACTGACCAGAACAAGCAGCGCGATCGCAATCCAGTGTAGACGCTTCATAATGCGAACCTCCGATTCCAAACTCTAGCGTATTCTTATACGTATCAAATCCGCGAGTGTTACACTCCCATACTCCCATGCTCCCCTGGGCAGGGCAAACGCATCCGAGCGACGAACAGGGATTCAGCAATCACCAACCAAGGGGACACCGATGACCTACGATGCATCCAAGACACGATACAAGACCATGCAGTACCGTCGATGCGGACGGAGCGGGGTCAAGCTGCCCCTGATCTCGCTCGGGCTCTGGCATAACTTCGGCGGGGTCGATACTCTCTCGAACAGCCGCGAGATGCTCCTCAGGGCGTTCGATCTCGGCATCACGCATTTCGACCTTGCGAACAACTACGGCCCGCCTCCCGGATCGGCCGAGGAGTCGTTCGGCGCGGTCATGGCGAAGGACCTGCGGCCGTATCGCGATGAGTTGTTCATCTCCACCAAAGCAGGGTGGGGGATGTGGCCCGGCCCGTACGGCGACTGGGGCTCGCGTAAGTACCTCATCGCCAGCCTCGATCAGTCGCTGAAGCGGATGGGGATCGAATACGTCGATCTCTTCTACCATCACCGCCCTGACCCCGAGACCCCGCTGGAGGAGACGATGGGCGCACTCGACCAAATCGTGCGGTCGGGCAAGGCGCTCTACGTCGGCATCTCGTCGTACAGCCCTGAGCAGACCGAGGCTGCGTCGAGGATCCTGAAACAGCTCGGAACGCCGTGTCTGATCCATCAGCCGAGCTACTCGATGCTCAACCGCTCGATCGAGGAGAAGCTGCTCGACGTGCTCCAGGCCGAGGGGATCGGGTGCATCGCGTTCTGTCCGCTCGCCCAGGGCCTGCTGACGTCGAAGTACCTGGACGGCATCCCCGAGGGCTCTCGCGCGTCGAAGCCGTGGGGATTCCTGAAGGCCGACCGCATCACGGAGGACGTGATCGCTAAGGTCCGCAAGCTGAACGAGATCGCCTCGGGACGCGGGCAGTCACTCGCGCAGATGTCGCTCGCATGGGTGCTCCGCGACGAGCGCGTGACCTCGGCCCTCATCGGGGCGAGCAAGGTCTCGCAGATCGAGGAGAACGTCGCCGCGCTCGACAACCTCTCCTTCAGCGCCGACGAGCTGGCTCAGATCGACGCCGTGTTGAACTCCTGAGCCCCACACCCGTTGCAGGAGGGGATTCCGATCACCGAATTTCCGCGTAGCGCCTCGAATTCGGGGATCGGAATCCCCTCCTACATGAATCGCGGATCGGAGTCCGCTCCTGCGTGACTTGACTTGCCTTGACCCTCCCAACCGGCCCGTGATATATTGGCCGCGGATGTGCTCCTTATCCCGAGGCGTCCGCACACCCGAGAGGACCGATGAAGAAGCCGAGCACCAATCTCGCGCAGCTTGCATGGCTGACTCCTCTTGCGATCTTCACCCTGGCGTTCGTCGTGAGGATGGCTTTCGTCTGGCAGGCGACGGAGTCCCCGTACTGGCGCGTGCCGCTCATCGACGCCCGGACCTACGACGCATTTGCGAAGGAACTGATCAGGGTGAGCTGGCTCGCTCCGCTGCCGGACTCGGATGCCTCGTTCACGCCGTACTTCCAGCCGCCGCTCTATCCGATCTTCCTGGCCGTGATCTACAAGCTGCTCGGCCCGTCCGTGATCTCGGCGGTGTTCGTCCAATACCTGATCGGCTCGATCTGCTGCGTGCTGACCTACCTTCTCGGACGACGCTACTTCGGCAGCAAGGTCGGCACAGTGGCGGGAGTCGCGATGGCGCTGACCGCGACACAAATCTACTACGAGGGACGGCTGCTCCCGCCGGTGCTCATCATCCTGCTCAACCTGGCCGTGCTCCTGCTTGCCGCGAAACAGATGGAGTCGGCGGCGCTCTGGCGGTGGCCGGTGATCGGGCTGCTCGCGGGGCTGTCCGCGATCACCCGGCCCGACATCCTGCTATTCGTGCCCGCGCTGCTCGCCTGGATGTGGATCGAGCGGAAGACCCTGCTCGCGCGCCGGCCCGTCTTCTGCGCGGTGAGCCTCCTGCTCGGCATCCTCCTGCCCGTCGGTTTGACGGCGGCGCGAAACCACGTTGTCGGCAGGGACTCGGTTCCGATCTCCTCGAACGGCGGCATCAACTTCTACATCGGCAACCACCCGGAGATAGACCGGACGCTCGGAATCAGGCCGGGCATTGGATGGAGCGTCCTGACCTACGAGCCGCTCATAAAGACCGGCAGCACGAAGCCTTCGGACTGGGATGCGTACTTCTACCGTCGAGCGTTTGCCGAGATGGGAGAGCACAAGTCCGCGACGCTCATGAACTTCGTGCGCAAGTCTGCATGGGTGTGGCGCGGACCCGAGATCCGGCGGAACGAGGATGAGTACTACCTCAGGCGGGTGTCGCCGCTCTATCGGGCACTGCTCTGGCGTGTGGGCAACTTCGGATTCCCGTTCGGCATCATCGCCCCTCTCGCGCTACTCGGGCTGGTGACGAACCTCAGTCGGCGGCGGGAGTTGCTCCTGCCTTACGCCTACGTCGTCACGCAGGTGCTCATGCTGGTCGCCTACTTCCCGTGCACCCGGTACAGGGTTCCGCTCACGCCGGTGCTGCTGATATTCGGCGCGGCGGCGGCTCTCCAATTGCTCGATCCCGCCCGCCGCCCGGGACGTCTGGTCCTCCTGCTGGCGTTCGGCGTGTTGTCCATGCTCTGTCCACCGGGATTCGAGGGGACCGCGGCCCAGAGGGAAGCGGACAACTGCTGGATGCTCGGTGTCGCCAACTACATCGAGAAGAACCCTGTCAGGGCGATGCGGGCCTTCGAGCAGGGTATCAGACTCGATCCGGAGAACGCCGATCTGCACAACTGGCTGGCGATACTTCACTCGGCTGAGCGGGACTATGACAGAGCCGAGTTCCACGCCTGCAGGACGATCTTCCTGGAGCCGGAGTACGCGCCCGCCTACGAGATGCTCGCGGATATCTACACCCGCGCCGGGAAGCCGGACAAAGCCGCCGAGACTTTGAGACTCATCCGCACGAACCGCGAGCTTTGGCGCACCAGATCGTTGTAGGCACGATGCCGTTTCTGCTATAATGGCTTGATGCGAAGGACATCGGACGACAGCTATGAAGACCATCGCGATCGTACTCAATCCGACCAAGAATGAAGCCGTCGAGCTGGTACGCGCGCTCGTTCCCCGCCTGCAGGACAGGGGAGTCGCCGTCATCATGGAGCACGACGCGGCCAGAGTGACCGGCTTCCAGCGGCTCTCCCGCGACAACAAGCAGCTTACGGCCGCAGACTTTGCTCTCGTGCTCGGAGGCGACGGCACGCTCCTCCGCGCCAGCCGGGTGATGGCTCCCGCGGGAGTCCCGATGCTCGGTATCCGCTACGGGAAATTCGGGTTCATGACGGACGTCGAGCCCCAGGATGCGGAGGAAGCCGTGAACTCCGTCCTCCACGGCGAGTATGTGGTGGAGGAGCGGATGATGCTGCGAGCGAGAGTGATGCGCGCGGGTCAGAGCGTCGCGTCCGCCGTCGCCCTGAACGACGCCGTCATCCACAAGGGCCCTCTGGCGCGCATGTTGAGCCTCGAGACCTGCGTCTCTGCGAAGTATATCGCCACCTATCAGTCAGATGGGCTGATCATTGCGACCCCGACCGGCTCGACCGCCTATTCGCTGTCGGCTGGGGGACCGCTCGTCGCCCCCGAGTTGAGCGTTATGATCATCACGCCGATCTGCCCGCACACACTTACCGTGCGACCGCTCCTGGTGTCGAGCAGAGAGACGGTAAAGGTGCTGATAGGCGGCGATACCGAGGAGACCGTGATGCTCACCGTCGACGGCCAGATCGGGGTACCACTGGAGGAGGACGACGAGGTCTGCGTCGGCGAGTCCGAGTACAAGGCCAAGCTGATCAGAGTCGGCGACATCACGTTTTTCGATAAGCTCCAGAGCAGGCTCCGCTGGGGCGGAAGGTTTGATTGTGAGACATAGGTCTTATCCGCCTCATCCGTCCCACGGGACCTATGGGACGGATGAGGCGGATGGGCTGGTTGGTGCACCATGATCCAGCAACTCTATGTAAAGGACTTCGCTGTCATCGATAGCCTCGACCTGGAGTTCGGCCCGGGACTCAATATCCTCACGGGCGAGACCGGCTCCGGTAAGTCGGTCATCGTTGATGCGATCAACGTCGCGCTCGGTGAGAGGGCGGGCATGGACGCCATCCGGAGCGGGTGCGACCGATCGGTCGTCGAGGCGGTGCTCGACGTCTCGAACCTCGGCGATGAGGGCCGCGCCGTCCTGGAGGATGCCGGCTTCGAGCCGGAGGACGGGCGGATTATCGTCAGCCGCGAACTCCACCGCACGGGGAAATCTCAGTGCCGGATCAACGGCCGACCCTCGACGGTCTCCCTCCTGAAAGAGATCACGGACAGGTTGGTCGACATCCACGGCCAGCACGACCACCAGTCGCTGCTTCGTGCGGAGCGCCACCTCGACATGCTCGACGAGTGGTGCGGAGAGCCGGCGTTAAGGGAGCGCACCTTCGTCGGAGAGGCATATGCCCGCCTGCGAGCTCTGCAGAGCGAATTGAGGCAGCTCGAGAGCGACCAGCGAGAGCGGGCACGGACCATCGACCTCTACCAGTTCCAGATCGAGGAGATCAGAGGCGCCGACCTCCAGCCCGGCGAGGACGAAGAGCTCCTTGCCGACAGGACGCGCCTCGCCAACGCGGAGAAGCTCCACGCCGCTGCGTCCATGGCATACGAGGCGATCGGTGATCGGACGCAGGACATCTGCGCGCTCGACAAGCTCAGCGAGGCGGTGGAGGCGCTCCAGGATCTCGCCGAGCTCGATCCGCAGCTTCAGCCGGCCGTGGAGGGCTTGCAGTCGGCCCTCTACCAGGTCGAGGATGCCGCCCGCGAGCTTCGGAGCTACCGGGACGCCGTCGAGTTCAACCCCGAGCGGCTCGAAGCCGTAGAGGAGCGTCTCGACCTGATACGCACGCTCAAGCGCAAGTACGGCGAGACTATCGAGGAGATCGTCTCCTACGGGCAGGAGATCGAGCGCAAGCTCGACGCGCTGATGCACAGCGAGGAGCGGACGGAGGAGTTGATCGCGGAGATCGACCGCGCGCAGTCCGAGGCGATGGATCATGCCCGGAAGCTCTCTGAGATCCGTCGCAAAGGTGGCAACGAATTCGCCGCTCGCATCGTCAAAGAGCTTGAGAGCCTCAGTATGCCGAACGCGCTCTTCGAGGTCTCGCAGGAGGAGCGGGAGATCGACTCCACGGGCATCGACAAGGTCGAGTTCCTGATCTCCGCCAACCCGGGCGAGCCGGTGAAGCCGCTGGCGAAGATCGCGTCCGGCGGCGAGATGTCGAGGATCATGCTTGCGATCAAGTCCGTCATGGCGTCGGTAGATCGGCTCCCGACGCTGATCTTCGACGAGATCGACGTCGGCGTCGGCGGACGGACCGCGGAGGTCATCGCCGACAAGCTCGAGGTTCTCGCCGGCGCTTCTCAGGTGCTCTGCATCACCCACCTGCCGCAGATTGCGAGCCGTCCCGCGGATCACTTCCAGATCGCCAAGGAGGTCTCCGATGGGCGTACCGTCGTCCGGGTCCGGCGTCTCTCCGACGAGGAGCGCGTCGATGAACTCGCGCGGATGCTCGGGGGAGCGGCTCCCACGGAAACCGCCGTCACCCACGCGCGTGAAATGCTTTCGCGCAAAAGTGCGTAGAAGATACTGAGGGCGTCCGACGCGTCCGACAAGTCGGGTCCCATCTCGTCGCAGTCGACAGTCTGCGGTCCGCAGTCCACTCACCAAGAGGAATATAGCTTTGAGCCGCATTTCCGGTATCGCCAGGGTAGACAAGAAGACCAAGCATCTCGCCCAGCGTCTCCAGAAGGGCGAAATCGCGGTCATCGACCACCAGGATCTCGACTCGACCTGCGCGAGGATGCTGGTCGATCGCAAGGCCGCCGCCGTGATCAACGCCAGCCCGTGCATATCGGGCCGATACCCGAACACCGGCCCCGGAATCCTCCTCAGCGCCGGCATACCCATCGTCGATAACGTCGGCAAGGACATCATGACCACTGTTCAGGAGGGCGACATCCTGCGCATACACGGCGGCAGGGTCTGGCGAAAAGACGAGCGGATTGCCGATGGAATCCGGCTCACCGAGGCGGACATCGCCCGGATGACGGAGGCGGCGCGGACCAACCTCTCGACCGAGCTTGAGAAGTTCGCGCAGAACACCCTCCAGTACATCCAGGATGAGCGCTTCCTGCTGCTCGATCCGGTCGAAGTCCCGGATCTGAAGACCCAGTTCACGGGCCGCCATGCTCTGATTGTCGTGAGGGGCGAAGGCTTTGTAGAGGATTTGGCGAGCATCGGATCGTACATTCAGGATGTGAAGCCGGTGCTCATCGGAGTGGACGGCGGGGCCGATGCGCTCATCGACGCCGGCCTGCAGCCTCACATCATCATCGGCGACATGGACTCAGTCAGCGACCGGGCGTTGAAGTGCGGGGCGGAGATAGTCGTTCACGCGTACGGAGATGGCCGTGCGCCGGGGTTGGCCCGCGTCAAGGGCCTGGGCCTCGATGCCAAGATATTCCCTCTGCAGGGAACGAGCGAGGACGTGGCGATGCTTCTTGCGTACGAGAAGGGCGCCGATCTCATAGTCGCCCTGGGTACGCACTCCCACCTCATCGACTTCCTGGACAAAGGCCGGGCGGGCATGGCGAGCACATTCCTGACCCGTCTGAAGATCGGCTCCAAGCTCGTCGATGCCAAGGGCGTAAGCAAGCTCCATCGGCGCAATCCCAAGGTGATGGAGATTGCCATCCTGATCCTCGCCGCGATGGCGCCGGTCGCCGTGATTATGTCTCAGTCGCCCGTGGTTCGGACTTGGGCCAGCGTCGTTTCCTTCAAGATCAGAAGACTGCTCGGTATCTAGAGCGCATTTCAAACCTGTTGTAGGAGGGGATTCCGATCCCCGAATTCGGTGTTGCGTGGGAATTCGCGGCTGGGAAGCCGCTCCTACAAGGCGGAATTCGACTTGTGGAATACGCTCTAGCGGCTTGCAGCCGGGGATCGATCGATCCGCATCGAGCTCATGCGTGAGGTAGCAGAGTGTTGGACCTCAGATATCATCTTATCAGCCTGGTCAGTGTGTTTCTCGCCCTTGCGATCGGCATGTTGGTCGGGAGCTCATTCCTCGCCGGGTCGTCTATCGACAGCCTGAAGCGCGAGTTTGCCATCCTGCGCACGGAGAACCGTGTGCAGCAGGTGATTATCGAGAGCCAGCAGGATCGGCTCAAGAAGCATAACGACTTCGCGCGCGCTGCGATGCCGTTGCTGGTGAACAATCAGCTCATCTGGCGCCGTGTGGCCATCATCCAGACCGGCGACTACAGCGAGGCGACTCAGAGCGCCAAGACAGCTCTCGAAGCGGCCGGCGCACAGATCATCTCCGTGACCACCTTGTCGGATATCAGCGATCCGGGCGCTCAGAGCAAGCTGAGGCAGGCCGTCAGGGAGATCACCGGCGGGGATCCGCAGGACCCGTTGGAAGCGGCGCTGGACATCATCGCGAAGGCGATCACCGGCGGCGAGATGTCTGACGCCATCGATGTGATGGAGCGCAGAGGCCTGCTCTCGAAGGCGGGCGACTACGTCTGGCGGCTGAACAAGATCGTGATTGTCGGCGGTGGTAAGGGGCGGTCCGACGACAGGGTGGTGAATGTAGACCTGGCACTCATAGAAAAGCTCAAGTCCCTGAACGCCTTCATCGTGGCCTGCGAGCCGTTCGACACCAAGGTATCGTATATCCCGGCGTGGCATCGCAAGGATATCACCACCATAGACAATGTCGATGATCCGACCGGGCAGACCGCGCTCGTGTTCGCCGTTGCGGGTGACGCCGGCAACTTCGGCGTGAAGGAGTCTGCTGACCGGATCATCCCCGAGTACCTGGAGAAAGGCCTATGGCGGTCAGAGCGACGGCGCTGATTCCCGCGTACAACGAAGCGGATGTGATCGCCGGGACGATAGAGGCAGCCCTCGCCATCCCGGGCGTCGATGAGGTGATCGTAGGCGACGACGGCTCTACCGACGGCACGGCCGATGTCGCACGGAAGGCGGGCGCGCACCAAGTCATCCGGCTGAATCGGAACTCGGGCAAGGGCGGCGTGTTGAACGCGATCAGGCAGCATGCGTCCGGCGATGTCCTGCTGCTGCTCGATGCCGATCTAGGCCCATCGGCGTCGGAGGGGGCCAAGCTCCTGGCTCCGGTGCTGGACGGAGAGGCCGACATGGCGATCGCCATCCTATGTGCCTCGGATGCCTTGGAGGGCAGGGACGGCGCTCCCACGCTCAGGCCTCGGAGCGGCGGATTCGGCCTGGTCGTCAGGACGGCCAGGTTCGGTATCAAGGCGCTCGGCGGACAGTGTATGACCGCTCCGCTCGCCGGGCCGCGGGCCGTGAGGCGTGAGATCGTGGAGAAGGCCGGCGGCTTCGAGGCGAAGTTCGGCGTCGAAGTGGCGCTCACGATCGACGCGCTTCGCATGGGCTCGAGAGTCATTGAGGTGCCCGTGCGCATGGTCCACAGGGCATCGGGCAGGGACCTTCGGGGATTCCTGCACAGAGGCGGACAGCTTGTCGATGTTGTCCGCGCGCTTGCAAACAAAGCGCTGAGACGATGAAGCTTCTTATTCTCACAGCCGTAAGCGTCATATGTACCGTCGCGGCAGTTCCGTTGATGTACTGGCTGACTCGGCGGGGCAACCTCGTTCGTCCGAACTTCCGGGGAGAGGAGATCCCCGTCGGGTTCGGATACCTGCTCGTACTCTCGTCTTTGCCTGCATACTTCGTTGCCGTCTGGATCTGGCCACAGACATCGAAGGAGATCATGTCATTTGTCTTTGCCATAGCTGTCTTCGGTACTCTTGGTCTGGCCGATGACATCTGTGGCTCACGATCCACAGGTGGATTCAGAGGGCATTTCAGCCAGCTCCTCAAGGGCAAAGTCACCACTGGCGCAATCAAAGCTATAGTAGGTGGAGCAGTGGCACTGTTGATCGGCAGTCTGATAGCGGACTCTGATGCGAGGATCGGTATCCTCAACGGCCTGGTGATCGCGCTGACAGCAAATCTGCTCAATCTACTGGACTTGCGACCCGGTCGTGCTGTATCCTGTTATTGGCTGTTCCTCCTGGCGTTCGCTTTGAGCAGATGGGATGGCTCGTGGAGTTGGTGGACGGTACTGCCGGTCCTCCCCGCCGCCGTCTGGCTCACCGGCCTGGACCGGCGCGCGAAGATCATGCTGGGAGACGCGGGGTCGAACGTGCTGGGGGTGGTCCTCGGTCTGGCGTTTGCCTGGAATCTGGGGATCGCCTCGAAGCTGGCGGTGCTTGCCGTGCTGGCAGGCATCCATCTGTATTCGGAGAAGTACTCGATCTCGCGGTTGATAGATAATAACCCTGTCTTGCGCAGGATCGATTGTAGGCTCGGGGAGAGATAGAAGTGGCGAAGATAGTCGTGAACACCGAACGATGCAAAGGGTGCGCGCTATGCGTGCATTTCTGCCCCAGGCAGCTTATTCACCTGTCCGACGATTTCAACAGCAAGGGACATCACCCCGCTGACTTCCGGGGGTCGGAGGAATGTCGCGGATGTGCCATCTGTGCGATGATGTGCCCCGACGTAGCGATCGAGGTGTACAAGTAGCATGGCTAAGCGAGTATTGATGAAAGGCAATGAAGCCGCAGTACGGGGTGCGATAGCCGCTCAATGCAGAGCATTCTTCGGATACCCCATCACTCCGCAGAACGAAGTCCCCGAGTACATGTCGAAGTACATGCCCGAGGCCGGCGGCGTATTCATCCAGGCCGAGAGTGAGGTCGCGGCGATCAACATGGTCTACGGCGCGGCATGCGCCGGAGTCCGGGCGATGACATCCTCCTCGAGCCCGGGAGTCAGCCTCAAGATGGAGGGCATCTCCTACATCGCGGGCGCTCAGCTCCCCTGCGTCGTGATGAACGTGCAGAGAGGCGGTCCGGGTCTCGGAAACATCGCTCCGTCGCAGTCCGACTACTTCCAGGCAGTGAAGGGTGGGGGACACGGCGACTACAAGCTGCTCACCGTCGCCCCCTGGTCGGTCCCGGAGATGTTCCACCTGACCGCGCTTGCCTTCGACCTCGCCGACAAGTACCGCAATCCGGCGATGGTGCTGTCCGACGCGATCATCGGCCAGATGCTCGAACCGGTCGAACTGCCTGAAGAGATTGATGTCAACATCCCGGAGAAGCCCTGGGCGACCAACGGCGCGAAGGGACGTGAGCGAAACTTCATCACTTCTCTCTACATCGTGGCGGAGGACCTGGAGGAGATCAATCACCAGATTCAGGCGAAGTACGCCGCTGCGTGTCGCGACGAGGTCCGATGGGAGGAGTATCAGACCGACGATGCCGACATCGTCCTGGTGGCATACGGCAGCACCGCCCGCATCTGCCGCACGACGATGAACCTTGCGAGGGCGAAGGGCCTGAAGGTCGGGCTCTTCCGCCCGATCAGCCTCTTCCCGTTCCCGGCGAACCAACTCGCCGCGCTGGCCCGCTCCGGCAAGAGGTTCCTTGTCGCCGAGCTGAGCGCCGGGCAGATGGTCGAGGACGTTCGGCTGGCGGTGAACGGCGCCGCTCAGGTCGATTTCTACGGCAGGCTCGGCGGGATGACGATGACTCCGCCCGAGGTGCTGGAGCAGGTCGAGAAGCTGATGGCGCGGACGGTCTACCCGGGGTTCACCCAAGCGGTTGTCGACAGCCGGTTGGTAGATGGGAACGGCTCGACAGGACCGTCGGCCACCGATTCGGTCCGGATCAACACGCTTGGCGCGACCAGTGAGGCAGGAGGTGGATCAGATGCAGCAGGTCTTTAGCCGCCCGAAGGCTCTTGCGGATGTCGGAATGGCATACTGCTCGGGATGTACACACGGCATCCTTCACCGGCTCGTCGCCGAGGTGATCGACGAACTGGAGTTGCTGGAGCGCACGATCTGTGTCTGCCCCGTCGGATGCTCCGTCTTCATGTACGAGTACATGAACTGCGACTCGATCGAGGCGGCCCACGGCAGAGCGCCGGCAGTCGCCACCGGAGTCAAGCGAGTGCTCCCCGGCCGCGTTGTCTTCACCTACCAGGGTGACGGCGATCTGGCCGCGATCGGCGCCGCGGAGATCGTCCATGCCGCCGCCCGAGGCGAGAACATCAGCGTGATCTTCATCAACAATACGACCTATGGCATGACCGGCGGACAGATGGCGCCGACCACGATACCCGGCCAGGAGACGACTACCACTCCCGGCGGCCGGAACGTGGCGACCGCCGGCAATCCGATCCGCGTCTGCGAGCTTCTCTCGTCGCTCGACGGCGTGGCGTATCTCGAACGGACGACCGTCACGAGTCCCAAGGGCGTAGTGAACACGAAGCGTGCGATCAAGAAGGCGTTCACGATGCAGCTTCAGGGCAAGGGGTTCTCGCTCGTCGAGGTGCTCTCGACCTGCCCGACCCAGTGGGGCATGACCCCGCTCGACGCCATGAAGCACGTGGACAACGTCATGGTGCCGTACTACCCGCTCGGGGAGTACAGTCGCAAGGAGTAAGATGCAGAACCCTCGCCTTGCACATTACTACTGACTCGAGCGTATTTCGAGAGCCGTTGTAGGAGCGGCTTCCCAGCCGCGAATGCCCGCGTAGCGCCACGAATTCGGGGATCGGAATCCCCTCCTGCAAGACGGAATTCGACCTTGGAATACGCTCTCAACACTCATCAGGGGGCGAATCATGCACGAAGAGATAGTCATGGCCGGGACCGGCGGCCAGGGGATAATGATCATGGGCCAGCTCCTGGCTCACGCGGCGATGTCTGAGGGAAAGCACGTCGTCTGGTTCCCATCCTACGGCCCGGAGGCCAGAGGTGGGACCGCCGATTGCACCGTCATCATCTCGTCCGACGAGATCGGATCACCGATCTCATCGAACCCCGACACGCTGATCGGCATGCACCAGTTCCTCTTCGACAGGTTCCAGCCGAACGTCAAGCCCGGCGGCAAGGTGATCATCAACAGCTCGCTCGTTGACTCCACGAGCGCTCGGACCGACGTCGATACCCTGGAAGTGCCTGCCAACACCGTTGCCGAGGAGATGGGCAATGTCCGCTCGGCGAACATGATCGTCCTCGGGGCATACGTCCAGTCGACCGGCATCGTCTCGATCGACTCGCTCGTCGCCTCTCTGCCCGAGGTTCTCCCTCCGCACCGGCACAAACTAATTCCCATCAACGAAAAAGCCCTGTGCAGAGGCGCAGAGCTTGCGGCTAGGTAGCGGCAGACCGTTTCGGTCTTGATGTGCGAACGCGTGAACAGCGGTCCGAGGGGATCTCTCACGGCCCGCAAGGTCCGAGATCGTGCGCCATCGCCTCGTCCTCGGGTACAACTACGTCTATCGGCAGCTTGATCCTGAACCTGCTTCCTGCGCCCTCCTCGCTGTGCACATCGACGACTCCGTTGTGTGCCTCCACGATGCTCTTGACTATCGGGAGGCCGATTCCTGTTCCGCCTTCTCTGCGCCGGGCCTTGTCCGCGCGGTAGAAGCGTTCGAAGAGCCTTGGGAGCTCGGCCGCGGGAATCCCGTCTCCGGTATCCGAGACCTCGATGGCAACGCAGTCCGCGGTCTTCCGGGCCGTCACCACAATCTGGCCTCCTTCCGGCGTGAACTTGACGGCGTTGTCGATGAGGTTGGTCAGCGCGCGCGCCAGCCGCTCCCTGTCGGCCACTATGTGGAGATCGGGGTCCGCCAGCAGCCCGATGGTGAGCCCCTTATGCTCGGTACGCGGCTGCAGAGTGCCGGTCAGTTCCTCGATCAGCGCCCTGACATTGAACGGCTGCTTCTCGAGCACGAGAGCACCCGACTCTATCGCTGACAGCTCCATCAGCTCGTCTATCATGTGCTCGAGGCGCTCGGTCTCGGCAACTATCACCTGAAACAGACGGCTCGCGTCATCACCGAGCCTCTCCGCGCGACGTTCGAGTACCTCGCTCGTGATTCGGATATTGCTGACCGGCGACCTGAGCTCATGGGAAGCGTTCGCCACGAAATCCGTGTAGACCATCTCCAGGCTCTGCAGCTTTGACGCCAGCCTGTTCAGGTCCTCCGCCATATCGGAGAACTCCCTGACTCTGCCGGGCTCTGCCCTCGCCGAGAACTCCCCGGATGCGAGCCGGCGCATAGTCTTCACAAGATCGGCGATGGGATCGGCGATTGCCCTTGTTGCGCGATATGACAGCCCGGCGCACGCCGCCGCCATGACCAGTACGACGATCAGAGCGGTCATCCTTGCGTTGGCAAACGAGTTCCAGAAGTCCGCATCATGCTGGAAGCATTCCAGGAAGACCAGAGACAGCACTATGATGCTCGCTCCGGCGGTGAGGGCATAACTCACGGCCAGCAGCCTCTTGATGCTGGAGAACATCGTCTAACACTCCGCCATACGGTAGCCTATCCCGCGCACCGTGAGGATGTACCTGGGGTGCGCAGGATCGGGCTCGATCTTGGTGCGCAGCCTGCGTACGTGTACATCGAGCGTCTTCTCGTCACCGCAGAAGTCATCTCCCCACACACGAGACAGGAGCTCGTCGCGCTCAAACACTCTCCCCGGACGGCTTATGAGAAGCGAGAGCAGTTCGAACTCCTTTGTAGGCATAGGGATCGTATTGCCCTTCAACTGCACCTCGCGCCTTTCGATATCCACGCACAGATCGCCGATGACGGCCGGCTTGTCCGTCCCTTCATAGCCTTCCATCCACGGCCTGCGAAGCACCGACTTGGCTCGCGCAAGCAACTCGCGGAAGTTGAAGGGCTTCGTCACGTAGTCGTCAGCGCCGATCTCCAGGCCGATGATCTTGTCGATGTCCTGCTTCTTGGCCGTAAGCATTATGATCGGCACAGGTGAACGACGCCTGATCGCTCGACACACCTCCGTGCCGTTGAGGCCGGGCAGCATGAGGTCCAGCACGACCAGGTCGGGTGATTCGGTGTCGAACTTCGCCAGGGCTTCCTTGCCGTCCTCAGCGCAGACTACGGAGTATCCTTCATCCGTGAGGCCGGCGCTGAGAGAGACGAGCAGAGAGGTATCGTCATCGACCAGTAGTATTTTCTTGTCGGCAACCATCCGCATACTCCTTTCAGGTGCATCGTCGCACTCATCCAGTACATATTCCGAGTCGCTCGATCGGCGGGAATCGCTGTCAACCTGCCGGTTCCGAAAGTTAACCTTCGCGTTACCCGCCGGCAACTCCGGCTGCGTATAATCATTATAGCACTAAAGATCGGAGGATGACAGGCCGCCGCGAGATGCGCGGCTGCCAGCGCCCTGATCGGCGGAACTCCGGCATTCTTCCCGCCCGTGTGTCAGTTGGGGAGACAGCGTTGTCTGTCTAGACACGAGCGGCGGGTCGGCGGCGTATGCCGGTTACCCGGGTTATTGCCACCGGCAGAAGCACGGCGCCCACGGACAGGCCCATGAGTCGAAGGTCGTCAACCTCTCCCTCGGTGACCGGGCTTTCGCGGGCGCCCACGCCGATGATTCCGGCGGGCCAGAGAGGGAATATGGAGGTCTACTGCGTATACGCCGGAGGCATCCTGTTCTGGAGAACCGAACGGAGCTTCCTGGGATTCGGGCAGTTGATGGGCGACACTGAGACAGCCGGCAGGGAAGACGCGTGTCTCAAATCGTTCCTGGAGGCAGCGAGTCTGAGCAGCAGCGACTCCGCTGAAGGAGGCGCGCTGAGAATGAGGGCTGATCCCGCCGAGGCATCGCTCCTCCTTGCGGCGCAGCGCGGAGGTCTGCGCCTCGCGGACGTCAGGTCCATACTGCAGAAGGTTGCCGAAATCTCCTACGACAGCGCGAGGAGAAGGACCACAACCGTCCACGCAGGTCGTACCGGTACGTGCTATGGATTCACCAAGGGCGACCTCGATGCTGTTCTCTCGGCGTGTTCCTACGAGATGAGGAACGGTGCGCGTCAGCCGCTTAGCTGCCGGCGAGTCTTCGAGATATGCAGCACAGCGAGGCTGTTTTCGGCAGCCGGATATACGATAGTGGCCGCGGCGCACCGGACCATCGGCAGCACGGTCTCTCCGCCGCTGCCGCGAGGTATCGAGACCGACCTGACGTTTCTGGGTTTCGCGGTTATCGCTCATTCCGATCAGGATTCGAAGTGAGCGGCCGCCGATGCCGTTGAAGTGGACTGGGAGAGCAACACGATGATCGATCTAGAGACAGGACAGAACGCAGCGCCGACGGTATCCAGCGTGGTGATCGGCTCATGGGGTGCGCCGAGGACCGATACCAGGGAGATCATGGAGGCTCTGGCGATAGCGCCGGCCAAGGTCATCGCTCTGAATGCAACTCCGCCATCGCGACTCGGATCACTTGCAGGCATCAGGAATCGGCGTGGAGACGCTTCGACATCGTCCGAGGAGCAGCCGCCCGCCACCACGACGGTGGATGACCTCGTGCGAGATCTGCAAGCCGGCAACATCGATGCTGAATCCGTCGTGGAATCGGGGCATTTCGCGCAACAGATGTCTCGTGTGACGGCGCAATACGGCGCTGACATGTCCGTGGTTCAGGAGGAGCCCGGAGAGACCTACTCCCGTCGCCGCATGGCCTCTGCCGGGGCCGCGATTGTGGCGCAGACGAGGCGGCCGGTGTTCCTCATACCCGCCGCATGGAGTCCGGCGAGTGTCAGCACCGTGCTGATGGTTCTCGACGGAAGCAAGCGTCACTCGCAGCTTATCAGAGAGTGCACGACCGGCATTCCGCTGATCGCAAGCTCGGCGACACTCGTCGCAGGGGTATCGAGCACACGTTGTCCGTTGCTCGGCCATCTGCACTTGGGGAAGCGAGACGCCAACGTGGACGACCTTCGGCCTGCGCGAGAGAAGGAAGCGCTCGAAGAGGCCAGGCGCGTCGCGGACCAACTGAAAGCTACGGGCGCGCATGCGTGGTTCACGACGCTCGCAAACCAGGATGCCAATACGATCGCGGAACTGGTACGGTCCGCGAGGATATCGGTGGTCTGCCTGGTCATTCACGAGTCTAATCTGGATTCCCGGAGAGCCAACAGCCTTCTGCTGGCAAGGATACTCGAGGTTCTGGACCTGCCGGTGTTGTTGCTTCCGTCCGTACCCGATAGAGCCATGTCCGCAGGGAATTGATTTGCGCCGAGCAGTCTCTCGTCACCAGCGAAGCAGCCATCGGTCCTGATGATGCTCCTGATACGCCGATGGTCCGCACGCTTGACCGGTCTGCACTCCCATCGCAGCGGTGGGAACTGCTGAAGCCATAGAGATAGAACGATCCCTCCTCTTGGTTTCGGCTGCCCGCAGTGCGTTCGTCCGGTGCTGCTCGGCGCATCCATACTCGCTTTTTCCGCACCCGTTAGACACAAAGATGGCGTCTCAGCCGGATAGCTGACGCCTGGTTAGGAGAACAGATATGCCTGGTATTGCCGGTATCAACAAGGAAGGTTCGGTGTCGCTGATCCGTAAGGCTCTGAGGAAGCTCGAACACCGAGGCTCGCGAGAGAATACGGTAGTCTTCTCGCACGCGACGACCCAGGGGCAGACTACGCGAGACTGCGCAAACATTGCGGACGGCCGCGTCGTGCTGGACGGGAATATCACCAACTGGCAGGAACTGTCACCGTCGGCGCCGACCGTCTACGATGCGGTCTATGATGCCTACCAGCGCAAGGGACCGCGGTTCGTCTGCCAACTTCGTGGATCGTTCGCGTTGTCGATCTCCACCGAGGACGGGCAGTTCCTGGCCAGGGATCCGCTCGGAATCGCTCCGCTGTACGAGGGACGCTATCAGGGTCTGGAGTGCTTTGCATCGGAGCCGAAGGCGCTGCTGGGCTGGGCGGAGGATATCAGGGAGTTCCCTCCGGGAAGCTACTATCAGCCGGGTGAGGGCATCGCAGCTTATTGCGAACTGCAGAAGGGTGAGGTGCTCGATGTCTCGCCGGAGACCGCTGCCGCCACGCTTCGTGAACTGCTGTCGCAGTGCCTGCAGTCAGCCTTGAGCCGGCAGAGCGGAACCGGTGTGTGGCTGTCCGGCGGCCTGGACTCGAGCACGCTCGCGATCCTCGCCGGCGAATACGTCGATAACCTGGAGACGTTCACCGTCGGCCTTCACGGCAGCGAGGATCTGGAATCGGCGCGCCTGGTAGCCAGAGCCGTGCAATCGAACCATCATGAGCTGATCCTGACGCCTCGCAATTTGGCGGGCGTGCTGGACGACGTCATCTACTATCTCGAGACATGCGATCCCGTGGAGGTCAGGCGGGGCGCCGCCAACTTCCTGGCGGCGAAGATGGCCGCCGATCACGTGCCGGCGGTCCTGAGCGGTGACGGCGCCGACGAGTTGTTCGGCGGATACGAGTACCTGAAGAAGTTCGAGCCGATCGACCTGGACCCTGAACTGGTGGTCCTGACGTCGCGCCTGCATGAGAGTGCGTTGCTCAGAGTGGACCGATGCAGCGCGGCTCACGGGATCACGGCCTATCTGCCGTTCCTCGACCGAAAGGTTGTCGGTTATGCCTTCCTGACTGCGCCGGGGTACAAGGTGTGGGACGGCGAGACCAAGTGGCTGATCCGGCAGTCGATGCACGATCTGCTGCCTGGCGAGATCCTGAGGAGACCCGGGACCGAATGCTGGGAATCCAACCGGATTCAGACTGCGATGTCCCGGTACGCCGACGAACTCATCTCCGACGAGGAATTCGAGAGGGAGAGGGGCAGATGCACGGGGCTGCGGCTTCGATCAAAGGAGGAGCTGCACTACTACCGCATCTTCCGCGCCCACTTCGGCGAGCGTGAGATCCCCGCGACCGGTCAGAAGACCGCGGCCGGGATCGCGTAGGCGCCTTCGACTTCGAGACCGCTGCAGGAGGGGATTCGGGGATCGGAATCCCCTCCTACACGGTCGGAAGACTGCTCTCTAGACTCCGGGCATCCGCCGGGCGCCCCAGTAGTTGGCCTCGTATGGCTCGTCGGTGAGGTTGTTGATCGTGACGCCGGCTCCGCCCGCGGAGTGGATGAACGTCCCGTCGCCGATCGCCATCCCTACGTGCGTGATCTTCGTCTTGTCCTTGCCGCCCGCGAAGAAGACCATGTCGCCTGCGACCAGATCGGCCTTCTCGACGGGTATCGCACGGGGATCGGTCGCCTGGATGCCGGCATCCCGGAGAAGCTGCACGCCGTTGAGCTTGTAGCACAACTGGACGAACCCCGAGCAATCGATCCCAAACGGGCTCGATCCGCCCCAGAGGTACGGCACGCCGATGAACCGCCGTCCGGTCTTGACCAACTCCGCGCCCGAAGCCCCGAGTGGGAGCGCCTGATCGCCCGCCGGAGTGACTTCGACGTCGGACGACAGGACGTATGCCTCGCGGCCGTCCGGGAGCCGGACGTGCGTGAACTTCCCTTCGGTGCCCAGGAACTCCATGGTGGCGGTGATGACGAGTATCGTGTGATGCTCCGATGACGTGTCAGGGGCCTTGTAGGCAAAGCTGAACTGCGGCAGGACCGTGGCGACTTTGGCAGGCTTCCATTCGCCCTTCCGCACCCAGCGGCTCTCTATCCAGCCGTGGTACGTGTCCCATGTCTGTATGTAAAGCCAGTTGCCGTCCTCCTTCTCGATCTCAACCGGTTGGCCCATGATCGCCTGGCTTACCTGCTCCGAATCGCGCGTAGTCTCGGCGTACATCGACGCCACATTCTTGATGATGGTACCTTGCATGTCTCCTCCTACTCGGGAATCATATTCCCGCATTATCCCTTTAACGTCTCCACAACCTCCGCCAGGCTCTTCTTCGTCAGCCGCCAATACCTTCCCTCCGCCGCGAGGAGCCTCTTCCGCTCCGCCATCTTCGCCAGCGAGTCCATCTGCAGCCCGCTCAGCAGGAAGATCTTCGCAAATGCCGAGTTCCGGAGCCGGTCGGTCGAGATCAGCGGGCTCTCCTCGAGGAACTCTTCGTAGAGGCAGTATCCGAATACCTCCACCCTCGGAGTATGCGGCAGCGGATAGTACCCGTGAACCCTCCTGCGTCCCATCGTCACCGACACCGCATCGAGTATCTCCGCCTGGCGCATGATCCTCAGCGCGAGGGTGATCGACCGCGGGCTGTCGAAGCTCCAGACCTTCCGAGCATACTCGACGGCGAAGTCCCGGGTGATCACCGAATCCACGGAGAAGAGCGTCGCCGTGTTCGCCATGTGGAACTCCGACTCCGTGTAGCCCTGTGGGACCGTCCCGAGTACGAAGTAGGGGTAGAACAGCTCTCCCGCGACAGCCTCGATGACGGCGTCCGTCCGGGCCGCCCGCCAGTAGAGCAGGTCGAGCCGGATGTCCTTCCGCTCGGTGCCCGACACCAGCTTCAGGAACGGCGTTGATGGGAACGAGCCGTCCGGGCTCACGAAGTACCGCTGGATGATCTTCGTCGCGATGCGCTTCCTGGTAGCCGTCGAGGTGTGGGGGAGGTCGTCTACGATCCGGGCATGGAGTTCCCTGCGGCGTGGAGCATCGGCATACGACACGATCGCCTGGATGCTCTCGTCGTAGTATAGTTCCTGGCTGAAGACCGTGAATCCCGCGGGTGACACACCCATCCCTGCCGATCGCCGATGTCTTGCTGACCCGAGACCAAGTCTCCGACTCGGCAAGACACAGCGGTGGATTTAGCCAAAAACAAGTCGGCGCTGGTTAAGCACCACCAACATCATAGCAGAAAGGCGAACGGCAGTTCAACAATCGGCGCCTTTCGTGCGGCCCACGAATGACAGATCCTTCAAATTGCCGAAATGCTCTCGGAAGATTCGGTAGTACATCAGCTCTTCTTTGCTGATGAGAGTGCTTCCATCGGGAAGTGCGCGCTCCGACTCGAAATCCGAGTCCGAGATCACGCCGTTCGCGTACGTCTCGATCATATCCGAGACTCCCGAACCTTCCCAGAACTTGGCCTTCGTGCGGCTTACGACCGCGTCGGGCAGCAGACCGTCCATCATTCGCCGCAGGACCCACTTCTCAACGACGGAGCCGTTCCGCCACAACTTGTAGCGGGTCGGGATCTGCATCGCCGTTTCGACTACATCGCGGTCGAGGAACGGAGTGCAGACCGTCAGACCGTGCGCCGAGGAGCATCGGTCCACCCGCTGGAGCGCTGTGTTATGGAGACGGTTGGTGATGTCCACCAACTCATCCGCAATGTCCGCCTGATCCAGCGACTTCAGATAATGATAGCCCGCGAGCATCTCGTCCCCGCCCTCGCCCGAGAAGACCGTCGGGACGTAGTCGGATGCAAGCTTGCCGACCATGAAGTTCATGACGCTCGATCTGATAAGCCAGGCATCGAAGGACTCGAGGTGGTAGATGACCTCCGGCAGTATCTTGAGGATATCTTCCTGAGTGACCTCGAGTTCATGATGCTCCGCTTCGATGAAGGCGGCGACGAGTCGAGCGTACTCCAGGTCCGGAGCCCCCTTGAGCCCTACGGAGAAAGTGTGAAACTCCGATGTCTGCGTGCTTGCGAGGGCCGCAATCGCGCTGGAATCGAGTCCGCCGGAGAGCCAGGCGCCCACGCTGTCAGTCAGCGCGAGATGCTTCTCGACGGCGTGGTCGAGCGATTTCAGCAGTCGGGTCGCAGCCTCCTCGCCGGTCATCGCCGATGGATCCGCCTTTTCGAGCCTGTGATAGGATACGTCGCCTTCTCCGTGCCTGTAGTAGTGGCCGGGTGCAAACTCCCGGATATCACGCGCCCAGCCGAGGAGCGCTTTTACTTCCGACGCGAAGCACGGGGCTCCGTGATATACGCCCTGGTAGAGTGGGGCCATGCCGAATCGATCACGAGCGGCGAACAACCCGTCCTCGCTAGCCATTATCAGTGCGAACGGCCCGTCCAATTCCGACACGAAGCCAGGTCCTTTCTGCTGATAGAGGTTCTCCAAAGCATTGTGGACGGTGGAGGCTCCGTGCGCCAGTTCCTTCCAGTTATAGATGGCGCCGTCGAGCACGACGCCGTGGCGAGTGAGTGAGCCCGAATGCGTCTGCCAACCATTCGGCCAGACCTGGCCCTGGGTCGTCTGATCGAGTTCGTATACAACCGGCCCGCAGCGGCCTCTATGCCCCAGCTTACCTAGCGCTGACTTGACTAGCGATGATTCGCTCGATCCCGTTGCTCCGACGATTCCTGCCATTATCTATCTCCTGTTCTTGCAGACACAGCTTCTTTTTCCCATCTCCGCGGTTCCCGATCCCAGGCGCTCGGATTCGCTCAGTATCCGCCGCTCCGTCCTGTCGAAGGCGTAGACCGCCCCATCGATCACGCGCGTCTCCAGTTGCCCGGCGGCGTATGGGTTGCCTCTGAGGTGAGGCGCGTCGAGGATACCGGTCCGGATGGCGCGCGCGAGCGCCACCGGGTCCGTCAATGGATCGTCTTCCCCTCCGAGCGACTCGATCGCATCGAGGAGCAGACGCGCCTCTGCGAGCAGTTCATCTCTGCGTCGGCGGACGACGGGGTCGATGGTCATGTCCGGCATCCCCTTGAGTGAATTCCTGAACACGCCGTGGACGATCTCGCAACTCTCGATCACGTCGTCGGCGGTCGCGGCGTGATCGCCCTCGCAGTAACCGACGACGTGGATGATGTGCGGTCGCAACTGCATCGCCAGCATCGTGGACGCCGACAACTGGCCTTTCGCGATGTTCTCCCTCGGCGAGAGATGGAGCAGTCCGGCGCGCACCTGCCTCATCGTGATGAACCGCTCATCGTGCAGGCTCTCGATCAGTTCGATCTTCGCCAGCATCTTGGCGAGGTCCATTGCGCCGTAGGTAGAGGGCGGCGTATTGAACATGTACTGCGCGTTGTAGTACATGACGCCCATCCGCTTTGCATTGTACGCGGCGAGGTATGCCATCACGACCGCGATGGTATCGTGCGCGTCCCGCATACTCCAGTGGTGCGCCTCGTTGACCTCCACGGGAATCCCACGCTCGCCGTACCAGCGCATCGCCTCCTGGTTCTCGCGGATCGCTTCCTCCGGAGTGCGCGTCGAGCGGCCGTCGAGCGCGCTGTACCAGCACAGGGGGATCGCGCCCCACGCGTTATTGATCGTATCCGTGGCGAGTTCGGCCCACCGGATCAGGTCTCTCGTTCCGCTGTAGATCCTGAGGAGCGGACTGCCTCCCCTTCGGCTCGCCTGGTAGATGCGTCGGAGATCATCGGCCGTTCTGATCGGGACTCCGCCGGCGCCGTCGAGCGCGGGATCCATCTCCTCCGGCCGGAAGAACGACTCCTGCGCGTTCTGGTCCGGTGCAATCGAGATCACGTCCACCACGCCGGAGTCGGCGATCCGGCTCACACCCTCGATTGTCTCTTCCAGGCTTGGCAGTCCGAAGTGGTGGCGGAGCAGGGGATAGGGCGCCTTCGCCTCCATCCGGCTGATCTGCGTATCGCCGAGCGATCCGCATTCTCCCAGCTCTTCCTTGCCGCCGAGGTAGCTCCATACGGCATGCGGATTCTCCAGGCCGTCGAAGCAGCGGTCGAACCATCCGAGTCTTTCGGCTGCCCGGCACATCGGAGGCGTTCCGCCGAATACGAAGACTCTGCCGTCGAGCAGGTTTTCAGCCGAGAGCCTGTCCCTCAACTCCGTGAGTAGGCGCATCCCTACCTCAGGCGTCAACCTGTAGCTGATGCCGACGACCTCGGGTCTGTACCTTCGAACCGCCTCGACGAAGGCATCGACCGGAACGGCCGCGCCGAGGAACTCCGTCTCGTATCCTAGCTCTTCGGCAACGCGGAGAAATCCGTAAGCTCCCGCAACATGGACGCAGTTTCCGATTGCCCCTGCGATGATCTTGGCTGCCATTACGCCTCCTCCTCTCCTTCGAGTATGAACCTTCTGATCTGTTTGAGCGACTTCCCGGCCAGCCCGAGAGTGTCCGCCGTCCGGCCGATCTCCCAGTAGTCTACCTCGTGCATGACGGAGCCGATGAAGATGATCGCGTCGATCGCCGGTGTCTGGATGCCGACCTGCCTCCCGAGCGATGCGATGGGCACGAGGCTCATAGGGATGTCCTCGCTGATGTAGCGGGAGTAGATTGTCTTCGGCGCCTTGATGCCGTCGTAGCCGCGATTTGCGCGCATGGCCTCGAGAAGCGTCCGCCCGGCGGCGTCGTAGGCGATGTAGAGCCATTCCCTGGCGCTCATCGCACGGAACCCGAGGGCCTCCGCGACTGCGACGCGTTCCTTGTCCATCCGCTCCAGGACCATGGCGACGGATGATGTGATGCCCTCCGTGTAGTAGTCGAAGTCGCCGTTTGTGCTCTCGATCCTCCCGGCGTTCAGCACGGTCACCGCGGGATGGAATATCGCGCCGATGTTGTCGAGGCTCGTCTTCATGACGTTGTCGCCGGGGACGAACTGCGGGAAGGCGGTTCGGAGCGCCCGCACCACATCCGGCGTGCGGTGTGCCGGGAGGGCAGCGACCGGTATGCTGTTCTTGATGCGAAAGATCTTCGTCTGTGCGGGATTCATCGCGCGGCTGGCGTAGATGAACGTCTGGGTCTCCGCCACGACGACGTCCGCCCGGTTGCCCGAGTCGCGGATGATCTTGTGCACCTCGAGCGCGCCGCCGGTCCGTCCGGGATTCAGCACGATGATCTGGCCGTCAACCAGGTGCGGCGCGATCTGCTCGGCGATGTATCGATGAGCCGTCGCCGGTACGACGATCATGAGGATGTCGCGGCCATCGATGGCCTCCGCTGCGTTGGATGTCACTGTGTGTATCTCGGCGAAGCCGCGCGGCAGGGAGTCCGGACCGTCGGAAACGATCTCTATGCCGCCCGCCGCCGTGATTGGACGCAGACGATCCTCGCTGCGGTTGTACAGGCTCGTATCGAAGCCCATCAGGGAGAGATGTCCGGCCATCGCGGTGCCTCCGTGGCCCGCGCCCAGTACGACGAACTTCGGATGGGTCTGGCTGCTCACTCATTCGCTCCTTTCCGTCCTGGTCGTGCAGGAGAGTCTCACGGTACCACCGATGCCCTTCGGGTATGCCGTGTAGGGAACGCCCGCCGTCGCGTTTCGATTGGTGGATACCTGCAATCGACGGAACGGGACAGCGCCGGTTCCGTACGCGCCAGAGTCCCTGGGGTGCAGCCCCGGGAACGGCTGTGCAGGGATCGTACACTGGCGTCGACGTCTGTCGTGGATAGCAATCCCCTCCTGCAGGGTGAATGAATGGCGCCGAGCGGAAGTGGGAAGGAGGTGAACCGGTAGGAAATGCGTGGAGAAAGCCCCGGACATCGAGTCGCGCACGTGGCCGGGCGATTGTGGCCGATGCCGGAGAGACGCTGGGGAGGACCAACGTATCTTCCTGCCACGCCTGCGAGGTTAGCTGACGGGCTGGGGTCGGAAGACTGACCCCTCTCCGTTGCCGGAGATTAGCCCCTGACTACTGGTTCCCCCGCTCCTGTCTTCAACAGGACTCGGCGCCGAATTGTAGACTTGCAAAGGCGATCAGCGGCGGCCGCACCTGGGATCACGACTGCATCCTCAGGCCTTCTCGCGAACCTCCGCTCTCAGTATATACGTTCTCAGTGTTCGACAGGTTTCACGAATCTCCCTCCCTGTCAGGTGGAAAGGAATCCGGGCGGTGAGATAGCATGCGCTCGGCCGCAGGTATCTCTGCCCAAGACATGACATCCGACCGGTCGACTGCCTACACCCGGATAGCCTCGGGCTAATCCGCTGCAGTGTCGTTCTGAGCGACACGGACGATGCATCTGGGAAGAATCCGGCCGCCGGATTCTTTGCTTCGCCTGGAATGACAGGCTATTCTCGGACTAAGCCGAGATTATTGCCGATCTGCCAGTATCGCCATCAGATTGCTCGCGTGGATGCGCTGTCGGTCGTCGTCCGACAGGTTGCCGTAGTCGATCTTGTACCGCGCGGGGAGGGCGTACTGGAGCAGCAACTCCGTGCCGAAAAGGAGGCGGTCCGAGCCGACCTCCGCCACGAGCTTTCTCATGCAGTCTGTCGGGCCCTGTATTCCCGCAATGTCGGCGAAGAGATTCCTGGTCTCGGCCGTTTGCTTCAACGCCTCCGCGACTTCGCCGAAGCGCCCCATGCTGAGCACGAACTTCGTGTCCGGATGCGACGCCGCCAGTTCCGCGGCGCTCTTCCAGGGAACCGCCGGGACCATGCACATCGGCGGATGCTGGCGCTCGTCCCAGAGTCGGAGGCTTATGAACACCGGCAGTTGCATCTTCCCTGCCGTCTCAGCCAGCGCCGACACCTCCGGCGCACCCAGCTTGTAGCCATGATAGCCGGGGAAGAGCCGAATTCCCACGGCATGGAGCGCCTCCCGAGATCGTCTGAGGTCGCGATCCCAGCCTGGATAGGCGGGGTTAATCGCGGCAACCAACATCAGACGGTGACTGTTGGTGTGGATGTTGGCGTAGATGTCTTCATTCGCTTCCTGGGCATTCTGATAGAATGCGCCCGCCAATGGGGAGACAGCCGCCTGATCGATCCCGAACTTGTCCATCAGCCGCAGAAGGTCGGGTACGGTGTGGTTGTGCGAGCGAACGAACGGATGCCGCCCGACGAATGCGCATGCGTCGATGATCATCAGCCAACCCTCCTGTCGAGAAGCGCCTGCATGTTCCCGCCCATAATCATGTCGCGGCTGTAGTCGGGGATCTCTGCGCCGAGGATCTTTGCCACCGCAACGGGCAGGTCAACCCCATGTGCATCCGAGCCGAAGAGCACCCGGCGCGCGCCGAGCACATCGACCGCGCGCTCGACCATCCCAGCCTCGATGATGCTCCCGCTCGTGTCGACATAGACGTTCCGGTAAGGGCTGATCGCCTCGATTCCCCGTTCCCAGTCACCGGCGATGTGGGCCATGATGATGTTCGCCTCAGGGTATCTCTCCGCGAGCGCGGCGACGTGAGTCGGCTTCGACTCGTGGGGAAGGTTGCCGGTCGCCTTGTGCCACGCATGCTGGAGGATCGGGATGTCGTACTCGATCGCCTTCTCGACCAGCGGGAAGACGCGTCGGTTGTCGGCGTAGGCCGCCACCCAGAGCTTGATGCCGACCATCCCGAGATCCTCGATGCACCGGCGCATCTCAGCGAGCGACTCCTCGAGGTAGACCGGGTTCAGGTAGGCGAACCCGAGTATCAGGTCGGGATACTTGCGCATGCATTTCGCGACGTCGTTGTTTGCCTCGATGAAAACCTCCGGCGTCGGCTCGTAGGACCACGTTCGTCCGAGCGACGATGCGCACAGCCGATCGACCCCGAGTGTCGCCGCCGACTCGACCAGTTCCGGCTCTATCCGCGCTCCCTGCAGATGGATATGGCAGTCAATGATCATGCTCTCCCTCGTTTCCCGTTCACAGGCAGCATCATGCCTGCCCGCATGATACCAGTGTAGCACAGGCCTCTCTCATCGATCAATATTGTCCGCTCCATCCCATGCGTGCGTAGGCATATCGGTTGCTCTACGCAGATACGTCGGCTAGGTAGCTGGTTGGAACAGCAACAAACTGATGTATAATGCTTACATAGGCAGCCGGATTCATGGAACAGCGAGCATGCTTCCAGGCGTCCCACAGCCTGACGCGCATTGGACCACTGCCGCACCCTGCACAGGAGACATACGATGGCATTCACATATCTGGGTACGCTGGACGACCGCTGCAAGGAGTTTCCATGGGGCTACAATCTGGACATGGACTTCCTGAACAAGACTCTCGTCCGTTCAGTGCTGTTCGGCGAGAAGTTGCTCTTAAATGACGGCTATCTGATGAACTGCGAGGCTTGTCGGGAAGCGGTGATGGACAAGACAAGATCGCCTCTCATGAGGCTCATAGACATCGGATTCGTGCGGATTCTCTCTCGTACCGGTGACCTCGGCTCAACGGCTCAGAAGATGAAAGACGAGGGAGTCGGAACGTTTCCTGAACTCCTCGACCGCGCGGACTGGAAAGAGTTCAGAGGACGCCTGGACCGGATGACCGAAGACCTCACGAGTGAGGATCTGCTCTGCTCATGGCCCGCACAAGACATGGGGGCAGGCTTCATTAAGACGATCTTGACGGCGGAGGGACGTACGCCCTTGGAGATGCACATGAGATGTGTCGATGACGATCTTCTCAAGAGGGTGTTCGAGTCCTATCGGAAGGAGATGAAGCGTGATAGTCGTGCGGCGAGGACTAGATGGGAGGAAGTGTGCAGGAACGCAGTCATGACCTCTGATGCGGATCCCGCTGCGCTCCATGAACTGATGCACCTTGGCAATGGCGCGTATCACGTCAACTTCGCCGGCTGCCTCTCCGTAGCGATGGATCAGCCCGTCTTGGCCGAAACGCGTCTGTGCCGGGGACTGGCTGGGCTTTACGACATCGCCGAGGCAGACGATGACTCGAATGAAGACCAGACTCCTCTTCCCACGGCTCTCGTCCTCCCGAACGACCTGCGGACTAACGTCGATCTGCTGGAGGAGGTCTTGGACGAGTCAAGTCCGATAGGAAAGGCGAGGCGCAAGTATCTGGACAGACTCGATGAGTGGCGTGGCGCGAAGGGCAAGGTCACCGAGAGGCTCAGTGCCGCGATGGATCAGTACGAGGAACGGCTGTCGCGCCATTTCTACAAGGATTCCGACCTGAGGCGCTGGCAGTTCGAGGCGACAGCGGCGACTAACGTGATTCTGCTGACGCTTCCCGAGATCGTAGGGTCGCCCGTACTGAAGCAGATAGAGGTCAGGATACTCTTGTCCATCATCGGGAGTGCTCTGCCGTACATAGCAATAGGTATGCAGATGAATCGAATACCACGCAGGACCTTCTTCAAGACCCAGTCTTCTCCTCTTCTGGCCTCCATACCGGTCAGTGAAGAAGCGATAGGGAAGATCTACAGGAAACTCCCCAGGCTCTGCTGAACACACTGAGAACGGCACAGTCATCATGCGGATATCCGGCGCCTCGGCGAGAGATCCCAGCGCACCGTCCGCGTACAGGATGCCTGCCTCGAAAACGGGAACGAAGGCAGCCACGGCGAATAGCCGTGCATGCGGATGACCGCTCGATTCGTCTCCGATTGCCCCCCATCACCATTTCCCACGTGGGAAAGGGGTCAGCAGTCATGTCTCTCTACGCGTTCCACTCATCAGCCGGCTCATTCATCCAGCGGTATGTCATGCTTACCGCGATGTGTGCGTGAAGATGGATTACTCCTCTCAGGTAGCGGTGACAGCGAACAGCATCAAGCATCAAGCATCGAGCACCGATCACCGAATTCATGCCGACGTAGCGCCATGAATTCGGGGATCGGAATCCCCTCCTACGACGATCCGGACGTGCGCCCTAGGCAACAACCACGTCTTCTCCGATCGCGGCTTCCTCGAATGCCTTGAGGTTCTCGATCGAGACTCCCGGCGGCAGGTCGCAGCCGGACGAGAGGATGTACCTGGGGCAGTCGGCCATGCGGTTGGCGAGATGGATGGTGGCGCTCCGAACCCCCTCGGGCGTCCCGCGGAGGAAGACCTCGGTCGGGTCCAGGTTGCCGAGTAGCACGACGCTCTCCGGCAGCCGCGGGTAGACCTCGAACGGATCGGTGACCGATCCGACGCTGAGCGCCTCGATGCCTGTCGCGCAGAGGCTCTCCACCAGGTGGCCGATGCTCCCGCAGTTGTGCAGGGCGGGAGTCTTCCCCTCGCTCCTGATCAGGTCCACCAACTCCCGGATGTAGGCGTTCGAGAACTCGTTCGCATCGTCCTCGCGGAGGATGCTCGATGCCGGCTCCAGGATCATCAAGCCGTCAACTCCCGTGCCGAGCAGCGCCTTCGAATACTTGAGCAGCAGATCGTTGCACTTTCGCAGGACGGTATGCACCAACTCCGGCTCCAGCTTCACCGCGATGGCGATCTCCGTCATCTCCATCAGTCTGCCCGCGATTGAGAACGGGCCGAGCGCGTATGCCCACACCAGCTTCTCGGGGAACTGCTCCTTGAGCCGGCGGCATGCGTCGACGAATACGTTCAGCCTGTTCCCGTCGCCGATCTCCGGGACGACGAGCGCCTGCGCGTCCTCGATCGTCTCGACCGTCTTGCCGACGACCGCGGGGAGCTCATCGATCTCCCAATCGACTTTCGCGCCGAGCGCCTCGGCTTCGACGGTGAGGTCCATCATCGGGAAGAGGATGTCGAACGCGAGGATCTTGTTCAGCGCGGTGAGAGTGCGGGCCTGCAGACTGCCGTCGTGCAGGTTATCGGCTGTGGTAGATCGGGTGAGAACGATGCCCGGATGCCCGAGGAGCGGGGCGACCATCGGTCTTCCCATGTTCTGCACGGTATCTGCGAACTTCATATGACTGCTGTGCCTCCATGAAGCGGTTTTCACGCTTCAATGGAATTCTAGCCGTGGGGCAGGAGGATCGTATGGTGCTCTGGTGCGGAAGACGTGGGAATATCGTGTCAGAGTTTTGAACAATTGTGATGTTTGGTAATCTCGTGCCTTGTGCGGCCGCGAGTGAGGAAACCCTCGGCATGCCCGACGGCGATCGTGATGAACCGCCGATGGCCCTTGCGGAACTCCACTGGGAACCGACGGGTGTTGGCTTGATATGAGTCCAGGTCAGTGTCTTTCCTGCACCCGCGCTGGACCCCTCCCCAGCCCTCCCCGTCACGGGGGGGCTGGGGAGGGGTCCGGTGTCGAGCACGAACGCATCCCCGAAGTTGCTCAGACTCCCGTGGTCGGTAGCCGCATCGAGCCGACGACTTCCACCGACGCTTCCCGCCGGCAAGGCTTCCCAACCCGCAATCCAAAATCCGCAATCCGAAATCCCAAATCGGAAATCATCCTTTCGTTACTCTCACCACGCACCGGCCCATCACCGGATCAGACACCGTCACCTCGCATCTGAATCCATACGGCTCGATCACGCGGCGGTAGAGTACCTTGCAGTGTTCGCAGTAATCGGGGAACGGCGTGAGATGCTTGTTTCGGCGGAGGATCGCGGTCGAGGGGCAGTGGTTCATCTCGATGCTGAACTCGTCATCCGTCAGCGTCATCCGGCAGTCGGCGCCCTCTTCGGAGAGCGTGTGAGACCAGTACTCGCTCATTCCCGCGAGGCCCTTCTCCGCCACGAGGTCGCGGAGGTTGAAGAGGAACTCGTCCGCCAACTCCTCCCAAAAGCGGACCAACTCCTCCCGGCCATACCGCTCGTCGATGAACGCAAACAGCTCGGAGTAGGCCATGATGAACTCAGTGCAGGAGATCATCGGGCCGCCTCCTTCCTGAACCGCTGAGTGCAGCGCGCGTTCTCCCGGTCGTACTCGACCTCGGATTGGTACCCCGCCTGCCGGCATATCTCGTCGTTCACGATGCGCGTCGCCTCGCAGAACCGGGAGCAGACCTTGTAGCCGCGAGCCCGCATGTGAGCAATCGCCGGGCACTGCTTCACTTGGAGCACGAGCGTGTCGTCGTTGGTGAAACGGAGGTCGAAGTCGGCCTCCTCCAGCAACATGATGTGCTGCCAGTGGTCCTGGAGCGCCGGCAGCCCGCGCATCCTCAGCGATTCGATCAGCGGGGCGTAGGCATTCCGCGCGACCCGACGGAGGTACTCCTCCATCTCGGCCTCACCGTAGTTGTCGAGCAGGAACTTCAGCCCGAAGTTGAAGCACCCGTGGAAGTCTTTGTGGACGTTTGGCATGATGCGTGATGAGTGACGAGTGAGGGCTGAGGAGACCGTCAGCCCTGAGTGATGCGGAGCATCGTATCGAAGGGCGGCCTAGCTCCACCAAACCTGGGGCTAGCCCCGACCGTCCTTCGATACGCTTCGCTACTCAGGACTAGCGGGTTCCATGTCCCGGGAAATCCACTCCGTCAGCCCTGAGTAGTCCTGAACTCCGGGCTCGCTACTCAGGATTGGGCGGTTTTCATTCCTCACTCCTCACGCATCACTCCCCGCTCCTCCCTCACTTCCCAATCATCTCCATCACCCGATAGACGCTCATCCAGATGAGCGCCAGGAGTGCGAATACCGCCCAGACGTTCGCCAGGAGCGAGTTGCGGTGTGCGCCGACGACTCGTTTGTCGTTCGCCAGCACGATCATCACCAGCGCGCAGAGCGGGACCGCCAGGATCGTGCTCTTCTGGGCAAGGACGATGCCGCCGAGCGGGGTGTTTGTGAACAGGGTGTAGATCCCGGCGCCGAGTCCGACCGCCATCCCGATCGCGGTGAAGATGCGCGACGGCGGGGCGTCGATATTCGAGCTCATACCGAGCGAGTCGGCCAGCAGTCCGCCGCCGATCATCGCGTTTACGACCGTCGAACTGAACGACGCGGCCAGGAATCCGAGGCTGAATATGATCACCGATGCATGCCCGAGCAGCGGCTCGAGCTGCATGGCGAGGTGGCTTGCATTGTCGATCGTCGCGCCCCTGAGCACCGAAGCGGAGGTCGTCGTGATGACCATCGAGATGCCGATGAGAACGCTCATGCCGACGAAGGTATCGGTCAGGCCGGTGCGGAGATCCTCGGCCTTCCAGCCCTTCTGCTGGGCCATCGTCGACTGGTAGAGCGCCGCGATCACCGAGAAGGTTGTCGCCACCATCGCGGTGATGAGGCCGGTCATCGCTCCGTCCCAGCGTCGTGGGATGAGCCCGGCGAGTACCTCGAGGAGGTTTGGCCTCGATACCACCAGGTTGATGATGAACGCCGCCAGCATGAACATGACGAGCGCGAGCATCACCTTCTCCATCGCTTGGTAGAGCTTCTTCGCCGCGAAGACGAACACCAGCGCGATGATACCGACCACCGCCATCCAGACCATCTCATGGACGCCGGTCATGGTGGTGAGCGCCGTGCTGCACGCGAGGTAGTTGCCCATCTGGAATGATGCGCAGACGACGAAAGAGAGCACGCCCATGACGACCGCGAGCCATCGTCCGTAGTGCGTCGCCACCATCGTCAGCAGCGACTGCTTGTTGAGGACGCCGATCCGCGCGGACATCGCCGTGTAGAGCATCATGAAGCTCCCCGCGACGATCACCGCCCAGAGCAGGCTCATGCCCGCCGATGCGCCGATCTTCGACGCCACCGTGACGCTTCCCGGTCCGATCACCACGGCCGCGGTGATGAACCCCGGCCCGAGCGAGCGCAGAATGCTTGTCCTTGCTTTCCGTTCCATGTCTTGGCCCTCCATCCCGCATATCATACCACTAATTCGCCCATTTGTGGGCAAGCAGCCTGCCGCACGCCTACGTTTTGCGGCGTGCGTCAGCGGGAACGAAACGTCGGATATGTCCGACGGGAGGAAGGCCATGGCCGCAATCACGGAGCATCCGGTTCAGATACAGGCAGGGGAGGCGAGTCTCGAGGGCGATCTCACCGTGCCGCAGGGGGCACGAGGGATCGTGATCTTCGCGCACGGAAGCGGGAGCAGCCGGTTCAGCCCGCGAAACCGGTTCGTCGCAGCGGTCCTCCAGCAGGGCGGATTGGCGACGCTCCTGCTCGATCTCCTGGAGGAGTGGGAGTCGGACGACCGCCGGAAGGTCTTCGACATCGATCTTCTCGCGGAACGGCTGATCGGCGCGACGGCATGGACGGCGTCGAATGACGAAACCAAGGGCCTGGCGATCGGCTACTTCGGCGCGAGCACCGGCGCGGCGGCGGCGTTGGAGGCCGCCGCGAAGTGGGAAGGAATCAAGGCCGTCGTCTCGCGCGGCGGGCGTCCCGACCTTGCGATGCAGTACCTCCCCGATGTGAAGGCGCCGACCCTGCTGATCGTCGGCGGCGATGACTGGCCGGTGATCTCGATGAACCAGGAGGCTTACGACGCCCTGCCCGGCGAGAAGGAGATGAAGATCATCCCCGGTGCGACTCATCTCTTCGAGGAGCCCGGCGCGCTCGAAGAGGTCGCCCGCCTCGCGCGGGACTGGTTTGTCCGATACCTCACAAGACCGTAGGGGAGGGCTTCGACGTCCTCCCGCCGTGTACGTTTCGTAGGAGCGGATTTCAATCCGCGATGAACCGGCGTATTGTAGGAGCGGCTTCCAGCCGCGATCGCAGCTGGAAGCTGCTCCTACCCGGTTTGATCGCAGCCGGAAGCTGCTCCTGCACGATCTGATCGCGGCTGGAAGCCGCTCCTACATGGTCGGATCGCAGCCGGAAGCTGCTCCTACATGGCTTGATCGCAGCTGGAAGCTACTCCTACATGGCTTGATCGCAGCTAGAAGCTGCTCCTACATGGCTTGATCGCAGCTGGAAGCTGCTCCTACAGGGCGTGATCGAGGAGGGACTGTCCTTACGGCATCGCCAGGAACTTCGCCGAGATCGAATCGCCGTCGGCCGTGTAGATCACCGTACCCTTCGTCTTCGTGCCGTCGTGGTTGTTACGCGTGCTCGTCAGGCATGGGATCGTCTTGAAGAGCACGCCGTCCTCGACGACGGTCGTCTCCCCGTGGAAGTGACCGCTCAGCACCGCGAGCAGCCTCCTCTGCTTCAGCACCTCCAGGACTCTCTTGCGTCCTGCCTGCGAGTACGGCACGCCCTTGCCGTAGGGGTAATGGGTGAACATGATCACCGGCCGGTCGGCGGGGATCTTCGCGACCTCGGCCCGGATCCACTCATCGATCGGAGCCGATGCGCCGTCGACGGTCGGCTCGGTGTTCCCGGCGTGAAAGAGAAGCCGGCAGCCCGAGACCTCGATCGAGTACTGCATCCGGCCGGGGAAGACCTTCTCGAACGAGCCCTTGTGCTCGTCAGACAGATCGTGGTTGCCGGGGAGGACGTAATACGGCAGCTTCAGTTTGTCGAGCTCACGCTTGGCAAGCGCAAGCTCCGACTCCAGACCCGAGGTGGAGAGATCGCCCGTCACTACGACGAAGCTCGGCTTCTGCTTGCCGAATGTCTGCGGGTTGTTGATCCACTCGACCGCCCGCGCGAGATACTCGGTGCTTGCCTCGTCGCTGAGGTGCAGGTCGCTGATCTGCACGAAGCATACCGGCTCGGCGTAGGCCCAGACCGTCATCAGCAACAGCGCTGCCGTCCAGAGCAGCAGGAGTGTGTTCGGTTTCATGGTATTTCCTCTCGGTTCACTCATCTCCCGTTCGCTATCCGGGGGATCCAGTCGGTCCGATGGCCGGCCGCCTCGCCCGCCATTGGTCGAATATGCGGACTGGATCGCTAGTACCAACCTTACTCTTACTCCCGCTTCCGCCGTTACTCCTACCACCGACGCGAAAAAGAGGGGCTCGCCGTTCGGCGGGCCCCCGAGAGTATCCGTTCGATTGGAGATCACGTGCTACCGGCGGGAGCGGGATGCATACCGCGGCTTTGAGGACTTGTAGGCCTTCTGCATCTTGTATCTGGAAGAGCGATACCACTGGCTCTTCCACTTGTTGTCACGCTTGCGGGAGTCTTCGTAGCTCTTCCACGACTGGGCGGTCGCAAGCGCGCCGATCAACGCGGCTCTGTCGTTCTTTCTCAGAACACTGTACGCGGTCGCCGCGGTAAGGATCAGCGCGGTGTTCTTCCGTCCCGCGGTGCTTGCGAACGCCGGGGCGACGGCGGAGAAGGAGAAGACGGCAAGCATACCAATGATGGCTAGAAGTCGATAGGATCTGTACAATTGTGAAACCTACCTTTCTGTCTAACAGTACAGTATTGGACGTCGGGCAAGTGCTTGAGGTTCCACAATTATCACAGCTTCTTGTGTGGCTACAATTGCCGATATGGTGCGGTTGCCTGCTGCCCGGTTCTCCGCCTACAGGATCTTCGACCAACTCGGATGCGCATCCATCGGGCCGGGAGTCAACTGCTGAAGCTCACTGCCGATGATGCTGATGCTGAAGATTGCCCCGCTCCGGGTGAAGGCGATCCGGCTGCCGAACGGACTGAATGCCGGCTGGGAGCCGTTCTCCGTGAGCACCGTTTCCGTGCGTGAGCCCAGGTCGAACAGGCGGATACTGGGCGACGGCGCGAGTTCATACGCGATTTGATCGCCGAGCGGGCTGAACGACGGGCTGTGCGCCTCCATGGTGCTATCGTTGAACGTGAGCTGCAAGGGCGGGCCTCCCAGGGTGCTGATCAGAAAGAGGTCGGGACCATTCACGTACACGATCTGGTTGCCATCCGGACTGAACGCGGGTTCATCGCCGCCTGCGACCAGCAGCCTGTCGTCCGTTCCGTCCGCATCCATGATCCGTATGTTCGGGATGGGGTCGGGCGTCACCGGGGTGAGTGCGTAGGCGATCTGAGTTGCCAGGGGATGATATGCCGGATTCGATGCCGCCACGCCGATGCCGTTGTTAGTAAGGTTGGTAAGGCCGGTGCCGTTCACGTTGACGACGAAGATGTCACGTCCCCTTGCGAATGCGACCGCCTGGCCGTCGCGTCTAAGGGCCGGGTCTCGGGCGTCGGAGATGACCATCTGCTCGTTGGTTCCGTCGGCGTTGATGATGAAGACGCTCGGCGAATCCGGGCCGCCCCTCTCGAAGGCGATCCTTCCGCCGTCACTGTCACTATCGCCGCCGCAGCCGATGAGCAGCATCATCGGGAGCAGAGCGGCCAGCACCACCGCAGCGCGCCTGAATCCCACCATGCCGGTACCTCCTCCGCTCGGAGCATCGATTGACGGATTGAGTTTACCTTGGTGGGGACAGCGCGAAACTAGTGCGCTGCTGGCTTGGACATATGCTGTCATTCTGAGCATATTACTGCGCGGGAAGCGCAGTTGCCTCCGGTAGACACCCTGCTAGTCCTGAGTCGAAGGTACATCCGCCCGAAACAAGAACCCGCCAGTCCTGAGTAGCGAAGCGTATCGAAGGACGGCCAGGACTACTGAGAGCAGACGGTGCGAGGTCTCTCAGGAGCGAGAAATCCGGCCTCCGGATTCCGCCCCGATGATCGGCGACAGGAGTCGTCCATCATCGCCCATGTCGCCCCGAATGACGGCTGCGGGTGGTCGGCCCGGGAGTGCGGTTGGGCGCCGGTCTGACCGGTCTCGCGTATCGGACCGGTCGGACCGGCACACCCGAATGAGTGAGGCTGACTACCTGCCGCAGCAGCAACAGCGGTGGACGCCGTAATGCGAGTGGCGCATCTTACAGGTCGGCGTGCGCTTCGCGGACCAGCCGTAGGCCGGCTTGGAGCTGCCGTAGTAGATGTATGCCCGCGCCTGGCTCGGCCGGTAGTACCTGCTCGTGTAGGTCGCGCGCTTGGAGCGTGGGCTGCAGATCGAACTGCTCCGGAAGGGCTTTGATCCGAAGTAGCGGCTGTCGCCGTACCAGGCTCTGTCGCTGCCGAGGTAGCGCTTCGTGGAAGTGGTGCGTCGTCCGGGGCCGTAGTTCTTCCACGACTTCACGGCAGCCTTCCTGAGGGCGGTCTTCCCGCCGGTTCGGGCCTTCTGCATCTTCACCGCGCCCTTGTCAAGGAGCTGTGCCTTGGTGGCCTTGATGCTGTCGGTCGTCTCCGCGGCCTGCGCCGACAGGAGTGCAAAGAGGGTGAACCCGGCCATCATGCCGGTCATTGTGATCAGACGAATGGATCTTCGCAACTGCTGAACCTGCCTTTCTAAAATGAGTCGTGTAAATAGAGACGTCAGGGCGATGGCAGAGGTTCCACGAATTGCGCGCACGACAAAAAGGGCCGCCCGAAGTGGACGGCCCCATGTCGTTATGCTCAGCGTTCCCGGCGACTTGGCGGTTAGCCCGACGCCTTCTCCAGCTTGAGGCCGATCTCCTCGCCGGAGATCTTCACCCTCTCGAACGCCGCGCCGTCGGACGACGGCGTCAGGCTGTTCGCCAGCGTCTCCTGCCGGATGTAGTCCGCCCAGGATGCGATCGCCTCCGAGAGCGCGCCGTCGGTCGTGTACTCGATCGTGATCCGATCGTCCACGTTGAAGCCCGACTCCTTGCGCATGTTCTGAATGCTCCGTACCAGGTCGCGCACAAGGCCCTCCTGGATGAGTCCGTCGGTCAGCTTCGTGTCGATCGCCACAACCGTTCCGAACTCCTCCGCGGAGGCCAGGTTCTCCGGCTGGTTCGTCTCGACGAGCACATCGCTCGGTTCCAGTGTGAGCGTCTCGCCCTCGACCGGCAGCTCGAATGCCTCACCCGCCGCGACCTTCTGCGCGATCATCGATCCGTCGGCGCCTGCCAGCGCCGCCGAGATCTTCGGGAGCAGCTTGCCGTGCTTCGGGCCGAGGGTCCGCAGGTTCGGCTTGATGGTGTAGCTTACCAGGCCGGCTGCGTCCTCGGTCAACGTGAGCGCCTTGATGTTCAATTCGTCGAGGATCAGTCGCTCGTTCCGCTCGACCGCCTCGCGTTCCGCCTTGCTCGCGGGCTTGATGGTGACCATCGCAAGCGGCTGGCGGACCTTCATCTGAGATGCGCTTCGGGCCGAGCGTCCGAGCCGGACGACCTTCATCACGGCGTCGGTCTCCTCCATGAGCCGCGTGTCGATCAGCGACTCATCCGCGGTCGGCCAGTCGCAGAGGTGCACGCTCTCCGGTGCATCCGGGTTCACCGAGCGTACCAGGTTTTGGTACATGTCTTCCGCCATGAACGGCATCACCGGCGCGAGGAGCTTCGTCAGCGTGACGAGCGCCTCGTAGAGCGTCGAGTACGCCGACTGCTTGTCCTCGTCGGATTCGCTTCCTTCGACTCCGCTCAGGACAGGCTTCCAGAACCGACGCCGGCTCAGGCGGACGTACCAGTTCGACAGGTCATCCACGAACTTGTCGACGAGCCGGGTCACCTCGGCGGCGTCGTAGTCCTCCAGCGAATCGGTGACGTCCCTGATGAGCGCATGCAGCCGTGAAAGTATCCACCGGTCCAGTTCGGATTTCGGGTTTCGGGTTTCGGATTGCTCCGGACTCCAACCGTCCACCAATGCGTATGTCACGAAGAACGAATACACGTTCCAGAGCGTGAGCAGGTTGCGGACGACGTCCTCGCCCTTGCCGTAGCCGAAGTTCAAGTTGTTCTGGATGTTCGACCCGGCATAGATCCAGCGCATGACGTCCGCGCCCATCTTCTCGACCGCCTCGTCGAACCAGATCGCGTTCCCGTGGCTCTTGTGCATCGGGCGGCCCTTCTCGTCGTGCACCTTCTCGTAGACGAGCACGGACTTATACGGCGTTCGGCCCTCCAACGTCACGCTCATAAAGAGCATGGCGTAGAACCAGAGGCGGATCTGCTCGCGCATCTCGACGATGAACTCCGCCGGGAACCACTTCTCCCAGTACGATTTGTCCTCGTCAAGGTACCCCAGGGTGGAGTAGGGAACGATGCCCGCGTCGAGCCAGCAGTCGCCGACCTCGGGGATTCGCTCGGCCGTTCCGCCGCATTTCGGGCACTTGATCTTCACGTCGTCGATCCACGGGCGGTGGAGCTCCTTCAGGTTCTCGATGCCGCTGACCGCCATCTCCTCCAGTTCCTTGCGCGATCCGATGAACGTCATCTCGCCGCACGCGCACTTGAAGATCGGCAGAGGCAGCCCCCAGAACCGCTTCCTGGAGATGCACCAGTCGCCCATGTTGTTGAGCCAGTCCTCCATGCGCTTTCCGGCGTAGTCCGGTACCCAGCGCACCTTGCGGGCCTCTTCCTTCATCGGCTCACGGAGTTGCTCGCACGAGATGAACCACTCGTCCACGAGTCGGAAGACAAGCTCGGCGTGGCATCTCCAGCAGATCGGGTACCGGTGCTCGTACTGCTCGGTCTTGTAGAGCATTCCCTTGTCCTCCAGGTCCTGGAAGATCATCGGGGCGACCTCGTGCACCGACTTGCCCTCGAGCCAACTGAAGCCCGCGTAGTAGTAGCCGTTCTCGTCGATCGGGACGATCACCGGCAGCCCGAGCCTCTGCGACAGGTCGTAGTCCTCCGCGCCGCATCCCGGAGCGATGTGGACGACGCCGACACCTTCCTCCTCGCCGACGTCTTCCCACGGGACGACCTTCGTCTCGATTCCCTGCTGAACGGGCAGATCGAAGAACGGGCCCTTGTAGTGCAGGCCGACGAGTTCGCTGCCCTTCACCGCGCCGAGCATCTCGTACTCGCCGTCGAGCTTGGCGACCGTCCCGGCGGAGAGGTAGAGGATGCCGTCACTCTGTTTCACCTTGGCGTAGTCGAGCTCAGGATGCACCGCCAGCGCGACGTTCGCGGTGAGCGTCCACGGGGTGGTGGTCCAGACCATCATGTACTCGCCCGGTCGTTCCGTGATCGGGAGCTTGAGGAAGACGCTGGTGTGCGTCATCTCGCGGTACGAGTCGATGAGCTCGTGCTGGGAGAGTGACGTGCCGCATCGGGCGCACCAGGGCATCGCGCGCTGACCCTTGTAGAGCCATCCGTTGTCGTGGCACTTCTTCAGGAAATGCCAGATGTGCTCAATGTTGTTGTCGGTCATCGTGTAGTAGGAGCGATCCCAGTCCATCCACTGACCGAGCCGCTTCGACTGCTCGGTCTGGATGTGGGAGTACTTCTCCACACGCGCGCGGCACGCCTCGGAGAACTTGTCGAGCCCATACTCCAGGATCTCGCGTTTGGAGTCCAGGCCCAGATCCTTCTCGACCTCGACCTCGACCCAGAGTCCCTGGCAGTCGAACCCGTTCTGGTAGCGCTGCTCGTAGCCCTGCATCGCCTTGAAGCGCTGGAAGATGTCCTTGTACGTTCGGCCCCACGCATGGTGAACGCCCATCGGGTTGTTCGCCGTGATCGGGCCGTCGATGAACGACCAGTGCTTGTGCCCGGCGTTCTTCTCCCGCAGCTTGTCGAATATGCGGCACTCTTCCCAGAGCTTCAGTACCTCGTGTTCCATCTCCGGGAAGTTCAGGCCGCTTTTCACTTCTTTGAACATGCGAAACCTCCACAGTCGGGTTGAGGGTTATGGGTCACAGGGTTCCTCGCAACCCATAACCCACAACCCATAACCCCAAGAACAGAAAGCCTCTCATCCCCACAACAGGGACGAGAGGCCTTACAAACCTTTCGTGGTACCACCCCGATTTGCGCGCACCTCGCGGCGCGCGCCTCAACAAGCACTGGCAATTGCGGATTTCGGATCTCGGATTGCGGATCGTCCGAGAAAGACAGATCCGAAATCCCAAATCCGCGTTCCGAAATGCGGCATGCTCCGGCTCTGTAACGGGAGCCGCCCGGGGGTGACTACTCAGTGATCGGTGATCGGTGATCGGTGACCGGTGATCAGTGATCACCGCCTTTCGCCGCCCCGGCTCGGAGGTGATCTTCCCAGTGCGGCGCTCGGTCCCGGTTCTCAGCTTCCCCGGTTCTCTGTAGCCGCTTCCGCACAGGTACTTGTCCTCGTCATCGCCTCTGTATATGGTGATGATCTTGGCAAACTTGATGCGTCATTATACAGCCAACGACCCGGAATTGTCAATCGCTGAGCCCGATTCCCGCGTCCGACATCCGGCATCCGAAACGGTGGATTTGGGATGCGCCTTTCGGTTATCATACAGGTTCGGGCACGATGGCTTCCGAGGAGGGGGCAGCCGCCTGCACGGAGTCAGGGCAACCGCAGGAAGGCGGCTCCGGCGCGTGGAAACCTATCGTGACCGAAAAACTCTTCCTGAACGGGATGCCGAACCTGAGCCATGCGGAGATTTCTGCCTATAATCCTAGTGGTAGTTCTACTGGGCCTGCTGGTCCGGTTGATCACGCTCAGCCCCGTCTCCAGGCACGCGAGCGTAGAACCGAGGCTCTGCGTTCACTTCATCGACGTGGGGCCGGGCGGCAGCACGCTGATCCGCACGCCGGATAATCGCACGATCCTCGTCGACGCCGGCAGCGCGGACAGAGCCGACCACTTGGTGTCCTATCTCGCCTCGCAGGGGGTGCGGCGCATCGACCTGCTGGTGATCGCTCACGGCGATGAAAGCCACATCGGCGGGATGCCGAAGGTGCTCGATCGTTTCGGCGTGTCCGGAGTCGTGGACGCCGCCGGCATATCCGACAGCCCGGCATACGAGCAAGTCCTGTCGGAGATCAAGGACCGCAGAATAGACTACCGAACCGTGGACGAAGCGCGCAGACCGAATCTGTCCACCTCCGTCGACATCGAGATCGTCTGGCCGATGTCGGGCCGGAAGACGGATATCGGCGAGCCGATAGTCATGCGTGTCGGCTACAAGGACATCAGCTTCCTGCTGACGGGCGATCTGACGCCGGCCTCGGAGGGGTTCCTCCTGGCCGAGTATCACGACCTGCGCAGCACCGTATTGAAGGTGCCAAACCACGGCAATCCCGGCACCACGTCGAACGAGTTCCTGCAGATCGTCAAGCCGGAGTACGCGGTGATCTCTGCGGACTGTGAGTCGGAGTCTGCTCAGCCCGGCGAAGAGACGTTGGACAGACTGTCCGCCGCCGGCGCCAAGGTCTTTCGGACTGACAGGAACGGCGACATAGTCATCTCTACCGACGGCCTGCGGGTCTGGACGGAGTGTTCCGAGTGAGTTCGAAGAGAGTGCGCGCGCTTCTCGACCGGTTCGAGGGCGATAAGGCAGTTCTGCTGCTCGGTGAAAAGGAATCTCAGACCGTGGTGTGGCCTAGAGCGTTCCTTCCACCTGATGCCGTCCAGGGAATGGTGCTCGAGGTGATCGTCGAGACCGACCCGGAGGCGGCCGCCGACATGACCGACGAGATCCGCCGCCTACTGGACGATCTCAGCGGTCCAGTGTAGTTCACATCGACCACCAATCCCAGCCGGTGTTGCCTTCGAGGCGGAAACGGGTTCTCCGATGGAAGAGTATTACAAGAAACCACTGGGTGACATCCTCGTCACCCGCGGTATCATAACCGAACAGCAGCTTCGCGTGGCTCTCGATGAGCAGAAGCAGACGCACAGGCGGCTCGGCGAAGTGCTGACCACGCTCGGCTATGCCAGCGAGGAACAGATCACCGAGGCGCGCGCGCTTCAGTTCGATGTCGGCTACGTTAACCTCCAGGAGCAGGAGTGCGAGCCTGAGGCAGTCGCCGTCGTATCCGAGTCCACCGCCAGGACCTACACCCTCATCCCGTTCAAGATGGCAGGCAACCGCCTGATCGTCGCGATGGCCAACCCGCTCGATGTCGAGGCGATCGACCTCGTCCAGTTCGAGTCCAAGTGCCGCGTCGAGCCGATGCTCGCAACGGAATGGAGGATAACCGAGGTCCTCAACAAACAGTATGGCTGCAACACCTCAGACGACCTCCAGTGCATGGCGCAGCAGGCGGCGTCCTCTGCCGAGCTCTCCCGAGGCGACACCGATCACCACAGCGAGGACATCGACGAGGTCAAGCGTCAGAGCGACCGCGCGCCGATCGTCCGGATGGTGAACGTCCTGCTGACCCAGGGTGTCCGTAGGAAGGCCAGCGACATCCATATCGAGCCGCGCAGGGACGGGGTGGATGTCCGGTTCCGCATCGACGGCGAACTCCATCTGGCGAAAAGCCTTCCTAAGGCGCTCCATGCCGCCATCACGTCGCGAATCAAGATCATGTCCGAGCTCGACATCTCCGAGCGCCGGCTCCCGCAGGACGGGCGCATCACCGTGCGGCTCGACAACAAGATGGTGGATCTGCGCGTCTCGACCACTCCTATCCTCTACGGGGAGAGAGTGGTGCTCCGGATTCTCGACAGGGCGTCAGGCATGATCCCGCTCGAGGAGTTGGGCTTCTCAACGCACGAACTTGCGATTTTCAAGAAGCTCGTCACCCGGCCCCACGGCATCATACTGGTCACCGGCCCTACCGGGAGCGGCAAGACTACGACGCTCTACGCCGTGCTGAACATGCTCAAGTCCGAGACGACGAACATCATGACCGTCGAGGACCCCGTCGAGTATGAGCTTGAGGGCATCAATCAGACCAACGTACACAGCCGGATCGGTCTCACCTTTGCCAACCAGCTCAGGGCAATCCTGCGGCAGGACCCGGATATCGTGCTGGTCGGAGAGATCCGAGACACCGAGACCGCCGACGTCGCCTTCCGAGCGGCGTTGACCGGTCACCTCGTCCTCAGCACTCTTCACTGCAACGATGCGCCGAGCGCGGTTACGCGCCTGATCGATCAGGGCGTCGAGCCGTTCCTCGTCGGATCGGCCATCAACGGTGTCGTGGCTCAGAGGCTGGTCCGTGTGCTCTGTCCGGACTGCAAGGAGCCCTACTCGCCGGATGACAAGACCAAGTTCCTTCTCGGGCTTCCGTCCAACACCGCCGTGACGCTCTACAAAGCGGTAGGCTGCCCGAGCTGCGACAACACCGGCTACAAGGGCAGGATAGGCATTCACGAGGTCATGGTGATGACTGAGCAGTTGAGGAAACTTGCGCTGTCGAAAGCGTCGTCATCCGAACTGCGGGAGGTCGCGGTGGCTTCGGGGATGAGGACAATGGCTCAGGACGGCACGGAGAAGGTGCTCCAGGGCATCACCACCATCGAGGAAGTCCAGCGCAAGGTCATCGTGGAGACCGAAGAGATCACCATGGCTCTCAAAGCAGCGTAGGGACTGCAGTCCGCAGCACGGAGAAGCTTCTACCACACGGCGATCGGCACCCGGCGTCCCTCTGAGCGCGTGTACGCCAGCGATTCCATGTACCGGCGCATCTTCGCCGGGTTGGCGCGCTCGAACTCCTGCGCCAGTCGGAGGTACTCCCGCGCGGCTTCCTCGTCGCCGGCCGCACTACGCTCCAGCCGCCTGAGGTAGTTCAGACGCGCCTCGGCTTCGGGCGTATCCGCTGATTCCTCCGCCGGGAGGATCTTCGCGTATGCCTCCTGCGCATCGTCCCGTCCAAGCCGCTCGCGCGCCTTTCCGACGTAGAATGCCTGCTCCGCGCCTCTGACCGGCGCGTCGTCCGCCGCCAAGGTCCATGCACCGCGCGCGCCGTCCACGTCGTCCATGCTGCTGAGCGCCTCTCCCAGGAGGTAGAATGCCTGCGCGTCGCTCGAATCGTGGAAGCGGCTTGCGCCCAGGTTCGGCGGGTATTCCGTGGCCGCCCGGAAGTCGGATGCCGCATCGGCGTACTGCTTTTCGGCCATCCGCCGCATCCCGCGTCTGATCATCGCCCACACGTAGAGTATGCGCGTCTGGTAGGCCAGTTCCGCCACGAAGAAGGTCCTGGTCTGCAGGAGTTCGACCGCCTCGTCGAGCTTGTCGGCGGCGAGATACGCGCGGACCGCTCGTTCGAGGCATCCGCTGTCGTTCGGCGCGTACTCCATGATCCGACAAGCGATGTCCAGCCGATCCTGCTCGGCGCCGCTCAACTCCGCCAGGATATCGAGGTCGCGCAGGACCACCGGATTGTCCGGGCACAGACCGTTCGCCTCGCTCATGTATCCGTATGCCGTCTGCAGGTCGTCTTTCTTGTGCCAGAACGCTATGCCGAGGTTCCTATGAGGGAGATATCCGCCGCCGTTCCTGCACGCCGCCTGCCACTTCTCGATCGCCTCATCGACCCGGCCCCGGGCGTAGAGCATGTTGCCCAGATCCGTCAGAGACTCCGCGTCGTTCCGTCCGTCGAGCAGGCGCATGAGGACGTCTCGATGCGCGAAGCAGTTCACGACTCCCCATTCGTCGGCGTGGTATTCCGACGGCGGTTCCATCCCCAGTTCCTCGATGAGCACGCGCAGGAGCGGGTCGCTTGGCGGGCCTGCGAGTATCCATGCCTTGACAATCGCCTTCGTCTCATCGCGCAGTCCGAGGCCGAAGTACATTCCGGCGGCGTCCATGTCTTCCTGGAAGCACTCGCTCGACAGTTCGGGCGCACCGGTCTTCCTTCCTGAGAGGAAGTAGCTCTCCCACCGCGCATGTCTCCAGAGCGGATCGGTCTCCACGAGCGCGGAAAGCCGGTCTTGGGCCCAGGTGGAGTAGCCCTGTTTTCTGGCGGCGATGATCCCCATTAGCGTGAGCATAGGATCGGTGGAGTCCGAGGCGAATCCTGCGACCGCCTCGAGCTCACCTCGGCGGATGAAGTGCTCGGCCAGCCTGCGCCTTGCAAGTGTGCCGAGGTCCGGATCTCCGGCGAGCGCGCGCCAGATGTCCTGCGCGTCGTCCCCCTGGCCTTCGAGCGCGAGTGCGAGCAGGGAGTTCGCCTCACGGTCGCCCTGAGACGCGAGCACCGTCTGAGCCTGATCGATCGCATCCCGGTACCGTCCGGCGGCGAGTGCGAATCGCGCCAGTCCCTTCCGAGCCTCCGCTTCATGCTCGGTGCCGATCAGCTTCTCGTACGCCCGGATCGCATTCTCCGCGCAGTCATGGCGTTCCCTCGACCTAGCGGCCTGCAGGATGTCCCCGGGCGTTTCCTGCTGCTTGGGAGCCACGCTTGTACGAGGAACGATGTCCCTCACGCGCGATTTCCGCTGGGGGTCGTATGCCAGCACGATGTTCCCGCCGGCATCCAGCACCTCGACCGACGTCCTCTCCGGGTCGGCGGACACGTCGAACGATCTGACCTCGCCCGCGTCCAGATCGAGCTTCGTCTCAGAGACGGCGCTGCCGCCGTCGATGATGCGGACCGTTCCACCGGGCGCCGGCCGGGTCATCTGGAGAGCGACCGATCCGTTCGAACGGACGTTGACGATCCCCTCGCGGTGTGCCTTCACGAAGCCGCCGGTGGGGCCGACGGGGAGCCAGAACTCGGTCATCTCTACCAGTTCGTGCGGCCGGAGGAGGTCGAAATCGCTTTGAGTGGCGAACCGGCCGGACTGGATCTCCAGGTAGTCTCCGGCGTTCTCCGTGAGCATGCTCTGCCAGAGCTTGCCCATCTCGTCCTGTCCCCAGCAGAAGACCTTCCGGCCCGGCATCTCGTCCTGCCTCGACCAGTGGGCCACTCCGTGGTCGGCATCGTCGTAGTAGACGCCGAAGAACTCGTCGTAGGTCTCGGCGCCGAAGATGTCGCCTGTGAACGCGTGGTTCCCGATCCGGCTGAGATCGATGCCTTCGCATACCGGCCAGGTCGTGTTCTCGCCGTATGCGCCGGAGATGCCCCTGGTCATCGCGTAGATCAGCCGGGCATCCGGGGTCGAGTAGACCGCCGTGTTCGTCCACCAGTAATGCCGGTGGGGCAGGGGGGTGCCGTTGTAAAGCCGGATCGTGTCTGAGAAGCGGTATTCGCCAGGGACGAGTCGGACCTCCACCGTGAACCGCATCTCGGTCATGCGCTCCGTCAGCCCGAAGATCATCGACGCCGAGCCGTCCGCGTTGCGCCTGGTGGTAAACGGGATGCGCGAGTGAGTGTAGACGGAGTGGCTCACCGGGAAGTTGAACTCGATCCCGCCGGAGATCCATGCGCCGCGCGTGGCGATCAGGGTCGGCTTGATGCAGTCGTTGCGGTGGAATACCTCGCGCCCGAGCAGCTTGTCGTGGACCGAGAAGAGCCTGCACCCGAAGTCGGGCAGGAAGGTCAGCCGCAGGAGTTCGTTCTCCAGGACGACTGATTCATAGGTGCGGATCACGCGTTTCTTCGTCAGGCTGTCCTGGAGGCGGTAGGGATAGATATGCGCGCCGAGGCGCTTGGTGAAGCATGGGTCCGGTTTCTCCGGAAGCGTTTCGTAGGTCGGCAACTCGATCGGTTCCAGGCGCACTTCAACGGCGGACATGGCGGTTCTCCTCTGTAGAGCATTGGAGTAATGGGGCGGTGGAGTGGTGGAGCAATGGGAAACCCAGTATTCCACCACTCCATTACTCCATCACTCCAGTACTCCAATGCTCCAGCATTCCAGCACTCCGTAGTCCTACGGCTTGAAACTTGCTTTCCCCGCGAGATCGACCGCATCCTTCTTGAGGGTTGCCGCGGTGAGCGTGACCGGGAACTTCATCTTGCCCAGATCGAGCACTGGGTTAACTCGATCGAGCAGCTTGTTCACTATCGACGCGGGTACAGGCAGGACGCTGAGGGACGCGCTGTCCGCCACGAAGTTCACCTTGCATCCGCCCTCGATCTGCGGCTTGCCGGTGACCTTGACCTCGACGCCGATGCCATGGAAGCTCGGCCGGGCGACGGCGGTGAGCTTGCCGGACTCGAGCTCGATGCGCATCTCCTTGCCGTCCGGTCTGGTGGCGTTCACGTAATCGTTGACCGCCTTCTCGGTGATCAGCGCCTGGAAGGTGGTTGATCCGACCTTCTTCAGCTTGCGGGTCGATGTATCGACGTCTACGTCCGTCATGTCGACTGTCAGGCGGCTGACGACGAGGTTGTCGTCGATGCGGACTTCCTTGCCGGTGATGTGCAGCGAGTCGATCTTGCCCCGGAGCAGTTCAACATCGGAGCCCTTGGCTGTGACGGAGTATTCCTTCGCCGGGCCGATGTATCCGGGTAGCGCCTTTGCGATGCCTTTTTCGACCTTCGGGCGAACGAGTCCGGTGGAGCATCCGGCCAGCAGTACGGCTGCCAGTGTGATCGGTATCAGTCTTCGCAATTCCTAATCTCCCGGGAGTAGAATGACAGAGAGGCAGGTCGCTGTACGGCCTGCCTCTGACATTATACACTCCCACGCGCGGCTGATACCAGCCCCGCACCGATCACTGATCACCGCTAACCGGCCACCCCGATCTACGCCGGGTGCACTCCTTCCGGCTCTTCCACGCCGATCTCCACGTATTCGCCGGCCTGGACGATATCAGGCGGAGCCTGCGACATGGCGGCTGCCGTGCGAAGTTGCTCTAGCAGACCCTCCCTGCGGGCGTCCTCGATCATGCTGTAGGTGATGATCTCGCCCTCTTTGACGATCAATCGGCCGTCATCGGTTTCGATGCTCAGGCCCGACGGTGTACCGACCATATCATCGTAGTCAGACATTCTCGGCCTCCTTCATTGCTCACGAACTCGGATGTGCGCTATGCAGCTTGCTCCAACCCGGCGGCTCCCACCGCGAGCACCAGGTTCTGGATCGCATTCGCTTCACACGCCTGGTTGATCACGTCGTCGTTGACCGTGTCGCCCTTGCGTGCAATGACGTTGCCCGCGAAGTCCGTTACGTCCCGGTTGACGGTCTTACCGCGGATGTAGTTGATCTCGTGCTCTATCGAGACGTCGCCGAACTCCTCCAGCCGACGGCGCGCGGCGCTTCCGCCCTCGCCGACAACCGTCGCTACGGCGGCGAGCATCAGGTAATGAAGCTGGTTGGCATCGCGGGCTTTCCGGATCAGGTCATCCGTGATGACATCGCCCTGGTGGACGATGATATTGCCTTTGTTGTCCATCACGGGATGACCGGCGACCTTTCCTCGCATGTACTCGATCTCTTTCTCTTCCACTCGATCTTGCATATCTCAACACTCCTCTGTTCGGTTTGATCCCGACGATTCTGATTCGCTCTTACCCCGTGCGCCGAACGCGGTAAACGGAGTTGCAGAGGGAGGGGGGTGCGGCAGGTGGCCCACCGAGCGTGCATGCGCCGCTCTGTTTCGTATCATGCACGGCATCGGCTTGCGAACGGGGAACCTTTGTGCTATACTGACCAAAACTTCCGGGCACACGAAGGATACGCTCGATGCACGGGACTCTGGTCGGGATAGTCGGGCCCACCGCAACGGGAAAAACGGCCGCAGGTATCCGCCTCGCCGAGATGCTCGGGGGCGAGATCATCTCGGCCGATTCGATGGCGGTGTACAAAGGGATGGATATCGGCACCGCCAAACCGACGCCCGAAGAGCGGAGCGCCGTGCCATTCCACCTCATAGACGTCGTGCGTCCCGACGAGGATTTCAGCGTCGCGGAATTCCGGCGCCTGGCCGAGGAAGCCATAGAGCAGATCATGGCCAGGGGGAAGGTCCCGATCCTCGTCGGCGGAACCGGTTTGTACGTGAAAGCGCTCACCGGCGGCCTCAACATCCCCGAAGTAGCCCCCGACAGAGGACTGCGGGAACGGTTGAGACAGGAGGCCGAGCGATTGGGCGGCGCGCACCTGCTGGAACGGCTTCGTGCGATAGATCCGATCACGGCAGCGCGCCTGCATCCCAGGGATCTGAAGCGGATGATCCGAGCGCTGGAGGTGTATCAGGCCACCGGCAAGCCAATCTCCTATTTCCACGAGACCGCGGGGACTGCCGAGGTGACCTATCACGCAGAGTTGTTCGGTCTCACCATGAGCAGGCCTGCGCTGTACAGTCGTATCGAGCGCAGAGTCGACGAGATGATAGAGGCCGGATTGGTGGAAGAAGTTCGGCGGCTGCTGGATGAGGGCTATGATCCAGGGCTGCCGGCTATGAGAGGCCTTGGGTACAAACAGATTGCAGGCTATCTACTCGGCGAGTATGATCTCCCCACGGCGGTCGAACTCCTGAAGCGTGATACCCGGCGTTTTGCGAAAAGGCAGTTGACATGGTTCCGGGCTGATCCGAATATCCGATGGCTGGATGTCGAGGGATGCTCGGCGGCGGAGACTGCCGAGACCATCGCCGCCCTGCTGAAGCTAAGGCCTGATCCGAGAACCTGATCCGAAAACCCACTAGAGGTAGGTGGACGATTCTGCGTCCGCCGGACGGAGGAGTAGCCAATGAACAAGGGACAGATGAACCTGCAGGACGTATTCTTGAACCAGGTGCGCAAGGAGAACATCCCGGTCACGATCTACCTGGTCGGCGGTGTTCAGTTGAAGGGACACGTGAGAGGCTTCGATGCCTTCACCGTTCTGCTCGACAGTCCTGGCAAGCCGACGCAGATGGTGTACAAGCATGCGATCGCATCGGTAGTCCCTGCAAGGCAAGTCTCGACGAATATCCAGGACATGCCCAAGGAGGGCGGAGACAAGGCCGAGGAGTAACGGCCATGCTCACGCCGACCATGAGGTAGCATGATGTCCGAAGTACAGTTTGTGAAGATGCATGGAGCCGGCAACGACTTCATCCTGGTGGACTGCCTGCAGGGCATGGGTCCGCTGGAAGGAGTCGATCCGGCGGAGTTCTCGAAGCGGGTCTGCGACCGTCATTTCGGTATCGGCGCGGACGGCCTGGTCCTGGTGCTTCCGTCGGATGCAGCCGGCTTTCGCATGAGGATTTTCAACTCCGACGGCAGCGAGGCCGAGATGTGCGGCAACGCGACGAGGTGCTTCGGCAAGTACCTGTTCGACCGCGGACTCGCCGGCGATTCGGTATCGCTTGAGACGCTCGGCGGCATCAAGCATATCGAGGTGCAGTCGCAGAACGGCAAGGCCGTCTCGGCGACCGTCAACATGGGTCAGCCCGGCCTCGATGCAGCCGACATCCCGATCACGGGTTTCGGCGGCCGGGTCATCCTCCAGCCGCTCGATGTGGACGGTCAGCGGATGGAGATCACGTGTGTGAGCATGGGAATACCACATTGCGTGATCTTCGTTCACTCGGCCGCCGATGTGCCTCTGGAGGAGATCGGCCCCAGGGTTGAGACGCATCCGGCGTTTCCGGAGAAGACGAACGTCGATTTCGCGGAGATAGTCTCACCTGAGGAAGTGATCATGCGCGTCTGGGAGCGGGGAGCGGGTGTTACCCTCGCCTGCGGCACAGGCGCCTGCGCGACCGTGGTCGCGGGCGCGCTCACCGGCAAGACCGGCCGACGCGCGACCGTTCACCTGCCCGGAGGAGACCTGCTGGTCGATTGGCGTGAGGACGGCAACGTCTACATGACCGGCCCGGCGGTCGAGACGTTCAGGGGAAGAATCGATATCTAGACCGCAGACGGCAGACTGCAACCGCAGGTTCCGGATGGTTCTTGCTGCAGACTGCAGTCTGCCGTCCGCAATCTCAGACGCCATCCGCATTACAGACGGTAGACCATAGGCCGATGGGCCTGTGGTCTACTGTCTATTGTCATATTTGGGAGGGTTCACAGCCTTGGTGCAGTTTGCAGACAGACTAGCGAAGATTCCGCCGTATCCGTTCGGCGAGATAGCCAAGATGAAGGCGAAGGCGATCGCAGAGGGGCGCGATCTGATTGCGTTCGGCATCGGCGATCCCGACCAGCCGACCCCGAAGCCGATTATCGACAAGCTCTACGAGGCCGCGCAGGACCCGGAGACTCATCGGTACGACGAGACTCCCTACGGCTGGCCCGAGTTCATCGATTCCGTCGCGCGCTGGTATGGCAGGCGCTTCGGCGTCCAACTCGATACGTCGAAGGGTGAGGTGATTCAGGTCATCGGCTCGAAGGAAGGCCTGGCGCACCTGGCGTGGGCGTTCATCGATCAGGGCGACGTCTCGCTTGTCCCGGACCCCGGCTATCCGGTCTACAAGGTAAACACGCTGATGGCCGGTGGTGAGGCGTACTCCATGCCTCTGCTCGCGGAAAACGACTTCCTGCCCGACCTTTCGGCGATCCCGACCGAGATCGCCCGCAAGGCGAAGCTTATGTACCTGAACTACCCGAACAATCCGATCGGCGCGTGTGCGACCCCCGAGTTCTTCGCCGATGTAGTCGCCTTCGCTCGGGATAACGACATCGCCGTCTGCCACGACGCCGCCTACACCGAGGTCTCGTACAACGGTTACAAGGCCCCGAGCTTCCTGGCGACCCCCGGCGCGAAGGACGTCGGCATCGAGATCCACTCGCTCTCGAAGAGCTACAACATGACCGGCTGGCGTATTGGAGCGGCGGTCGGCAACCCGGATATCATCGCGGGTCTGAACAAGATGAAGTCGAACGTCGACTCGAAGCAGTTTCCTGCTGTTGCGGTTGCGGCGGCATATGCGCTGGAGAATATCGACAGCATCCCCGAGACGCTGGCGCTCTATGCGAAGCGCCGTGACATCCTGATCGACGGCTTGAACAGCCTGGGATGGAAGCTGCCGAAGACGAAGGCGACGCTCTACGTATGGGTGCCCGTTCCTGCGGGGTATACCTCGGTCGAGTTCACGATGGCGCTGATCGAGAAGGCGGGCATTCTCGTGGTCCCGGGTACGAGCTACGGCGAGTACGGCGAGGGCTACGTCCGGTTCTCGCTCACGATCCCCGGCGACAAGGACGCCGAGCGCGTCGTTGAGGCGATCGACCGGCTGAAGAAGCACGATATCCACGCGTAGGCGGAGAACGCAGAGGAACACGGGAGTGATGGAGTAGTGGAGTACTGGAGTATTGGGTTCCCGGTACTCCACCGCTCCATTACTCCAATATCTCCGCCTGTGTCTGAGGTTTTATGCACACTGTAGACGTTGTAGATCGCGCGATCCTGGTCAGCCTCGGGTCCGGTGACGAGGAGCACGATCGGGCGTCGCTCGATGAACTGAAGGAGTTGGCGTTCACCGCGGGAGCCGAAGTGCTGGACGAGTTCGTCCAGAATCGGCAGAGACCCGACAACGCCTTCTACCTGGGGCAGGGCAAAGCGGAGGAGCTGTTCGCCGAGGTCAAGGATCTCGACGCGAACCTGGTGATCGTGAACGGCGACCTCACGCCGACCCAGATCAGAAACCTCGAAGCGGTGGTCAAGACTCGCATCGTGGACCGCACACAGCTCATCCTCGACATCTTCGCCCAGCGCGCGCACACCCGGGAAGGCCAATTGCAGGTCGAGCTGGCGCAGTTGACCTACCTGCTGCCACGGATCACAAGCGTCTACACCCAATTCGAGCGCCAGCAGGGCGGTATCGGCATGAGAGGCCCCGGCGAGACCAAGCTTGAGGCCGACCGACGGCGGATCCGCAACCGGATCGCCGACCTCGAAAGGGAGATCGAGGAGGTCCGCCGGCATCGCAAGGTCCAGCGTCAGGCTCGGCGGAAGCTCCCGTTCCCCTCGGCGGCGCTCGTCGGCTACACCAGCGCGGGCAAGTCGACGCTCCTCAACACGCTCTCCGGCTCGGAAGTGCTTGTTGACCGCAAGCTCTTCGCCACGCTCGACCCGACGACCCGGCGCGTCGTGCTCCCCGACGGGTGGGCGGTGCTCATGACCGACACCGTCGGCTTCATACAGAACCTCCCGCACGATCTGGTCGCCGCATTCCGAGCGACCCTGGAGGAGGTCACCGAGTCAGACTTCCTGGTCCATGTGGTCGATGTCAGCCATCCCAACAGGGAGGAGCAGATGGCCGCCGTGCACCAGGTCCTCCGCGACCTCGGCGCCGACGACAAGCCGACAGTCACCGTCTTCAACAAGAGCGACCTGATCCAGGACCAGTACAAACTGCGCAAGCTGGTGGCCGATACGCCGAACAGCGTCTACATCTCGGCGAAGAACCACGACGGCATCCCGCAGTTGATGACGGTACTCATCAAGACGATCCAGGATCTGCTCGTCCACGTCTCGCTCGAGATCCCCTACGAACGGAGCGACCTGCTCTCGCTCTGTTACGACAGCGGCCGCGTCATCAGCGTCGAGTACACGCCGGAGCGCATCTTCGTCGAGGCTGAGGTCGCCCGCGACGTCGCCGGCAAGCTGGAGAAGTACAGGCGACGTGAGCCCGAACCTGAGATTGAAACCTCAGGCTAGTGGCATCGAAGCAGGCTGAAGCAAGCTGGGTTTCCTGAGCTTCCTTTATGCTACTCTTTGCTATCGCCATCCCCATCCTTCGGGTTGGGGAACTTGTTCCCAGCGCCCTTCCTCGCGCCGAAGGGTCAATCAGACATCTCAAGTCTGAGACTTGAAATCCCAGGAGGTCCATCCAATGAAAGTCCTGATCATATCCGGCAGCCGGAATCCCGAGGGCCAGACCGCCCGCGCCGCCAACGCATTCCTCGAAGGCGTCCGCGAGGCCGGCGGCGAGTGCGACCTGATCTTCCTTCCGCCGATGAACATCGAGCGATGCCGCCAGTGCGACGACGACGGATGGGGCATCTGCCGCACCGAGGGCCGATGCGTCATCGAAGACGACCTCGAACCGCTGTCCGATGAGATACGCGGGGCGGACGCCGTCGTCTTCGCCACGCCCGTCTACTGGTCCGACCTCAGCGAGAGCCTGCAGGCGTTTCTGAACCGTCTGCGCCGGACTTGCATCGCCGACTCGGCGAGGGCGGGGATCGAGGGCAAGCCCGCGGTCGGCATCTGCGTTGCGGGGGGCGGGGGCGGAGGCGCGCCCGAGTGCACGACTCGCATGGAATGGATCCTGCGCACGACCGGCTTCGATGTCGTCGATCTCATCCCGATCCGCCGCCAGAACCTCGAGGCCAAGCTTGAGACGCTGAAGAGCACCGGCAGGTCACTTGTTGCCGACCGCTAGTGCGGGCATTCCTCGCCGATGATCGACGACAGAGTCGTCGATCATCGGCCGTGTCGCTCCCAAGAGACCTCGCACCGTCAGCGTTGAGTAGTCCCGACCGTCCTTCGATACGCTTCGCTACTCAGGACTAGCGGGTTCTACGTTCCGGGAGACAACCACCGCCAGCCCCGAGTAGTCCTGCACTTCGAGCTCACGGAGTAGTGGATTACTATGTCCCGGGAAACCCACCCCGTCAGCCCTGAGTAGTCCTGAACTCCGACTGCACTTCGATACGCGCTGCTACTCAGTGTGGTCGGAGTTCAGGACGTATCGAAGGGCGGCCTAGTTCCACGAGACCTCCGGCCAGCCCCGGACGTCCTTCGATACGCTTCGCTACTCAGGACTCGCGGGTTTTTGTGCCATGGGAAACCTGTCGCGTTTGGATGCTTCGGAAGCAGAGTTCGCGGTTTGTGCGAACGGCGCTACCGAATCCCCTCGGATATCCACGTAGGGAACGCCCGCCGTCGCGTTCCGCTCTGGTGGATATCTACACCCAACGGAACGGGACAGCGTCCGTTCCCTACACCAGACCTTCGGCCAGCCCCGGACGTCCTTCGATACGCTTCACTACTCAGGAGTAGCGGGTTCCTGTGTCCCCGGAGACAAGTGTGCTTGCTGTGCAGTAACATGCTCGGGAGACACCACGGCACAATCACCTCAGATTCCCGCAGTGGCAACGTCAGGCCGGGCGAGACCGGGGTTCCGGTCAACATGGAGGTGGAATCGGGTGGGGGGCGATGACTTCGCCTGTGACTCCTGGGAGGAGCATTGGCTCAGGCTGACCGCTGAGGCCGCAAGGCCTCAGCGCTCGTCTCCGGAGTGACCGTGGATTCCCGTCTCCTCGCCGGCGAGATCCTCTGCCGGGCCGTGATATCCTCCCTTGCGGCCGATATCCTCTCGGAACGGCGGCCTCTGCATCCCGCGGTCCACGCCGTGTACGTGAGTGTGCGGCGTCGATCCCTCGTGGCCGTGGTCAGGGTGATCCGTCATCCCCATGCCTCCTCTCCCTGAACTCTCCAAGAGCGAATACCCGCGCCTCCGCTCCCGGAAACACGCACGGGGCCATGACTCATGCGAGGAACGAGCCTGAATGGCAGGCGGGACATATTGGCCTACTACAGATATCGGGTAAAACTGCCGACAATATTCCAATGACGGAGGAACAGCCTAGCATCAAGGAGGATGATTAGGACAAATGAGAAGGAACTCAGTAGTACTGTTGTCAGTGACTTTGCTCTTGGTGGGATTGTTCTCGACCGCCGTCCACGGCGCGGACAGCGATACCCAGACGGTCACGTACGAAGTGCAGGCGATCAATGAGATCGCGGTGAGTGGCGATCCCGGCGCGTTGATAGTGAGCACTGCAACGGCCGGCTCGGAGCCCGATGAGGTTACCGATGCCACCACCACCTACGACATCACCACCAACGGTACGGGCAAGAAGATCACCGGAGCCATCGACACCGCCATGCCGGCGAACACGACTCTGAAGATCAACCTTGCCGCGCCGACGGGTGGAACGAGTGCCGGCGACGTAGCGCTTACGGTTGTTGCGGCCGACCTCGTGACGGGCATTACCACATTGGCGGAGACTGCGAAGACGATCACTTACAAGTTCAGCGCCACCGTCGCTGCCGGTGTGGTTGCTTCAGCAAGTAAGACGGTCACTCTGACCATTGCTGATGGCTCATAGAGTTCTACGTCAGGGGTGGCGACGTCTTCGCCACCCCTGACAGCCTGATCCGGAGTTAGCTTTGCGGAGAGCACTGAACGCCAACCAGTCCTACATCAGGATCGCTTTGCTGATGGCTGCGGTGCTCTGCTCAGCCGGATGCCAGGCGGTCGATGTCACCGTGACAGGCAGTTGGTCGATCGTTGACGATGCCGGCCATCTGGCCTCCGGTGCGGGCAGCGATCTGATCAGCGACCGTGAGAGCGGACCTGACCAGGTCGCTCTCACCGTCGCCAATGCTCTCGGCGATTCAGACAACTGGCGGGTTGATGTCCGAAGATCCGATACCAACTGGCCCGCGGGTCTCTCTATCTACGTGAAGAGGAC
>CAYXOC010000019.1:0-32176 GCA_964466715.1 uncultured bacterium
GGGCGCAGCCTTTAGCTGCATGAGTTGGGTGTCCACAAAATCGAGGGAGGATCAACAGCCGCAGACCTGCGCTGGCCAAACCATGATGCGTAAGCTCGGGGTATGAGCGGTCTTCTTTGACAAGGTGGGGCCCGCGTGGTAGAATTACCCAGTCGTGAAAGCAGATCACGAGCCAGAAAACGGACGATTTCGGTGGCAGGTTCGACGCTCACGCCCGGTCCACGCGGTGGACATCGGAGGGCCGAGTCGCCTGCCACTTGCGCGTAATGAGTGAGCGAGATTGTCATGCTGAATCAAGTTCAGCATGACAGCCATTGCTTGCTATCCGAGCAGTCTTCGCCACCGGGCCGCGGAGTGGCGGCCGTGAGGTATCATATATGAACGTTTTGCAGTGGATTTTCAACAGCAACGAGCGCGAGATCGCCAGGATGAGAAAGGTCGTGGACAAGATCAACGGCCTCGAGCCGGCGATGGAGTCGCTCTCGAACGAGCAGCTTCGGGCCAAGACGGACGAGTTCAAGGGCCGGCTCGCCAACGGCGAGACGCTCGATGACATCCTCCCGGAGGCGTTCGCGGTCGTCCGCGAGGCGGCCAGGCGCGTCATCGGGCAGAGGCATTTCGACGTCCAGATGATCGGCGGCATAGTGCTCCATGAGGGGCGCATCGCGGAGATGAGGACCGGTGAGGGAAAGACCCTGACCGCCACGCTCCCGCTGTATCTGAACGCCCTCGAAGGCAAGGGCGCACACCTGATCACCGTCAACGACTACCTGGGCAAGTTCCATGCTCAATGGATGGGCGCGATCTATCACTTCCTCGGGATGAGCGTCGGCGCGCTCCAGGGATCGAACGTCGAGACCGGCGAGATGGAGGCGTCCTACCTCTACGACCCGGACTACGTGAACGAGGATGAGCCGGTCTACCGCAACCTTCGACGGTGCGACAAGCGGGAGTCCTACCTCGCCGATATCACCTACGGCACGAACCACGTCTTCGGGTTCGACTACCTGCGCGACAACATGGCGTTCTCGAAGGACGAACTGGTCCAGCGCGAACTGCACTTCGCCATCGTAGACGAGGTCGACTCCGTGCTGATCGATGAGGCGCGCGTACCGCTGATCCTCTCCGGTCAGGCCGCTGAGTCGAACCAGATGTACTACAAGATGGACCGCGTGGTCGCGCGCCTGATGCACGAGCGCGACTACACCATCGATGAGAAGGCCAAGACGGCGATGCTGACCGACGAAGGCATCCGGCGCGTCGAGGAGGCAATCGGCGTGGACAACCTCGCCGATGACCCCGATCTGATGCACCATGCCAACGCGGCTCTGAAGGCGCGCACGTGCTTCAAGAAGGACATTGACTACGTTGTCAAGGACAATCAGGTCATCCTTGTGGACGAGTTCACCGGCCGCCTGATGTTCGGCCGGCGGCTCTCGGACGGCCTCCACCAGGCGATCGAGGCCAAGGAAGGCGTCAAGATCGAGCATGAGAGCCAGACCCTGGCAAAGATCACGCACCAGAACTATTACCGCCTCTACACGAAGCTCGCCGGCATGACCGGTACGGCCAAGACCGAGGAAGAGGAGTTCCGCAAGATCTACGGCCTCGACGTCGTGGTCATTCCGACGAACAAGCCGATGATCCGTGAGGACCATCCGGACGTGATCTACAAGACCGAGGAGTCGAAGATCCGGGGGCTGACTCTGGAGATCCTGAAGCTCCACTGCAAGCTCCAGCCGATACTGGTCGGTACTCGCTCGATCGATACATCCGAGCGGCTGAGCGCGCGGCTCGAGGCGGAAAGACTCCAGCTCTTGGCGGCGGTGTTCGTCCTCCGCTCGATGATGGAGGAGTCCAAGGCCGTCGACGGCGACACGAAGAAGCAGTTCAACCAGCTTCTGAACACGGAGTTCGGCGAGCTGACCCTCGCCAAGCTGGCGCCGGTCGCGCGCGCGGTAGGAGCATCGCTCGACATGCTGCGCGAGGACAACATCCAGCGGCTGGCCAAGATCATGGAGCTGACGTCCGACGAAGAGATCGAGCGGCTGCACGAAAACCTGTCCCAGGGCATCGAGCACAACGTCCTGAACGCCAAGTACCACGAGCGTGAAGCGGAGATCATCTCCGACGCCGGTCGTCTCGGCGCGGTAACGATCGCCACAAACATGGCCGGTCGCGGCGTCGATATCATCCTCGGCGGAAAGCCGGATGCGTCGACTTCAGACCGGAATCCGGAGGCCGACGAGGTAGTCAAGGCCGGCGGTCTGGCGATCCTCGGCAGCGAGCGGCATGAGAGCCGGCGAATCGACAACCAGCTCCGGGGACGAGCCGGACGTCAGGGCGACCCCGGCATGTCGCGGTTCTACGTCTCGCTGGAGGATGAACTCTGGCGCCTCTTCGGCGACCGGATGCAGAGCCCGTGGCTCGCGTCGTGGCCGGAAGAGATGGCCATGGACGCCAAGCTGCTCTCGAAGATGATCGAGCGCACTCAGAAGAAGATGGAGACCTACCACTTCGGCATCCGAAAGCAGGTCCTCCAGTACGACGACGTCATGAACGTTCAGCGCGAACTCATCTACGGCGAGCGGAGGAAGATCCTGTACGGCTGCGACCTGAAGCCGACGATCACCAGCTACCTGAACCAGACCGTGCTGGACACGATCAACATGTACTGCCCGGAGGGATCGAGCGAGTGGGATACGGATACGCTCTTCGAGATGCTCGACGAGATCTTCCCGCTCTCGGTCTACGCCAGGGCAGCCGACCTCAAGGACAAGAGACGGTCTGAACTCGACAATATGCTCACCGAGATCGCGGAGAGGGCATACGAGGACCGCGAAAAGCAGTTCGGTCCCGACCTGATGCGCGACCTGGAGCGTCAGATGGCGCTTCGGGCGATCAACAACAAGTGGCTCGAGCACCTGGATGCGATGGACTACCTGCTGGAGGGCATCGGCCTCCGAGGCTACGCGCAGATCGACCCGCTGCTGGCCTACAAGAAGGAAGCCTTCGAGATGTTCGAGCAGATGCAGCACAGCATCCAGGACGAGATCGTCCGGTGGATGTTCCGGGTGCAAGTGCAGGTCGTCAGAGAGCCGTATCGGAATCCGTACCGGAACGTGACCATGGGCGGCGGCGACTTCGTTCCGCCTGCCCCGGCGGCCCAGGGATACGATGATCCGTACGACGAGTTCGAGGACGATCTGCCTCGACTCCCGAAGAAGCAGTCGCCGATGAAGGCAAAGGCCAAGGTCGGACGGAACGACCCGTGTCCCTGCGGCAGCGGAAAGAAGTACAAGAAGTGCTGCCTGAAGGACGACGACGGAGAGTAACAGAGCGGAGTCGAGACTATGAGGACCTTGCGGGTATATGCTGACACATCTGTGTTCGGCGGTTGTTTCGACGAAGAATTCCGGGAGGAGAGTCTGGCCTTCTTCCGGGAAGTGAAAGACGGCCGATTCATCCTGGTTGTGTCGCTGGTTACACTGCGGGAGTTGCGTCGGTCTCCGGAACAAGTCCGGCAACTCCTGCGGGAGCTTCCCAGCAACTCGGTCGAACTCCTGGAGGACTCCCCGGATGTAGAGCAGCTTCGGGATGCGTATGTGCAGGCCGGTGTGGTGGGCAGCGCTTCCATAGACGATGCAGAACACATCGCTGCTGCCACCGTCGCCGAGGTCGATGTAGTGGTGAGCTGGAACTTCAAGCATATAGTACACCTCGACAAGATACGTGGCTATGAAGCCGTTAACCTACTGCAGGGATACAGAACGATCAGGGTTCATTCGCCGAAGGAGGTGATCCAGACATGAAGAAGAGCTTCGACGCAGTCGAGATGAAATGGGAGGCACAGCAGAAGATCCGAGACGAATATGCTGGAGTTCCCGAGGAGGAAGCTCGCCGTCAGGAATGGGACAAAATCTCGGCTGACCCTGTTCTGGGACCCTTCGTCAAGAAGGCTCGTGTGGTCAGGCGACGAACGGCGGCATAGCATGATGCAGACAGGACGACTGACTGCATCAGTTGAGTGACAGGGCAGCGTGTAACGTGCCGCTCTGTCCCGGAGTGGAAGGCTTGGGTGGCGCAGAAGACCAACTGGCCTATCCTGGTCGTGATCGGGGTGCTTGGGCTGCTTCTCGTTGTCGAAGAGATGAGATTTGGCTTCGGCCGGTTCGTGTATCACGTAGAGACGATCGGTCTGAGGGAACACATAGGACGCAAGCCGTTCGACTCGGCCAAGTGGCAGAGCCCGACGGCTGCCGACGGCGATTACTCCATCAGATGCCGAATGGTAGACAACCTGCTGTCGAAGCATCGGCTGACTGAAATGAGCAGGAAACGGATCACCAAGCTTCTGGGACGGCCTGACATCGTGTTCGGCAATCAGTACCAGTATGCGCTGGACATGGAGCGGGGTTGGCTCAAGGTCGACTACGAGGCACTCGAGATCACATTTGGCCCGTCCGGCAGGGTTGTGAAAGCTGAGACGTCGGTTCACTAGCATCTTTTCGAGGGTCGGCGCGGCCCCCGCATGAATTTGGAGGAATACGATTTGCTGGCGGATTTGAAGAGAGAACTTGAGGCTCTGCAGGATCAGTTCACAGAGCTAAGGAGGCATCTTTGACCTCGCCGAGAGGCAAGATGAGATAGCCAGACTGGAGGCGCAGACCGCCGAGCCGGGCTTCTGGGACGACCCCGACAAGGCTCAGGGCGTGCTCCGACAGCTCGCCCAGGTCAAGCAGTCGGTCGATCCGTGGCTCGATCTGGAGAGGAAGATCGAGGATATCGGCGCCTACATCGAGCTTGCGTCCGAGGAAGAGGACGACGGCTCCTACGAGGTCGAGATCCGGGACGACCTCGACGCTACGAGCCGACAGTTGAGGGATCTTGAGCTGTCCACCATGCTGAACGAGGAGCACGACTCCTCCGACGCCATCGTGGAGATCAACTCCGGCGCGGGCGGCACCGAGTCGTGCGACTGGGTCGAGATGCTCCTCCGCATGTACCTGCGCTGGGCCGAGCGGAGAGGCTACTCCACCGAGATCATCGATTCCGTGCCGGGTGACGTCGCCGGCCTGAAGAACGTGACATTCACGGTCCGGGGGCTCAACGCTTACGGCTACATGAAGTCGGAGCGGGGCGTCCACCGGCTCGTGCGCATCTCTCCGTTCGACTCGAACAAGCGGCGGCACACGTCGTTCGCCTCCGTGGACATCGTCCCGGAGATCACCGAGACCGAAGACATCGCCATCAATCCCGACGATCTGAAGATCGATACTTACCGGGCGAGCAGCGCGGGCGGCCAGCACGTCAACAAGACGGACTCGGCGGTCCGGATCACGCACATCCCAACGGGGATCATCGTAAGCTGCCAGAACGAGCGCTCTCAGCACCAGAACCGCGAAGTGGCGATGAAGGTCCTCAAGGCCCGGCTGCTCGAGCTGGAGCGCCGGGAGAATGAGGCCAAGTTGGCCGAACTTCGGGGCGAGAAGCGTGCCATCGAGTGGGGCAGCCAGATCCGGTCATACGTCTTCCAGCCGTATCAGTTGGTGAAGGATCTTCGAACCGACGCCGAAACGGGTAACATCATCGCGGTGATGGACGGCGAGATCGATCCGTTCATCGATGCATATCTGCGATGGCGGCTGTCGGGTGAAACCGATTAGCCTGATTCGGAGTATAACAGTGTAGAAGCGGCGAGACTGCATACCTGCACATCTTATGTCCCAGACGAATGCGAGCATGAGTCATGCATAGAGGAACGTTTCTGGCCCTGATCACGATGATTGCGCTGGCGTCGGCGGCGATAGTATCCGCTGCCGACGTGTCCTCGCCCACGTCTCTGAGCAGCATCGAGTCTCAGGTCAAGGAGACCGAACTCGGCGACCTGGTGGCCGATGCGCTCCGAGCCGTCGATGAGAAAGCCGATGTGGCTTTCTTCCCCGGCGGAAGCATGAAGGACGTCACCATCCCTGCGGGCAAGGTCAAGACGGATGATGTCATCGGCTGCCTCCAGTTCCCCGACGACAAGATCGCGGTCCTCGAACTGACCGGCAAGCAGATAGTCGAGGCGCTGGAGCGAAGCGTCGGCACGCTGCCCCAGAAGAACAAAGGGTTCCTTCAGGTGTCCGGCATCGCGTTCCAAGTCGGCCTCGACTCCTCGAAGGGTTCGCGCGTGTCCGATGTCAAGGTCGGAAAGAACGACCTCGATGAGGACAGGAAGTACCGCGTGGTCACCACCCTGCCGCTCGCAAAGGGCGCCAACGGGTACTTCACCATCTGGGACAAGAAGGCTGTCGTGGATTCGAAGTCGAAAGACGTTACCATCAGCGATGCCGTCAAACAGTTCATGGACAAGCAGAAGACTCTCGACTACAAAGAGAAGTCGCGCATCGTCATCAAGGGCAAGTAACCAGTGAAACGTTCTCCGTCCTGCTTCCGCAGCCGTCCCCTGCTCTATTCCATGCGCGTGTGCGCGGCTCTTGCGCTCCTCTTCGCGCTCGCATGCATCACCCTCACAGGCTGTGCGGCCCAGACGGCCCGCCCGAAGTTCGACGCAGACAAGTCCTTCGCGATGCTGAAGAAGCAGTGCGACTTCGGCCCGCGACCGCCCGGCTCGGCGGAGCACAGGAAGCTGAAAGACTTTCTCGCTGCCGAGATGAAGAAGCATTCCAACCGCGTGGCGGTGCAGAGCTTCAGCCATAAGCATTCAGCTACCGGCAGGAACCTCGATATGTGGAATATCATCGCCTCGTTCGGGCCGACCGAGGGCAGGGAGATCCTGCTCTGCGCCCACTGGGACACGCGTCCCACCGCCGACGAAGAGCTTGACGTCGAGAAGCAGAAGAAACCGATACTGGGGGCGAACGACGGCGCGTCCGGCGTGGCGGTGCTCCTCGAGTTGGCGCGGATGTTCAAGCTGCAGCCGCCCGGTGTCCCCGTGACCATCGTGCTGTTCGACGGGGAGGACTACGGCCCGACCGCCAAGGACATGTTCCTCGGCGCCAAGTACTTCGCATCGAAGCTCGATAAGCCGGAATCGTTCCGATACGGCATCCTCCTCGACATGATCGGCGACAGCAACCTGCAGATCTACCGGGAGCGCAATTCGGACGCAGCCGCGCCCGAGATCGTGGGCAAGGTATGGAAGACGGCCGCAAAGCTCGGCTTCGAGAAGACGTTCATCGACCGGCCCAAGTACCCGATCACCGATGACCACCTGCCCCTCATCGAACGCGGCATTCCCTGCATCGATATCATTGACTTCGACTACGCCTACTGGCATACGCTCGATGATACGGTGGACAAGTGCAGTCCGGAATCTCTGCGGATCGTGGGTGAAACGGTCGCTGAGGTGGTATACTCAGAACGAGCTTCATCGCCTGACTAGGCAAACGCCATCCCTTCGGTGATTCAGATGATCGGTCGCAAAACCGGCATATCGCTGGGGCTTGCCCTCTTCCTCCTGGCGCCCATATTCGCCCAGGCGCAGCCACCCACCACCGATCAACCTCCTGTGACCCGGCAGCCTGTCGCGAGTCAGCCGTTGACCATCGATGAGGCGGTCCGACTGGCGATCTCCCGAAACCGCACGGTGCAAGCCGCCCGCGAACAGGTGGAACAGGCGCAGGCGGGAATCGAGATCGCGGAGGCCGGCAGGAGGCCGATGGTCAACGCAACCGTCCAGTACAACAGGAATCCGGGCGGCGGCGAGTTCGAGATCCCGACCGTACCGGGCCAACCTCCTCAGATCGTCACCATATCCGCCACCGAGAACACGATAGGCGTCATCGAGGCGCGTCAGGCCGTCTATACCGGCGGACGCGTCTCGGCCGAGATATCCCGGGCGCAGGCGCTCTACGACGTCTCTCTGGGCCAACTCGGGGCCACTGAGGCGGAGATTGCCCTGAGCACCAGGGAAACCTACTACAACGCCCTGCTCGCCCAGAGCCTGACGGAGTCCGAACAGCTCAACCTGGAGGCGGCACAAGAGGCGCTCAGAGTCGCGGAGGCGAGATTCGATGTCGGCACGGCCGCGCGGTTCGACGTCCTGCGGGCGCAGACCACCGTGTCGGAGGCGGAACAGCGGCTCGAAGAAGCCCGGAATCGGGCCCGAATCGCCGAGATCGCGCTCAACCGGCTCATCGGAGCGCCGATCGCCCAGGATCAGCAACTCGTTTCGCCGCCGCTCGCACCGCTTCCCGAACGCGGTCCGGATGCCCTGGTGGATGCCGCACTCGTCCAGCGCGGAGAGGTCCTGGCGAGCAGAGCGCAGGTCGCTGCCGCCGAAGCGGGGATTCGGATCGCCAGATCGGAGCGCCGCCCGGAGATCGGAGTCGCCGCCACCTATCAGATCGTCGGCAACGAGAACCCCGGTCAGACCACCGGCCTCGCATTCCTCGCCACCGCGAGCCTGCCGATCTACGAAGGCGGCCGCATCAGCGCCAACATCCGCCAATCCCAATCCGCCCGCGACGAGGCTCGCCTCAACCTGGAGGAGACCGAGCGCACCGTGGAGCAGGACGTCAGGCAGGAGTACCTCAACCTGCAGACGGACCGCCGGACCATCGAGACCGCCGAGGCGCGTCTGAGGCAGGCGCAGGAAGCCTACGAGATTGCGACGGTGAGATACGAGGCGGGAGTCGGCACGGCGGTTGAGGTTGCGGATGCCCTCGCGACCCTGGCTGCTGCGCGCACGAACCTCGACCAGGCGCGGTTCAACTACAACATCGCCTTCGCAAGACTGCAGAGAGCCCTCGGTCTGGCGATCTACTGAGGCCTGCTGGCTGTAGGGAGTGGCTTCCCAGCCGCGAATGCCCACGTAGCGCCGCGAATTCGGAGTCGGAATCCCCTCCTACATGGATACGCGCCTGCTCCGTCAGTTCGCGAAGTTCTGAGTGAACATGATCCCGTACCTCCGGCCGGCGGCCGCTCCGATCCCGATCCGGCGGAACTGCGGGCGCAGGATGTTCGCCCTGTGTCCCGGGCTGTTCATCAGGCCTGTGTGCGCGATCTCGACATTCCGCGCGAACGCCAGGTTTTCGCCCGCCAGCGCAAACCTCACCCCACCCCGCTTCATGCGGTCGAACGGCGTCACGCCATCCGGGGTAACATGCGCGAAGTACCCACGTCGGAACATGTCCACCGAATGGTCGCGCGCCACCTGCCGGATCGTCTGATCCATCACCAGCGGCCGAAGTCCCCTGCTCACCCGCTCGCGGTTCACCAGCCTGAGCATCTCGACCTCAGCATCCGGGACGATCTCCGGGTCCTCGACGGTGAACGGCAGGCGCACGACCTCACCGGATTCCGGGCGGATGGTCAGGAATCCGAGCGCGGTCTGAAGCGCCTCACCGAAGATGTCGGTCGCATACGTGCTCACGACAACGGCGACCTTGATTAGCGGCTGCGCGAACGCCGAGCCCTCGATGGCTTGATCGCTCACGAACGGAACCGGCAGCGTGGTGACGATGGCTAGAAGCAGAGTGACGATGATCAGGCCCCGCGCGGCGCCCGGGACCACTCCGAGCGCCCGGTTGACCCGTGACCTGCGCACCCCTCTCGGCAGCCTCCGGTACAGGCGTCGCGCAGCGAAGAAGTACACGTTCACCACGATCAGCCATATCAGGAAGAACGCCAGAGCGCCGGAGTAGACGCGGGGTACCCCGACTGCCGTCAGAAGCCTGCTCGCTGGCACGTAAATCAAGAGCGGGATCGCCAGTGAAACGATCAGGCCGGCCAACTCCAGGAGGCCGATGAGCAGACCCTGTCTCGTCCCAAGATAGGCGAATAGCGCGATAACCAGCACTATGGCGATATCCAGCCGGTTCAAGCTTGTCGGCCTCCCGTCAGGCATCCTCGAATCATCTCATTATACCCGATCCCTTCGGCTAAAGCTGACCCGGTATTTCTACCATAATGGATAATGGCGGTCTCAGCACGTCCGCCGACAGGGAGAATCTCAGTGAACAAGTTGCTCAGCCGATTGCTCGGATCACAAGCCTTGCTCGCGCTTGACATAGGATCGAGCAACCTCAAGATGCTGCAAATAGAGCACTGTAGCGGCTCTCCGGTCCTGCGAAGCGCGCATTCGTGCCCGACACCCAGGGGAGCCGTCGAAAACGGCATCGTGAAGAACAAGCAGGCCGTAGCAGCCTCGATCCGCACCATGCTGGACCGCCACGAAGTCAAAGGGACGCGAGTCCTGCTGGCGGCGGGTGGGCCGAGCCTTGCGCTTCGGTGGATCGAGATGCCGCTGATGTCCGAGGCGGACCTCAAAGGAGCGATCAAGTTCGAAGCCCGCAAGCATCTGCCGTTCTCGGCGGACCATGCGGTCGTGGACTGCCGCATATTGAGCCGCCGCGCGAGACAGGCCGAGGACAAGCTGCGAGTGCTGCTCATCGCCGTGCCTCGGACGATGGTGGACAGCAGGTTCGAGGCCGCGGAACTCGCCGGGCTGGACCCTGTCTGCATGGATATCGAGCCGCTCGCCGCCGTGCGAGCCGTCGCTCGGAAGATACCCAAGGTCGAGCTCTCCTGGGGCACGCAGCCTCAGGCGGTACTGGTGCTCGGCTCGGCCGGAACCGATTTCTACGTCACCAAGGACTCCGACCTGGAGTTCTCCCGGCGCATACCGATCGGCGGCAGCAACCTCGCCGGGATCATCGCCGAGAGCATCGGCCCCGAAGGCCGTCACATCGACGAACACGAGGCGCTGAGCCGCATCAGCTTCGACGAGACCGGCGCTCTTCAGATATCCGGAGGCTCCTCCGAACTGACCGACTCCCTGCGCGCCGAGACCGCCCGTCTGGTGCAGGAGATTCGTCGGTCGTGCAGCTACTATCAGTCGCTCTTCCCGGAGGGCAGCTACGAGGGCATAGTGTCCAAGCTGTCGATCGGAGGCGGCCTGGCATCCGTGCCCGGGCTGAGCAGGCATCTGTCCAATGAGCTCGACATGGCCGTGGAGGTTGCCGATCCGCTCGCTATGCTCTCGCTCAGCAGCGTCGGGGAGAGCCTGGACATGCTGAACGGCAAGCGCATGTCGTTCATCGTCAGCGCGGGCCTCGTCGCGGCGCACATGGCGGCATGAGGCATTGACCGATGATAACACGACCCGTCAACCTGATCGAAGACAAGCTGGCCGAGCGCGCATCCCTCAGGGAACAGGCGATGCGCATCGTCGCAACTTGTCTGCTCGGGATTCTGATAGGCTGCATACTGGTCTCCGTCCTCAAAGTGGCGGACACCAGGGCATCCGGCCGTCTGCAGGCCGTGTCGGCGCAGAAGAGAGTGCTGGATCAGCGGCAGAAGTATCTGCAGGGAACAAAGGACCGTCGGGCCAAGCAGCACGACGAGCTCCAGTGGGCCGTCGAGATCCGTGATGTAAACCGGAAGTGGCGGGGAACGCTCTTCCAGTTGGGCCGCAGCACACCTGAGGGTGTGTTCCTCAACCAGGTGGCGAGCGAGAGTACGGCCAAAGGCTCGAGCCTGAAGATATCCGGCACGGCGACATCGCTCGAGCAGGTAGCGCTGTTCATCAGCAACCTGTCGAGAACGCCGAGGTTCAGCTCGGTGCAGCTCGAATCGACGCAAACCGGCGAAATGAACGGCTTTCCTACAGTCAGTTTCAAGTGTTACGCGCTGGTGGATCTGCCGACCAAGAAGCAGTAGGTCGAAGAATGAGACAGTTTCTGAAACTCCATGTCGGAAAGCAGTGCATACCCATGCTGAGCGGGATCAGGCTCGCAGTCCTGATAGCCATGTCGCTGTCGGTCTGCTACTACGGATACCGGTTCTACTCCAGCGCCTCGGGCATCCGAGCGACTGAGGCCGCCATCGCCCAGGAGAACAAGGCGATCGAGGCGCTGGTCGCAGAGATGGCATCAACGGCAGGCTCGAACCGAGTGGTTACACCGGTGGAGCCGCCGATGGACGGCGGCAAGTTCATGTCGACGTTCATCCGCCAGATCACCGACCTGTCGGTGAAAACGGGCTGCAAGCTCAATACGATCAAGCCCAAGCCCATAGAGGTCGTCGCGGACCCCAATGCTCCGCAGACTGAGACGATCAAGTATAAACCGATCGAGGTGGAGATCGAGATGCATACCGACTTCGCCGGGGTCAACGACTTCATCGCGGGGCTGTCGGGACTGCCAAAGGTCGCCAAGGTGACGGAGATCGAGCTGTCACGCCGTTCGGTTGACACTGCGACCCGCCGCGCGATGCTGGATGCCAAGCTCACGCTCATTCTCTGCATGCTGGAGCCGAGCGGGAAAGCGATATGAAGGAACTACAGAACAAGCCAGGCGTCACAATAGCCCTGATCGTGATCCTGATCGGCGCCATCGCAGTCACGGTGCTGCGCATCAAGGGCAACACTGCCGTTGCGGGCGGTCGCGCGGTCGCACAGGAGCAGTCGGCCGAACAGCGTAAGCACTCGCTGCCGGATGACAACGTGCCGCCTCAGCGAGACCCGTTCGGGCATCCCATACTCTACGCGAATCCGCCGCTGAACGGCGCGCATACCGAGCCGCCGCCTGATCTGCATCTGCCGCCGAACGATGACCTGCCCGTGCTGCCCTTGAAGATCCGCGAGACCGAACCGGGGAATGCGCAGGCGAGTCCTCTGCCGTCCGTCGCTCACGACAGTGAGGCGAAGCAGGCGGCGGACAATCCGGCGTCGGAATCAGGGCTGAAGCTGCAGGCGATAGTATCCGGTGACACGCCGTTGGCAGTCATAAAGGACGGTTCGGGCAAGACACACTTTGTGTATGAAGGCGACCAGATATGCGACGGCATCGTGGTTGCCAGGATCATCAACGGAACGGTCGCCGTACGTCACGGCGGCTCGTTCTCAATCCTCAGTCTTGAGAGAGGATCCGGGGGTAATGAACAGACTCAGTAGCAGATACGCCGTAACGGCATGGACGACAGTCTGCGTTGTGATGCTCGCACTGTCCAGCATGTGCCGGGCAGATCAGCTCCACGATCTGCAGGCGGTCAACACCGAGATATCCGATGTGCTCAACGCGCTCGCCATCCAGTCCGGCAAGAATATCGTCGTGAGCAGCGACGTCAAAGGCACGATCACCGTTCAGCTCAAGCAGGTGACCTTCGAGAACGCGCTGGACTACGTAGTCAAGATGCAGGGCTTTGCATGGCGACAGGAAGGATCAGCCTATCTGGTCTCCAAGCCGGAGACGCTCAAGAGCGCCTTCCCCGATCCTGTCACCCCTCCTGTCGAGAAGCCCGACCCCGTGGTCACTGAGCTGTACTCGGCGAACTACCTCAGCCTGGACAAGCTCAAGGAGACCCTCGGGCTGGTGATCACCGGCCTCACCATCACACCCGCTCCGGACACGATCACTCCGGTGCTCGGGACCGGTTCCGATCGGCCCTACCCCGGCGGCGGGACGAGTGACGACGGTGGTTCGTCGGCCAAGACTCAGCGCACGTCGGCGTCGCAGACGTTGATCATCAAAGGGCCGAAGACGAGCGTACAGGAAGCGCTCGATCTGTGCCGTAGACTCGATACCCCGAGGCCTCAGGCTCGGGTCGAAGCCATGATCCTCGACGTGTCGGAGAACGGCCTCAAGGAACTCGGCATCCAGTGGTCCTGGGGCGAGCTCGGACTGACCGAGGCCACCCCTACTCCGGGTGTCATGCAGTTCGGCAAGTTCAGTCGATCCGGTGCGAGCATTGAGGCGACGATCAGCGCGCTGATGACAAACGGCAGCGCGCGTCTTCTCGCCAAGCCGAACCTGTCGGTCATCGATGCGGAAAGCGCCAGCATTCTCATCGGCGACCGACTGCTCTACCCTATCCTCATAGGTTACACGCAGCTCGGCACACCGATCTACGACAAGGAAGAAGAGAAGGTCGGCATCTACCTTCAGGTCGCGCCCCGGATCGGCGCGGACGGATACATAACGCTGGGGATCTACCCTCAGGTGAGCACAGTGACCAAGTACCTGGAGACAGACGTAGGCAGCTACCCGCAGATAAGCACTCGTGAGACGCAGACGACGGTCAGGGTCAAAAGCGGCGAGTCCATTGCGATCGGCGGCCTCTTCAAGGAGGAGGAGATCCGGACCATGTCCGGGATACCTCTGCTGTCCGATCTGCCGATCCTCGGTGAGTTGTTCAAGTATCGGAAGAGCAACAAGACCAAGTCGGAGATCGTCATCATCATTACCCCTCAGATACTGAGCGAGAGCAGCACGGAGGCCGGGAAGTAATGAGACACAGGATGCTCGGCGATATCCTGGTCGACGAGGGCCTGATCACACGAGAGAAGCTCGACGAGGTACTGGGATCGCGAACCGACGCCAGCGAGCCGCTCGGGCAGGTGCTCGTGCGCATGGGCCTGATCTCCGAGAAGGACAAGGTCCGCGCTATCGGCATCCAGCACGGCATTCCGTTTATCGACCTCGCCAACAGGGAAATCGAGTCGGCTGTCGGACGCCTGATCCCGCACATGCTTGCGCTGCGCTTCAAGGCCATCCCGATCGAGAAGGACACGACGGTCCTGTCGGTCGCAATGGCGAACCCCCTCGACGTGACGGCTATCGACGAGATGAGGCTGACCACCGGCCTGAATATCGAGCCGATGATCGCCGTCGAGGACGACATCATGGAGGCCATCTTCCAGTGCTTCGGCGCGGGAGACGACGTCACCGAGATCATCGGTGAGGCCATCAAGGATGTCGAGATCGGCGAGATCCAGGTCGCCGAAGACGAAGAGAAAGAGGCCGAGTTCTCCCTCACCGAGCTCAAGGAGATGGTCGAGGGGGCGCCGGTCGTCCGATTGGTCAACGCGCTCATCGGGAAAGCGATCGCCGCGCGCGCCAGTGATATCCACATCGAGCCGGAAGCCGGACGCGTCCGGGTCAGGTTTCGCGTCGACGGCATGCTTACCGAAGCGATGTCGATCCCCAAAGACCTCCAGTACTCGGTCATATCGAGAATCAAGGTCATGGGCAATATGGACATCGCCGAGCGGAGAGCGCCTCAGGACGGACGCATCACGCTCATAGCTCACCAGGGGCAGTTCGATTTCCGAATCTCCACCTATCCGGCCGTATACGGGGAGAACGTAGTCATACGTATCCTCGACAAGAACAACGCCCGGATCGGCCTGAACAAGCTCGGATTCCAGGAAGACATACTCCAGCAGTTCGAGAGCCTGATCCACCGCCCGTACGGGATGATCCTGGTCTGCGGACCGACCGGCTCCGGGAAGACCACCACACTCTACTCGGCGCTGAACGCCATCAACTCGGTGGAGCGGCACATCATCACCATCGAGGACCCGGTCGAGTATCAGCTCCCGGGCATCGTGCAGGCTAACGTGAACAAGCGCGCGGGAGTCACCTTCGCCAGCGGACTGCGCACGATCGTCCGCCAGGACCCCGATGTAGTGATGGTCGGCGAGATCCGCGACACGGAGACCGCCGAGATTGCGGTCGAGGCGGCGTTGACCGGACACCTCGTATTCAGCACCATCCACTCAAACGACTCTGCCGGCACGATCAGCCGCCTGATAGACATGGGCATCGAGCCGTTCCTGGTCGCGTCGTCCCTGATCGCCGTGGTCTCTCAGCGCCTCGTGCGCATCGTCTGCCCGAGATGCAAGGTGCCGTACACGCCGCAGGAGGACGTGCTGAAACGCCTCAAACTCCCGATACAGACGGACGGTTCGTTCACCTACAACAAGGGTACCGGATGCGAATCCTGCAGCCGGAGTGGGTACAAGAGCCGAATCGGCATCTATGAGCTGATGGAACTCTCGGACAAACTCCGCGAGATGATCATGGCCAAGGAATCGTCCGCCGAGATCAAGCGTCAGGCGCGGGCCGAGGGCATGCGCACCCTCCAGGAGGACGCCGTCCAGAAGATCCTGCAGGGACTGACGACCATCGAGGAAGTAGTGAGAGTCACGCATCAGTAGCTGAAGGACTATGCCTGCATACGCGTACAAAGCCATAGGACCGGGGGGGCAGATCCAGACCGGCGAGGTCGAGGGGGACGGCGAGAGCGCAGCCATCGACCGCGTTCAGGAGATGGGACTGCATCTGATATCGCTCACAGCGGTATCGGCCCAAGCCAGGTCGCGTCACAAGGAAGGCGCAGGACGCAAGGGACGCAAGACGGAGGTCAAGCTCGAAGAGCTGGCGATGTTCAGCCGCCAGCTTGCCATCATGATCACTTCCGGCGTGCCGATCATCGAGGCCCTCGACTCTCTGATGCTCCAGGTCAAAACCTCTGCATTCCAGGCAGTCATCAGCGATCTGAGGCAGCAGGTCCTCCAGGGACACAGCCTGAGCCAGTCGCTCGCCCGGCACCCCAGCGTGTTCTCGCAGCTCTACGTGGACATGGTCAAGACCGCTGAGGCGGGCGGCGACCTAGCCCAGGTCATGGACCAGTTGGCTCAGTACCTGGAGAGCAACCTGGAGATCATCCGCAAGGTCAAGTCGGCCATGATGTATCCCATCATTGTCGTCGCAGCCTCGCTGATAACGGTCGTCGCCCTGGTGACCTTCGTGCTCCCCAGGTTCATGACTCTGTTCAAGCAGATGGGGGCGACGCTCCCGCCCACTACCAAGGCGCTCCTCACTATCAGCCAGGTCACGATGAAGTACTGGTATCTGGTTATAGTCGGCCTGGCTGTGGTGTTCGTCATTTTCAAGATGATAGCAAGCAGCGCCGGCGGACGCAGATGGCTCGACTGGCTGAAGCTTCACACGCCTCCCGCCGGCGACCTGGTGCGCAAGATCGTGCTCTCACGGTCACTTCTGGCGCTGGGGACACTGCTGAACGGAGGCGTCCCTCTCATGGTGGCGCTCGATACCGCGGCGGAGGCATCCGGCAACCAGATCATCGGCTCCGTGTACCGATTCACCAAGACCAGTGTCGAGAGCGGAAGCACGATCGCCGATGCCTTCAAGACGAGCCCCGAGTTCCCTCCCCTGCTGGTCCAGATGACGTCGGTGGGTGAACGAACGGGAGAACTGGCGAGCCTGCTGCTGAGGGTGTCCGAGTTCTACTACAAGGAGTCCGACGCCAGGATCAAAGGCTTGACGTCGATCATCGAGCCGGTGCTGATCGTCATTCTCGGAGCACTGGTAGGATTCATCGCGATCTCGATCATCGCGCCGATCTACTCCCTCGTCGGCGGAGTACGCTGATACCGATGGACTGTGGGAGCGGGGCGTGCTTTTCCGGATAATCGCCGGAGACCGTCGGCGGTTTCCCTACAGAAATCGGCGTTCAGTGCCGACAATGGTAGAGACTAGTAGAATTCCGGGGATTTCGGTCTACTACCGACTGCAGGCCAACGGTCTGGGCATCGCTGTCCGGCAGTAATGCATTCATTCGCGCAGTGCGCGAGTTCCGTTTTGCGCGGAGGAGGTGAAACATCAGTATGTATCTGCTGCGGAAATCAAGAAAGGGCTTCACACTGGTAGAACTGCTCGTAGTCATCGTAGTCCTGGCAGTACTGGCAGCGATAGTCCTTCCTAAGTTTGTCGGCGCAGGCACAAGAAGCAAGGAGTCGGCTCTGAAGAGCGACCTCAAGCTGATCCGGAATGCGATCACCCTGTTCTATAACGACACAGGCGCATATCCCGCATCTCTGGCAGCCCTGGCGGCAACAACCGCACCGGCATCCGGTCTGGCTCCGGATGGAACCACTAAGGCCATCAACGCCGCCGATTGGCACGGCCCTTATCTGGACTCCATCCCGAACGACCCCGTGTCCGGTAGTGCGTTCATTTACAGCACGGCGGATGGCTCCGTGGGCAAGGTAACCAGCAGCGCCACGGGAAACGCATCCGACTCGACGGCGTACAGCAGCTGGTAGCACCCGATCTCTGACAGGGGTCCTAATAGCCGGAACCGTCTACCGGTGCCAGCGATCAGGACCCCTTTTCTCTTGATGGGCATGGAGTGCACCATAGTTCCATTCGGTTCGATCAGACTCGGAACGGCGATGCGAAGAGCGGTGACGAACAGCCGCGGGATGACCCTGGTGGAGATCCTCGTGGCGGTGAGCATCCTGTCGATCGCCGTGATTGTGCTCGCCAGCCTGTTCCCGGTGGCTATCAACTACCAGCAGAAAGCCACCTACACCCGGATCGCCGCCCTCGATGCCATGGGAACACTCGATGGCGCGATGGTCGCGGGATTTGACAACCTTGATCTGGGAAGCACCACTTCGACCACGGCCGATCTTCCTGCGGGCAACACCAAGACCATCACTGTCCAAGCCTACCCGACCAGCGACTGCACATCCCTGAAGCTTGTTACCGTACGCATCTCGTGGCCGGGGACCGCCAAGGTAAAGTACCTGGCGGGAGAGGTAGTCTACCGGACTCTGATCGCCAAGCCCTACAAAGAGGGAAGCGAGATCCATGCCGATATCTAGAGAACCTCTGGCAATCGTGCTGCGCCGAAAAGCCGGCGTGACGCTCATGGAGCTGATGGTAGCGTGCGGGCTGACCGGCCTGGTGGTGACGTCGGTCTGCGGCGTCTACGTGTATGCTCTCCGGCTGTGGGACAGAGGTCAGGCCGCAACGAGCGCCTACATTACCGCTTCACAGGGAATGGACCGGATCTGCGAGGTGATCGAGCAGGCCGTGGATGCTCAGATGACTGTGTACGGCGATCTGAAGGTCTGGGTGCCCAGGGATAAGGACTCGGATGGAACCTACAGGCCATACTGGGAGAGCAACGCTGAGTTGAGATATCGTTCGGGCGATGAGGTAGTGTTCTACCTCTCCGATCATACGGGATCGACCTGGGCCAGCGGAAAGATACTGTGGCGCCGGGTCAACGGCAGCCGTGACACGGCATGGAGCATGATCCCCGGCTCGACGACCGGACGCGTGGAACCGGTCGAATCTCTGGCGTTCCAGGTCTACGATGTGGATCCGCGAAAGGTCGTTCGCGTCACTCTGGAAACACGGCAGAAATGCGGCAGCCGGACAGAAACCCTGACGTTCAGGCGCTATGTGTACCTGCGCAATCATAACTAACCGCATATTCGTCGGCCGAACGGCATATCGTTCCCTGGGAAATCGTGGAGCAGCGTATCTGACCGCCATGGTCACGCTGCTTGTCGGCTTCGTACTCGGCCTCGCGCTGCTCCGAGCAGTGGGAGGGGCAACCCTGCAGGGCGGCAACGAGATCGAGGCGAGCAAGGCTGCCTACCTGGCGGATGCCGGCATCAACTACGGATACTGGAAGTACCGACATTGCGGCATCGCCCTGCCCTACACAGAGACCAGGCAGCTCGGCAGAGGTGAGTTCACGGTAACCGTATCCGAGAACCCCGGCATGCGTGATACCGTCAAGATCTCCGCCACCGGCAAATGCAGGGGAATGGCCGACAGAAAGCAGCGCATCATACGGCGCCGCATCCGACCGTGCGAGTACGCGCTGATGGTGAACTCCTCAGTAATCGGCACCAACCGCATCGAGACGGGCGCCGGTGGTCAGAATGGCGACGTGTACATAGACGGATCGCTGACGCTCCTATCGCTCATGACGGTCAACGGCAAGCTGTATACCTCGGGACCGGTGATCAACACCCTCTTCCTTTCGTCATCATCGACGGTCACCGGGAGCAACAACTACTACGTGAGCCCGATCGATCTGAGCTACTACGTCTCCAGGGCAAACCGTATCTACAACGGCGACGTGAAGCTAGACCACGGTCTGCAGTTCAACTCCGAATACGAGATCATATACATCAACGGCAAGCTGACGATGAAAGGCACAGTATCCGGCAAGGGACTGATCGTGGTGAACGGCAACGTCGAGATGCCTGGCGAGGTTCTGTATGCCAACCCTTCAAAGGACAAGATGGCAATGCTGATCACGGGTAGTCTTACGACCAAAGCTGCCAATAATGAGGTTGACGGGTTCTATTACGTTCACAACGGCTCGAACTCCGCCTGGTTCAAAGCCGACTCCGACATTACCTTCCGTAATGGAGGGCTGGCGGTCGATACGCTCGGCAGCGTGAAAAAGTTGAAATTCGTCTCGGACCCCGACTACAGGACATCCGATCTCGGATACCGCATGCGCCTGCCGGGCTACGAGGTCGCTGATGTATCGGATTCCGGCAACCAGGTGGTCGTCGCCGACTAGCAGTACGGGAGTCGTCGAAGGGAGTAAGCACAATGGAAGAACGACGTAGAGCAGAGCTTCTGGTCATCAGACTGCGGTGGGCCGTGCTCATCGTGGGCGCGTTCATGATAGACGAGAGCGCGCTGAAGCTTGCATCACTCGTTGTGATGGGAGGAGTGTTCCTCTACAATGTCGTCGCGTCGCAGATAGCCTCGGACAAGGACGCGTACCTGCGCTACGGGAGCGTCATGACACCGGTGACTCGGGTGCTCGATGCCGCCGTCATCACGCTGGCGTCATGCACGTACAGCTCCACCAGCGGCGATCTGTGCCTGCTCTACAGCTTCGTGATCGTCAGCACGGCGTACTCCTACAACCGGTTCACCGCAACGTTGGTCGCATTCGTCGGAACCCTCATTCTCGACGTGGGCTCCATCTTCTATCGCCTTTCAGCCACCAGGACCATGGGCAACTTCAGCGGCGAGGTGACCCAGGATGTCATGGCGCTTCTGGCTGCAACGCTCGTAGCGACGTATATCATCGCTCTGCGCAAGCAGGATGAGAACATGCGGATGAAGGAGCGAAAGCTCTCCGCGCTGTTCGAGTGCGGCACGCGGTTCACCTCCGCCAGCGATCTCGACCAACTGCTCAACCACATCCTGGAGACGGCTATCTCGGAGACCGGGGCATCGGGAGGCAGAGTCGTTCTCGTAGACCCCGTCACAGCGGAGCTCCAGGAGGCTGCGGTCCGGCACTCTCATACGCTCACATCGGTGGCCGACCAGGAACGCGACTACGCCGTGGAGCGTTGTGTGGTGAGCACGGGGCAAGCTCTCCTGCTCCAATCGGGCTCGACGAACGAGGCATCGAAAACAGCGAACTCCCCCGAGAGGCCGACGGTATGCGTACCGCTCGTCGAACGCACGAGCCAGGCAGCGGGATCGCATAAGCCCGGCGACGTGAAGATCGTGGGTACGCTAAGCGTCTACTCCGATCTGCCGAACGCGACGTTCGGACACGAGGATCTCGATCTGCTTCGGACGCTGGCAATCCACGCATCGATGGGCATAGTGAACGCCAACCTCTACCGCGAGCTGAAGGAGACCTTCCTGAAGGTCCTGCAGTCTCTCGCAAGGAGCCTGGAAGCACGAGACCCCTACACCCAGGGCCACTCATACCGAGTGTCCGAGATCTCCAGGATCGTCGCTGAGCACCTTGCTCTGCCGGACCACGTAGTGGAGATCATCCGAAACGCGGCTCTCCTGCACGACATCGGGAAGATCGGCGTCCCGGATGCCGTGCTGCAGAAGCCGAGCAAGCTTACGCCGGAGGAACGCCTGATCATCCAGACGCATCCGACGACGGGCGAAAACATCTGCCGACCGCTGAACCTGGGCGAGGAGGTACTCTTCCTGATCCGCCATCACCAGGAGCGGTTGAACGGCACGGGCTACCCGGACCAACTGCCCGCCGACCAGCAGCCTCTCCCGCTGAGGATCATCTGCGCCGTGGACTCGCTGGATGCCATGAGCTCCGACAGACCTTACCGCAAGGCGCTTTCGGCCGCGCAGAGAGTGGAGCAGTTGAACAGAGGCGCCGGCTCGGAGTTCGATCCGGTGGTCGTCGAGGTGCTGAAGTCGCTGCTGTCCTCAGGCGTACTCGATCGATTCTACACGTCGACCAACGTGGACGACGAGGAACTTCCGATGGCGGCGTAGTCACGCGGCCTTGCGGAGCGGACGGAGTTTCTGCGCCAACTGGTGGGCGTGATTGGCGCAGAACCTGGTCGACTTGTGGTCCGTGTCCTCGATGTCGTTCGAGAAGAACATCACGCACCTGGGATCCTGGCAGTGCTTCATCCCGAAGGTGTGCCCCAACTCATGCACGGCTTCCTTGACCGCCCGCTCGACGAAGAGCCTATCGCTCGGCGTGCCGCCATAGTACTCCGGTCGGAGACGGCGCAGGGATATGATGCCGGCCCGCCCATCCACGGTAGCCTCCCCGAAGACGAAATTGAGCTGCGGGACGAAGAGATCCACTTCCGTGATCCCGAGGATCTTGAGGGCGTCATCGGGCATCCGCCGAAGGAGATCACGGAGCAACTCCGTGGAGTGGTACTGCCCTCTCCCCGCGTTGAACGCATGGGCATGGACTTCCATCGCGTTCAGCGTCTCCACCGGAAGCCCGAACCTGTCTTCGACAATCTCCGCTATCCGATCCAGCACGCGGGATTCCACATCACCCAGCGGCTGGAGGCATATCTTCTCCATAGTCTGCACACCTGATACGCTTCGAGCGGTGAGCGGATCACCCATCGCTCTCCAACAGAATCGCGCGAGCCGGAGCGCCGTCCCCGTCTCGAATCTTGAGCGGGAGACAAACCAGGAAGTATGTACCCCGCGCCACTCCTCGCAAATCGAGACCCTCGACGGCCACGACTCCTGACCCGAGGAGGCGCAGATGCGTCGGATGTGTGCCGGACTTGAAGCGGTCCACGGAGAGGTAGTCGATGCCGACCAGCCGGACTCCCCGATCGACGAGCCAACCCGCCGCATCAGGTTCGAGGTAGACGAAATCGGTGCGAAAGTGCTCCTCCTCCCAGAGCCGGGAGTTCGACGTCTTGAAGAGGACCCGGCGGCATCCTTCGGGCAGGCCGCACGACTCCAACTCGGACACCGTGATCGCCTCTGAGGACGCTATCTCGCAGACGTAGCACTCCCCCACCAGCACGTCCAGCGGCACATGGTCGATGGTGACGCCGCCCTCGACGAAGTGGAACGGCGCATCGACGTGCGTACCCGTGTGGGACCCGAACTTCAGCAGCGAGACGTTCGCTCCGTCGCCGCGGGAGATACGGGAGACAGGATCGATCTCGACTACGGGATCGCCGGTATACACAGCAAGGTCTTCGGAGATGGTCAGCGATATGTCGTGGATTCTCACGGCTCTACCTCACGATGTGACTAGGATGTGTTTGTCCCCTCCTACGACGGACCCGAGATGCACTCCGGACGTTTCCGTCGACGAAGGAGGGATGCGATCGATGCAGCCCCGACGATCGCCGGCGCGGCGTAGACGAACCAGTCCCCATGCCTCGTGTAGAACGTCTGTCCGCTCACGCTCCGCACCGACGCCGTCAGCGTTCCCTGGCGGAAGATCGGCATGTGGGCCAGCACGCGGCCCCTGGGATCGATGATGCACGACACTCCGGTCGATGCGGCCCTCAGCACGTAGCGCCGGTTCTCGACCGCACGCAGCACGGACATCTGGGCATGCTGCTCCGCGGCCGGCGTGCGCTCGAACCAGGTGTCGTTCGTGATGACGCAGAGCAGTTCGGCGCCGGATGCCGTCAGGTTGCGCGATATGTACGGGAAGATCGATTCGAAGCAGATCGCGGCGCCGATTCTGCACGGACCGCCCTCGAGCAGGTTGAACTCCCGGCCGGGCGCGAGGTCGATCGGCGTTACCTTGTACTGGTTCAGGATCGGATCGAGCGCCGGGAAGCGCCCCCTCAGCGGAACGAACTCCCCGAACGGAACCAGCCTGACCTTCGCGTATCGCGCGATGACGCCCTCCTCCTGACCCACGAGGAGAGCGGAGTTGTACACCCTGCCGCGAAGGTCCGCATCTCTGCCACCGACGACCAGATACGCGCCGGCATCCCTCGATAGGACCGACAGCCATCCCTGCAGGTACGGCTCGCTCCCCGGGAACCCGGGCATCGCCGTCTCGGGCCACACGATGAGGTCGGGCTTCTTCGATGCCGCCTCGAGCGTCATGCGCCGGTAGGTCTGAGTCGACTCGTCGTAGTAGGCGAGATCCTCGGCCACAGTCTGATCGACGTTCCCCTGCACGACCGCCGCGCGGATCGTCTTGCCGCTGATGGGCGTGCGCAGGGCGATGAGACCGTATCCGACCACGAGCGCCGCGAGAACCGCCGCTGCTCCGAGTTGAGCGTATGATCCCCTCAGGCTGCGGTTCTTGGCCCAATCCGCCGCCGCGTTCGCCAGCGACGCATTGATCGCCGCCGCGAAGAAGGAGACTCCCCACACGCCGGTGATCGACGCAAGCTGGACCACCAAGCCAGCGTATGCCTGCGAATAGCCGACATCGCCCCAGGTGAACCCGAGCAGGCCGAGCGCGCGCAGCCACTCGAACGAGACCCAGAGCGCGGGCAGGACGATCAGCCTGCCCCATCCGCCGAGCCGCCCCGCGATCAGCCGAGCGGACAGGGCGAAACCGGCCGTGTAGAACGCCTGGACGACGGCAAGGGCGATCCACGGAAGTATCCCGAAGACGCTGATCCAGTGGAGCAGGCTGCCGAAGAACCCGAGCCCGAAGACGAAGCCGTGGAGAGCCGCCGCGCGCCACCCCTTCCTCACCGAGAAGTGGAAGAGCGGAACGAGCGCGATCCACGCCAGCGGATATGCGTTCGTCCTGGGAAATGCCAGGGTCAGAATAGGGCCCGATATGAAGGCTATGAGCAGTGAGAAGAACGGGTGCATGGTTATCTGTCGGGTGCGCTGAGATCGGATATGCCTGCCGAGTATAACGCCAAACGCCCCCGATGTGCAATCCGAGGCCCATTACATGCATCCCGGCCCAACGGTAACTTGAACACGGGGGCAGGTTCTGTTATAATAGCTGTATGAAGCTGCGACTGAACGATGTGCGCCTCGCGGCGCTTCTGATGGCGGCCCTGATAGTCACCCTGCTCGCGGGATGCGCCAGATCGCCCGAGGGGACCGTGGTTGCGCCGGTGAGAGCCGTCACGGTCGAGATCACCCTCGCCGCGCCGCCGAGCAACAATCTCTACTACCACATGGTAATCGACACCGCGGGCGGAGGCGCCGGACCGATCCCCGTCTTCCCGGGCAGCACCCCCGGCCAGGGATGGGTCACGGGCTCGGCGACGCATTTCGTCAGGTACCACCAGGGGCAGTTCACGCTCTTCAAATTCCTGGACTTCGATCAGTTCCAGTTCGTGCAGATCGGGACTCCGCTCCGCGCCGACGTCCAGGGCCAGAAGATCAGCTTCACCATCGACCTGAACGATCTCGGCGTCACCGGCAACTCGATCGACGTGAACTTCATCACGCTGGACGACCCGTTCGGCGAGCGCCGCACGATCGATGCGCTGATCACCGCCGGCACGTCCGCGCTCAACCTCGATATCACGAAGGACGATACCATCTCCAACGCCCGGCTCGGCTTCATCGAGGCGCCGGACGACCTCCGCAACGAGAACGGCACGCCCGTTCCGGTGACCGACGCCAACCGCGCGCTGGACATGATCGACGTGAGCATCGGGATCGATATCTGACGGCCACATCCGTAGACGGTCTCCCGCTTGTAGGAGCAGCTTCCAGCTGCGATCGCGGCTGGGAAGCCGCTCCTACAATACGCCGGTTCGTCGTGGCTGGGAAGCCGCTCCTACAACGTCCATTCATCGCGGCTGGGAAGCCGCTCCTACAAGAGCGTGGTCACGGGAGTGCGTGGAAGCCCTCCCCTACGGTGTGCCAACCGCCGCCGCTAGTAGTAGTACTCACCCATGCCGGTGTCGAAGGTCTGGCCGTACTGCCCGATGCCGAAGCGGTCCTCGCCCGGGAACGCCTTCAGCCGCAGGTCGAGCATAATCCCCTTGTCCTTGCGGAAGCCCAGCTCGTCCGTGAACACCAGCGACGCCTCCCAGCAGTGGAGGTCGCGCGTGATGCGAAATGCCCGGTAGTCGAACTCGTTGGTGTAGCCGTTCCAACTCATCAGGGCGTCCGCGCTCCACTTGCTGCCGATCTTCAGGCCGATCCGGCTCCTCAATGCCTCCATGCTCCCATCCTTCAGGTTGTACCGCGAGCCGACGTCGAGCGATACCCAGTCGGGGTCCGCATACCTGATCCGGCTGATGAGCGATCGCCACTCACCCCGGTTGAGATCATAGCCCGTGGACAGCGATGCGCCGAAGTTGGCGCTCTGATTCGCCGTCAGCCTGAGAGTAAGGTCCTGCCACGGACGCTCGTCCCTGTCGAGGTCATATCCCGTGGCGAGGCTCCACCTCAGCCGCTGCTCGTCCTGGTAGTCGATGATGGCGCGCGCGTAGTTGTAGTTGCCGGCGTAATCGAAGCGGAACGGAGTGTACCCGCCCGGGCGCTGGTAGCTGTAGGTCAGGCGCGAGGTCATGTAGTCGTTGTAGCGCGTCGTGAGCAGCGCGTTCGTCCTGAGCACCTGCTGGGCCATGTCCGACGCGTACATCGTCTGCCTGAACCCCGACGCGAGGCTGAGGTCGGTGCGGTCGCCGATCGCAAACACCTTGTTCAACAGGTCGGCCTGGAGGAGCAGCCTGTTGTGCGTCTCGCCGGACGGCTCCTCGTGGTAGCGCCCGTACCCGAGCTTCAGCCTCAGCGGGAGGTCGAGGAACGGCTTGTCCGTGAGCCGATACGTGTCGGTCTCGATGAGCAGTTCGGGCATGCGATCGACGCTGCTGTAGAACTGATCGCCCGTGTACCTGTCGCCGTCGAGGTCGGTCCGCCGGCTGTACACGAGCAGCGAGTCGAACCGATCGTCCCGGTTGCTGAACTCCAGCTCGGAATCCAATTCCCTGTCCACGCCGTCGAAGTACGACGACCGGTAGGTCTTCATGTCCATCGAGACCCGGCCGGTGAACTTCGACGAGAACTGCTGGGTGTGCTTGAGCGACATCAGGCTCGTGTCGCTGTCCCCGGAGCCGTCCACGATGCTGCTGTGGTACGTGAGCGCCGTGGTCGCCGGCCCGACCGTCCTCGTCAGCGCGATCTGGTAATCCTTGTACCGGCTGGAGGAATAGTACAGATAGCTGTTCGTGCGGTAATCGCCCCGAAGGCTCAGGTTCAACTGCCCGAGCTGCTGCTGGTGCTGGAGGCTCCCCGTGATGTTGTTCGTGCCCAACTGCCGATCGTTCAGGAAGTAGAGGTTGAGCAGGCCGGACGCGCCCGTCCACTTGTACGTCTGCTCGGCGCCGAAGCCGATCCCGCGCTTGGTCATCACGTCGAGCTTGAGGAATCCCTGCGCGCTCGCGGTCGCCATGTAGGCGTAGGATGCCTTGAGGAACATCCCTTCCTCCGCGCTCGATCCGACCTGCGGGAGGAAGCCCTTGCTCGCGCCCCTGATCGGGATCACGAAGGAGTCGAGGGTGAAGAGCTTCCTGTCCAGGGTCGTGAACGAGACGTTGTGCGCGACGATCCGGCTCTCGGGGTAGATGTCGAGCTTCTTCGCGACGATGCAGTAGTGCGGATGCTCAAGGTCGCAGGTGGTGAAGCTGCCCGATCTGACGTAGATCTTGTCCTCGTCGCCGCTGAGTTCGTCGCTGCGGATGAACGCGACGGCCTTTGGGTTGTCCTTGAACGTCTCGGAGCCGAGCCGGGTGTTCGCGTTCTGCAGGGTCCAGTCGCGCGTCTTGAGGTCGATGGTGAGCCGCTCGCCCTGCACCGTGCGGTCCTTCGTAGTGAGCGTGACTTCGCCCTCGAAGACCGCGATGTTCGTCTGAAGGTCGGCGTCGGCGGAGTCGGCGGTGACCTTGTAGTCCTCGTATACCGCCTCGACATTCCCCCTGGCCGTCACCTTATCGTCCGCATGCCACCTCGTGACATCGGCGGTCAAGGTCACGACGCGCTCCGCCGCGAGGGCGTTCGGGGCGAGCGACGCCGCCAGTGCCGCCGTCAGGAGGAGCGCCAGAGCGCGCCTGAGATTGTAGGAAAGGACTGATCTCACTCTTCCCGCCGAAGCAGAAGGATGCCGATTAGGCCGAATATAATGTTCTGGGACCAGCCGGCGACGAAGGGCGGCGCCAACCCTCCCATGCCGAGCGCCTTGCCCAGCCAGATGTTGTTCTGGTAGAAGAACATGACGATGATGCCGAGCAGGATGCCCGAGTAGCTCCCCGTCCGCGCGAACCTCAGGCCGAGCGGCGCGGCACAGAGCGCGAACACCAGGCACGAGAGCGGGATCGAGAGCTTGAAGTGCCAGTTGACCTTCATGTCCCGGACCTCGCGCCCCAACCCGCCGAACGCCGATATCTGCTCGTGCAACTCGCCGAGGCTCATCTCCTCCGCCGTGCGCTGGGTCTCCCACAGGCTCTGGGATATGCGCCGGAGGTTCAGCTCCATCGACGGGAACGACATCTCGTACTGCATCAGGCCGTCCTTGTCGAGCTTGTGCATGACGCCCTTGCGCAGAGTCCAGAGGTTCTCGTCGTTCGTCGCCTCGGACGCCGTGATCAGCACCGGATACCCCTCCGCGGGCGACGGCTCATAGATCATCACGTCGCGCAGGATCGTCCGCTCCTTGCTCGGGCGCTCGACCCGGCCGACGTAGAACCAGTAGCCCTCCGACTCGAAGAAGACGCGCTCCTGGATCATCGGGATCGCCTGCATCCCGTAGATCATGCGGACCGTGCGTTGAGACTCGCGGTTCGCCCAGGGAGTGACCGTCTCGCCGATCCAGAGGGTGACGATGCTGCAGACGAGCCCCACCGCGAAGATCGGCAGGAAGATCCGCCGGAGCGGCGTGCCGGCGACGCGGATGGCGGTAAGCTCGCTGTCGCGCGCCAGCCGGTTCACGGAGAGCGAGGTGGCGAACAGGACCGCGAGCGGGAGGACCATCCCCATCACCCATGGAATGCGGAAGGCGATCAGCCTCGCCGCCAGGCCCACGGGGACTCCCAGCTTGATCATCTGGTCGATGTTGTCGAAGATGACGCGCCCGATCAGCAGCACGACGAACGCGAACATGCTGATCAGGAACGGCGATATCATCTCTCTGAGGACATACCTGTCCAGGGTTTTCATAGGCCCAAGCGGAAGCGCGGAGCGGAGTGCAGTGTAGAGTGTAGAGTGTGGAGTCGGGCTTGTGCCCCTCCCCGCTACTCTCAACTCTCAACCCTCAACTCTCAACTCCCCACTCCAACGTCCCTTTCACCGCTGTTACAGGTATTATAACAGAGCCGACGGCGCAAGTCGAATGCGGAAATGCGGGATGAGGCATGGGGAATGAGGGGCGTGCCTATGGCACGGATGGGCGGACTGCGCCTGTTCCCGCTTCCCGATCGATCAGGAATCAGTCTTGTCGAAAGCACCGCAAGTGCACCCGTAGCCTAGGGGCTTGTCCCCGTCGGATACGATCAACCACGACGCCCATGAAGGGCTAGGCTACGGTGTCAGTATACACTCTCGGTAACATCGATCAGGAATCGCTCTTCATCAGATCGGTGATCCACTGGGGTATCACAGCGTCCCCGACACTGTCATACATCGGAAAGTACGGCTTGATGTCGAGCACAGGAGTGCCGTTGATCGCGTCGAGGCCCTGGACCTCCAGGTCGTGCCTTCCTACGCGTATCAGTTTCACCACCGTGATCCCGATAGGGTTCGGACGCTCTTTCGCACGGCGCGCGAAGATCCCGACGAGCGGCAGCGACGCGATCCCGCGCGGATGCCTCTGCAGATGGGCTTCCGGCTGGTACTTCGCCCTGTCCAGATGCGTCAGGACGAACGCGTGCGAGAAGGATTCGAGTCCCAGCAGGCCGCCGTGATACTCGGGGAGAAGGGTGATCTTCGAGACCATCTTCTCCCAGTCAGCATCGACCGGTTCGCTAACCGATGAGACCACATACCCCACGGGCGACAATGTGACAGTCTTTTCCACAGAGGACTCCTCTCCGGGGCGATCCGGCTATGCCGCTCTCTCGGCGGTGACGTCCTGATAGAGGGCATCCGGCGCGAGATCGATCCCTCCGGGCCACGCCAGTGTATGACTCTCCGGATCGATGAAAACCTTGGCAAACTCCTGCGGATCGGCCCATGCGGCAAAGACTCCCTTGCCGACCAGATCAGAGAGATCAACTTCTCCCTGAGCCCCGTCGGCGAAGCGCACCCAGACCCGGTATCCCTCCAGCGGCTTGGCATCTATGATCTTGTGCATCGGTTCACCTCACGTAAGCGGACTGCAGCGTCAAGCACCGAGTTCAGCCACTGTGCTCAGACCAAAGACAGCTATGCCGACAGGCTTCTTGGTTGCCATACCAATCTTCTGCTAGCTGGCGCCGATGTGGTAGGCAATCACCGCACCGTTCTTGCCTATGTAGATGTGGGCTGCCCAGTATCCCCCGTGCGTGAAAGAGCGCGAGTAAACCAGTATGCGCTCCGCGCCGGGCACGCTATCGGGCGGCGACGGAACGAGACCCAGCATAGGATCGGTAGCCGATCTGATTGAACTTGGTTCACCCAGAAAGAGACGAACCGTGGACTCGTTGCTTCCGGGCTGGCATACGATGCGTACGTCATTGACCCACGTGTTCCAGCGCAGAGTACTCCAGAGTCCGACGGACTGGAAGATCACCCAGATCGATGCCGCCCCGAGCACCACTATGAGGCTCGCGATCACATAACGCCTTGCCTTGCCGGACATCGCCATCACTTAACCCCCAACCCGTCACTACTCTGACGCCGAACGCTCCGAGGAGCTACCTGCCCCCATGACTGCGCAGGAAGTCGGCAGTCGGATCGTGTCCCTCTTCGACCGCGTAGCTGAGCGGCGTCTTGCTGTACTTGTCGCGAGCGTTCACATCCGCGCCGTTCGCCAGCAGGACCTCCGCCACCCTTCGATTCCCGGCCCGTGCGGCACAATGCAGGGGAGTCTGTTCGACAGCATCCCTTGCATCCACGTCAGCGCCCCTGTGGATAAGCAGTAGCATCGTCTTGCCGTCATCGTACTCAGCGAGATCGTGCAATGCGGTCTGCAGGCCCCAGCCGCGCCAGTTTACGTCCGCCCCGCGTCTTACCAGCAGTCCCACGAGATGTCTGTGGCGGCAGTAGGATGCCTCCGTAAGCAGCGACGCCCTGCCGCGCACTGTGCCTGGATCAGTGGTATCGATGACACCTATCAGGGCCGGGTCCCACCGCAGGAGCCTATCAACCTTTTCGCAGTCGCCATCGCGCACCGCCTGGAGGATGCTCTCTCTCAGCGGACCGTAGTGCGCGAAGAGCACCGCAAGCAGCACCGCCGTGGACACGACCGCCGCCGCCGTCAACCCTCTCCTACGCCTTCGGGAGACCGTCATGGTACCTCTCATGTGGAGAACAAGGACACGCAGACCCGTAATGGATGCTACACTTCCGATACGCGCCCCACCCCGTCACCGTTCCCTCGTCCGATGTGCTCAGCCGCCTGCGCAGGCTCACCGAGCCGGCGTGTAGCCCTCCAGAACGTGAACCTGCTCCACATTGCCGCTAGCAGCTGACAGAGAGACCTTGGCGGAGTATTCGTCCCTGAGTTCGAAAAGGAAAGGCAGACTCGGGGTAACCCACGTGTAACCAGTCGTGTCCACTCCGAGTCGCGTATGCGACATGGCCAGACTCAGCTTCAGGGCATCGTATTCCCCCGCCGGTGTCTTCAGCCTTTCCGTGCCGACGCACTTGAAGGAGACGGTCTCCACGCCGCCACTGGCGAAGTGCGCCGAATACTCCCAGGAGTCGCCTTCCTTGATCGCACAGGGCCACTGCAGTGGTGGATTGGCATCCGTTACTACATCCCACTCCACGCCCTCCAGAGACTCACCAAGAAGGTAGATGTTGCCCGACTGATCCTCGCCAAGCCACGACACAAACGTTCTGGACCTGCTCATAAGGCCTGCACGCTGCTTCGAATCCTCCCGAAGTTCGTAGGTTCTGATGATGAAGGACGGCAGGGATCGGCCATGATTTGCTCCGGCAACAACCGTATATCTCTTGCTGCCAATCGCTCTGAGGCTAGCGTCTTTCCCAACAGAATGCGCTAGTCGAGTGTTAAGCGAATACTCCGCCGTGTCGCCGATCCGGACCGCAACTCTACCTTGCGATGATTGCGAGACCCCGGTAACCGCGCCCCTCTGGCTGCAGCCGGTCAGGTACAGCAGACATCCCACGACAGCAAAGACGTTCCAGTATCTCCTCAAGCTCAGCACCTCCTGGCGCCCGCCGGACGACCTGCGGCATGATCCACCGTTCGACACTCCGACGGTTGTTCCTGCCTTCGCACTCCA
>CAYXOC010000019.1:32276-43440 GCA_964466715.1 uncultured bacterium
CGCACTCCAAAGCGGTGTCGAGCCACCGCACTCCATGGTGCATTCCACCTTGCGCACCGGCCGGCGGTTCGGGTATCATGGGGGCGCATCTCAACCGGCGGGTATCGGGCATGATCGGCGATTCCTTCACAACCAGCGGGCAGCGGATCTCCTCGGGGCGGCTGCTCGGCATCGTCAAGCACCCGTTCGAGGCGCTCGCACGCAAGTACACCACCGCGTGGCGCCTCCCGTGCGTCCTCTCCGACATGGACGGCCGCATCGTCGCCGGTGACCCGCCCGACTGCGCCAACTGCGCCTCCGACCCCGAATGCGCGTTCTTCCGCAGGCGAGCGATCCGCGAGGTCCTCCGCTGGGGCGAGCCGTCGATGATCCTCTGCCCGCGCGGGAGCGTCATCTGGGCGGTGCCGGTGATGGTCAATTCCGACCCGATCGGCGGGGTCGTCATCGAGAGGGTCGAGGCCGGGACGGAGCACGACCGCCTCTCCCCCGCCGAGATCAGGCTCGCGGCGGCCGATCTGATGACGATGGCGGAGGAGGCGAACCTCACGAACTCCGCCCTGCTCCACCTCAGGCGCACCGCCGCCAGACGCGAGTCCGAGCGCGCGGAGGCGATCCACGAACTGAAGGGGCAGAGCTACCAGTCGATCCGCGACATCTACCTCGTGGAGGAGCCGGGCCTGATCTCCGCGATCAAGCGCGGCGACCGACCGGCGGCGAGGGAGATCCTGAACCGGATACTCGTCGGCATCTACTTCTTCGGCCGCAACCGTCCGAAGCTGCTGAAGAGCTTCCTGATGGAGCTGATCGTCACCATGACCCGGAGCGCGGTCGAGGCCGGCGCCGATCCATCGGAGATCCTCGGCACGAACTACTCGTCGTTCGCCGAGCTTGCGCGGATCAACTCGGAGGAGGACCTCTGCGCGTGGCTCGTCTCGATGCTCGAGGGGATCATGAGCGCGATGAAGGGCCACCGCCAGCATCCGAGTAGCGTGCTCCTGGCGGCGGCGCTCAAGCACATGCACGATCACCTGCACGAGGACCTCTCCCGCGACGACGTGGCGGCGGTGGCGTGTCTCTCTCCCTCGCACTTCAGCCGCGTGGTGAAGCAGACCCTCGGCCTCTCGTTCACGGACCTGCTGGCGAAGATGCGGATCGAGAAGGCGCGCGAACTCCTGGCGCACACGGAGAAGAGCATCGTGGAGATCGGGTTCGACTGCGGGTTCAGCGACCAGAGCTACTTCACGAAGGTGTTCCAGAAGTACGTCGGCAAGACCCCCGGCGAGTACCGCCGCTCCCAGCGCGCCGCGTTCCAGTAAACGGATTGGGCATTGGGGATTGCGGATTGCGGATTGGGGATTGCGCATTGCGGATTGGGGGAATCCGACCCCGTTAGCCCTGAGTAGTCCTGGTGAATGACAGAACGTATCGAAGGGCGGCCACCGATAGATGCTTCGGAAGCAGAGTCCACGCTGGTGGACGGCGCTACCGAAGCCCCTCGGGTATCCATGTAGGGAACGCTCGCCGTCGCGTTCCGCTCGTTGGAGACCTACACCCACGGAACGGGACAGCGTCCGTTCCCTACACCATACCTTCGGCTAGACCCGGCCGTCCTTCGATACGCTTCGCTGCTCAGGACTAGCGGGTTCTTGTGCCATGGGAAACCTGCCGCGTTCAATGTTCGACGTTCGATGTTCGACGTTCGATGTTCGACGTTCGCTCCCCCTCCTTGCCTCTCCGCCGGAAAACTGCTAAGATTTTCCCATAAGCACTCATACCTCAGAGGGATGCCATGCTCACCGACAACATACTCGACATGATCGGCAACACGCCGCTCTTCCGGCTGAAGGACGAGAACATATTCGCCAAGGCGGAGTTCCTGAACCCCGGCGGAAGCATCAAGGACCGGGTCGCGCTCTCGATGCTCGAAGGGGCGGAGCGGGACGGCAAGCTCAAGCCCGACTCGATCATCGTTGAGCCGACCTCCGGCAACACGGGGATCGGGATCGCGCTCGTTGGGCGGGTCAAGGGCTATGCGGTCCGCATCGTAATGCCCGAGGGGATGAGCGAGGAGCGGAAGAAGCTGATCCGCGCGCTCGGAGCGGACCTGATCCTCACGCCGGACAGCGAGAGTATCGCGGGAGCGGTGAACAAGGTGATGGAGATCGCCGCCTCCGACCCGCGCGTCTACGTCCCGCAGCAGTTCGAGAACCCCGACAACCCGATGGTCCACTACACGCAGACGGCGGTCGAGCTCTGGCGTCAGACCGGCGGCGACATCGACTGCTTTGTGGCGGGCGTCGGGAGCGGTGGGACGCTGCAAGGCGTCGGGAAGTTCCTCAAGGAGCACAAGCCGGGCGTACACATCGTGGCGGTCGAGCCGAAGAACGTCTCGGCGCTGCTCGGCCACGAGCCGGGCCTCCACCAGATCCAGGGGATCGGCGATGGGTTCATCCCGGCGGTGCTCGACGTCTCGCTCGTCGATGAGGTGATCGAGGTGACCGACGAGGATGCGATCGAGACCACTCGCCAGCTCGGACGGGACTTCGGGCTCCTCGTAGGGATCTCGTCCGGGGCGAACATCTGGGCGGCGCGTGAACTGGCGAAACGCTTCCCCGGCAACATCGCGACGGTCCTGCCGGATCGCGCGGAGAGGTATTTCTCGACGGCGCTGCTCTAGCCCCACCCGATCCACTACGTAGTGTGAGAGCAGGCAGACATGTCCAGACTGCTATGGTCATTCGCGGGAGTGCTGCTCGCATACGTGATCATGAACTCCCCGAGAGTCGCGGGCAACGCCTATCTGGAACGGCGGTACGGGAAGAACTGGCGCGAGGGCAGATACGGACGTCGCTGGGTCTCCTCATGGCCGTGGGCGCTGGGCGCGTTGGCGCTCCTCATCCTTACACCCCCGATACCGCTTCATGTCTTCGCCATGTGCCTGCTGCTCGGGGCCCTATGGGGCGCTTGCACTCGCTTCCTGACCAATGCGCTGGCATCTGTCAGCCGGCTGTCGGAGACCATGGACCGGCTGTGGGACAGACCGCCGCCGTGTGGGCCTGGTTCGGCCTGCTCGTCTTTGTGGTCGGCTGCTACTCGGCGTCACCGGGCAGCGGACACGATGAAGGCTTGGCGGCGTATCGCGTGACGATGCTGGTATTGGCCATCCTTACGGTGGCGACATCGAGGAAGACGCCCGGCGGACACATCGACAGCATCCTGAAGCTCCTTCTGATCGTGCCAGTTGTCACCCTGGTGAAGGTCATCTTCGGCGTCGACGCATTTGCTGAGCCTTCCGGCATCTGGTCGGGGATCATCCTGGGAGGAGTCGTCTCGACCTACGCAGTGCTCCGGCTCGGCCGCCGACTTGACAGCGCGGTTCAAAAGGCGTAGATTGAGGATGAGATGCCACTCACAGCGAAAGAGGTAATCCGAGCGCTGGAACGCGGCGGCTGGCAGCAGACGAGACAGAACGGCTCCCATGTCCGCCTCTATCATCCCAAGAAGCCGGCAAACAGCGTGACGGTGTCTGTGCACCAGGGTAGTGAGATACCCGCAGGGACGTTGAGGGCGATCCTGCGATCAGCAGGATTGTCACAGGCCGAGTTCAAGGAGTTGCTGAAGTAATGACCCGTGAATACACGATAGTGCTGACCCCGGAGCCTGAGGGAGGGTTCACGATCACCGTCCCTGCGCTGCCCGGCTACGTCGGATACGCCGAGACGGAAGAGGAAGCCCTCAAGCTCGCCGAGGAGGGCATCAAGTTCCACATAGACTCGCTTATCGCAGAAGGACAGCCGGTGCCGGAGGAGGTCAGCGCGCCGCGTGTCATCCGGCTGAGAGTGGCGGCATAGCTACCTGAACCTCAGGGAGTAGACGTCCGCGTCCTTCATCTTCACCCGGAGCCTCACCGGCTTCCCCGCGAGCGATGAGACGTCCGAGCCGCCCTTCCACTTCACCACGCGCTCGATCCGATCGCCGTAGATCGGCGGGCAGTCGTCGAGCGCGAACCCCGGGACCGCCTGCCCCGACGCGTCCTGAATCTCGACCCGGACCTCTCCCGGCGCGGAGGTCGAGTAGTTGATCACCAGTTCCTTCCCCGCGAACGTGAGCGGCTTCGTGACGAACTCCCCTCCCCCGTAGCCCGCGTTCACCGAGACGAAGCCGTCGGTGCGGACCGTCGCGCGGACCATGTGCGCGGTGGCGTGGCGGTAGTGCTGCGAGTAGTAGATCGAGATCTCGCCGGGCGTCAGCTCGAATACCCCCCAGGCGGCCATGATGTTGCGATCCGTCCAGTTGTTCCGGTCGAGGCCCGGACGCAGAAACGCCTCCGGCCAGCGGTGGAAGTTGAGGCCGTCTCGGCTGCTCATGAAGACGCCGTCGGAGACTCCGTCGATCGGGTGCGACTCGACCGCCTTCCTGCCGGGGACGAGCCGCTTCGGGAAGCCGACGTAGATGTGCGGGGCGCGAGGATATCGGGTGATCGCGTTGGTATAGAGGTCCTCGGCGGGCGCTCCGGTGTACGAGAGCCACTCGGGCTTGCTCCATGTGACGAAATCCCTGGAGGTGGAGCGCAGGATGTCGCGCACGCGCCTCCATCCGCGGAAGTAGCAGACGTACTCCCCGCGCTCGTCGTCCCAGAAGGCGAGGTTCTGCGAGTCGAAGCCTCCCTCGGTGATGACCGGCTTGTCGCCGATCCGCTTCCAGTGGTAGCCGTCGGGCGACGTGTAGGCGAAGAGCGCGTTGCCCTTCCCCGCGGCGTTCAGCGGGGCGACGGCCTTGAACCGCTCGTCGGGCTTGGCGTTCGGGTTGGTGTCCACGAACGGAGTGAAGGCATGGCCGCCCTGAGCCATCCAGACGATATTGTTCTCCTTCGAGCCGTTGAACTCAAAGAGGCCGAGGTTCGGGCGTGTGAACCGGATGCCGTCCGTGCTCTCGGCGACGCAGGTGAACTCGGGATGCTTGTTGATCTCCGACGAGCCGCGGTAGTACATGCGGTACTTCTCGCCGTCGTGGAGGACCGTCACGTAGGCGCTCGTCTCGCCCTCCCAGGGCGCATCGAAGCCGAAGACCTTCTCCCGCACGACGGGACTGTGGAGCATCAGCCGGACGCCGTCCATCTTCTCGATCAGGTAGTCATCGACGAACGGCTCGAGCCGCGTACCGATGTCGATGGGAGCCTGGGCCCGAACCGCGCCTGCCGGAAACACCGTGACCAGAGCGAGCATGAGCGCAATCCTCCGAGTGAGCATTTGGTCTACCTCCGGGGAGGATTCTAGCATCATGAGCGGCAGGAGAGCAATAGCCGTCTGTATGGGCGGAACACTGGCCGGTGGGGCTGCGGCCGTCTCCGGTGATGGACACCTAGGGGATGCACGAGCGACCTGTAGGGGCTAAGCATTGGCCCGTCGGATAGCAATCAGTGTTCGGATATGGCGCCAATGCTTCGCCCGATTCGAGTACGAGTACGATTAGGATGCGCGAGTACGAGATCGCCTTACGGCCAGGGGAAATCGGGGGTCGGGGCGCCGGTGAGCGCGCTGATCAGCGCCCAGACAACCGCCATGCCGAACTCGCCGATGATCATCCCCAGGAACCACGGCCTCGCACGCAGGTAGAGCTTCATCCCGCCGTACCGCAGGATCACCGACTTCGCGAGCCACGCCACGAAGCACGGGAACCAGAAGACCGACGACGTCCACGAGATGCAGAGCGCATACCCGAGCGGGTGGAACGGCCACCAGAAGAACATCGCCCGCATGTAGGAGAGGAAGATCGTGAACACCACGCCGACCGCGAAGAACACCGGCGCCTGCCACGTGAGCGCGGTCGTGCCCGCCATGTGCTGCTGGTACTCACTGAACCCCCGCAGGTTGTTGCCCTGGTAGACATAGGAGTACATCGTGATACCTCCCTTGTGGTAGGGCAGCCATATCTGCAGGTAGCCCGCGACGAGCAGCGCGGCGATGACGGCGATGACGAACACCGGGAGGAACGAACGCCTTTTCACATTGCTGCCGTCGGATATTTTGAGGCCGTCGAGGAAGCCGGTCAGCAGCAGGCCCCGCTGGTCGCGGAGGAATGCGCTGTCGAAGAAGGTCAGCATCATGATGTTCGGCCCGCCGAGAGTGTGGACCGGCGCGAACATGCGGTAGAAGTCGACCGGTCGGAAGCTGGTCTCGGTCATCAGCATCCCGGCCTCCGCGGTGCTCCTCGCCATCACGAGCGCAATGATGAATAGGAAGACGCCGAACTCGAGCATCGCCACCCAGAGTGACATCCCCGCCAGGATGCACCACCCCATGATCAACCCGAAGCACACCAGCAGCCCCCAGAACGCGACGCCGTAGGGCATGAGTTCCCGGCTGTCATCTACCTTCTCCCGTCCGAATGCCGCGCGGGCGACCTTCCTGAGGTGAGGGAGCGACGTGTAGAGCAGATAGCCGGCAAGCACCAGGTACGCCCCGGCGGTCTGGTAAGCGATGAAGAGCGGCGTGCCGTACATCGGCATGGCAAGCGGCTCCATGTTGAACGATGCCGCGACGACATCCTGCAGGAGCGCCAGTATCGCGAAGAACCATATGGCGAACAGCAGATCGGACGGCAACAGGAAGAAGAAGCCGATCGCCGCGAACGACAGGTACGCCGTGCAGAAGTACATGTCGTTCCACGGCGGGTTGACCAGATACTGGTTGATGTTCCATCCCAGCATGATCGAGGGGACGTTCGGGAACCAGTTGTGGAGGCCGTTGAACATGAAGATCGCCGCCGGAAGCGCCACCCCGCCCCAGAACAGCCGGTTGCTCAGGATCGAAGGTCCCTGGTCGCTCCTCACCAGTTCGAGCGGCGGTTGGACGAGCGGGAACGACAGCTTCTCATTGTCCACCCACTGCCTGCGCAGGATCGTCGCCAGGCAGAGGAATGCGAAGATCACGAGCAGCACGAGGACGCCCCACGCCAGGAGCGGCACGATCCACGCGCCCCACGGTATCGCCTCGCCGGATCGCAGTCCCTCGAAGAACCGCTGGGCGTTGAACTGCGGTGGCGGGCTCTGCGGATCGAACGGGACCATCCAAGGCTTGATGTGAGGGAAGAACAGCTCCTGCCAGCGGTTGGCGACGTTGGCGAAGTAGCTCGGTGTTACGAGCAGGGGGATGATCTTCTCCATAACGCCTCGCGACGAGATCATCGAAGCGGCGAGCATCATGCAGTAGATCATCATCAGCTCGCCCGCGCTGAGGCCGAGCGTTCGTCGGAGCCGCTGCATTCCCCTGTTCGCCAGCACGAGGAAGAAGAATATCCCTATGACCGCCGGCGGCATCTGCAGGAATCCGATCTGGATCCTCATGATGACCAGCTCGGCGTATGATACGACGAAGCACACGACCGCCACGAGTATCAGGCCGAGGATGACCGCCCGCAGGGAGATGCCCGCTCGCCCGGCATGGCCCTTCTTCGGTACGGAACTGAGGCGTGGTGCACTTGTCCCAGGGCTGGTGACTGCCATGTTGGCTTACTACCTGTACGCAGGGTGCAGAGGGGGGAACTGCGCTGTGAATCCTATGGGTGTGGTTACGTATAGAGTATAGCCTGACGGGGAGAGGCTGTCAATGCCAGGGATGTTGTAGGAGCGGCTTCCCAGCCGCGAATGCCTACGTAACGCGGCGAATTCGCGGCTGGGAAGCCGCTCCTACAAGGGTGTTGGGATGAGCCGGCGGTCTCAGTCGAGGACCACCAGGTCGGATGAGTCGCGCAGACGGACGCATGGGAGCCAGGTGTCGGCGTGGGGGAAGAGAGTGCTGATCCCGGTCACTCGGACGTGCTTGTTCCAGGCCGGAGGGGTCAGGCCGTCGCAGAGAATGCGCAGTCCGGTCGCGCCGGTGCCGTCCTTGATGCCGGAGCCGTCGTCGACGTAGAAATGCCCCGCGCCGGTCTCGGTCACACGGCCCCAGGTGCGCACCAGCAGGCCCGCGCTGCACAATCCGGTCGTCGAGAGCGCGTGCATCGCCCCGGAGTTCGGCCCGTACAGAGCGATGTTGCGAACCGGTATCCCCAGCGGGTCAACCGTACCCGCCCCGACTACCGTCAGATCGCTGACATGGATCGACTTCTCTCCCGCCGACAGCTCGATGGTCCCAAGCAGATCGACCTCCGTGCCCGGTGACGGCAGTTCGTCTCCCGTCACCCTGATCCCGGCGGACCGATCCGCGGCCTCGACGTAGGCATGGTCGGCGAAACGAGCGGTGGCAATCGCGGACTCCACGAGCACCGGGGTTCCCGGCGATGTCGCTCTCGCCGCCGAGACGGTGATCGGATCCGGCGCGGGCTGAGCATCGTCCTCGTAGGCCAGCGACTTGATCGGGTATCCGTAGCCGAGGTCGATAGTATCGACTATGCCGCCGTCCGCAGGATCGATCTTGGATATCTTCCGGCTGCCCGTGGGGCCGGCCGCCCACAGATACCCGTCGCCGTAGGTCAGAGCACGGATGCAGTCGCTGGTACCGAGAGACCAGGAGTGGACGACGACTCCCGATGAAGGGTCGATCTTGCGGATACGAGTGCAGAGGCCCAAGTCTACGACCCAGAGATAGCCTCCGCCATACGCAACGTGAGCAACCGCGACGTCGATCGTCAGATCGATGGTGCGGAGAATCTCGCCGGTCGATGGATCGACCTTGAGAATGCACGGTCCTTTGTAGCCGACCCACAGAAAGCCATCGCCGTATGCGATGGCCGACGGGCAGGAGTCCACGTTCAGCCTCAGGACGGCGCTCACTTCACCGGTCACGGGATCGGTGTTCGCAATGGAATTGCAGCCGAATGAGCCAGGCACCCACAGTCTTCCCTGACCGGCGGCCAATCCTACGGGGCAACCGCCGCCACGGACGATATCCACGGCCCGATCGGAAGCGCCACCGGATGCGGGATACCGGTACGCGCGGACACAGTAGGATGCCATGTCGGTTGCCCACAGGGAGTCCGGGAACGCTGCCGCCGAGATCACTGCGGTGAGCAGCGCAACTGTGAGAAATGCGCGTCTGATCGAATCGGACATTTCCGGATAGAGAGATCAGTTGGATTAGCAACTGGAGCAGGCATCGATTCATGACGACGCCATCGACGGCGGCTATTATGCCACATCGTCGCCACATTGTCAAGATACCGCAGTTTGTCCGTATGTGCGAACATGCGATGACTTATGCAGGAGCCCCTACTCTGTCTGCGGATCGTGCTCACCGATGTTGACTTGTGAGGCCGTAGACGTTACCATTGATCAACCAATTCTACAGCATATCCGGAGGGATTGATGATCACGGCCACCGATCTGTATCTCGCACCCGCCCCGAAGAGGATTTCGCCAAGGCAGGGCGCGTTCAAATGCTGTGCGAACAGCAAGACAACCTTTATCAAGCTCGAAGCGGCGGAACCGCAATCGCTGATTGCCGCCGCGAAGAAGACAGGCCTCGCATGGGAGATCACCGCGAGCCCGAAGGCATCGAGAGAGCAGATCGGTCTGCTGATCAAGCTCGATGACGGCGCCGGCATTCCGTCGGAGGGGTACAAGCTCGTCATCCGCCCGGAGCGCGTCCAGATCACCGCATCCGACCCCGCGGGCGCATTCTATGGCGCGTGCACGCTGGCGCAGATACTGAGACAGACCGCAGACTGCGGACCGCAGACGGCAGGATCCGAACCACCCGCTGCAGTCTTCGAGCTCCCGTGCGTCACGATATCCGACTGGCCGGACTTCCCGGCGAGGGGCGTGATGCTCGACATCAGCCGGGACAAGATCCCGACGATGGAAACGCTCTACCACCTCGTCGACCTCCTGGCGGAGTGGAAGATCAACCAGTTCCAGCTCTACACGGAGCATACGTTCCAGTACATGGCCCACCCCATCGTCTGGGAGAAGGCCGACCCGATGACCGGCGGACAGATCATGGCGCTCGACGCCTACTGCCGCGAGCGGTTCATCGAGCTCGTGCCGAACCAGAACTCGTTCGGCCACATGGAGCGCTGGCTGAAGCATGACAAGTACCGCCCGATGGCCGAGGCCCCTTACGGCTGCGACACGGCCTGGGGACATTTCGATCACCCGTTCAGCCTCGCCCCGATCGACAAGCGGAGCATACCGTTCGTCAGCGGGCTCTATGATGAGCTTCTCCCGCACTTTACCAGCCGCATGTTCAACGTCGGCTGCGACGAGACCGTCGATCTGGGCCGCGGACGGAGCAAGAAGATCTGCGAGGAGCGCGGAGTCGGCCGGGTCTACCTCGACTTCGTGCAGGAGATCTACCGCCTGGTCACCGAGCGCGGGAAGACGATGCAGTACTGGGGCGACATCATCATCAAGCACCCGGAGCTGATCCCCGAACTGCCGAAGGACGGCATCGCTCTGGAGTGGGGCTACGAGGCCGACCACCCGTTCGCCGACCACGGCGCGAAGTTCGGCGCTTCGGGCATTCCCTTCTACGTCGCGCCGGGCACATCGAGCTGGAACACGATCGCCGGGCGGACGGACAACGCGATCGGCAACATCACGAGCGCCTGCCGGAACGGCCTCAAGCAGGGAGCGATCGGCGTGTTGAACACCGACTGGGGCGACTTCGGCCACTGGCAGCCGCTCTCGGTCGCCTACCTGGGATTCCTGGTCGGCGCGATGGCCTCATGGAACGCGAAGGCCGACGTGAAGAAGAACCTGGCCCAGAACCTCTCCCTCCACGCGTTCGGCGATCCGACCGGCAAGACGGGCCGGACGTTCTACGACCTGGGCAACCTCTACCTGTGCTTCAAGAGGAAGCAGTTCAACTCCAGCGTTCCCTGGCAGATGCTCTTCCGCGACCTCAAGGAGCCGAAGTGGACGGAGGACCTCTCGATCTCCGAGTTCGAGGCGATGGACGCCCGTCTCGGCGAGATCATACCGGCCTTCCAGGGCGACGGCATGACCGCGCCGGATGCGGAGATCGTCCGGGAGGAGGTCGAGCAGGTCGCCAGGATCCTGAAGCTCGGATCGGCGGTCGGCAAGTGGAAGCTCGGCGGCAAGAAGCCCAAGGACTTCGACCGGATGATCGAGGAAGTGAAGATGGAGCACGAACTCGTCTGGCTGATGCGCAACCGCCCCGGCGGCCTGCGCGACAGCGAGGGGAAGATGAAGATCGGGTAGGCG
>CAYXOC010000019.1:43540-68504 GCA_964466715.1 uncultured bacterium
CAACCGCCCCGGCGGCCTGCGCGACAGCGAGGGGAAGATGAAGATCGGGTAGGCGAAGGCAGAATACAGGAGTCAGGAGTCAGAATCCGGAGGACTGCTATGGAGAATGGCGGACGAAGGAAGGGCAGACGGCTGATCATCGCGGCGAGAGTCTTGGCGGTGCTGTGGGCTGGGGGGTGGACGTCCTATGTCCTAGGCACCGAACTGATCCGGGGGGGAAGCTTGGTGGAGGCCCTGCGGCCTACCTTCTGGATTGGGCCAGCGCAGCTGATGATAGCCCTGATTGCCCTTCGCTGGCAGATGCTCGGAGGCATCTTGCTGATACTTATGGGAGTTTCGTGGAGCATAACCTACGCCGCCACCTTCGGGGAGACAGCGGACGTGGTGGCTCTCGCGATCTTGGCGTTCGGTGTGCCTCCGCTGGCTGCGGGTATACTGCTACTCGTCGGCAGTCGAAAGGCAAGAGAGAGTACGACATGAACTACGACGTCATCCTGATCGGCCAGCCGGGACTCGGCGCCGGCGACCCGCAGCTCGGCGGGCTGATACTCGCGAACTTCCTCCGGCTGCTCGCCGAGCGCGACGACAGGCCGGAATACATCATCCTCTGGAACGAGGGCGTGCGCATCGCGGTCGAGGGATCGAACTGGATCGACCACCTCAAGCGGCTCGAAGGCCAGGGCGTGAGGATCATCTGCTGTCAGACCTGCGTCGAGTTCCTCGGCCTCGAGGGCCGGATCGCGGTCGGCGAGATCGGCAACATGCCCGGCATCCAGGAGATCCTCTTCTCGAAGCGCGTGCTCACGGTGTAGGATTCCCGGCCCCCGACCGCCTGCGTCGGGGATCGGAATCCCCTCCTACGGAAGCCTGGCAGGAGGACATAACCGAGATAAGGTCAAATAAGCAGTAGAGCATCTGATTTGCTGCTCGATGTGACAGCGTGTTTGCGAAGTGTATGTTCGTGCAAACGACTCTGACGCCTCGCAGACACGCTGTTTGCGTATTCGCAGCTCACGGGAATGGAATGTTGCTACGTGAGATTCCTGCTAAGGAGGACTAGCTGATGGCAAAGGCCAGTAGCGGCGACACAGTAAAGGTAGACTACACCGGAAGGCTCGACGACGGCACGGTGTTCGATTCATCTGAGGGACGCGAGCCCCTGGAGTTCACGCTCGGGTCCGGGCAGGTGATCCCGGGATTCGATCGGGGCGTGAACGGCATGGAGGTTGGAGAAGAGAAGACGATCACGATCCCGTCCGAGGAGGCATACGGCCCGCATATCGACGATCTGGTGGCGGAGATCGACAAGGAATCGTTCCCGCCGGATATCGACCTGAACGTCGGCGATATGCTCCACCTGCGGCAGCCGGACGGTCGGGCGATTGCGGCCACTGTGGTCGATATCAAGGACGACAGCGTGACCCTCGATGCGAACCATCCGCTCGCAGGCCAGAACCTCACCTTCGACGTGAAGCTCGTCGAGATCGCGTCAGTGTAGAGTGTCGAGCGTAGAGTGCGGAGTGAGCAGGACGGCGATCCCGGATATGATACGCTACCTCGGCGGGCAGATAACCACTACGTCGCCGGGTATCTCGTGGCAGAGGGCCACGACCGTCGCATTCCGGGTGTACTCCTGCTCGACCTGAGAGCGTGCGTAGGAGACGACCACGGATGTCGGTCTCGATGCGGATGCATGCCTGGCAATGCCCTCGATCACGTCGCGCGACCGCATGAGCACGCGGCGCACCGGCACCCGGTACCGCTTCAGGGCGCGCTCCGCCTCGCCGAACAGCCGCGCTGCCGTCTGCTCCTCCTCAGGCATCGAGGCATCGAGCGACATTGCTCTCGGCACCTGGATGACGTAGAGTAGATCGATGTCGATCCTCATGCGGGAGGCGTGCATTCCGACGAAATCCACCGCACTCGGCCAGGAGCCGACAAGCGGGAAGAGGATCGTCGGGCGAGGCTTCTCTGCATCTGCACCGGGCTCGGCGCTGCAGATCGCGGCTACCTCAGACTCGGTCTCGCGGCAGAGCGTACCCATGATGTCCTGACGGCGGTTCACGGCCTCGAACTCGCCCTTCGGATACGCGACGACCAGCAGCCTGGGGTTCGACTCAGCGGCGAACTTGGCGACGCCCTCGATGGGAAGCCGCGCGCGCGTGCTCAGCTTCCGCACGGTGATGCTCTCCGTCTTCAGCAGCGCCTCAGCAGCGGCGAGAACGCGCTCCGCCTCCCGTTCCTGTTCGGGCAGAGGGACTCCGAGCGGCTGCGCGCGAGGCACCTCGATGACGTACAGGAGATGGATGTCGGCCTTGAGCCTCGATGCCTCCGCGACAGCGTAGTCGACCGATCTGCGCCAGTCGCCGATCAGCGGGACGAGGATGACCGGCCGACGCTGCGCCGCCGGAAGGGTGGCCGTGCCGCTGACAGCCAGGGATGCGCGAGCCTCCTCGACGGTCGCTGCGCGGGGAAGCTGCGACCGGATGCCGGGCACATCGCTGATCGCCTGAACAATATCGTCCGCGAGTCCGGCTACCACGACACGCGCGCGCTGCGACTCTATGAACTCGCTGGCGTCGAGGAACGTCTTGGCGCCGGCGTCGCTCACCTCCGTTAGCTCGCTGCCGTCAATGATGACTCCGGCCGGGTGTCGCTTCAGCAGCAGGCTGACAACGGACTTCAGCGCGGGCCAGTGGTTCTCGGCCAGCACTCCTCTCAGGATGACAACGTCGCCTTTCGACTGGATGATCATGCTCTATGCACCTGACCGGCGTCTACCTTTCCAGATAATACCTGACGTTTGCCGTGATGATGTCTCGGCGGAACAATAGCGCGATCTTGAGTATGAGACCGGACTGGTTGTGCAGGATCTTGTGCCACCACTTGGCCGGCACGAACTCCGGGATCACGACGGTCACGCGGTGGTTCTCGCGCTCGACTTTGACCTGCTCCAGATACTCGAGCAGCGGACCGAGCAGGGACCTGTAAGGGGACTCAAGTATGACGAGCGGGATACCGCCGCCCCACTTGTCCCAGCGCTCGATCATCAACTCGGTATCGATCGGGTCGGTTTCGATGTGAATGGCCCGCACGTCGCCGGATATGGACTGCCCGTATTCCAGCGCCGGCAATATACCTTTGTGGAGCGACGGCGTGAGCACCAAAACCGTGTTCCTCATCGGCACGAAACTGTCACGGTCTGAGAGCCTGAGCTGGCTGCCGACATCTATGTAGTGGCGGTGGATCTTGCGAGCGGCGAGAACGACGGTGATGATCAGCAGGATCGATATCCACGCGCCGCCGGTGAACCTGGTGACACCCACGACCAGAGTGACGATTCCGGTAGCCAGGGAGCCTATCCCGCTGATCACGGCGCTCCTCCGCCATCCGGCATGCTGGAACCTGATGGCATGCCGGACCATACCCGCCTGCGAGAGCGTGAATGACATGAACACGCCCACCGCGTACAACGGAATCAGCCTGTGGACATTGCCCTGGAACGCGATGATCAGCAGAACGGACAGGAAAGAGAGCAGCAGGATGGCATTCGAGAACACCAGCCGATCGCCGACGTTGTAGAGCTGCCTCGGCATGTACCGGTCGCGCGCCATGACGGAAGCCAGCCAGGGGAAACCGGCATAGGCGGTGTTCGCCGCCAGAATCAGGATAAGGGTGGTCGCGATCTGGAGCAGGTAGTAGAACCACGTGGCCCCGAATACCGCGCGCGCGAGTTGCGACAAGACGGTCTGATCATGGACGGGTACTACACCGGTCCTCCAGGCAATCCAGCTTGTTCCCATGAACATCGCACTGAGGATGACCGCCATCGCAAGCAGGGTTATGCCTGCGTTCCTGCTCGCAGGCGGACGGAAGTTCGGGACCGCGTTGCTGATGGCCTCGGTGCCGGTCATGATCGCGCATCCCCCTGAGAACGCTCGCAGTATCAGGAAGAGCGACAGACCCTGGACCGCAGCCGGCGCGTGTCCGCTGCTGGGCACCACCAGTCCGGTCGTCTCCAGTCGGTAGATGCCGAGAGCCACGAGCACGAACGCGCTGACGATGAACACATAGGTCGGAAGCGCAAACAGCAGGCCCGATTCGCGGACACCTCTCAGATTGCCCAACGTGATGATAGCTATCCCGACTATCCCCAGGTCCACTCGGTGATCGGCCAGTTCCGGGAACGCGGAGATCAGCGCAGAGACGCCCGCCGTGACACTAACGGCCACGGTGAGGGTGTACCCGACGACCAGGGCGGCGCCGGCAATAAGCCCGTAGTTGACGCCGAGGTTCTCCTTGGCGACCGTGTACGCGCCGCCGCCCGAGGGATACGCATGTATCGTCTGGCGGTAGGAAGTAGCCACAATCGCAAGGAGTGCGATTATTGCAGCGGAGATCCATACCAAAACGGGAGACTGGATCGCCGCAGAGCCCGCCAGCACCAGAACGAGCAGCATTTCCTCGCCGGAATACGCTACGGATGACAGTGCATCCGATGCCAGGATGGGCAGGGCAAGTACTTTCGGCAGCCGCTCATGCGCCGCCCGCCAGGATGGCAGAGGGCTGCCGATCAACAATCGTCTCAGAAGAACCCACATGGACTGTCCTTATCTTTGGCCTCAATGCCGGTGTGCGGCATGCTCGCTCGGCCTGCTCTGACGAGCACCATAGATGATACCGACATGTGCGGCATATTGCAAGCATGCGGCCGGATAGCTTGCAGCGCCGGGCGAATGCGAGATGCCGGCGGCGCACTACCATCAATAAGACACACGTACCCGCCCGACGTTGCCGCAACGCAAAAAAAGGCCCGACCGCTGTGCGATCGGGCTCACTTCTGAGTGCCGGCAGCCAACCGGCAAACTTGCCACGAAAGGAAAGAAGAAGAAGACTCTTGTAATCACCCGGTAGATTTGCTTGCGGGATCCGTGCCGGTCACCGCATTCTTGCCGGCATCACACCAGTTCTTCGAGGCATTCCTCAGCAATCCACCAGACGAGTATGCCAATCAGTATGGACGATTACACCCCTATTACGCTGCAGACAGCCTCTCGGTTCCCGGACTCGGCAACTCCATGAGTGACAGGCCGCGGCATTGGGCAGAATAGGTGTAGAGCAGGCTGAGAGCGTTCAAGCATGCGATAGCATCTCTATTGACAGTTGGCATTGCCGAAAGTAGACTGTGCCCATCACTGCCAACGTATCGTGCGCTCCCCACGCGATACGTGCACTGGTGGGGTGATTCGCTTCGAGCGCGACAACACCCGTCGGTGCGGTATGCACATGAGGAGGTCGAGCAACCTCCCGCACTACTGTCAGGCGCGAGCAGATGCCGAACGTGGAAAAATGACGGTAGCGAGTGCTGCAATCCATAGGGACATTCTGCGAGCTACCACTGCCTCCGCGTTCTGCATCAACCAGTCGATCTCATCCCTCGGGACACCTGTCGGCTGGATATGCCTCGCTCGTCGCCACGCAACAAGGAAAGGACACGCTGCTTCATGACTGGTACCGAACGTCGATCTCTTGCACTAGTCATCATGCTCGGGGTCTGCATCGCCATCATGGCGTTCACCGGTACTCCGTGCGCCGCCCAGGACGACACCCCCATCCTGGCGCCCGAGAATCCCGCGTTCCTCGAGTTCCTCAAGGACCCGTATGCCACGCTTCAGATGGAAGCCGACAGCGGCATTGCTACCGGCACAGTGCCGGACCCTGTAGATTTCTCGTACCTCAAGGACATCGTGGGCTCAGGTATGATGATACTGAGCGCGCTGCCGCCGACCTACGACCTTCGCGCGCTCGGACGAGTAACCCCGATCCGCAACCAGGGCGGCTGCGGAAGCTGCTGGTCGTTCGCCGCCTACGGATCGCTCGAATCATACCTGATGCCGGGAGAGTCGCTCAATCTCTCGGAGAACAACCTCAAGAACAGGCACGGGTTCGACCTGTCCTGCTGCAGCGGCGGCAACAGAGCCATGGCCACGGCCTACCTGGCGCGATGGGAAGGCGCGATCTCCGAGTCTCAGGACCCGTACAACGCATCGAGTTGCGCTTCCCCGAGCGGTCTGGCCACTGTCAAGCACGTGCAGGAGGTCATATACATCCCGAAGCGGAGCGGTTACCTGGACAACGACGCGCTGAAGCAGGCAGTGATGCAGTACGGCGCGGTCTATACCGCTTACTACCACGGCGACGCCTACTACAACTCGTCCACCGGCGGCTACTACTACAACGGCAGCAACCAGTCAAACCACGGCGTCTGCATCGTGGGCTGGGACGACAACTTCGACAAGAGCAAGTTCAGGACTCAACCCCCCGGCAACGGAGCTTTCATCATCCGGAATAGCTGGGGCAACTGGGGACTGGGCGGCTACTTCTACATATCCTACTACGATAGCCGACTGGCATCCGAGAACGGCGTATTCACAGCCGAGCCGGTCACCAATTACGACGGGATCTATCAGTATGATACACTCGGCTGGACGACCAGCGCGGGCTACGGCAGCAACACCGCATGGTTTGCGAACGTGTTCACCGCCGCCGCCAACTCGAACGTGGCCGCCGCGAGCTTCTACACTCCGACGCCCAACTCCAGCTACGAGATCCGCGTCTACCTGAGCCCGACCACAGGGCCGATCAACTCCACCGGGCCCGCCGCTACCACGACCGGAACGATCCCGGCTGTGGGCTACCACACGGTGAAGATCCCCACTCCTGTCCCCATCAAGACAGGGCAGAAGTTCTCGGTGGTAGTGAAGCTCACGACCCCCGGCTACGGATCGCCGGTTGCCCTTGAGCGGCCATACTCCGGCTACGCCAGCAAGGCGACTGCGAGCACCGGCCAGAGCTACATAAGCTCGAACGGCACCAGTTGGAGCGATGTGGCAGCCACTTACTCGAACACAAACGTCTGCCTGAAGGCGTTCACATCCGGCTCGGGCGGACCGGCTCCCGGAACGCTCTCGGTGACGCCCTCGACCGGCCTCACGTCGAGCGGACCCGCCGGTGGGCCGTTCAGCCCGTCGAGCCAGGCATACACCCTGACGAATACCGGCGGCGAATCCCTCAACTGGACCGCTGCCAAGACCAAGTCGTGGGTGACACTCTCATCCACCGGCGGCACACTTGCGGCCGGCGCGAGCACGACGGTCACCGCCTCGATCAACTCCGAGGCGAACTCCCTGACCGCCGGATCGCACTCCGATTCGGTGACATTCACCAACATCACCAACGGCCAGAGCACCGCCCGCTCCGTAGCGCTGACCGTGACCGGCCCGGGCAGCCTCTCGGTATCGCCATCCACCGGACTCACATCCGGCGGCATGACAGGAGGGCCGTTCAGTCCGTCGAGCCAGGCATACACCCTAAAGAACACGGGCGCGATGTCGATCAACTGGACGGCCAGCGTCAATCAGCCGTGGGTGACGCTCTCACAGACCGGAGGCACGCTGGCGGCCGGAGCGTCGGCGACGGTGACCGCGTCGATCAACACGAACGCAAACAGCCTCGCCGCCGGGTCATACTCAGCGGTAGTGACCTTCGTGAACTCGACAAACGGCGCCGGGAACACCTCCCGCAACGTGAGTCTCACCGTTACCCAGCCGGCGCCGGTCGAGGGCTACCAGGTCGGTCCGATCGCGTTCAACTGGATCGATCCGAGCGCTCACACTCCGATCTCCCTGAGCGACAACGCGGCCAGTTCGGCGCTAGCGCTGCCGTTCACCTTCGTGTTCTACGACAGGACGTACAACTCGATCTACGTCGGGTCGAACGGCCTGCTGGGGTTCAGTTCCTCAGGCCTGAGCGACTATTCGAACAAGGACCTCCCGTACGTCTACACGCCTAACACCGCGATCTATCCCTACTGGGACAACCTGAACCCGGCGGCAGGCGGAAGCGTTCGGATCGGCGTCGTCGGATCGGCCCCGAATCGCAGGGTAGTCGTGAGCTGGGTCGACGTGCCGAGCAACTACTCAACGGCGACGAGGCTCACCTTCCAGGCCGTGCTCTGTGAGGGCTCGAACGACATTATCTTCCAGTACCTGCGAACCGCTTCCGACACCACCTACGGCGGCGGCAGGAGCGCCACCATCGGCATCGAGAACCAGACCGGCAGAGAGGCCTGCCAGTACTCGTACAACACGAACTCCGTGTCGGACGGCCAAGCGCTGATCATCACCTGCCACGGATTCGGGCCTGTTCCCGGAACGCTGGCGGTGACACCGTCCGGCGCTCTGAGCGCGAGCGGCTCCGAGGGCGGACCGTTCAGCCCGTCGAGCCAGGTATACACGCTCGCCAACACCGGCGGTCAGACACTCAACTGGAGTATAACGAAGACTCAGCCGTGGGTGACGCTCTCCACGACGAGCGGAGCGCTCGCCCCGGGCGCGACGACAACGGTTGGCGTGTCGATCAACGCGAACGCGAATACCCTGACCGCCGGCTCCTACACCGATACGGTCAGCTTCTCCAACACCACCAACGGGAACGGCAATACCACCCGAGGCGTGTCACTGACGGTCAACGGGCCCGCGCCTCCGGGAGCGCTCGCGGTGACTCCGGCAACCGGTCTGACATCCACCGGCACGGTCGGCGGACCGTTCAGCCCGTCGAGCCAGACTTACACACTGACTAATACAGGCGGACAGTCGATCAGTTGGACTGCCGGCGCGACCCAACCGTGGCTATCGCTCTCCTCGACCGGCGGCACGATCACAGCGGGCGCATCGGCATCCGTGACAGTATCGATCAACGGGGCCGCGAGCAGTCTGGCAGCGGGCCAGTACTCGGATACCGTGACGTTCGTCAACACGACCAACGGCATGGGGAACACCGTCCGGCCGGTCAGCCTCACGGTAAACGAGCCTGCGCCGTCAACCGGCTACCAGGTCATGCCGACGACGTTCGGCTGGATCGACCCGACAAACCACACCACGATCCCGCTGGCGAACAGTTCCGTGAGCGCCGCCCAGAGCATACCGTTCGCGTTCCGGTTCTACGGGAACAGCTACGACAGGCTGTTCGTCGGTTCGCACGGTCTGATCGGCTTCGGCGATACCACGGGTCTGCATTCGGGGGTGAACACCGCCCTGCCCGACACTGGCGCGCCGAACGCGGCGATCTATCCGTATTGGGACATGCTGAGGGTCACCAGCGGCCAGGTGAAGGTCGGCGTGGTTGGATCGCCGCCGAACCGGAGGATGGTCGTCAGTTGGGTGGACGTGCCGCACTACTACTCGTCGGTCACGAAGTTCAGCTTCCAGGCGATCATCTGCGAAGGCTCGAACGACATCATCTTCCAGTACCTGAACCCAGGGTCGAACAACACCGTCTACGGCAGCGGCAAGGGCGCGACTATCGGCATCGAGAACGCGGACGGCACGGAGGCGTGTCTGCACTCCTGCAACGCGCGGTCCGTGTTCAACAACACGGCGCTCCTGTTCACGACCCACGCGACGGCACGCTGAGATCGACCTGGCTGCCCGGGTAGCACATGGAAACGGGGCGGAAGTCCAGCTTCTGCCCCAACCCATCTCTTCTGTCGGGTAGAGAGTTGCACTCTCTACCCACAGGATGCAAGCTTTGTGGCGGGAGTCGTACTCCCGGCACCCAAGCTTCGCCGCCGTCCTCGCACTTCGGCGACGAAGGTCCTCTCCACGGGGAGCAGGGATGCACATCCCCGCTCCCTTTCCCTTGCCGGAGGCCCCATCCTCGAAGGATGGGGCTAGGACTGTTGAAAAGCAACCTGAAGGAAGCTCATTCCTTCATGCATCTCGGAATACGGATTGGCGAGCTTGCCGTAGCTCGCTTAGAGACCACTAGCCTGGGGTTTCAAATCCCAGGCTGCGAGCCGCAGACCCAGTCCTCGTCGAAGAGCACGGTTCCACGTCGCCGGACTTCGGTTCGGTGGCGTAGTAGTGAGAGAGCGCGCTTATGAGGCCAGGCCGTGCATCCGGAACTCCCTGAATTCCTCCCTTCGAGGGAAAAGGGGTACTGCTCGTCTCCAATCCGACATCCGCAAATCCGCAATCTGCAATCCGAAATCGCCAATCCCTACGAGCACTCGTCCATCTTGTCGCGGATCCAGTTGCGGACCTGCGAGAGTGCGACACGCTCCTGAGTCATCGTGTCGCGATCACGGATCGTGACCGCCTGGTCCTCCAGGGTATCGAAGTCGACGGTGATGCACCACGGCGTCCCGACCTCGTCCTGGCGGCGGTAACGGCGTCCGATGCTGCGAGCCTCGTCGTAATCGGCGCTGTAGCATTTCCTGATCTCCTTGTAGAGATCCTGCGCAACCTCGGGCAGTCCGCCCTTCTTGGCGAGCGGAAGGACCGCGGCCTTGTACGGAGCCAGCTTCGGGTGCAGGCGAAGGACGATCTCGACCTCGGCGCCGGCCTCACCGCGCCCGCCGGAGATCTCCTCGTAGGCGTCGGAGAGGAACGCGAGGAACGTGCGGTCCACACCGCCCGACGGCTCGATCACGTACGGCACGACGCGCTCGTTCGTGGTGTCGTCGAAGTAGCTGAGGTCCTTGCCGCTGACAGCCATGTGCTGCTTCAGGTCGTAGTCGGTCCGGTTGGCGATACCCTCCAGCTCGCTCCAACCGATCGGGAAGAGGTACTCGACGTCGGAGCACGCGCAGGCGTAGTGGGCCAGCTCATCCTCGCCGTGCGGGCGGAGCCGGAGGTTCTCCTGCTTGATGCCGAGGCCGACGTACCAGTTGAACCGCTCCTGCAGCCAGTACTTGTGCCACTGCTCGGCCTCCTCGGGGCGGGTGAAGAACTCGATCTCCATCTGCTCGAACTCGCGGGTGCGGAAGATGAAGTTGCCGGGCGTGATCTCGTTGCGGAACGACTTGCCGATCTGCGCGATGCCGAACGGGAGCTTCTTGCGGGTCGCGGCCTGGACGTTCTTGAAGTTGACGAAGATCCCCTGCGCGGTCTCCGGGCGGAGGTAGACGACGGCCGCGCTCTCCTCGACCGGGCCCATGTAGGTCTTGAACATCAGGTTGAACTGGCGGATGGACGTAAGCTCGCCGCCGCACTCCGGACACATGACCCCTTCGAGCAGCTTTTCGAGGTTGGATATCTCCTCGGGGGTGCGCTGGACTGCGTCTTCCTCGGTCGTCTGTGCCTCGATGAGATGATCGGCGCGGAACCGGCGCTTGCACTTCTTGCAGTCGACCATCGGATCGTGGAACGACTCTACGTGGCCGCTCGCCTTCCAGACGTCCGGGTGCATCAGGATGGCGGCGTCGAGGCCGACCATGTCGTCGCGCTGCTGGACGATTGCCTGCCACCACGCGGCCTTGACGTTGTTCTTCATCAGAACGCCGACGGGCCCGTAGTCCCAGGTGGAGCCGATGCCTCCGTATATCTCGCTGGACGGAAAGATGATCCCCCTCCGCTTGCACAGGTTTACTATGTTGTCCATCTTGTTGTCAGCCATGTCGTTCCTCGGGTGTAGTGGAGTGTTGGAGTACCGGAGTAGTGGGATATGCCCACCGGCTCCAAACATTGGGGACATTATACGGGAACGGAGCGCGACAGTTCAAGCAGGCGGGCGGAGATCAGGGCTGAGGGGTGATCGCAAACACGGTGATCTGCTCTTTCTCCGGGCCGTGATACCAGAAGAGTCGATATGCGGCCGGAGTCTTGCTCTCGACGTAGGCCTCGAACACCTTCTCGCCATTCGGACCTTTCAGCGACTGAAACTCGTGCGTATGCAGAGAGGGATGTCTGAGGTTCGTTTGTAGAAGGCCGAGGGCCTTGTAGACCTTCAGCAGCTTTCGGGGATCGGTGCGAGCAATCTCGTCAAGATTGTGGGAGGCCTCGTCGGTAAGGACGATCCGAAACTCCATCCTTACTCGATCTCCACGTCGGCGTACTCAGCGAAGGACTTGGATTCGCTGACTCGTCCGGCGGCAGCATCAGCCAGACCTCTGCGAATTCGCTCCATGGCTTCCTCGTTCTTGTAAAGCCAGGCCTCGCGCTCAGGGATGAATACGACCGGGGTCAGGAAGATCGTCCCGTCCTCACCGAACTCGACGCGAAAGTCCTTGTCCACGGCCGCCGGTCCCAGTTGGATGCGGCCCCGCGAATCAGACCTCACTATCCTCCCCGAGTTCGTGCGTTTTCGAGTCCTGGTCATTTCGTCCTCCGCGGAGTGTATGCACAAACACCCCATTGGGGTAATACCCACGTCTATTATCGGCGGGAGCGCCGATCTTGTCAAGATGCAGCCTCATCTGCACCACGATGCCGCTACTGACCGGCGTTCCGGATGACCTCCGACACATCCACCCATCCGACCTGGGTATTCGGGCCATCGGCGAGGGTGAAGGCGATCTTGGTCCCATCGGGGCTGAAGTTCGGGTGAGGATGGCCGGGATGGCCCTGCTTCCTCGGGAACTTGCACACTACCGTCTGCTTCCCGGTCCGGGTATCGACGAGCAGGATGCCGGAGATCGGGTTGCCGTGCTCGTCGTTCCCCTCACCAAGCCACATATCGGCGGCGATCCAACGCTCGTCCGGGCTGACCGCGATGTGGCATGCGCCGTACTTCCGCGCGTCACAGACCATCGTCTTCCGCCCCGACTCGAAATCGACCGAGAAGACGTAGCCGATGCTGGCGAAGTAGACGGTCTTCCCCTTCGGGCCGAATACCTCGTGGGTATGGCCCTCGCCGGGGTCCATGCGGCAGAGCGGCTTGCGGCCCGTTCCGTCGGCCATGACCTGCCAGAGCCGCGTCTTCGGCAGGCTTCCGTCGGCATATCGGGCGCTGAACTCGTGCGCGTACGAGATATGGTCCTTGTTCGTCGGGTTGATCTGGCAGTGGTCTACATGGATCCGATCGGTCGGGTCTTGCGCGTACTTCGTTCCCTTGACGCCGGGAAATGCGACGACCACTCGAGGCTCACCGATCGGCTTCAGGGTAGCGGGATCGATATCGAGCACGAAGATAACCGAGTTCAGATCGGTGAAGAATCGGTTCTCGACCGCGGGATAGATGACATAGTAGGTGATCCTCGTCCCGTCCATCGAGATCGAGGGCGGATCGCCGATCGTGCCCTCAGGCTCGTGGAGGATCCGCTCGCGCCTCCCGGTATCAAGGTCGAGGAGATACATGTTGTGCGCGGTCATGTCGTAGTAGACGAGGGTGTTGGTCTCGGGGGCGTAGTCCGCGTGGTACTGCGACGAGATTATCTTGTGAGCCTTCCCATACTGCGCGACGTCCTCGGCATCGAGGGTCGCCAGGTGCGTGACCTTCCCGTCGGCGATATCGACCTTCAGGAGTTGGCGCTCGCCATGGACCGCCGTGCCGTCGGACCTCGGGCGGCTCGACTCGATGAAGAGGCTCCTGCCGTCCGCGCTCCAGGTCCGGCATGTCGGGTAGCCGATCGTGTTGATTCCCGGCGTATCGGTGATTATGTGCATCACGGCTCCCGTCTCCTTGTCTACCCTGGTAGTCGTGCCGGCGTGCGCGGAGTACGTCATCAATCCGGCGGCGAGTATGAGTGCGATTGGAACAGTGGTTCTCATGGGGGTATTGTAGCGTCTGCCGGGGAACTTGTCACCCTTCGCCGCCGCCGGGCGGTCAGATCATCACGCGGATATCGCGAACGAAGTCGTCAGGGTTCTCGGGGCTGATGACATACCTCTCTCCCGCATCGATGAGGACCGCGCGGCCGAAATCCGTGACGCCGCCGTAGAACTTGCCCACATCCCTGGCCCAGAATCGGCCCGAGTAGCTGAACAGACCGCCGACTCCAAAGGTGCGCACCGTCTTCCACGGCGACAGCGTGACTCGCCGGACCTCGCGAATGCCACTGACAGGGATCGAGATGTCGCGAAACGGCCATCCGCGGACGATCACGACGGCTTCGCCGGTCGCCTCATACCTCTTAGGCGCGATCCGCCAACTGAACCAGGCAGTGACCGCCAGCAGCACGGCGACCGTGATCAGGGGCCTCATTTCGGCAACCAATACACCGACCGCAGCACAGCCCACCATCAGTATGCTGATCAATGCCGTGCCGATCCGTGCCGGCGTGTCCATCGGCGCGGTTCTGTACGTTCCCATATCAATCGCCTCAGTCTCCGTCGGGACGGTCTTCCGGTCCTGCCAACGTATTTGACGCGCGAGCGCGCCTGAGGTTGCGTCACGCTGCGGAAAGCGGGTTGGCCGAATCCATCGTCCGGCAACGCGTCATCAGGTGGTTCCATACCCTCTCATCCGGAGCGGCTACTCGATGAGATCGGTGGTGGATCTCCCAACACCTCCGGGTTCTATCCCCCCACGTACGCGATCGCCTCTATCTCCACCTTCACATCCTTCGGCAGGCGGGCGACCTGGATCGTGGCGCGGGCGGGCGGCTCGGCGCTGAAGTAGCGGCCGTAGACCTCGTTCACCACCGCGAAATCGTTCATGTCCACCAGAAATATAGTGGTCTTGACGATGTCCTCCATGGTCGCGCCCGAGTCGTCGAGGATGGCGCGGATGCTCCGCATCACGCGGTCGGTCTGCTGGGCGACGTCGTCGCTGACCACCTCGCCGCTGGTCGGGTCGAGCGGGATCTGGCCGGAGACGAAGATGAACCCCCCTGCCCTCACGCCCTGGGAGTACGGACCAATCGCGGCGGGCGCTCTCGGAGTCTTGATCGGCTGCTTAGGCATCGTGTATGTCCTCCCTGGTACCATTCGTCACAAGGTATTCTTTCGACGGCGGCCCCGGGAGTCCTGCGGAGGACGCCGGGAACAAGGCGCGACTGCGCATCTGTGGGGCTACGAGCCAGAATGTTACGGCGCTTGTCAAGTCTTGACAGAATCGGGAAAATGCTGTACTCTTTGTGTGAAGTCAGTTGCCTCGGTGTGTTCGCGAACAGAACACCGCTCAGACCGTTCACAGCGCTCAACTATACTCTCCACAAGGAGGCTTCCCACCCATGAGAAGACTATCCGCAGCAGCATTGTACGTTCTCGCAGCGTCGATGCTCATCGGCTTGCGCGGCAGCACACACGGCGCGCTCGCCAACTCGCCGTGGCCGATGTTCCGGCACGACCTCTATCATTCGGCAAGGAGCCAGTATCCGGCCCCGGCGCCGACCGGCACGCCGTGGAAGTACTACATCGGCGGGAGCCTGCTGTCATCGTGCGCTATCGGGACTGACGGCACCGTGTATGTAGGTGGGGACACCCACCTGTACGCAATCAATTCGAACGGCACGCTCAAGTGGCGGTCGTCGATCGGGTCGAGCACGCGGTCGAGCCCTGCAATCGGCAGCGACGGCGTGATCTACATCGGCTCGGGCAACAGCAGGCTCTACGCGTTCAACTCGAACGGCAGTCAGAAATGGAGCTACGCCACCGGCGGAGCCATCCAGAGCAGCCCGGCAATCGGCAGCGACGGCACGATCTATGTCGGCTCCGGCGACGGCTACCTGTATGCCATCAACCCGACGGGCACGCTGAAGTGGCGAAGATCGATCGGCGGATGCGCAATGACCTCGCCGGCGATCGCCTCGGACGGCACGATCTACATCGGCGGCGGGAATCAGTGTCTCAACGCCATCAACCCGAACGGCACGGTCAAATGGCAGTACCAGACCGGAGCAAACGTGGCATCGACGCCCGCGATCAGCCCCGACGGATCGAGGATATACGTCAGCTCGCTTGACTTGAACCTCTATTGCATCAGCTCGAGCGGTACCAAGATATGGAACTTCCCGCTCATCCAGTTAGCGGCGAAGACGCCGTCTTCCCCCGCGCTCGGCCCGGACGGCACGATCTACATCGGCAGCAACGATAACAAGCTCTTCGCCGTCAACCCGGACGGCACCGAGAAGTGGCACTACACGACCGGCTTCGACATCCGCTCGTCGCCCGCGGTCGGCGCCGACGGCACGATCTACTTCGGCGCGTGGGACGGGTTCCTCTACGCGCTCAATCCCGACGGGACGAGGAAGTGGTGGCATCTCACGAAGGGCAGCATCTTCTCTTCGCCCGCGATAGACGGCACGGGAAGCGTCGTTATCCCGTCATGGGACGGCTACGTGTACGGCAACCTGAACCACAATGTGCCGCTTGCCACTCCGCCGGCTGATCTACAGGCGACCGCCCTCTCCGAGTCGAGCGTGCGGCTCGACTGGACGGATGCGTCCGATGACGAGTTCGGCTTCCGGATCGAGAAGAAGGTGCCGGGCGGTGAGTATGTGTTCGTGGCCAACGTACCGGCCGGCACGCAGACATACACGGTGGATGATCTGTTCTCCGGGCAGCCCTACGTATTCACGGTAGCGGCTTACCAGGAAGGCGGATTCTCCTACTCCAACGAGGCTTCGGTCGTCACGCTCGGAGTCCGCGCTCCGTCGGCCCTCGATGCGACGGCGGCAGCCGATACGCGCGTTGACCTGACGTGGGTGGACAACTCCTCGGACGAGATCGGCTTCAAGATCGAGCGAAAGGCCGGAAACGTCGGCTTTTTCCGCGAGATAGCGACGGTCCCGGCCGGGACTACATCGTATATCGATACCAGCGTTAACCCGGCGCAGGACTACTACTACCGCGTGAGAGCGGTCAGTTCCACCGGGCAGTCCACGTACTCGAACGAGGACTGGGCGGCATCCGACGGCATGGACTACGGCGAGATAGCGACATACCCGACTACCCGCCGTCAGATGTGCCTCACGTTCGACGCAGGCACGCAGAACGTCAAGACGGGGATACTAAATACCCTGAGGCAGTACGGTGTTCGGTGCACGTTCTTCGTCACCGGCGAAGTCGCGCAGATGACCCCGAACTACTGGATCCAGGTTGCGAACGACGGCCATCAGATCTGCAACCACAGTTGGGAACACCCCAACTTCACCGACATAACCGACGACCTGATACGGAAGCAGCTCCGCGACTGCGACGAGTTCGTGTACAACCTCACCGGCAACCGGACCAGGCCGTTCTTCCGCGCGCCGTACGGGGCTCGGGATTCCAGGGTACTCCAGGTCGCCGCGGAAGAGGGATATCGTCACGTGTTCTGGACCGTAGATACCGGTGACGCTTCCTGGCTCGCGCCCGCGTCGGAGATCATAGATCGCACCATGGCCAACGCGCGGAACGGAGCGGTCATCCTCTATCACTGCACGCTGGATACCACTGAGGAAGCGATACGCACGATTGTTCCGGCGCTGCTCGCGCAGGGATACGAACTGGTGACCGTCGGCGAGTTGGTCGCGCCGGACCAGATCACCGGCCCGACGATGCCCGCGGGATGGAGCCTGATGTCGTTGCCCATCGAGCCGGCGCACCCCACCCCGCCGGTCGTGATGAAGGGCGTCGAGATCGACGGCAACCTGTCCGGATGGGACAACCAGACGCAGTCGCTCTTAGTCTACGACGCGATGGCAAGTCCCGCGTTCGGAGCGATCAGCGCCGACTACGGATACTGGATCAACACGCCGACCACGGCGAGCCTCCGAGTATCCGGCAGGCTGCAGACGACGCCGAGGACGATCATGCTCCCGCACTCGATGCCGAATCCGATGAACAAGTGGTCGATCATCGGCTACCCGTTCCTGACGGCGCAGAGCTGGGGCAACTGCACGATCTACAACCCGAACGCCGATGAGCCGAAGACGAGATCGCTCGCAGAAGCTCGCGACGCGGGATGGATATGCAGCACGCTTCTCGGCTGGAACCCGGATACTCAGGGGCTGTACGAGGTGGCGCTCGAAGATGACTGGGCGTACTACACCGACCTCGAACCGTGGCACGGCTACTGGATGGAGACGTACTGCAACGACCTGAGACTGACAATCCCACCGCCATAGACGGACAAAGATCCACAGGTCCCGTGAGACTCACGGGACCTGTGGGCTTCTCAAGCCGCCATCGGGACGATGTTCAGCTCGTCCTGCACTTTGATCCACGCTTCGCGAAGCACCCACTCCGGCCACAGCTTCTCCGACCAATGCCTGCTCTGAGCGAACAGCAGGAACGCGAGGAACCGCTTCATGTCGATCGGCGCGTAGCGCATGATGCCGTGCCAGTCGAGGTCGAGGTTCGGGTTGCGGATGATGCTGATCGCATCCCACCAGTCCGGGCGGTTCTCGTGCATCACGAGGATCTTGAGGATCACCAGATCCTCGGGCGAGATGATCCGGAACCGCTCGCCGAATATGTCGGCCTCCCTGCCCCGCTCGATCATCTCACGGTCGACCTTGATCCTCGCCCGGCTCACGTTGATGTTGAACACGAGATCGACGAGCGTGTCGTTCCACCATGACTGGTAGAGCCAGTTGGGATCGGAGCGCTTGATGGTGAACCCCGCCTGGTGGAGCGATTCGAGCACCTCCTCGGCGCACTCCTCCTCGATGAAGAAGTCCATGTCCTTGGTCGGGCGCTGGTGGTCATAGACCCCGACGGCCAGACCGCCGCCGACTATGTAGGGCACTCCGAGTCCCTCGATGATGTCTCTTCCTTTGCGGAAGATCGGCATGCGTTCCTCGAGTCTCATCGGCGTCATTCCTTTCGGGAATCCAGGAGTCAGAAGTCAGGAGTCAGGAGCCGGGAGACTGATGATGCGGGATCCCATTCTGACTCCTGGATTCTGACTCCTGGATTCTGACTCCTGTATTTCATGTTCCCTCACGCCGCCTCTTTCTGCTGGGCCTGCGTGTTCCGCTGGATGTCGAAGAGCCGCTTGATCTCATCGACCGTCGTGGCGTCCTCCGGATTCCGATCGGCGCGGATGGCGGTCACGATGCGCGGGAACCTGAGCGCGTATCCCGTCTTGCCGCCGTCTCTCCCCGCGGTGTGGCTTGGACTGCGGGTGATCTCGTCCGCCAGCAGCTCGGTGACGTACTTCGGCTCGACCCACACCGTCGGCTTGTAGACGCTCTCCACGCGGGCGGGCCTGTCATCGACCCTGATCTCGTCGAGGATGGCTTTCATGTCCCGCCATCCCTGGTCGGTCAGGCCCGTGGCAACGCGGGTAAGCGTCTCGAACCTGTCGGCGTCGGTGTTGTAGACCGCGCAGAGCAGCGAGCCGATCCCCCACTGCGCGCGCCTGCCCCGTCCGGCGAAGTAACCGACGATCACGCAATCGATGGTGTCCCCAAGCTGGCCCTGATACGCCCGTTTGAGCTTGATCCAGTCCATCGTGCGGCGGCCGGCGCGATACGGGCTCTCCAGGTTCTTCGCCATGACACCTTCCAGCCCGGCGGTCACCATCCGCTCCATGAACTCGACGACCTCCTCCTCGTTGTCGGACACCAGGGCCTCGGTCACGCGGATCGTCTCGTCCGGCGCGACGATCTCCTCCAGCACCCGGCGGCGATACTCGAAGGGTTCGTACAGCACCTCCTCGCCGTCGCGGTAGAGACAGTCGAACGCCATGAGCCTGAGCGGGAGTTCAAGCTCCTTCACCTCGACCAGATGCTTTCTCTTGCGCTGGACGGTGACCTGAAACGAGTGGAACTTGCCGGTCTCCGGGTCGAACGACACGGCCTCGCCCTCGAAGATCGCCCGTCGAGGCTTGATCTGACGACGCGTCGCCTCGATGATCTCGGGGAACATGTCGGTTGCGTTTTCCAGGTTGCGGGTGAAGATGGAAACGTCGTCGCCGTCCTTGTGGACCTGGCACCGGAAGCCGTCGTACTTCGGCTCGACCTGACATCTGCCGAGCCGCTTGAGGATCGCGTCGACCGACTCCGCCCGCTCGGCGAGTTCGACGCGGATCGGGCTCCCGACGATCACTTTGAAGTCGATGAGCCGCTGGGGACCCTCGGCGTAAAGGATGCGCGCGACCTCGCCCATGTCGCCGCAGAGGTTGTAGGCGTTCTCGATGACTCCCCGAAGCCGGCGCTCGCCGTCATACGCTTTGGCGAGGCCGTCCATGATCGTGGGGTCGCCGATGCCGAGGCGGAGCTTGCCGATCGGGACGCGGAGGAGGTACCGCGCCTCCAGCGGACCGAGCCGGCGAATGAGTTCGGCGAGACCGGAGACCTTGCCCTCGATGCTTCCTTTGCCGGAGACGCGGGCGATGTCGAGGAGCGCATCGTATGCCTCCGACACGGTAAGGCCGCGGCTCTCCCAGTCGATCAACCCTTCGGCCACGCTGCCGTAATCGCCGACGTCGCGGTAGAGCGCCTTCACGTCATCGACGTCTCTCCCCGTGGCCTCAGCGATTGCGCGGGCCATGAGCTGCTCGCTGATGCCGAACTCGGTGGCTTCATACGGCGGAAGTAGTATGCCCTCGGAGAGGTAGACGATCTTGCGTATCTCGTCCGGGTTGCTGCTCTCCTTGAACAGAGCCGCGAGCTGCTCTATCATCGCGTTCCTGGACGACATCTCGTCCAGGCGCTCGAAATGCTCTGCGAGTCTGCGTAGTTCCACGGTTATCTCCGGTCGGAACAGGAAACACGGAGGAGGACCGCAGGAAACGGCCGCCTCCCGGCCCGTGAGTGTCGGGACTCGACGACAGGAGTCGTCCGGGCATCAGGTATCCTTGCCCGATCCCCCCCGTCACCCTTGCTTCCGTGCTTCCGCATTCCTAAGTCGGTACTCCGGTCACGATATTCTCCGAGAAGCCGAGGGCTCTCAGGAACTCCTGGAACTCGTTCAACGGCAGGATGCCGCCGGTCGCCTTCGGATGCCCGTGTCCGAACTCGACGTCGGGCCGGATCGGGCACACCTTGCGGAGTTCGTCGATCAGATTGACGTCCAACGCCGAGCGCACGCTGAAATGTACGTTGCCCTCGGTGTAGCCGTAGTTGGCGGCGATGACGATATTGCCCGAGAGCCGCTTGATCCAGGCGGCGGCCGCCATCGCGTGGACGAGCGCCGGACTGCTGAACTGCAGTACCGCCCATTGTCCGCTGATCTTCGGAGCGGTCCTCAGGACTCGGTTGAACTCCGCGTTCACCTGCTCGCGGTATTGCCTCAACAGCGCGGCCTGGGGCACGCCGCCCTCCACGATATCGAGAGGGCTCGCAGCGGCGGAGAGCGCCTCGAACGCCGTCACGACGTCGTGGGCGGGCGCTCTGCGGGCCGCATTCACGAGCGCCGTGGCATCCTTGATCACCGAGACTCCGTAGAGGTCGCGCGCGTCCTTCAGGACTTCGATATCCGCGTCGGCCCCGAGGTCCCCGGCCACGCCGATCGCCGCCAGCCAGTTGCGCCCGTTGATATGGCCCATCTCCCGGCAGATCTCGTAGGTGAGCAGAGACGCGGGCGACTCCGGCTCGACGCCGTAGGAGGTGACGAACACGTCCACCGGCGGCACTCCCTCCGGTCGGTGGTGGTCGATCACCATCGTCGTCACTCCGGGGACGATCGGGACGGGCCGGCTGCCCGTATCCATGACGATCAGGTGAGTCGGATCCCTTGCGAGCACGCGCTTCGCAAGGCTCTCGGAATATACCGTCTCACCCTTCTCCATGAACGCCGGAAAGGTAAGCTGAGCGCCCATATACTCGAGCGTGCGGTACATGATCGCGCCTGCGCAGAGCCCGTCCGCATCGCCGTGGAACAGCAGGACCGTAATGTCGTCCGGCTCGATGCTCTCCAGGAACCTCCTCCCGGCATCGAGCTCGGCCCGGTAACCGATTATCGCCATGATGTACCTCCTGTCGCGGACGGGACGGACGCCCGCCTATGCCGCCACGGCAAGGGCCGCGCGCTCGAACTCATCGCGGAAGAGCATGGCATCGAGTTCCCTCCTGGGGCTCTCGATGAGCACGATGATCTCCTGGTTCGCGGTCTTCTCAAACTGCGCCGCCGCGAGCGCGAACGTGCGGTAGTCCGGCATATTGCCCTCGAGCTCAAGATGTTTCCGCTTCGAAACGGCGGAGAAGTGCGTGAACTGATATACCCCGGACAGCGGCCGAACACGTTCGAGCAGCGTCAGGTAGTCGTCCGGGGTGTCCAGAGTCCAGCCTCGACCGTAGAGATGGCCGAAGTCCAGGACCGGCACCGCGTCGACAACGTTCTGCGCCAGGTAGAGAACGGCGTCCAGATCGCCGATACCGACGTCATCGGTCTCTATGCCGATCGGAACGGTCGATCGAGGCAGCGCATTGAGCCGATCGACGAGCTTCTGCAGCGCGCCCTCCCGATCGTCTCCGGCATAGCCCGGATGGATGTAGAGCACCTTCCCGCCGCACATCTCCAGGGCCCGGCGCTCGACCGTGATCTCCCTGGTCGAGCGCTCAAGAATGAGCGGATCGTCCGACGTCATCACGTTGTACGCCGCGGCATGCATCGACAACAGGACGTCGGTGATCTCCGACATGTCGCGGATGCGCTCCAGCAGATCGGCGAAGTTTGCCTCCATCACGCCGACATCGGGCTTGTACTTGGAATAGTCGCCCCAGCCGATCGTCTCCGGCGGCATGTTGTAGTAGCGCAGGCCCCAATCCTCACATTGCATGATCACGTCGATCACGCGCTCGTACTCCCCGAAGCCGTCCGGCCTCGGGTTCTTCAATTCCTTGGTCGTCGCCCGACACGAGAATCCGACTCTCATGGTCCGCCTCACACCGAGTATCTGTTCGTATATACCCGGAAGGTGAGGCGCGATGCGTGCGGAGTGATCCGCGCGAGGCCGCGAACCTCGACGTCGATGGGAGACACAAACCGCCCGGGGAACTCCTGCCAGGGGCCGCATGATACCATTGCGCCGGTCCGCTGCGTCCTATACACGGAAACCCCGGACAGGGGATCATCGTACAAATACCAGGAAGCAAGTTTACTCGACAGGTGGTGCACATGCAGTCCAGATACGTCAAACCGACACTCGTCGCTTTCTTCTCTCTCCTCTTCATCCCGGCCGCCGGTTCGGCGAGCGCCGCCGTGCCGGAAGTCAGCGCCGAGTCGCAATCGGCCGTGGTCAAGGCGATCAAGACCGTGGGGCCGGCGGTCGTGAACATCGATACCGTGTCACGTCCGAAGCGCACGATGTTCGACTTCTTCCCGGAGTTCTTCGGGGAGCCTCAGCCCCAGCAGGGCCAGGGATCGGGATGGGTCTACGACGGACGGAACGGCTACATCGTCACGAACGAGCACGTGATCCACGGGGCCGATCAGATCACGGTCACGATGCCGGACAAGAAGCAGTACGAGGCCAGACTGATCGGGCGCGACCGCATGAGCGACATCGCGGTGGTGAAGGTCGACGCGAAGGACCTCCCTACCGCCAAGCTGGCGAGCGGTCAGGACCCGGTGATCGGCTCCTGGGCGATTGCGATCGGCAACCCGTTCGGGTTTCAGAACACGGTGACCGTCGGCGTGATCAGCGCGACGGACCGACGGCTCAAGGCTCCCGACGGCCGCGAGATGGAGGATCTCCTCCAGACCGACGCGGCGATCAATCCCGGCAACTCGGGCGGGCCGCTCTGCGATATCAACGGGAACGTCGTCGGAATGAACACGGCGATCATCCCCTACGGCCAGGGATTGGGGTTCGCAATCTCCGCAAAGACCATCGCCAGGGTCGTTCCGGAGCTGATCAAGCACGGGCGGATCATCCGACCGTGGGTCGGCTTCGTCTACGCCGACGCGAGTCCCAAGCTCGCCCGGTGGTTCAGGGTCGAGTACACCGAGGGCGTCATCATACAGGTCTACCGCGGCTTCTCGGCCGAGGAGGCCGGCCTTCGGAACGGCGATATCATCGTCGAGGCTGCGGGCAAGCCGATCCGGACGTCCAAGGAGCTGGAATCCATCATCGAGAAGCTCAAGGTAGGCGACAAACTTCCGCTCGTCATCGTTCGTGACGGCAGGAAGACACGCGCGACGGTAACCCTGGGCGAGATGCCGCCGGAGTTGCAGGGGTAGCGGCCGGCGATCGGTAATCAGTGACCAGTGGCCAGTGACCGGTGGCCAGTGGCCAGTAAGCGGTAGACGGTAGCCAGCGGTGGAAGCCCGAGTTGGTCACCGATTACCGATCACCGACTACCGCTCGCCGTTCACCGATCGCCGTTCACTGATTGCTGGATACTGGTTACCGGTCACTGGTCGCTGGTTACTCCGCCTCCGCCCCGAAACACGGAACCTCACCGGCGCCGCCTTCGTATTGGGATAAGTCATATTACAATACGGAGGCCGGAGCATTATGCACTCTACCCGAAGATTCGCTCTGCTCGCCGCGGCCGTGCTGGTGGTCGTTCTGAGCGCATTCGCAGCCGAATCGGAAGCGGCGGTCGGGCGGGCGGACAAGATACTCGTACTGAAGAGCAAGAGGCAGCTCAAACTGATGAGGGCCGGCAAAGTCCTCAAGACGTACCGCATCTCCCTGGGCTTCAACCCCAAGGGAGCCAAGACCCGGCGCGGCGACGGCAAGACCCCCGAGGGCAAGTACGTCATCGACAGCCGCAACCCGAGGAGCCGGTTCACCCTCGGCCTGCACGTTTCATACCCGAACGCGACGGACCGCGCCCGCGCTCGGCGGATGGGCAAGGATCCCGGCGGCAATATCATGATCCACGGGCTGCCGAACGGCCGGCCGTCGAACTGGAAGAAGCAGTTCACGGACTGGACGGCGGGATGCATCGCGGTAAGCAACGCGGCGATCAGAGAGATCTGGCACGCGGTGCCGAACGGCACGCCGATCGAGATCAGACCCTAGTTGCGGAAGAGCGGAGACTGCGACCGGGGACGGGCAACGGCCGGAGCGCCGGCTGCCGGTATGCTGCACAGGCAGCGACAACTCTCCCATTCGCCTGTTCCCCGCAGCGGCCGAAACCGGGGGCTTGCGCAGGAATCGGGATACTACCGGCGGGATGGATCGGTTGCCTGAATGAGCGAGGTCCGCGCTCGGCGGAGCGGATCGAACGGCTACCCAAACGGAATTTTCCGCTACCTTTTCCGAAATTTCCGTTACCTTTTCAGAATTTTCCGTTACCTTTTCGGAAATTTCCGCTACCTTTTCAGAAATTTCCGCTACCTTTTTCGGAATTTCCGCTACC
>CAYXOC010000020.1:0-67410 GCA_964466715.1 uncultured bacterium
GATCGCAGCTAGAAGCTGCTCCTACATGAAGATGGAAATCCGGCGTCTACCGCAACTGCATCACCTTGTCGCTGAGCAGAAGCTTTCGAGCAAAGCCGGTCAAACCCTGATCCTTGTCGAGACCCGGAACGGCGGTCTCCGTGGAGCCCACAAGTATGTCGAGCAGGCTCTCGCGGTCATACTGCACGACCTCGTAGTCCCCTGCGATGCCCGCGCCATCGGCGGCGGACCGGAGCGCATCCTGCAGCCCGCCGATCTTGTCCACGAGCTTGAGCTTCAACGCCTGCCTGCCGGTGAAGATGCGACCGTCGGCGAGGCTGGTGACGTACTTCTTGTCAAGCTTGCGGCCCTTCGCAACGTCCGTCACAAACTGGTCGTAGATATCGAAAAGCATCGTCCGGAGCAGTTCCTTCTCGTCCGGGCGCATCGGACGGTTCGGGCTGCCGATATCCTTGTACTTGCCCGTGGTAAGGGCGCCCATATCGACTCCGATCTTGCCCCACAACTTGTGCAGGTCGGCGGTCTCCATGATCACACCGATGCTCCCCGTCATGGTAGCGGGGTCCGCGTAGATCCTGTCGGCGGCGCATGAGATGTAGTAGGCCGCCGAAGCCGCGACATCGCCCATCGAAATGGTGACGCGCTTTCCATCCTTGCGCAGCCGGTTGATCTCGTTGTAGATCTCCTGCGCACCGGACGGGCTCCCTCCCGGGCTGTTGACGCGAATGACCACGGCCTTGACCGAGTCGTCCTTCCGGGCCTTCTCGAGAAGCGAGACGATGCGCTCGGAGCCGGCAACGCTGTCGCCGAACACTCCCGACGATCCCCTGCCAGCCGTCATCACGCCCTCGACATGGATGAGGGCAATCTTGTCACCGAACCCGCCGCCGGTCCCGATCGTCATGAAGCCGACGAAGAACAACGCGCCGATCATGAGCACGAAGAGGACCAGCAGGACCGCAGCTATCGCGATGATGATTACGAGGCGTCGTGATCGCATAGACGGATCAACCTCCTGATTGACAGACAGGGTCGATATCGGTATAATGTCGTGCAATGCCGGAGTGGCGGAATGGTAGACGCGCTGGTCTCAAAAACCAGTGGGGGCAACCCCGTGTCGGTTCGAGTCCGACCTCCGGCACCAAAACAGAATGAGCAAAATGAGTAATAGGTAACGAGTAAGACGGGTCGATCTTACTCGTTACCTATTACTCATTTACCCCCCTTACGCCTACACATACCTGAGGAACTTGTTCTCGTCGTCCACCAGGATCCACTTCGGCTTGATCTCCTCGTCGGTCTGCACGAATGCGACGATGATGACCTTGTCGCCGACATCGACGAGATGCGCGGCGGCGCCGTTGACGCAGATGACGCCCGAGCGCTTCTGACCGGGCAGCGCGTAGGTCTCGAAGCGGTTGCCGTTCGTCACGTTCCAGACGTGAACAAGCTCGCCCTTCACGATCCCCGACCGCGCCATGAGATCGGAATCGATGGTGATGCTGCCGATGTAGTTCAGGTCGGCCTGGGTGACCGTCGCCCGATGGATCTTGCTCTTGCAGATGGTGAGAAGTTGCGTCATGGATCGGCTCTCTCCGTGAAATACCTAGACTCTATTATACCATTTCGGCAGCCGTGATGCCAGCGGGGGCCGGCAGACGGTTGTCGGTTGATCGGTCGGTGTAGACCTCCGCCCTCTCGCCGTCACGAACCCCGTATCCTTCGCACCTTGCCCGCCGCGCCTCGAACGCCGATAATATGGGTAGTCGGCGGAGGCCGACAGCCCAAATGATTCGGAGGAATCTCACGTGGACATTCGCGTGCTCATCTTCAAGGAAGAAGACTTCCCGTTCGTCAACGCCACACCCATCGACATCCAGGAGATCGTCGAAGCGCTCCCACCGGTCCAGGAGGTACGGTCGGTCGGTGTCGGCGGACTCAAGGAGCGGCTCCATGCCGACTCGATAGACCTGCTGATCAATCCCTACGGCTCGGCATTCCCGAAAGACGCCTGGCCGGAGATATACGAGTACCTGGCGGCGGGCGGAAACCTGCTCAACCTCGGCGGCGCTCCGTTCAGCGTGCCGGTCCGCCGGGACGACAACGGCTGGCATCAGGAGATCCGCCAGACTCAGTACCACCGTGAGCTCGGGATCAACCAGGCGTACCCGGTCGAGACGACGTCCGTCAAGCGGTACGATACCACGAGCACCGAGCCGCTGCTCTCGGGCCTGATCGATGAGTTCTCCTGCGAGAAGGTCTTCGAGCTGCAGGTGAAGTTCACTAGCAGGGACGACCATCCCGGCGAGTTCGGCACGTCCGGCGCGCGGGAGGCTGTCCTGCGTCCCCTCCTCTACGCGCTCGACTCCGAGGGCCGAAGAATAGCCGCGCCGATAGTCGCCATCGACCGCGTGCTCGGGACGTTTGCCGGCGGAAGATGGGTGCTCGCCAACTTCCAGGCTCACGAGTTGATGCGTCAGGAGGCCATCGGGCGGCTGGCGGCATACGCGGCGCTCGGAGCGACGGACATGCAGATCCGCCCGTCGTTCGCCTCGTACAAGTCCGACGAACGCGCGAGCCTGATCCTGCACGTAAACCGCTTCGAGAAGCCGGGCGCCAAGTGGGAGCCGCTCCATCTGTTCCTGACCATCCGCAAAGAGAAGACCACCGTCAAGACCGAGAGCATCGATATCAGCGACTTCGCGTCGCCGTACTATCTCAGCATCCCGGTCGCTCAACCGCTCACGCCGGGGCTCTACACGATTGAGGCCAAGCTCTCGACGGGCAACCCCGAGTTGACCGACAAGTACGCCGACTACGCGTCCACCGGGTTCTGGTGCTGCGACAGCGCGCTGATCAAGATGACTCAGCCGCTCTCGGCAGGCAGCGACTACTTCGCCCGCGAGAGCAAGCCCATCCCGCTGCTCGGCACGACCTACATGGCGTCGGACGTCCACCGCAAGTTCCTCTTCGAGCCGAATCCCGCGGCGTGGGACCGCGACTTTACCGAGATGAAGGCGAACGGCATCAACATCGTGCGGACCGGCATCTGGACCGGCTTCCGGCGGATCATGATGGACCCCGGCGCGCCGAGCGAGGAGGTGCTTCGCGCGTTCGAGGCATTCATGCTCACCGCCGCCCAGCACGAGATGCCGGTGATCTTCACGTTCTTCACCTTCACGCCGGAGTTGTGGGAGGGTGTCAACCCCTACCTTGATCCGAGGTGTCTCCAGGCGCAGAAGGAGTACATCGCCGCCTTTGCGCGGAGGTTCGCCGGGTTCAACAACCTGATGTGGGACCTCATCAATGAACCCTCGTTCCTGAGCCACGGCCGGATATGGACGTGCCGCCCCAACCACGATGAGTTCGAGGAACGGGCGTGGAAGGAGTGGCTGGCGAAGAGATATGAGTCCACCGAGGCCCTCGACGAGGCATGGCGCATGACCCCTCGAACGAGCAAGGGACTCCCGGATCTGCGCGACTTCGACGACCGACAGATCTTCGAGGACGCGCACCCGATGAGGAAGCTCGACTACATCCTCTTCCTGCAGGAGGTCTTCAACAACTGGGTCAAGGAGATGACCGCCGTCATCCGGCAGAACGGCAACCCGAAGCAACTCATCACCGTCGGCCAGGACGAGGGCGGCACTCACGAGCGCCCGAATCCTCAGTTCCACTGCGACTGCACGGACTACACCTGCAACCATACCTGGTGGCTGATGGATGACCTGCTCTGGGACGGCCTGGTGACGAAGACGCCCGGGAAGCCGAACCTCATTGAGGAGACCGGCATCATGTTCGTCGAGAACCCCGATCGGTCGTTCCGGCGAACGGAGGAGGACTGCCGCAACCTGCTCGAGCGCAAGTTCGTGATGGCGTTTGCGTCGGGCGGCGCGGGAGCCGTCCAATGGATCTGGAACTCGAACGTCTACATGACCAGCGACAACGAGGTGGCAATCGGATTCCACCGCGCCGATCTGACCCGCAAGCCGGAGATCGAGTTCGTCCGGCCGATGTCGGAGTTCCTCAGGGAGGCCCGTACGTACTTCATCGACCGCCAGACCGAGGACGTTTGCATGGTGATCCCCCACTCCTCCATGTTCTCGGTGCGCGACCTGGCGACGCCCGCCACGAAGACGTGCGTCCGGGCGATGAGCTACCACCTCGGCGTCCCGATGCGCGCCGTCGGGGAGTACAGGCTCGACAACCTCGGCAGTCCAAAACTGATCGTGCTTCCGTCACCCGGCATGCTCAGTCGACAGGCGTGGGAGACGCTGATGAGAACGGTCGAGGCGGGCTCCACATTGCTCGTCACCGGGCCGATCGACTTCGACGAGTACCGTCGGCCGGTTGACCGGCTGGCGAAGTCCGACATCGAGGCCGTCACCCGCCCCGTGACCCGCGAGGAGGAGGCGATCATCTTCGGCAGCGAGTATCGGCTGAGCTTCGGCGGAGACAAGATCGCGCGGATCGATAAAGCGGTGCTCGGAGGACTCGGCGGCACGGTGCGGACAGAGCAGATCGGCGCCGGGAAGCTGGTCTACGCGGCGCTCCCGTTCGAACTGGCCGACGGCATCGAGCCGACCATCGCACTCTACGAGTTTGCGCTCAAGCAGGCGATGGTCCAGCCGCCCTTCATGATGGAGAAGCCGGAGCCCGGCGTGCTGATCCGCCCGCTCGCGTTCAAAGACGCAATCCTCTACTGCGCGGTCTCCGAGACGGACGCCGACAAGGAGCTTTCGTTCACCGACAACGCGACCGGCAAGGGGCTCACGGTCAGGGTCCCGGCCCAGCGCGCGGTGATGCTCCTGCTCGGCAGGGATGGAAGGGTGTTAGCGCAGTACGGAGAGTGCGTTCAGAGCTGAGCGCTGACAGAACAGCGGCCGTCCCTCGGGACGGCCGTTTCCATTTGTGGCGTAACGAGCAGGAATTCGGCATGGCACGCGGTATACTGAACCGGAAGTGACTCCATGACGGGAGGCCCGATATGGACGTGGCCATGCTCTCGCTGTTAGTGTGTGTACTGGTGTCGGCGCTCTCTGCTTCAGCAGTAAGCGGTTCCGAGATGGACTTTCTCAGGACGTGGGCCGATGCCGCGTTCCTCGGGAAGGCCCCACAGGAAGCGCCGATGCCGCCGGGGATCGAGGTGCGTCGGCAGGACCACGGGGAGTTCAGCCTGCGGGAGTCGGTGCTGGGCACTCCCCTGCAGATCGGCTCGAAATGCTACGAGCACGGGCTCGGAACGCACTCGGTCAGCGAGTTGGCAGTGCGCCTCCCGAAGCCCGGCAAGACGTTCGAAGCCGACGCGGGCATCGACAACAACTACGACACCGCCGGCCGGCGCGGGAGCGTGGTCTTCGTCGTCGAGGTCGCAGGCAAGGAGGCGTTCCGCTCCGGCATCCGGCGAGGGGGTGACGATCCCCTGCCCGTACGACTCGACCTCAACGGCGCGAGGGAGTTCACCCTCCGCGTGCTCGACGCCGACGACGGGCCAGGATGGGACCAGTCCGACTGGGCCGACGCCGCCGTCACGCTGGAGGACGGCGAACTCATCCGGCTCGACGAACTGCCCGTCGTGACTCCTCCCGCAAGCTTCTCCACCGATGTGCCGTTCTCGTTCACGTACGGAGGCAAGCCCTCGTCCGAACTGCTCCCGTCGTGGCGGCGCGCCGAAACGAGAGTGCGCTCCGCTGATGGTATCCCGACACGCCTCGTGACCTACACCGATCCGGCGACCGGCCTGCTGGTCGAGTGCCGGCTGAGACTGTTCGATGACTTCCCCGCCGCCGAGTGGGTGCTCTACCTAACGAACACCGGCTCATCCGATACACCGATCATTGAGAGCATCCGGCCGCTCGACCTGAGCATCGCCACTCCGCCGAAGGGCGACGTCGTCCTCCACCGATCGCACGGAAGCACGTCCACCGAGACCGACTTCCTGCCGATCGACGGGCCGGTCAACATCGATGCCGACATCAAGCTCGCGCCGAACGGCGGACGCTCGTCGGACGGCGTGATGCCGTTCTTCAACCTCGAATGGAGCGGCGGCGGACTCGTCGGAGCGATCGGCTGGTCGGGCCAGTGGGAGATGCGCGTCAAGCGCGACTCGGCCCGCACGGTCACCCTCGAAGCCGGACAGCAGACGACACACCTCAAGCTTCATCCCGGCGAGAGCATCCGCACGCCGCGGATTCTGCTCGTTCGCTGGGAGGGCGATGACCGCTTCCGGGGACACAACCTCCTCAGACGGCTGATCCTCGCCCACTACACGCCGAAACGCGACGGACAGCCGATCATCCCGCCGGTCACGCAGAACTCCTGGTTCACGTTCAACACCGGAAACGACGTCACGGAGCAGAACCAACTCGAGACGATACGTCCGATGGCCGGGATGGGCGTCGAGTGCTATTGGATCGACGCGGGATGGTTCGAGGGCGGCTGGCCCGCCGGCGCCGGGAGTTGGATACCGAAGGCCAAGGCGTTTCCGCGCGGCCTCAAACCGCTCGGCGACGCAGCACACAAGGACGGCATGGGGTTCGTCGTCTGGTTCGAACCGGAACGCGTGAACGCCGCCAGCCGGATCGCAAGGGAGCATCCGGAGTGGGTGCTCCATGAGGGCAACGGCGACGGTCTCTTCAACCTCGGTGACCCTGAAGCACGCCAGTGGCTCACCGACTTCCTGTCGAAGTGCATCACGGACTGGGGGATCGACATCTACCGCAACGACTTCAACATCGACCCGCTGAGGTTCTGGCAGGCGGCCGACGAGCCGGACCGTCAGGGCATTACCGAGATCCGCTATATCGAAGGGCTGTATGCCATGTGGGACGCGCTCCGGAAGGCGCATCCCGAGCTGGCGATCGACAACTGCGCGAGCGGCGGGCGGAGGATCGACCTGGAACTGATCAGCCGCAGTTACTCGCTCTCCCGGAGCGACACCGCGTGCTGCGGACATGCGATGCCTGTGCAGGACCAGGCGCAGTCGGCGGGGCTCAGCCTGTGGGCGCCGCTTCACGGGACGGGCAACTGGGGGCTCAACGCGTATGACTTCCGCAGCGCGGCGACGGTGGGAACGAGCCTCTGGATGGATACACGCAGGCCCGATGTCCCAGTGGAGCAGCTCAAACGCCTGATCGCCGAGGTGAAGGATCTGAGGCCGCTCTACCTCGGCGACTACTACCCACTGATGGACATCAACCTCGACGAGCGCCAGTGGTGCGGCTGGCAGTACGACCGCCCGGAGATCGGCCGGGGGTTCGCCATGTTCTTCCGACGCTCGGAAAGCCCGTATTCGTCGGTCGATGTCGGCCTCAGGGGGCTCGATCCGAACGCCGAGTACGAAGTCGAGTTCGTCGACTCGAAGACCAGGCGCACGATGTCCGGCGCCGACCTCTCCAGGCTGCGAGTCGAGATCGGCGACCGGGCGTCGAGCATGCTGGTGAAGTACGGGAGGGCCGAGTGACCAGTGACCAGTAACCAGTAACCAGTATCCAGTGTCCAGTAACCGGTGACCAGTATGGGTTTTCACTGATTACTGGTTACTGGTTACTGGTCACCTATCACCGCCCACCGCCCACTCCCCCTACCTGTCCGACGCCCAGGGGTACTTGAAGCCGTGGACCCAGGCGTGGGACTTCAGGCGCTCGACCTCCTCGGCGGTCATCTCGACCTTGTCCGAGACCGCAACGTTCTCATCGACGTGCTTCGCGCTCCTCATGCCGGGGATGACGGTCGAGACCGCCGGGTGCGCGAGGATGAACTTCAGCGCGGCCTGAGCCATCGTGCGGTGGTCGTTCTCGACCCAGCGGAGCGCCTCGACGTGCTCGCACGCCTCCTCCAGCCTACCGTCGGCCAGCCACTTCGCGCGCCAGTCGCCCTCGATGAACCGGTAGCCCGCGCACATCTTGCCGGTGAGCAAGCCCTCCTCGAACGGCACACGGGCGATGATGCCGACGTTGCGCTCGACGGCGGCCGGGAAGAGCTTCTCCGCCGGGCGCTGCTCGAATATGTTGTAGATCACCTGGATGCTGTCCACGAGGCCGGTCTTCACCAGGTTGACTCCGCCGTAAGGGTCCCAGTCGTTCACGCTCACGCCGATGAACCGGATCTTTCCCTGCTCCTTCAACTGCGAGAGCGCCTCGTACCACTGCATGTCCTCCATGAAGGCGTCGCTCCAACAGTGAAGCTGCATGAGGTCGATGCAGTCGGTCTCGAGGTATCCGAGGCTCCGCTCGATGGCGCCGATCAGCCAGTCCTTCGGATAGACCTCGCTCACCGGGACTCCCGGGACCGGCGGCCACTTGTAGTTCTTCGGCGGGACTTTCGACGCGACGTAGCACCGCTCCCCACGCTCACGGAACGCACGGGCGATCACTTGCTCGCTGTGCCCCTCGCCGTATCCCGCGGCGGTGTCGATGAAGTTGACACCCTGGTCCATCGCGCGGTTGATCGCCTCGACGGCGGCATCGTCGTCCTTAGTGCCCCACTGACCTCCGATGCCCCACGCGCCGAACCCGATCTCCGATATTTGCATCCCTGTCCGTCCCAGGCTTCGATACTTCATGTCGTCCTCCGATCGGTCAGTTGTCGCTCTACTATATCATACTCCGGCGTGATCCGAACACAACCGTCGAGGGATGACGCGAAAGGATGTTCAACCGGCGATCAGGAAACTAGTAGACAGGACACGACGGCGATATCCCCGTGCGCGTATCCGATAGCGCAGTCCTTGTCGCCGGCACGTCGCGCCAGCGGCTTGTCCAGCGTGTTCTGCGCCATCGAAAGCATGTTCTGTGACATCGCAAGCGTGTTCTGCAGGTTGCCAAGCGTGGCACGGGCCGGTTAGCGGATCTGTAGGCAGGCCCGCCGGGGAGCGATATGAGACGAAGAGCCATCGTTGGATGCGGGGGCGCGGGGAGATCGAAACGCGTCCTGCCGCTTGACATCCTCCAACGCCGGTGATACTGTACTTTCGGCGTCTGCCCGAGGAGCGTTTTGGGCACGCGCACTTACCATTCGCAGGCCTGCAACACATTATGCCGGAACACGCAAAACCCCAGAGTAAGACGCGTGACCACGTACTGCTCTGCACCTGGATTTTCGCCGCTCTCATCGTACTGGTTACGATCTTCATCCGCATCCGACTGCTTGGAACGCCGCTCGAACGCGACGAAGGCGAGTTCGCGTGCATGGGCGCGATGATGCTCGACGGGATACCGCCGTACAAGCTGGCGTACAACATGAAGTTGCCCGGCATCTACGCCATCTATGCCGTCATCATGGCGGTCTTCGGCAGGACGGTCGAGGGCATCCATATCGGGCTCCTGCTGGCGAACGTGGCGACGGCGGTCACCCTCTTCTTCCTCGCGCGACGACTGTGGAACACGCAGCTTGCCCTGATAGCCGCCGCAAGCTATCCGATGCTGACGCTGAGCGTGGGAGCCTGCGGCACCTCCGCCCACGCCACGCAGTTCCAGATGCCGATGGTGCTCGGAGCGGTGATCCTCCTTCTCAAGGCGATCGAATCGGACAGGCGCGGACAGCTCTTCGCGAGCGGACTCCTCATGGGGCTGGCCTTCGTCACGAAGCAGCAGGCGATGGTCTTCGCTGCGTTCGGCGGATGCTGGCTGATGTGGGAGATGGTCCGCGCAAAGTCGCTCACCCAGCGAGCCATGGCGGCGCGCATCGCCGTGTACGTCGCCGGAGCGCTCGCGCCGTTTGTCGTTGTGTGCATAGTGATGGCGGCGGTCGGGGTGTTCGACCGATTCTGGTTCTGGACCTTCACCTACGCGAGCCGATACGTGGTCGAGACTCCGCTCTCGACCGGCCTGGTGCGGGTGGCGAAGACGACGTGGTGGTTCGTCTCGTACACCATACCGCTGATCGCGCTGGCGGTCGTGGGCCTGATCGGGACGATATGGGACGCGCGGCTTAGGAAGCGCGCCGTATTCGTCATCTCCTTCTTCCTATTCTCGTTCGCTGCGGTGAGCCTCGGTCTCTACTTCCGCGGCCACTACTACGTCCAGGCGATGCCGGCGGTCGCGCTGATGATCGGACTCTCGGTAGCCTGGATGTCGCGGCTGAGGTTGTCGGCGGTGCTGCGGTTCGTCCCGCTGCTGATCTTCCTGGGCGCGGTGGGGCATGCGCTCTGGCACAACCGCACGCTCTTCTTCGCACCGACGACACTTGTCGCCTCGCGCCTGATGTACGGAGCCGCGCCGTTCCCCGAGTCGATCGAGGTCGCGCGCTACCTCAGGGAGCACACCAGACCCGGTGACAGGATCGCAGTCGTAGGGTCGGAGCCCCAGATCTACTTCTACGCCGATCGACTCCCGGCAACGGGTTACTTGTACGTCTACGGCCTCACGGAGACCCATCCGTTCGCGAGAAAGATGCAGGAGGAGATGATCCGCGAGATCGAGGCCGCCAAGCCGAAGTACATAGTCTACGCCAATGTGCCGACCTCCTGGAGGTTCAAAGCCGGCTCCGACCGGTCGATACTCTACTGGCTGGCTGAGTACGCCGCGAAGCATTACAAGGTGACGGGCCTGGCGGACATCATATCGAACGAGCGCACGGAGTACACCTGGGGCGAACTGGCGGCGTATCTCGCGCCCGATGCGATCCCGAGCCTCGTCGTCTTCGAGCGCATCAGCACTCCATCGGAGGAATGATATAGTGGCGAGAGCGAAGGAGCGAGACGTGGAAGCGCCCTGCAAGCCGACGCCGTCATCCGACGGACGCCGAACGGCGCTCGTCTGCGTGATCCTCGCGGTTGTGACGCTCGCCGCATTCTCGCAGGCGCTCCAATGCGATTTCGTGAACTTCGACGACCCCCGCTACGTCACCGAGAACCCGAACGTGACGGCGGGCATCACCGCCGAGAGCCTCCGCTGGGCTTTCAACGCAGGGTACGCCAGCAACTGGCATCCTCTCGCGTGGATCTCCCACATGATCGACTGCCGGCTGTTCGGGATCAACCCGGTCGGCCACCATTTGACCAACCTGCTGCTTCACGTGCTGAACGCCGTACTCCTGCTGCTCATCCTCAAGCGAGTCACAGGCTCCCTCTGGAAGAGCGCCGTCGTGGCGGCGCTCTTCGCCGTCCATCCGATGCACGTCGAGTCGGTCGCGTGGGTCGCGGAGCGCAAGGACGTCCTGAGCGCGCTGTTCTGGATGCTCACCATGGGCGCATACCTGCTGTACGCCGAGCGTCCCTGCGCAGGGAGGTACCTGGCGGTAGTCGCTCTGTATGCGCTCGGACTGATGGCGAAACCGATGCTGGTCACCCTGCCCTTCGCGCTCCTGCTGCTCGACTACTGGCCGTTGAGGCGATTCGGCGCCGCTCTCGGGAGGCCGTTGAAGGTTTCCCCTGCGGTGGTCGTCGCGGAGAAGATCCCGTTGCTCGCACTTGCGGCGGGGTCGAGCGCGCTGACGATGATCGCGCAGGGAAGAGGCAGTTCGGTGGCGCACTGGGAGATGCTCCCTCTCTCGTGGCGCATCGACAACGCGCTCGTGTCGACCATCTCCTACATCGGCAAGATGCTGCTGCCGATCAGACTCGCCGCGTTCTACCCGCATCCCGAGGACGGCCTTGCAGTATGGCTCGTCATCGTGTCGGCGCTGATCCTGGCGGGACTGACTCTACTCGCGGTTCGGATGCGTCGAAGCCACCCCTATGTCCTGGTAGGCTGGATGTGGTACCTGCTGACCCTTGCGCCGGTCGTGGGAATCATCCAGGTCGGCCGGCAGTCGATGGCGGACAGATACACGTACATCCCGTTCATCGGGCTCTTCCTGGCCGTCACGTGGGCGCTTGGAGAACGGTGGAAGACGACTCCCGCTCGCGCATTCTCCCCCGCCCGTGCCGTTCCGGCGGTGATCATCGGCGCACTGGCGGTATGCACGTGGACCCAGACCGGTCACTGGCGGGACAGCAGGAGTCTCTGGGAGCACGCGCTCGGCGTCACCCGGGACAACTACACGGCGCACGTGAACCTCGGCAAGTTCCTCGCCGACCAGGGACAGTTCGACCAGGCGATCATCCACTACCGCGAGGCCATACGGATCAAGCCGGAGTTCGACCTGCCGCACTACAACCTCGGCGTCGCCCTCTCGAAGGCCGGGCGACCGGACGAGGCCATCGAGGCATACAGGGAAGCGCTGCGCATCAACCCCGATTACGAGGCGGCGCGAATCAACCTCACCGCCGAGCTCCAGGCTCAGGGACGCATCGACGAGGCTCGGGAGGAGATCGGCAGTTCGGGCGCCGAATCCGCCGAGATGCACTACAACATCGCGGTCGGCCTCGATCAAGAGCGCAGGTTCGAGGAGTCGATCGAGGAGTACAGGGAAGCCGTGCGGATCGACCCGAGCTTCGTGCCGGCTCAGCACAACCTGGCGATCGCGCTGTTCATGAGCGGCGACTTCGCAGGCGCGTGGGAACAGGTGCGCGTCTGCCGGGAGCGCGGGATCGCCCTGCCCGAGACGTTCCTCAAGGCGCTGTCGGAGCAGATGCCTGAACCTCAGTAGCGAATCAGCCCACGGATGCAGACTTAACAAATGCTTGACATCCTGACGATTTCGTGTAAGATGATTGTTGTAGGCTGATGGCCACACCTACCTGCCAGTCCATCCCAGTAACTCGTTCGTAGATCCATCCGGTAGTTCCAGTAGCTTTGGCAGTCCAGCTCCTCCCCCGGAGGCAGGATGAAGCACGCTAAACGTCAGGACACCCACCAGGATCGCACACTCAGTTGGGCTTGCGCTCCGACCGCGGCAGTAGTGCTGTTCGCAGCGTTCGTCCGAATTCGCCTCCTCTCCATGCCTCTCGAGCGCGACGAGGGTGAGTTCGCGTACATCGGCCAACTGATCCTGCAACACATCCCGCCCTACACCCTCGCGTACACCATGAAGCTTCCCGGCACGTCGCTCGTTTACGCGGCGGTGATGTCGGTCTTCGGGCAATCGGCTGCGGCGGTGCACATCGGATTGCTCCTCGCAAACCTCGCCTCGACAGTCATGCTGTTCGCGCTCGGACGACGGCTCTGGAACACCTGCGTCGGAGCCGTCGCCGCCGCGTCGTTCTCGCTGATGTCGCTCAGCCCGTCGCTCTACGGCACGGCGGCCCACGCCACTCAGTTCGTCGTGCCCTTCGCGCTCGGCGGAACCCTGCTGCTTCTGAGGGCGCGAGACAGCGGCCGTCCGATGCTTCCGCTCCTCAGCGGACTGCTCTTCGGAATGGCATTCCTCGCCAAGCAGCATGCACTCGCGTTCGTGGCGTTCGGCCTGTTCTACCTCGTGTACGAATCGGTGCGCGAGCGCCCGGTCCGGATCATGGCGTTACTGAAGAGACTCGCCGCATTCTCGCTCGGAGCAGCCGCGCCGTTCGGAGTGACCTGCCTGATCCTTCTCAAGCTCGGCGTCTTCGATACGTTCCGGTTCTGGACCTTCACGTATGCGCGCGAGTACGCGTCCGAGCTGCCGATATCGAGCGCGTGGGAGGTCTTCACGATCATGGCTCCACCGGCCGCTGCCACACTCACGGTGTTCCTGGTATTGTCGGCGGTCGGACTGATAGCCGTGCTGCTGACCAGGCAGCTTCGAAGCGGCGCCGCGCTGCTGATCAGCCTGCTGGTGTTCTCCTGCATAGCAGTCTGCCCGGGATTCTACTTCCGCGCGCACTACTTCATCCAGATCCTCCCGGCGGTCTCGCTTCTGATCGGCCTGGCGGCATACTGGCCGATCCATCTGCTGCGGAGAAACAGGCATCGGGCCCTGCTTCAGGCCGTACCTCTGCTCATCTTCCTGGCGGCGGCCGGATGCCACGTCTGCGGGAACCAGGACGTCTACCTCCACTCCGATCCGCGGGAGGCATGCTCCCTGGTATACCATGACAACCCCTTCTGCGAGACCGTCGAGGTCGCCGGCTACATCCGGTCGCACTCCTCCGCGACCGATCGTGTGGCGGTCCTGGGCTCCGAGCCGGAGATCCTCTTCTACGCGCGCCGCCATTCCGCGACCGGGTTCATATATACGTATGGTCTGATGGAGCCTCAGCGGTTTGCATCCGGTATGCAGAGACAGATGATCGCGGAGATCGAGGACTGCAAGCCCAGGTACATCGTCATGGTCGGCGTCCGAAACTCCTGGCTCCCGAGGCCCGACTCCGACACGACGATACTCAGTTGGTCCACCGCCTACTGCAGGGCGAACTACACGCTCATCGGAGTCGTGGATATCCTACCGTACGGCCTGACACGCTGTATCTGGGGCGACGAGGCGGATGGATGCGCGCCCGAGTCGCCCAAGCATATCCTGGTGTTCGAGCGCAGACCCGGCGTCTGACCGGCAACTCCCCGCGACGCCTCACATCACCCGCTTGCCCGGTCCCGCCTTTTCCCGACGCTTGCGTGAGAGGCCCGTTTTCGTGTATCCTGTGGTAGTGATTTTGGCAGTGTTCCGGCTGAAGGAATAGAGGTGTATCTATGGCGACAAAGGTTATTCTGCCCATGCTCGGCCAGACGATGGAGGAAGGCACCATCATCAAATGGTTCAAGCAGGAGGGCGATAAGGTCGAGAAGGGCGAGCCCCTCCTTGAGGTTATGACCGACAAGGTCAACATGGAAGTCGAGTCCCCCGAGGCGGGCATCCTCCGCAAGATCATCGCCCAGCCTGACGAGACTATCCCGATCATGGCCCCGATCGCCATCCTGGGGACCGCGGACGAGCCGATCGACGACCTGCTCGCGGATATATCATCGGCCTCCCCGACTCCCACCCAGGTCGTAGAGCAGGAGGAGGAGGATGTCCTCTCCGCCGCTCCCGCCGCGCCCAGTCTGTCCGTCGAAGTGCCGGCATCCTCACCATCCAGAGTCTTCATCTCGCCGCGCGCGCGCCGGCTGGCCCACGACGAAGGCATCGAGATAAGCGCTCTCGCCGGACGAGGCACCGGTCCCGAGGGCCGGGTCGTCGAGATGGACGTGCGCAACTACGCCGCCGAGCTCAAGGCTGCCGGCGCGGTCAAGGCGTCCCCTCTCGCCGCGAAGGTTGCGGCGGACAAGGGCATCGACATACGCGAAATCGTCGGCTCCGGTCCCGGCGGCAGGGTCATGAAGGACGATGTGCTCCAGGCCGTTGCGCCGAGCATCGGCATGCCGTCGCTCCAGGGCCAGGTGATCCCGTTTACCGGCATGCGCAAGATGGTGGCCGACGCCGTGGCGAAGAGCGCTCAGACCGCCCCGCACGTGACGCTCACCGCCGAGGTGGACATGACCGATGCCGTCAAGGTGCGGACGCAGATCCTCTCGGAGTTCGAGCGCAAGTACGGCGTGAGGGTCTCCTTCACCGACTTCATCATCAAGGCCGCCGCGAGAGCGATCCTCGATCACCCGATCGTCAACGCGAGCCTGCAGGGTAACGAGATACGCATCCCGGACCGCGTGAACATGGGAGTGGCGGTAGCGCTCGAAGGCGGGCTCATCGTCCCGGTCGTGAAGAACGCCGATTCCCGCGGCCTGGCGGAGATCTCCTCCGAGCTGAAGAGCCTCGTGGAGAAGGCTCGCAACGGCTCGCTTTCATCGGAGGACGTCAGCGGCGGCACGTTCACGATCACAAACCTCGGCGCGTTCGGCATCGACGTGTTCAACCCGATCATCACTCCAGGACAGAGCGCGATCCTCGGTGTCTGCCGGATCGTGGAGAAGCCGGTAGTGGTCGAGAGACGGATTGAGGTCCGCTCGATGATGAACCTCTGCCTGTCCTTCGATCACAGGGTGATGGATGGCGCACCGGCGGCTCAGTACCTCCAGCGAGTGAAGGAACTGCTCGAGTCGCCGTATCAGTTGTTAATCTAGAAAGAAATCAGGAATCAGAGTCCAGGAGTCGGAATGACGGAAAGTCCCATTCCGACTTCTGACTTCTGACTCCTGAACGCCTGGTTTGCTCCTATGATCCTTGATATCGATCTGCACACTCATACACATCACTCGCCATGCGGAAACCCGGAGATGATACCGGCCGAGATGGTCCGGACCGCCGCGAAGAAGGGGATCACCCGGATGGCGATCACCGACCATTTCTACACATTCACCGACCGAGGCAACTTCGACGTTATCCGCGCAGGAGTGGCGGAGGCTCGCCGCGAACTGCCGAATGCCCCGGAAGTCTTCTTCGGCTGCGAGGCTGAGATCATGGAGCCCGGCCGCACTTCCGGCAGCCAGGAGCTCGCCGACAGCCTCGACTTCGTTATGGTGGCGGCGACTCACTTGCAGAACAAGGGGATCACTGAACTCCCGCCGGGCCTCGACGACGAGGGGATCGCGTTCTATTACCTGCGGATGTTCGAGTACGCCGTTAGCCTGCCATGGGCCGATGTGCTGGCGCATCCGTTCTTCGTCGTTCCCAGCGTCTGCTCGGTCGAGGTGCTCGATCATCTGAAGGACTCCGACCTCCTGCCCGGCATCGAGCGGGCGAAGGAGAACAACGTGGCAATGGAGATCAGCCGCCGGGCGCTCTGGCCGGGGCAGACGAAGTTCTCCATGCGCTTCTACAAGCTGTGCAAGCAGGTCGGACTGAAGTTCACGCTGGGGAGCGATGCCCACATGCTCGAGGATATCGGCAACGTGCGGATCCTCAGGCCGCTTCTGAACGAACTCCGCCTCACCGAGGCGGATATCTGGATACCGATACGTGATGCGTGATGCGTGATTCGTGACTGACCGGTTTCCTCACGCATCACCCATCACTCATCACGTATCATTCCATCATCCCATATCAGGAGGATATACATGCAGAAGGTAGCCATAGTTGGCGCAGGGCACATGGCAAAAGTGCACGGTGCCGCCTATGCGAAGATGGCGAACGCGAAACCGGTCGCCGTCGTGGACATCCGCAAGGAAGCCGCGGATGAACTCGCCGCATCGATCGGCGCGCAGGGCTTCACCGATTTCGACGCCATGCTGCAGGCCGTCGATCCCGACGTGATCGACGTCTGCACCCCTACCCCGTTCCACAAGCCGTATGTGCTCAAAGCCGCCGAGGCCGGAAAGCACGTCATCACGGAGAAGCCGATGGGCCGCTCTCTCGACGAATGCAGGGAGATGATCGCGACGACCGATAAGGCCGGCGTGAAGTTCATGGTGGCGCACGTGCTCCGCTTCTTCCCCGAGTTCGCCGCCGCCAAGGCACAGATCGACGCCGGCGCGGTCGGCAAGCCCGCGATCGTCCGCACTACACGCGGCGGCGGGTTCCCCACGGGGTCCGATGACTGGTATGCGAACGTCGAAATGAGCGGCGGACTCATACTCGATCTGATCATCCACGACTTCGACTGGCTGCGTTGGTGCTTCGGCGAGGCCGATCGAGTCTACGCCAAGGGACTGGCACACAGCAGGCTCGATCACATCGACTACGCGCTGGTCACGATCCGCTTCAAGAGCGGAGTGATCGCTCACGTCGAGGGCACATGGGCGAATCCGTCCGGCTTCACCGTCAAGTTCGAGGTCGCGGGCGACCAGGGGCTTCTCGACTTCTACAACAAGGAGACAGCTCCGGTCACCGTGGCGCAGAAGGACGGCGGCGCGAAAAAGGCAGGGGTCACGATCCCTGAGAGCCCGACCGCGCAGAACCCGTATTACCTCGAACTGCAGCACTTCATCGACTGCATCGAGGGCGACTGCGCGCCGAGCATCACGGCGGAAGACGGACTGCGTGCGGTCGAGATCTCACTCGCCGCGCTGGAGTCGCTCAAGACCGGAAAGCCGGTCAGTGTCGGAGCCTAACCCATAGAGGATTCGCAAGGAGACACAGATGCCTGTCAAACTCGGACTGATGAGCTTTGCTCACATGCATATGGGCAGCTACGCGAGCGCCGTGAACCAGATCCCCGAGGCGGAGATGGTGGGAATCGCCGACCACGACCTCGACCGTGCGAAGAAGATGGCGGAGACCTTCAACTCGAAGGCGTTCGTCAGCTACGAGGAGCTGCTCAAACAGGATATCGATGCGGTGATCGTCGCGTCGGAGAATATCCATCACCGGGAACTCACGATCATGGCCGCGGAGGCCGGGAAGCACGTCCTCTGCGAGAAGCCGATCGCCACGACGATCGCCGACGCGCAGGAGATGATCGACGTCTGCAAGAGGAACAATGTGCAGCTCATGACCGCCTTCCCGTGCCGCTTCTCACCGGCGATGGTCCGCGTCAAGGAGCTTGTCGACGCCGGCACGATCGGTGAGATCCTGGCCGTCAAGGGCACGAACCAGGGACGCATGCCCGGCGGGTGGTTCATACAGAAGGACAAGAGCGGCGGCGGCGCGGTCATCGACCACACCGTGCACGTAGCCGATCTCATGCGCTGGATGCTGAAGAGCGAGGCCGCGGAGGTCTACGCCGAGATCAGCAACGCGATGCACCACGAAGACTACGACGACGTCGGACAGCTCACGATCACGTTCGACAACGGCGTGTTCACAAGCCTGAACACCTCGTGGTCGCGCCCGAAGAGCTTCCCGACATGGGGCGACGTCACGATGGAGATCACGGGCACCAACGGTGTGATCTCGATGGACATGTTCGCGCAGGACATGCATCTCTACTCGGACAAGACGATGTCCACCACATGGCTCGGCTGGGGCAGCAACATCGACCTGCTGATGGTCCAGGACTTCGTTAGTCGTGTGGCGAACGGACAGCCCGTCAGCGTGACCGGCGAGGACGGGCTCCGCGCGCTCGAGGTCGCACTCGGCGCCTACCGATCGTTCGATCTGGGTGAGCCGGTCCGACTGCCGCTCAGCACGTAAGGACCCACCTTTGTAGGAGCGGCTTCCAGCCGTCATCGCAGCTGGAAGCTGCTCCTACGACGTCTGATCGCGGCTGGAAGCCGCTCCTACGGTACATCGGTTCATCGCGGATCGGAATCCGCTCCTACCATGCGCCGGTTCATCGCGGCTGGAAGCCGCTCCTACAAGTATACCCGAGGTTGTACCGTGTTCTGCCCGAAGTGCCGCATCAAAATGAAAGAGGAGTCCCGAACCTTCCACAAACAGCGGAAGTGGATCTGTCCTCGATGCAGCAAGGTCCGCATGCAGCGCAAGAAGCCGGAGGATTGACCGATGAACGCGTTCTTCACCCTGCTCACTCTCGCACTCCTCTCCCCACTGTCCGGAGCGCCGGCGAACCAGCCCGACCTGCCCTACTTCACGATCACCGTTGTCGATGACCAGACCAATCGGGGCGTCCCATTGGTCGAATTGACGACGACCAACCACATCAAGTACGTGACCGACAGCAACGGGATCGCCGCCGTCTACGAGCATGGACTCATGGGCAAGGATGTGTTCTTCCACGTGAGGTCGCACGGCTACTCCTATCCCAAGGACACGTTCGGCTATGCAGGCGTGTCCCTCAACCTCAAGCCGGGAGGGAGCGCCGAGATACGCATCAAGCGCGAGAACATCGCCGAGCGCCTCTACCGCGTCACCGGCGAGGGCATCTACGCCGACAGCCTGCTCGTCGGGCATCCTCAGCCGCTGAAGAATCCCACGATCAGCGGCCTCGTCATGGGCCAGGACTCGGTTCTCTCCTGCATCTACAAAGGTAAGCTCTACTGGTTCTGGGGCGACACGAACAAACCCGACCATCCGCTCGGCAACTTCCGAACCTCCGGCGCAACATCCGACCTCCCGGGGAAAGGCGGACTCGACCCGGATCTCGGCGTGGACCTGACCTACTTCGTCGACGCGAACGGCTTCTCCAAGGAGATGGTGCCATCGGAGACCCAGGGGCCGATCTGGCTCGGAGGACTCCTGACATTCCCCGATGCCGAACGAGGCGAGCGACTTTTCGCCATGTATTCGAACGTGGACAATGCGATGAAGGCTCAGGAGATCGGACTCGTGGAGTTCGACGACGACGAACAGATCTTCCGCAAGGTCGCCAAGTTCGACCTAGACATTCCTATCAAGCCCGGCGGGCATCCGTTCCGGCTGACGGATAAGCACACCGAGTATATCTACTTCTCGCCGATAACCCGCGTGAAGGCCGACCTGGAGAGCTACAAGGACCCCTCGAAGTACGAGGCGTACACATGCCTGAAAGATGGGTCTCGCAAGGACGAGTTCGAGGTAGACCGCGATCCCCAGGGGAAGGCCCGGTTCGCATGGAGGCCGGATACGTGGGCGCCCTTCCCGCGGGACGAGGCGGAGTTGATCAAGGATGGAAAGCTGAAGCCGGAGGACGCGCTCTTCCATATCCAGGACGTGGCAACCGGAAAGCCGGTGCTCTATCACAGCGCATCGATATCCTGGAACAAGTACCGCAACCGATGGACTATGATCATGTCGGAGATCTTCGGCGCTTCACTGCTCGGCGAAGTGTGGTATCTGGAGGCCGATAGCCCGATCGGTCCGTGGGTCTATGCGCGCAAGATTGTTACACATTTCGAATATACCTTCTACAACCCTCGACATCACCCGATGTTCGACAAGCAGGACGGCCGCATAATCTACTTCGAAGGAACCTATACTAACTGGCTGACCGGGCATACGAACTACACGCCGAAGTACGACTACAACCAGATCATGTATAAGCTCGATCTGGCCGACCCTCGTCTCGCGCTCCCTGTGGCGGTGTACGGCGACCGATCAGGCGACGTCCCCGGCCTTCGTCTCTCGGAGCCGGTCACGCCCGAGTTGCAGCAGGCGGCGCCGATTGCCTTCTTCGCGCCTGACAGACCGATGGATGGGACCGTACCGGTATACGCCGACAGAGAGGCGCTTCGGATCGGCGACGGCAACGCTCCGACGGGCGGCGGGCATCCTATGTTCCACGCCCTGCCCGCCGATACGACGAATCCGCCGCCCACGACCACCCCGCTCTACGAATACGTCAGCCGCCGGGAGAGAGAGCGAGTCTACTCGACCGATCCGGCATGGAGCCGTGAGGGATATGCGCGGACCGAGAAGCCGGTCTGCCTGGTGTGGAAGAGCCCGAAGTGACCAGTGATCGGCAAGCGGTGAACGGTGAACAGTAAGCAACCGGCCCCAATCCCGCACTGATTACCGGTTACTGGCCACTGATCACCGATCACTACCTCTCCCTCGACTCCTCCAGTGCCTCGAGGAGTTCGGTCACCGTCGCGGTCGCCAGGCAGACGCACGTATCGCTCGCGCCGTAGTAGACCCAGAGTTCGTCGCCTTTCTGCACATGTCCGTTCGCAAATATCACGTTCGGCACGTCGCCCACCATCTCGTATTCCTCGTGCGCGCCGAGTATCCAGTAAGGCAGGCGCGAGATGAGCTTCCTTGGGTCTTCCAGATCGAGCAGTGCCGCGCCCATGCGGTAGGCCGGCCCGGCCGGGAAGTCCTTCACTCCGTGATAGAGGATCAGCCAGCCCTCCGGAGTCTCGATCGGCACCGTGTTCGCCCCGACACGCGAGCCGTCCCACCAAGGGCCGCCTCGCTCCTTGAGGACGCACCAGGGCTCGCTCCAATGCTTCAGATCCGGTGACGACGTGAGCCAGATGTGCTCGAGGCTCCCGGCGGAGGGACGGTGAAGCATCCAGTACCGTCCCCCGATCCGGCGAGGGAAGACCGCCGCGTCCTTGTTGCTCGGGGCGAGCACCAGGCCCATACGCTCGACAGACTTGAAGTCGGTAGTCGTGGCCAGACAGACGCCCGCTCCGAACTGGGAATAGCCCGTGTATGCAATAACGTACTTCCCTATGTCGTCGAGCCAGGTGATCCTCGGATCCTCGACGCCGTAGTTCTCCGGAGCATTGCCTTCCTCCTCGGGAGCCATTAGCGGCTTCGGCTCGATCCGCCAGTCGGTGATGCCGTCCTTGCTCCGTGCCACTGTGAGATGCGAGCGGCCCTCCAGGTCCTCTACTCTGAGCAGGAGGAGCGTCTCGCCCTCGAACAGGGTCGCCCCAGGGTTGAAGACAGTGTTGCATGGATAGGGCATGTCCCGCCACGTGATGAGGGGGTTCAGCACGCATCTCTGGAATATCTCTCGTTGACGGACAGGTTTGAGCATCTCGGTACCTCATATCGATGGGGTTTACAGATGAGATACCCATGGCGGGGCGGCTGTGAAACGGCTGAGTGCGAAACAAGCATGGGGTTGACGGATATGGACGATCGGGTATACAATACGGCAGTCAGACCACATCGCAAGTCCAAAGGGGGTGATGTGATGAAACCGCAATCCTATACCGCAACCGGCAACTTCGAGGCATTCTTCGTATCGTCACATCCCCGGAGGGGCGTGTAGGCTGCCGGTTCAACACATCGAGTTCACACCACAGGCCGTCCCGATCCGGGGCGGCCTTTTTCGCTTTCAGGAGTACCGGAGTAGTGGGATGTTGGAGTGATGGGCCCCAGTACTCCAACACTCCATTGTTCCATCATTCCGGAGGAGGGGTCTTCGTGAGAACGCTGGGCATACATTCGAAAGGTTTCAGGTTCGAGAGCAGGGACAAGGCAATCGACGGAGCGGAGGTCATATCGCCGGAGCAGCATGAGTACAGGCTGGATCGCGAGTGCCTGGTCGTATTCATGTCGGTCGAGAAGGGCGACGCCGAGTCGCCGGAGTCCGTCGCACGGCAGTTGGCGGCGGACACCCTCAAGCGGGCGACGCAGCTCGACGTGCGGACGGTCGTGCTCTACCCGTACGTTCACCTTACCGAGGAGCCGAGCACTCCCCGAATCGCGCTGAAGGTGCTCGACGAGGCGGAATCAGTCTTGAAGGAATCTCTGGAGGTCATTCGCGCTCCGTTCGGATGGTACAAAGCATTCGACCTCTCATGCCTCGGACACCCGCTATCGGAGTGGAGCGGTCGGTGCTCGCCTGCCCCGCTCGAAGAGGCTGCTCAGATGAGGGAGAAGTCGGAGCGCAAGCCAAGCGAGTTCGTGCGCTGGGTCGTGGTCGATATGGACGGCAACGCGTCGGACGTCACGCCGGAGGACTTCGCGCAGAACCCGCTCTTCAAGCGAAAGGAGCCGCAGTACGCGCTCCTGAAGCAGTTCGTCTCCAACGAACTCGGACGCAAGGTGGATATCCAGGGGACACCGAAGCATATCGAGTACATGCGCCGGCACGAGCTTGTCGATTACTGTGAGGCATCAGAGAAAGGCCACTACAAGTGGTATCCGAACGGGCTGCTGATCCAGAAGCTGATCCTCGACTACGCGGCGCAGATCGCTCACGAATGGGGCGCGTTCGAGATGAAGAATCCGATCGTGATCCGCGGCGATCACAACCTGGTCGGTCAGCTCATGGGCGAGTTCCACGAGCGCGACTACGTGGTCGACGGCGGACGAGGAGTCTGCTATCTCAGATACGCGTCCGATCCCCTTGCGTTCCCGTTCATGCAGAACGTCCGCTTCACGTACAGGCAGACCCCCTTGAAGGTCTACGAGGAGGCGTCATGCTTCCGAAACGAGCAGGAGGGCGAGGTCAGTGGGCTCAAGCGGGTGCGCAACTTCATGATGACCGACATGCACGCCGCCTGCTCGAACGTCGAAGAGGCAAAGCGGGAGTTCGAATGGCTCTGCCTGCGGTTCGCCGAACTGATGAACGACGTGATCGCGGAGGGCCGATGGGTGCTCGGATGGGAGGGCACGGTCGGCTTCTTCGAGGAGAACCGCGACTGGCTCGTCGGCATCGGCAAGCGGCTCGGAGTGCCGGCGTTCTTCAAGCTGATGCCGCAGATGAGCCACTACTACGCGATCAAGAACGAGTACCAGGTGATCACGGAGGACCGCTCGAACGTGCAGGTGAGCACGGTGCAGTGGGACGTGAAGGACGGTGAGCGGTTCAACATCGGCTACATCGATGACCAGGGACAGAAGGTCCCCTGCCCTGTCATCCTTCACGCGTCGTCGTTCGGAAGCATCGAGCGCACTCTCTGCGGGATACTGGAGAAGATCGCGGTCGATGCAGCCCAGGGAGTCCCGCCGATGCTGCCGCTCTGGCTGGCTCCGACTCAGGCACGTGTTATCCCGGTCTCCGAGGAGTTCCTGCCGTTTGCGGAGGGTGTGTGCGAGGAATTGACGCACTCATCGATCCGCGCAGACGTGGATGATCGGAATGAGACCGTGGGAAAGAAGATCAGGCACGGCGAGCAGGCGTGGATACCGTTCCTGGTGGTCGTCGGCGAAAAGGAGAAGTCGAGCGGCAGGCTGAATGTAAGGGTGCGCGGCGGCGAAGACATGAGCGATGTGTTCACGCACGAGCTTGTGGACACGATCAGGGCTCGCACGGAGGGCATGCCGTTCCGCCCGCTCTCCCTGCCGAGGCTCGTGAGCCGCCGACCGACGTTCTTTGGATAGATGGGATGCGTGGAGCGGATGCGACCCATGTGCGATGCCGGAGGGACTGATTGAGCAAGAAGAGCTACCTGCTTGATATGGATGGCGTGCTGGTCCGGGGTCGAACGCCGATACCCGGGGCGCAGGATTTCATCGCGCGTCTACTGGAAACCGAGACGAAGTTCCTGATCATGACGAACAACCCGCAGTACACGCCGCGGGACCTCCGGCATCGGCTGGCGAGCGTCGGACTCTGCGTGCCGGAGGACAAGCTGTTCACGTCGGCGATGGCGACCGCCCGATTCCTCGCCAACCAGCGCCCGAACGGAACGGCATTCGCCATCGGCGAATCGGGGCTCACCAGCGCCCTGCACGATGTCGGCTACGTCCTCACGAGCGTCACCCCCGATTACGTGGTGCTCGGCGAGACGACATCGTACAACTTCGAGCAGATCACCCACGCCATCCGCCTCGTAGCGGCCGGCGCCCGGTTCATCGCGACGAATCCCGATCCGACAGGGCCGTCGGAGAGAGGGATCATCCCGGCGTGCGGCGCGATGGCGGCGCTCATCGAATCGGCGACGGGTGTCAAGCCGTACTTCGTCGGTAAGCCGAATCCGCTGATGATACGGACCGCCCTGAACTTCCTCGACGCGCACTCCGAATCGAGCGTGATGGTCGGCGACCGGATGGATACCGACATAGTCACCGGGATCGAGACAGGCATGGAGACGATCCTGGTGCTGAGCGGGGTAACCTCGGAGGCCGACGTCGAGCGCTTCGCCTACCGCCCGACGCACGTGCTCCCGAGTGTGGGGGAGATCGTGATCGAGTGAAGACCGGTGGCCAGTGATCACTGGTCACCGGTTACTGATTACTCCCCCCTCAGTGCGTATGCCCCAGTCCCATGCGCGCCAGGAGTGCCCCGATGGTCAGCATGGAGAAGAACCCGAGCGTCAGATAGACGAGTATCGAGCCCTTCTCGTGGGCGTACATTTCCTTGAGGAGCGCGAATCCTACCGTGTAGAGGAAACTCCCCGCCACCAGCCCGAGGGTAACCCCCAGGATCAGCGGCGACTCCCCCGGGACGAACACCAGGCCTACCAGAGCGCCGAGTGCGGTCGTGAACTCGATCAGCGCGGTCACCCCGAGCGCCTTCCATCTGCCATAGCCTGCAAGCCGTGCGATACTCACCAGCGCCAGGCCCTCGGGGATCTTGTGGTACGACACCGCGATCAGGATCATCGTCCCTACGTTCGATGTAGACGCCGCTGACCCTGCGCCGATCGCCAGCCCATCGACCGTGCTATGGACTCCCATCGCCACCATGAGCAGTATGCCCAGACGCAGGTAGCCCTCTTCGCTCGCCGACGCTGCGCAGGCCGGACACAGCACGGAGATGTAACGCCCGATCCCGGCGAAGACGCCCATCCCGCCGATGATCGTGACCGCCGCCAACCCGCTCCCGATCATCTCCTGGGTCTCCGGGATGATGTTCATCGAGGTGACGGCAAGAAGCGATCCCGCCGCGAAACTGACGAGCCCGCAGAGGAGCCTGTGGCTGATATGTCCTCGACCGACCGCGAAGAGCCCGCCGACGGTAGCTGCGAATATGGCAATCACCGCGCGCAAGGCGACGGTATCGAATGCTGTCAGATGCGAAAGGTCTATCTCGCTACCTCCAAGTGCCACAGAACACAGGGGTGATGGAGTGCCGGAGTGATGGAGTATTGGGAACCCACCGCTCCAACACTCCATTACTCCAATGTCTGCCGTGTTCTCACCGGTATCTCAGCAGCCGCATGCCGTTCGCTATCACAAGAAGCGCGCTGCCTTCGTGTCCAAAGACGCCCAGGGAGAGCCGGAGCCATCCGATCAGCGTCGTAGTGATCAGTAATGCAATGACCAAGAGCGAAAAAGCTATGTTCTGCCGAATCACGCGCAAAGTGGTCCGGCTCAGCCGCACCGCGTAGGGCAGCTTCACCAAGTCGTCCGACATGAGCGCGACATCGGCGGTCTCCAGGGCGACGTCCGAGCCCGCCGCGCCCATCGCGATCCCCACGGTCGAGGCCGCGAGCGCCGGCGCATCGTTCACGCCGTCGCCCACTACCGCCACCTTGCCGTACCGCTCGATCAGGAGGCGGACGATATCGACCTTGTCCTGCGGCAGGAGTTCCGCATAGTACTCATCGACATCGAGGTCGCGCGCCACAGCGCGCGCGGTGCCCTCGTTGTCGCCTGTGAGCATCACGATACGCCTGATCCCGATCCTGCGCAGTTCGGCGAATGCGTCGCGAGCCGACGCACGGATCGTATCGGAGATGGCGATGATCCCCGCGAGCTGACCGTTCGTCGCAACCATCACCGCGGTCTTGCCCTGCTTCTGCAGGTCGAGCAGCACGTCGTACTGCGGCGTGATATCGACGCCGAGTTGCTCCATCAGACGTGAATTGCCGACCATCGCCGTCGAGCCGTTGAACTTCGCGGCGGCGCCCATCCCTGTGAACGTCTCGAAGTCGGTGATCGGCTCAGACGCAATCTGCTCGTTCTTCGAGTAGCGCAGGATCGCCTGCGCCAGCGGGTGCTCCGACCGGCTCTCGACGCTCGATGCCAGCGTCAGGACCTGCACCGCGGTGAATCCCTCGGCGGCGATGACATCGGTCACCTCCGCCTGGCCGGTCGTGATCGTGCCGGTCTTGTCGAAAGCGACGACCGAGACGCCTCCGGCCGCTTCGAGGTGCGCCCCACCCTTGATCAATACGCCGTTCCGCGCGGCGCTTCCTATCGCGGAAACGATCGCAACCGGCGTCGAGATGACCAGCGCGCATGGACACGACACTACGAGCAGCGTCAGGCTGATGTAGACGGCTTCGACGAGTGTCGCGCTCGTGATGTACGGCCATGTCGCAGCGACGAGCACCGCCAGGATCACCACCGACGGTGAGTAATATCTCCCAAAGACCTCGGTGAAACGCTGGGACGGCGCTTTCTCCGCCTGAGCTTCCTCTACGAGATGGACCACCTTCGCCAGAGTGTTATCCTTCGAGGTGGCCGTCGCGCGCACATCGAGCGAACCCCCGTGGTTCACCGTTCCGGCGAACACCTCATCGCCCTCAGTCTTATCGACGAGGGTCGACTCGCCGGTGATCGCAGCCTGATCGACCGACGAACTGCCGGATATCACGACGCCGTCGGTCGGGATCTTCTCCCCCGGCCGCACGATGAACACATCACCGACCTTTACCTGCTCGACATCGACTACATCCTCGTGATCCTCGTGGAGGATCGTCGCCTTGGTCGGGAAGAGCGTGACCAGCGAGCGGATCGAGTCTCGGGTACGTTCGACGGTACGCGCCTCGAGCGCATTGCCCAGCGAGAAGAGGAACATGACCGCCGCAGCCTCGAACCATTCGCCGATGATGATGGCTCCGATGGCTGCAACCGACATCAGGAAGTTCATGTCCAGCACGAGCGACCTAAGGCTGTAGACCGCTCCACGCGCGGCATAGAACCCCGCGACCACGGCAGCGGCGCCGAAAAGCGCATTCGAGACAGCCGGGTAATCGAGCAGGATCGCGATCCAGCCGAGCACGATCGCAATGCCGGCGATGATGGTGAGGATCGCCTGTTTCTCCAGCCGGGTCCGCTGAGGGCGAACGATCTCCTCCTCAGCCTCGGGTCTCCCGGCCACCTCGGCCTCGGACTCCTTGACATCGTAGCCGAGCTCGCGGATCCTGCGCTCCACAGCCGGCACACCGATCTTGTCGGGCTCATACTCGACGCTCAGCTTGGATGCGGCGTAGTTAGTCGAGGCCCAGAGCACTCCCGGCATCTTGCCGACACCCTTCTCGAGCTTGAGCGCGCAGTCGGGGCAGTCGAGGCCCACCAAAGTCACCGTGTCGTGATGGAACTTCCGCTCAAGATCGATGCCGATGCTCCTGGCCCGCTTCTCGACGTCGTCGATGCTCGCCAGGTGCGGGTCGTAGGTAAGCACGAGCGTGTGCGCTTCCCTATCCACGTCCACGGACGATATGCCCTCTACCTGGAGGAGAGAGTCCTTCAGGCGGTTGACACATCGCTCGCACTCCTCGAACCCGGGAGGCAAGATAACCGGTAGGCTGAGAGTCCTGGTTTCGAGCATCTCACAAGTCCGGCAGCCCTGAGTCTTTCACGCCGCCGAAGTAGGTATTCCCAAGATCGGGGCTGCAAGCTACATGCAGACCGTCAGACATACCGGAACTTAGGGCTCGATGCCGAAGAGCGCCGAGGCGTTCCTGTACAGGATCTTCTCGAGGTCGTCCCGGCTCAGACCGGCTTCCTCGTAAGACCCGGCGACGAACCCCGGATGGATCAGGTCGAGGTCGCTGCCGAAGAGCACCCGATCCGCGCCGGCTAGCTCGACGGTCCGGCGGACCTTGTCCGTCTCCAGAGCGGTGCAACAGAACTCCATGTAGCAGTTGTCCGTGTCCCTGATGACCTCGGCCGCCTCACGCCAGGCGTCCCCTCCGCCGTGGCCCATGATGAACCGCAGATTCGGGCAGTCACCGGCAACGTCCCGGATCTGCAGAGGCGTTCCCGGCCCGAACGTGTGGATTAGCACAGGCCTGCGGTACTTCTCGATCTCCCTGAGAAGCGCGCGGGTCTTCGGCGCATTGATCCCGATGCGGCAGTACGCCGGATGGATCTTCACGCCGATGAAGTTCGGCTTCTGGAGGTAGGTCTCGAGTTCCCTGCACGATGCCTCGAAGTAGTTCGGATTGACCGTCACGTAGCCGAGCAGTTCGGAATGCCCCTCGATGGCATCGGCCATCTGCCTGTTGCCCTCGACGAAATCGTAGACAATCGCGTAGGATGACGACATCACCGTCTTGTTGATCCTGCGACGGCGCATGATCTCCAGGGTGTAATCGACGCCCCACCGGCGCATCGGGAACGGCCACTTGCCGTAGTGGGAGTGAACATCGATGATAGGGATGCCGGCGAACGGATCGTCGAGGCTAAGCCTCACGTCCGGAGCGCTGATCCCGAGTATGCGGCGGATGTTGCCGCCGAAGATCATCGCCTTCTCCTCGTCCGACAGCTCGCCTTCCATCACGGCGTTGATCGAGCCCCTCATGGAGAGCGACGGGCTGTTCGAGCCGTAGACGATCCGCTCGGCCCCGATCGCGTCGGCAGCGACCCGGAGCGAATCCGGCGGGTCGATGACCTGCGCCTCGATGAACATGCTCGGGTGCTCCCTGGCAGCGGCGATCCCCTCAGCGAGTGTGCCGTAGCCGATACCGACGACGATCACGGGAACCGTCGAGCTCTCGACCGCCCGGAGGACGTCGCTTGCCGCGCCCGGGCCCGCGCCGGAGACGATGATCGGCATACCTATGCGCTCGCACTCCCGCACGATCGGCCTGAACAGCGCGGAGTCGATCTTCCACCCCTGCTGCTCCGGGAAGACCCTGAGAGCGACGAAGCCCCGCTCCCTGGACTTGGCGATCTCCTCGACGACATCGATGTGCCGCCGAGGATCGACCGTCGCAACCGGGAACAGGCCCGGGTTCGCCCGGCAAACGGCGAAGGTCTCCTCGTTGCCGTCCTGGAAGTCGTAGGCGACACCCATGAGCGAGTAGGTAAGCGCTCCGGCGACTCCGTACCTGTTCATCGACGATAGCAGCTTCTCCAGCGAAACGTCCGTGTCGCGGTACGGCAGAAAGCCGAAATGCGTATTGGAGTCGATTACGTTGTAGTCCACGGTTAGCTCCCGGCGAAGTGCCGCGCGACCTTCTGCACGCCCCGGATGATGTCGTTCACGTCCTTGTCCGAGAAGAACTCGTTGCACGGAAGGATGATAATGTTCTTGAGGATCTCCAGCGTGTTCGGGCAGTCGCTTTCTTTGTACTCACGAGGGTTGGCGTGAGGACAGGTGAACGGACATCCGGAATCACCGTAGGTAACGGTCTCCTGGAAGATCGGCGACATGTAGATCGGCTTGCCGATGTACCCGACGCCGGCCGGGATGCCTTCCTTGGAGAGCGCCTGGGCGAACGTGACAGGATCGGTCTTCAGCACCGACTCGTCGATCGTAAGCGGATAGAGCCACCAGGAATGCTTGCATCCCTCGCGGACCGTCGGAAGGTTGACTCCCGGTGCGTCCGCGATGCCCTTCGTGACCGCATCGGCGACATTTCTGCGCCGCTGGACCACACTCTCGACCTTGCCGACCTGCGCGGTGGCGACGGCGCCGGTAAGCTCGTTCATGCGGTAGTTGATGCCCAGGAAGAGGTAGTCGCGGGCTCCCGGCTCTCTCGGCCAGCCCTTGTCCGCGAAGAGGCGGGCACGGCGGGCGAGATCGTCGTTGTTGGTGATGGTGATGCCGCCATCGCCCGCGGTCATGTGCTTCGACTGCTGCAGACTGAAGCAACCGATGTCGCCCATAGTACCGACGAGGCGTCCCTTGTACTCGGCGAGATACGCCTGGCAGCAATCCTCGATGACCATCAGGTTGTGCTTCCGAGCGATCTTGAGGATCGGGTCCATATCGGCGGCCTGACCGAACAGGTGAACGACGAGGATAGCCTTGGTCTTCGGCGTGATCCTCGCCTCGATGCTCTCCGGGAGCATCGTGTAGGTCTTCGGATCGAGATCGGCGAACACGGGTATGGCATTCTGGAACATGATGCCGATGAGCGAGCCCATGTCGGTGATCGGAGCGGTGATGATCTCGTCGCCCGGGTTCGGGTTCACCATGCCGACTGCGACGTGAATCGCCGACGTGCCGGATGTCGATGCCACCGCATGCTTGACACCGAGCAGAGCCGCAAAGTCTCTCTCCAGCCTGTCTACGAACTTCCCCCCGTATCTGAAGAGCGTTCCCGAATCGATGACCTCTTTGAGATTTGCCAACTCCTCTGCGCCGAAGTCACGGCCCGACTTGTTGCCGACAGAGGGGAGCGGCTCGGTCCGAACCGGAGTACCGCCGTCTATCGCCAGTTTCTCGCTATCCAAGGTAGCCACCTCGCAATATGTATTTGCCCGGGCGCCGTTGCCCGAGCTTACAAGGTAAGAATGCTACGCTTCCGACGGAATTCCCTTCCGTTCCTCTGAACCACGGACAGCACAAACAGAATCGCCCTACCCGCAGCTCCGTGGCTGCGGGCAGGGCGATCAAATGGCAGGGATGATACCGAACTCCGCGAGCTCGCGCTACTTCTCGGAGAGCGCCGAAACGGCTTTCGCGAGCTTCTCTAGATCCTTCTTGCCGATGCCTGACTTGGCATCGAGGATGGACGGCAGGGCCTCCGGGAGCGATTGCCGCAGGACCTTCCTGCAGACGTCCTCCATCAACCGAAGACCTACTTCCTCCCGACTGATGTTGGCCGTGTAGACGTAAGCGTCTGTCTTCCTCTTGCCCAGCCGCTTCTGGGTGAGTATGCCCTTCCTGGAAAGTTTCGCCATGGTGAGCATGACGGTCGAGTAGGACAGCTCTCTCCTCGGATACATGATCTTGAACACCTGCGCCGAGGTGATGGGCGGCTCGAGATCCCAGATAATGTCCATTACCTGGGCTTCCAGTTCTCCCAGCGATTGCCCCGACAGGCCTTTCCGAATGCCGACATAATCCCGGGCACCGTCCTTCGTGTTCATCTAACCTCACTCCTTCTAGTTGCGAATTGCAGACGATTGGCTCCTCGCGCTCCGGCCGATTGGGCTGGGCCGGCGGATCTGTGACTTCACTTCCATGGGAGCCCCGTTAGCAGACGGGGGAGATAGATGCTGGAGTACACACACATGGCGGGTTGCGAGTCCCAAGACCACAAGGAACGACTTGTAAATCTATGATAACAGTGTGTGAAAGCGCTGTCAAGGATTATGTATGGATCAGCGCTTATGTAGTGTGCAGAATTGCAATTGGTCGCCTCAGCGCCCCAGGCCGTCCCGTATGGTTGCCGCACAAACATGCCCCGACGACCGGAGTCGCCGGGGCATGAATACCCGCTGTCGAAAACAGAATGATCGATGCTAGGCAGCTTTGCGCGGCTCGAACTTGGGCTTGTAGTCCTGGCAGTTGTAGGATGCGGAGCTCTCCTGCGGAGACTCGGCTTCCGAGAGGTAGACGTAGTCTCCGGTGATCGAGCACCGCTGATATGTCTCATCGTAGAGGCCGCAGTCGACACAGCGCCGGAGCACGGTCCAGCAGACCGCGCACCGCAGACTGCCTATCAACTCGATGCGGCCGCACAGCGGACAGTGGATGTAGACTTCCTTGAAACCGTGATCATCCTTCTGGAGGGCGAGCCGCAGCTTGTTGCAGAAACTCTCGATCTCGGTTAGCGCGGTAGTGCAGGTGCTCAGGACCTGGTTCATCTCCTCCAGTTGCATGTACTCGATCAGACGCTCGTCGATCACTTCGGAGAGCTGGTTGGCGCATTTCTCGAGCGCCTGGATGTGCTGCTTGGCGGTCTGCGCCTTGAACGGCTTCGACTTCCGCTGGGCCTTGCCGATCTGCTTGAGGATCTCCTCAGTCACTCGCAGGGGCACGCGCAGGAATGCCTCGGTCTTAGCAGGCACCTCCCGTATCGCCTCCAGAATCCGCTGGGTCTCGGCGACGGACAGATTCTCCTCCTTGATCTTACGCACGAGACGGACTTGGACCGAAGGGTCGGAGTTCATGCTCTTGAGCACACGAGCGTGCGCCTCGGTGAAGCAGCTTCCCGATACCCTGTTGAACGACTCGATCAACTCCTTCTGGATCGCCTCAGGGAGTTCGAGCAGTTCGAGGTGGCGACGAAGAGTGCTCTCGCTGACACCAAGGGTCTTCGCGCACTTCTCCCAAGTCATAAAGCTGAGTAGACCTTCGATAGCCTTGGCGCGGTCTATAGGATTGAGATCCTCGCGCTGAAAGTTCTCCAGCAGCGCATCGGCCGCCGCATCTTCATCGCTCATCTCGCGAATGACCGCCGGGATCTCATGCAGGCCCGCAAGCCGGCTGGCGCGATACCTGCGCTCGCCCATGACTATCTCGTACTTGTCGGCCTTCGGTCGGACGACGATCGGTTCCAGAACCCCACGTTCCTTGATCGAACGAGCCAGCTCTTCGAGGCTCGAGTCGTAGAACGTCTGCCTGGGCTGCTTGGAGTTGGTGATGATCTCATCGAGGCTGATTAACTGCAACTGCGCACCCCCGTTTGTGTCCCCAGAGAGGATATTCCTAATCCCTATTATCGGGGAATCGACGCAGCCTGATAGGGAGATGCGTGTCCGGGAGGCAAAAACCGGTAGTAATACCTACGGCGCACGGCGGATGCAGGCTTCAATTGACGGTCTCTACCGACAGATGCTATACTCCCGATATGCCGCCTGCCGTAGAGACCACCACGGGTCGACCGATCGGCGGAGACCACAGGATGCGTACCATGCCCTGCAGCAAGACATCATCCGCTCTCGTCCTACTGTTCCTTCTGGCAGCCGCCGTGATCACGCTCGCGGGATGCGGAGGGGGCTCCTCTTCGCGGATACTCGACGATCCCTCGTCACCCAGGCTCTGGACTGTGCTGGTCTACATGGCCGCGGATAACAGCCTGGAGGAGTACGGGATCTTCGACATCAACGAGATGGAGGCTATCGGCTCGACGAGCCAGGCGACCGTGCTGGTGCAGATCGACCGCAGGCCCGGCGGAGACGCCAGCAACGGTGACTGGACGACCACGCGCAGGTACCGGATCACGAAGGACTACGACGAGGCGGTCATCAACTCGGAGCTTCTTGCGGACCTGGGCGAGCTGAACATGGCCGATCCGGCCACCCTTGCTGACTTCGTGCAGTGGGGAGTCGAGAACTACCCCGCCCGGAACTACCTGCTCGTGCTCTGGGACCACGGTCGAGGGTGGCAGTCGCGCTCCCTCACGGCGGCCCCGAGGGAGGTCCGAGCGATCCACCAGGACGTGACCAGCGGATCGGACGAGATGAGCCTCGCAGAGCTGGAGCAGGCATTCGCCTCACTGCCTCGCATGGGCACCGTCGTCTTCGATGCATGCCTGATGGGGATGCTGGAGGTGGCCTACTCCATCGCGGACTCAGCGGACATCATGATCGCCTCCGAGGAGGAGATCCCCGTTGAGGGCTTGCCGTATCAGTCGTTGGTCGGCCGACTGGTCCGCAATCCGACGATCGAGCCCGGAGCACTGGCTTCGGCGATCGTGGACGACTACAACAACCACTACCTGAAGAACCGGGGGCCGTGCACGCTCTCCGCCATCGATCTGAGCCGACTCCCGGATGTTGTCGCGGCCGTCGACAACTTCGCGGCGACGATGGCCGCGAATCTCAGCGCGTGGAGCCCGGCGATTGCCGCCGCAGCATCCCAGACCCAGCACTACGACAGCGACAGCACGTCCTATACAACCTACACCGACTACCGGGACCTCTATGACTTCGCGGCGCGGGTGAGGGACTCAGTGGTGAACGCTCAGGTGCGCGCGTCTGCATCGAGCGTGATCTCCGCCGTGGACAGCCTCGTCATCGCCCAGAGGAACACCGGCGGCAGCGTCGGCAACTCGCACGGTGTTTCGATCTACCTGCCGACTCCCGATACCCGCTCCGATGCGCTGCTGGCCCAGTACGCGGGCATATCATTCGGCCGCGACACCCGGTGGGACGAGTTCCTCGCGGCCTATTGATCCGAGCCCGGAGGAGCCTGCTGCTAATCCCGCCGAACCGTCGATATCGACGGCGCGCCGTCCCCGAACCGCACCACTATCGCCCCGTCGCGATCCGTTCGATACACCCTGATACCCCTCGAAGCGAGCCGTTCCAGGACCTCCCGGCGAGGATGCCCGAACGGGTTGCTCCGTCCGACGCTGATCACCGCCGCCCGAGGGTTGACCGCGTCGAGCCACGCGTCGCCGGTGGAATCGTTACTCCCGTGGTGAGCCACCTTCAGGACGTCGCTTCTCAGGCTGCCGGCGGATTCCAGGATATCGGCCTCCGCATCCCGGCCTGCGTCACCGGCGAGCATCAGGCTCGACTTGCCGAATGTCACACGGAGCACGATCGAGTTGTTGTTCACGTCGTCCTCGGTCCCAGTGAGATGCCTCTCAGGCGGGTTCAACACCTCGGCTCTGGCCCCATCGCCGAGATCGAGCACCTGGCCTCTAACCGCCTTCCGAAACCGGATGCCCCGGTCGCGAACGGCCTGCAGGAAGTCACGGTAAGTCTTCGACGGATGCGGGATCGCCGGGTCGAGTACCATATCGACGCGGAAATCCTTCACCACCGCCGGCAGCCCGTTGATGTGATCGGAATGAGGATGAGTGAGCACCAGAACGTCGATGCGGTCCACTCCCTGGCGCCTGAGGAACGGCTCGATGAGGTTGTAGCCGATGTCGCCCGATCCCTCCGAGCCGCCGTCGACTAGCATCGTGCGGCCTCCGGGCGTGCGGATGAAGATGCAGTCGCCCTGCCCCACACTCAGGAACGTCGCCTCGAAGACGCCCGCGGAGGGCGGCCTGAGCGCCTCCTGCCACATCCAAGCTGAGAGAATGACGAGCGCCGCCAGCAGAAGTATGAGCCACTTACGCGGAGACCTGCTCCGGGATCTTTCCATTCGTCGATACCCTCTTGTGAGACGTGATGCGGTGGAGACACTCCAGAGCGCCCAGCGCCACCACGTAGTAGAATAGCACAAACACCCACATCGGTGACCGGACCGATAGCGCGGCCCAGGGCAGCTCTCCCAGCGCCGTCACGATGTACAGCATCGATCCCGAGACCGACTGACCTGCGCTCACTGCGAGCGGTCCGATCAGTGGAATCCCGCTGAACGCCACCGCGACCAGTCCGCATGCCGTAAGCGCGACTACCAGGAGCGCAACCAGGGCGTTCGCCAGGATCGAGACGGTGGACAGGTAGTTGAAGTACACCGCCGTGATCGGCAAGGTGCCGACCATCGCGGCGACCGACAGCAGCACGGCGTCGAGGATGCTCCTCAACGACCAGGTGACGGGCCGCCACAGCCGGTTTGTCGGAAGCTTGGTATCCTGCTCAGGCTCCCTGTGAAACCATGGCTGCATGATGGGCATCGCCAGAACGATCGAGAGTACCGCCGCGAACGAGAGCTGGAAGCCGACGTCGTAGAGGCTGAGCGGGTTGGCGAACAGGATCACCAGACCGGAGAGGAGCACGGTGTTCACCATGTCCGCCGCTCGCCACAGCAGGTAGGCTGAGAGGAAGGTCGTCGCCATGATCGTCGCCCGGATGATCGACGGCCCCGCCCCCGCCAGGACTGCGAACACCCAGAGCAGAAGGATCAATATCACGTGCATCCATGCGCGCGGGACCGTCAGCCGCTGCAGGATCCACCTGAAGATGAGCACGATCACTCCGCAGTTGTAGCCCGACGCCGCGAGCAGGTGCATCGTGCCGGTGCGCATGAACGCCGACTGCACGCTGAGCGGAAGCGCGACGTAGTTGCCGAGCATGATGCCGAGGAGCAGGTTGCCCTGGTCGCCGGGAAAGAGGCTCCGGACTCTCGCGGTGAGCGCGGCCTTGAACCAGGCCGTAGTGCGTCCGACGATGCCCGGTCCGGGCCCCAGATACCTGACGGCGCCGATCGGCGCGGACATGGCGCAGAAAACCCGATGGCGCGCCAGATAATCGGCATACGAGCCTGAGCCCGGGTTGGCCGGAGCGGTCGGCGTTCTCAGCCTGGCGTGGATGCGCACGCGGTCTGCATGGAACGGAGTATAGGTGGATGAGCCGTCGGTATGCCACCGCGGGCGGCAGATGGTCACCATCGTTCGGCCGGAGACCCTGTACTCGCCCGTGTACGTCTTGACGGATTCGGCTCGGAGGACGAACCGCATGCTCCCGTCCTCCCGCAGTTCGGGATCGGATGCCACGACGCCGGTGAGATGGACGAGCTTGCCCTCCGCGAACCGGCTGATGTCGTCATAGGGGATCGCCCATCCCGCCGAGGTTCTGATCAGCCCGACGAGGAACACCCCGCCGGCGAGAACACGCATCGACCTCGACCATCCCCTGCCCGTCACTACCGCCGCCAGTAGCGTCACGACCGACCCGAGCCACAGACCGGCCCCGATCGAGAGGCGCAACTCGGCGGCGCAGATGATGCCCGCGATGTAGGCGAGGGCAATCGGGAACAGGGGGCGAAAGTGAAGGTTCATAGTCTCACGAAGGGACGCATCTTGGCGAGCGTCTTCGGGCCGATACCCTTGACCTCCTCCAACTCGTCAACCGACTGGAATCCGCCATGTTCCTCGCGGTAGTCGATGATCCTCTGAGCCATCGCAGGACCGACGCCCGGAAGATGCTGGAGTTCGGCGGAACTCGCGCTGTTGATGCTCACTGTGCCGTCGCCGGGTTTCACATACTTCTCGATCTCGCCGCTCCCGCCTCCGCCGCCGGACTTGGCGGGCTTGGCGGAGGACGACTCGGACTTGCCGCCGCTGACCGTGGAGACGACGGGCGGCGGGACCTGACCCTTTGCGGCAACGTAGACCTGCTGGCCGTCCTCAAGCCTGGCGGCGAGATTGATGGTCTCGAGATCGGCGTCGTGCGAGGCTCCACCGGCGGCCTTGATGGCATCGTGGACCCTGGCCCCAAGCTCCAACTCGTAGACCCCCGGCTTGCCGACTTTGCCGGCGACGTGAACGCTGATCGTCCGCGGCTTCTCCGGCTCGTCGGTCGGTGTGAGAGTCTCAGCCGACTCACCTCCCGGCTCGATCAGCTTCACCGGCCCCGGAGGAGCCTGGGCCGACCCGTGCCTGGATAGGTAGATGCACACGGGAGCAGCGAGGAGCAGGACGATCAGGCAGGCAACCCCGATGATCTGAGGCTTGCTGAAACTTGGCATGACAGGCATACCTCCAGCATAAGGAATGGAGAGATGGCTTGGCGGCGGCATTATATCACGGGACTCTAGTAAGAGCAAGCCCTGATGTCACACCGGCGGCGCTGAATTCACCTGATGCCTGCGGGAGTAGAGGAAGATCACAAGGTCTGCAACTGCCAGGCCGCTCCTACCTCGGATGCCTGTCGCGGAAGACGATCACCCCGAAGTTCCGTGGCTGATGGAAGACGCCCGGGGAAAGCGACCAAGAGAGGAACTGATCGTCCTCCTTCGACGGGCCGACGCGCTCGCATCGGAAGAGGTTCGCCCGCCAGGAATCTCCGTCCTTCGGAGGCGAGTTCCGAGCTCGACCCTTGAACTCGACCCACGGGATCGCCATCTCGGCGGTCCACTTCTGATCGACATCGTCCCTGTCGTCGAGGGTGCCGTAGACCTTCACGCCGGTGCGCAGGCCGAGCACATCGTATCGGGAGTTGATCGCGCTGTTCCGCTGCCACCCCGATCCCTTCACCATCAGGTCGGCCGGGGTGTTCCGGGGGCTCACGTCCACCTCCCAATAGTGCCGGCCGCTCCAGTCGGGATCGATGAATATCTCGACGGCCTCCTCGGCGTAGATCGGCTGATCGCGCCTGGTGTATGTGCCCCAGATGTCCCTGTCTTCGCACTCGAAGGCCACGTAGAGGTACTCATCGTCCCAGAGTATCTTCGCGGTGGTGGAGTAGACCGGCTCGTATCCGGCCTGGAAGCACTCTTTGAACCCCGTGGCGGCGGGGGCCTTCCCCCACTCTACCTCACTCAGGACTCCGTCTATCCGCATGCATGACGGGGCGCGGTAGACATCGTAGTAGGACCACTGGTTCGGGTTCACTATCGTCGGCTGAATGGTGATCACTGTCTGCCCGATGGCGAGCAGTGCGACGAGGAAAGCTGACATCTTGTGCGACTCTCTTTCGTATTGCGTGGAAAGGGTTCCCGGCCCAGTATAGCGAAACAGGCGGCCCGGTTTCAACCGGTCGCCGCCTATCGGCATGTCCCGTCGTGACAGGTCCCGATGCCCCGGACTCGCGTCGGCGCACTAGTGCGGAGTAAACTTGCCCGGCACGAACATGAGCAGCTTGTTATCCTTGTCCAGGATCAGGGTCAGATCGAACTTGCCTTTGTCGCTCGTCACCGAGAATACCTTCTTGGTGGCGTCTTTTCCATGTACCTGAGCGCCCGGTCCCTCCAGGGGGCCCTTCGACTTGAGCTTCACTCTCTCGATCTCGCCGTACGCCTCCTTCATCATCTCTCCGAGCCTCGGGAGCGACTCCTGGACCTTCGGCTTCTCCAATTCCTTCTTGGCCTTGTCGCACAGGCTATCCTTGATCGGCTCGTACGATCCGGCGTACATGCAGTCCATCACCTGGCGCGCATACCGGGCATCAGCGCCCTGGCGCCAATAGTACCCTCCGCCCGCCAAGGCTAGTATCAGCGCGACAATGAGTGCCTTCTTCACAATCTCCTCCTGGTATGAGTGCTGCTTCCACCATCATAGACGCATGGAGCCGGCAGTTGGTTGCGTCCGCATGGGTTATCAGCCGGTCGCCCCACAGCCTATCGCTGTGGGAATTCCGTAAGGATCGTGACAACCGAGTATACCGAGAGTGGTCAGGCTCGGTTCCCGGCCGGCCGGGGTATTATCCCAGTGAAGCGGGAACGTGGATACGGGAAAGGTCTGTGTATGAGGCGGTTTCTGGTCGCGTCCATCCTGTTGGTCGCCGCTGTCCTCATTGCCGATGGATGCAGCAGGTCCACAAGCACTGAGATCAAGGGCTCCGACACGATGGTGAACCTCGGTAATGCCTGGGCGGAGGATTTCCGGCGCACGCATCCCGATGCGAGCATCTCCGTGACCGGCGGCGGGTCCGGTGTCGGTATCGCGGCGCTGATCAATGGCGACACCGACATCGCGCTCTCGTCCCGAGAGATGAGCAGCGAAGAGAGGGAATATGCGCGGAGGGCCGGACTCGAACCACAGGAGTTCGCCGTTGCCAGGGACGGGCTGTCGGTCATCGTGAATCTCGCCAATCCGGTGGGGCGGCTCACCATCGATCAGCTTTCGGACATCTACACCCGAAAGGTAACCGACTGGAGCCAGGTTGGCGGCAGGGACGGCGATATCGTCCCGATATCGAGGGACAGGAGCAGCGGCACGCACGTATTCTTCCTCGAGCACGTGATCCGTCGTGGAGATCCCAAGGGCCCGGAGGAATACGCAAACACCGTGCTCATGCAGGTCGCATCGCAGTCCATCGCGGACGAGGTCGCGCAGAACCCGAACGCGATCGGGTACGTCGGCATGGGTTACGTGGATCCCCGCAGACACAAAGCGGTCGCGGTCGCGCAGGACGCCGGATCGCGGTTCGTCGAGCCGACGCAAGGAAACGTGCTGAACGGGAGCTATCCGATTGCACGTCCGCTGTACCTGTACACGCCGAACCCGCCCGAGGGCATGATCAAGGAGTTCATCGACTTCGCGCTGAGCGATGAAGGACAGAAGATCGTCGAGGAGCAGGAGTTCGTCCCGGTCAGGGCTCAGTAGCGACAGGACCGTCCCGGCGAACGAGGGACCGATATGAGCATCGAAACCGACACAACAGTGCGAACGGCCGCCAAGCGCGGAAACATCCGTGAGACGCTGATCGAGAAGCTGATCATCGGCGGCGGTGGTTTGACCGTCGTTATCGTGCTGCTCATATTCGTATTCCTGCTCAAAGAGGCGCTGCCGGTGCTCCGGACGGAATCGCCGGGAGAACTGCTGCTGGGCCGCGAGTGGTATCCGCTCTCCGGCGTGTTCGGGATGCTTCCGCTGATCGCCGGATCGCTGCTCGTGACCCTTGGCGCGATCGTCATCGGAGTGCCGATCGGCCTCGCAGCGGCCGTCTACATCGGCGAGATCGCCGGCCCCGGTATCCGTGAAGTGCTCAAGCCGACGGTCGAGGCACTCGCGGCGATCCCGTCGATAGTCATCGGCTTCCTGGGGTACATACTCCTGGCGCCGTGGCTCAAACATATCTTCGACCTGCCGACCGGACTGACCGCGCTGGCAGGCTCCATCATGCTGGCGTTCATGGCGATGCCGACGATCATCTCGATCTCCGAAGACGCGCTGACGGCCGTACCGAAGGAATACCGCGCCGGTTCGCTGGCGATGGGCGCGACGCACTGGCAGACGATCACCCGGGTGATCGTTCCGGCGGCAAAGAGCGGCATCATCGCATCCGTGATGCTCGGCATCGGGCGCACCATCGGAGAGACGATGACCGTCCTGATGGTTACGGGGAATGCTGCTCTGATCCCCCACTCTCTCCTCCAGCCCGTGCGCACCATGACGGCGACTATCGGCCTGGAGATGGGTGAGACCGTGCGGTTCAGCCCGCACTATCACGCCCTGTTCGCAGTCGGAGCGGTGCTGTTCTTGATGACCTTTGTCATCAATCTGGTAGCCGACCTGGCCCTGCAGAGGAGCAGAAGACGATGAACCGGAAGACGATCCAGACCATAGCCTTCACCCTGCTCAGAGCATCGGCGCTCATCGTCGTGCTGCCGGTTGCGCTGGTGATCTACTACCTGACTACGAGGGGTTGGCGCGCGCTGAGTTGGGAGTTCCTGACCACGATCCCTACGAACGGCATGACGGCCGGCGGGATACTCTCACCGATCGTCGGCACGCTGTATCTGGTGCTCGGAACGATCGTCGTCGCGCTCCCACTCGGCCTGCTCTCCGCGATCTACCTGTCGGAGTACGCACGGCCGAGCACATTCACGCGCCTCATCCGGCTGGCGATCGTGAACCTCGCAGGCGTGCCGTCGGTCGTCTACGGACTCTTCGGCTACGGCGTATTCGTGCTGATGCTTGGGTTCGGCGCGAGCATCCTGGCCGGATCGCTCACCCTCGCGCTCCTGATCCTGCCGTTAATCATCGTCGCAGCGGAGGAGGCGCTCGTTTCCGTACCCCAGAGCTTCCGCGAGTCGAGCCTGGCCCTGGGTGCGACGAAGTGGCAGACAGTCCGCAGAGCCGTGTTGCCATATGCGCTCCCGGGGATCATGACCGGCGGCATCCTCGGGATCAGCCGGGCGGCAGGCGAGACCGCGCCGATCCTGCTGACGGTCGCGGCGTTCGGGATGGTCGAACTGCCGAGATCGGTGTGGGACAAGGCGATGGCCCTACCCTATCATCTCTACATTCTCTCAACCCAGGTGCCGAACGCGCCGGTCGGCATCCAGTGGGGAACGGCGTTCACTCTGCTCATCCTCGTGCTCGGGATGAACCTGGTCGCCGCCGTCATCCGACTGCACTACAGGAGGCAACGAACTTGGTGACGGCCGAAGACAGAGTGGGCGAGCCCGGAGCGCTCGGCCCGCGTCCCGATACCGCGGAGGCCGAGGAACACCCGATCATAATCGCCGTCAGAGACCTGAGCCTCTTCTACGGTGATTTCCAGGCGCTCAAGCACGTCAACCTGAGTATCCGGGAGCGGGAGATCACCGCCCTGATCGGCCCGTCGGGGTGCGGCAAGTCCACCTTCCTGCGTTGCATCAACCGCATGAACGACCTGATTCCGAACGTGCGGACGGCGGGCGAGGTACTGATACACGGAAGCAATGTGCTCGACCCATCCGTCGATGTCGTGGAGCTAAGAAAGCGCGTCGGCATGGTCTTCCAGCGACCGAACCCGTTCCCGATGTCGATCTTCGACAACGTGGCTTACGGGCCGCGGATTCACGGAATCAGGGACAAGAGGAAGATCGGCGACATCGTAGAGCGAAGTCTCCATTCCGCCGCCCTGTGGGATGAGGTGAAGGACAAGCTGAGGCAGTCGGCATTTGCGCTGTCCGGCGGTCAGCAGCAGCGGCTTTGCATCGCGCGAGTGCTGGCGGTCGAACCGGAGATCCTGCTCATGGACGAACCGGCCTCCGCGCTCGATCCGATCTCCACGCTGAGGATCGAGGACCTGATGCGCGAATTGGCAAAGAAGTACACAATCATCATCGTCACCCACAACATGCAGCAGGCGGCGCGCGTGTCCAGGTACACGGGTTTCTTCCTGAGCGGCGAGATGATCGAATTCGATGAGTCCGATGCGATCTTCACCCGCCCGAGTGACAAGCGGACGGAGGACTATATCACCGGGAGATTCGGCTAAGAAGCCCTGTGAGGACTGCGATGAGTGAAACGGTGCGAGCGGCGTTTGCCGACGAGATACGGGAGCTGGAGCAGGACCTGCTGAAGATGGGCAACGTGGTCGAGCAGATGCTCCACAAGTCGATCGAAGCTCTGTCCACCAGGAACACGGAGCTGGCTGATGAAGCAATCGCCATGGACGACATCGTGGACGACTACAACCTCAGCATCGAGAACCGGTGCCTGAAACTGCTCGCGCTTCAGCAGCCGATGGCCCGCGATCTCAGGATGATCGCCGCCGCGATGAAGATCATCACCGACATCGAGCGCATGGGCGACTATGTCGTCGATATCGCGAAGACCGCGAAGCATCTGGCCCAGGAACCTCTCTTCAAGCCGCTCAAGAACATCCCCAAGATGGCCGACCTAGTGAAGAAGATGCTCCGGGAGACGCTTGAGGCGTTCGTCAGCCGCGACCTCGACCTGATCCAGCACATGATAGACGACGATGATCAGGTGGACAGCCTCAACCGCAGGCTCCACGACGAGATGATCGACCATATGCAGAGAGACGCGTCGGTAGCCGACCAGGCCGTCTCGCTGATCATGATCAGCCGGTACCTCGAGCGCCTTGCGGACCACGTGACGAACGTCGGCGAGCGGGTGTACTACATGGAGACCGGCGACATAAGGGAACTGCATACCTAGACTACAGACTGCGGACTGCAGGTCTACGGCCAAACCACGGATGATCCGAAGGCGGAGATCGAGCAGATCCGGCGGTGCCGAGGACCCGAGCCTGAATCAGTGGGCTATCGGCCTCGCATAGGAGTTCTGAGCGTAGCGGATCAGGAAGCGGTCCCCGGAAGGGATTTGGGGTGGACCTGTCGGCAGTCGGTCGGATCGGCCACGCCGGAGAGCGCATGGCGTCGTTTAAAGTTCCGCGCCGGGGGCAAGAATTCCATACCGCAGAGAAGCGCCGCAGAAAGAGGTGAACGAAATGATCGTTGATCCCGTTTGTGGGAAGACTCTCGACGATTTCGAATATCCCGACAGGGAGGAGTACAACGGACGGATCTACTTCTTCGAGTCTCTGGAATGCGCGCAGAAGTTCCGAGCGAACCCGGAGCAGTATGCCAAGGGTCACGAGGACCTCGGGGAGGAGTTCCCCAAGTATGCGCAGGACTGATTACCTGGAAGGAGCACCGCCATGCCCATAGACATCGGCAGAAAGCAAACCATCGAGGAGATCACCAACGGCAGGATCAAGAAGACGCCGAGGGAGGAATCCGCTCCGCGAGAGCGGATCAGAGCCCAGGAGCGCCCGATGACCGGGCGCAAGGCCGGAGGACGCAGATAGCCGACGGATTCCCGAGCCGGTATTCCGAATCATGCCCTGGCGGCGTTCGGTCGTCAGGGCTCTCCTGCATCAGACGGACGCTCGCTCGAGGTAGCTCATCACCTCTTCGTCCGTAAGATCGCTCCAGTGCTGGTAGAAATCCGCCACGGCGAATGGCAGCCGCTCGCCGATTATCAGCGCGACGAAGTTGTCCACCCTCGGACGAACGAGTCTCGCCGCGCCGCTCGATGCCACCGGGACGGCCACAACGATCTCCGAGGGCTTGTGCTTCTCGAGCGACTGGATCGCCGCGAGCATTGTGTAGCCGGACGCCAGTCCATCGTCCACCAGGATCACCGGCCTTCCCGCGACGTCGGGCAGTTCCAGGCTCCCGTTGCGGTAAATCCGCGTCCGCCGAACTATCTCGTTCCGGACCTCCTCCACTGCGCGCCTGATCTGCTCCTCGGACATTCCCAGCCCGCGGACCATGCTCTCGTTCAGCACCACGGTCCCATCCGCGGTCACAGCTCCAAAGCCGGCCTCGGGGTTCCAGGGGATCGGGATCTTGCGGAGGACTATGACATCGAGGCGCGCGCCTATCCTCTTGGCGATCTGATAGCCGATCGGCACTCCCCCTCGCGGAATGGCGAGCACCAGCGCCCCCCGGCCCTCGTAGTCGAGCAAGCGTTCTGCGAGCCGTCGTCCGGCGTCCTCTCTGTCGCGGAATATCTCAGCGTCCATGATGCTCCGTCTCCCGTCCACGATACGGCAGGGGGATATACTCCACACTCGGTCTGCGCTGAGCGGCCTGCGGATAGAGCTCCATCAGGCGATAGATGATCGATGGCATCCGATCGTTCACCGGCAGGCCGAGATCACGGGCCTCTCCGAAGCTGATCGGGTAGTCGTGAGTCCAACGGCCTGAACTGAGTATGCCCGCCAACTCGCGGGCCCTAACATCGTCCATGCTTTCGCTCAGGAGGCAGTACACGGACTCCTCAACCTGGCGCACGGCCTTCCGCGCGACGTCCGCCATGATGAGGGTACGGTCGTCGATCTCGTTTCGGTCCTTGATCTCCAGCACGGCCAGCAGTGAGGCGGCGGGATATTCGCCGAGTTGCGGATCCACCGGACCCAGCACGGCATTAGGGTCGAGGACGATCTCATCGGCGGCAAGAGCGATCAGAGTGCCGCCGGACATCGCGTAGTGCGGGATCATGACGGTGACCTTCGCCTGATGCCGTTTGAGGGCATGTGCGATCTGCTCCGCCGCGAGCAGGAGTCCGCCCGGCGTGTGGACCAGCAGGTCGATCGGCAGATCGGGAGGAGTGAGCCGTATCGCGCGCAGTACCTGCTCGGAGTCCTCTACGGTGACGTACCTCACGACCGGGATGCCGAGGATGCTGAGCGCCTCCTGGCGGTGGATCATGGTGATCACTCGGGAGTTGCGTTCCTTCTCGAGCTGGCGGATCAGGCGGTATCGCTCCATCTGTATCCGGCGCTGCTTGAACAGGGGAATCAGCGCCGACAGTATGAAGAACAGCCAGATTATCGAGAGGAAGTTGTCCACCGATAGGGCATCCTTACTAGCTCCTCTTGGCCTTGCTCTGTTCCTGCGGCTCGAAGGTGCAGATCGACTCCGGACGCTTGATCCTGAGCACCAGGGACTCGAACACTCGGAACGGAAGGTTCATCTTCTCCGGACCGAGGAACGCGGTGATCAGGTCCTGGGCGATCGCGATGTCGAAGTTTTCCGGGCCCGTGGAGACGATAACGGCCCCGTCGTTCTGGAGGACGGGGGTCTGATAGACTCCCGTGGTCACCAACTCGCGGACTTGGTTGATCTCCAACACACCGGTGTTGTCGAAGACCCGCTGCATCTTCGCAAACAGGTTCGGGCTCACCGCCATCGCGAACGGCCCGTAGTAGCCGGTATCGATGAGCTTCCTCGTGGCGTTGACCACGTTCTGGAAGGCCTGGCCGGGCGTATCCCAGTCGAGCATCGGAACGGTGTTGCGCCACTTCGCGGTCATCAGTCCCTCGAAGCCGAGCTTTTCGTTGCCGTTGAAGATGAGATCGTCCTCTGCATGTGCGACGAAGTTCGCGGCGCCGGCGGCCGAGCTGATATCGAGAGGCATCCCAAAGGCTCGAGCGGTCTCCACGTCGCGCCAGTAGATCCAGAAGTCCTTGTAGATCAGAGGCAGAGGTTTGAACTCCCGCAGTTCGGTGTGTACGGGATGGATGTCTTCCTCGCCGAGCATACTCACGGCTCCGCTGTCGGCCCCGGCAAAGGTGTCCTGGTGGATATTCTGCACACCGGCGCCGAGGGGACCGAATATCTGGATGAACCTTCGACCCACCAGTCGGTTTCTGGCGACCCGCACTACCACCTCATCAACAGCGCCCCATTCCTCGGGAGTAAGCGGCGCATCCTCGCGCAGCAGGATCTCCTTGAGCATGTCATCCTCCTTATAGCCGACCCCGCAGCATTGGGGCTTCGGGGGTTTGGGATCAATCCGAGCCCGACCGACAACAGCGCGGGCAAGGCCGGACGTCAGGAGGGTTCTTACCCGGCGACCGGCTTTTCGAAACGACACAAGCCAGCGCATACCAGGTCGTATGGGGAGCCTCCGGCAATCGCCTGCATACACAGGAAGCGGCCGCTGTCCCGTTTCACAGGCGGAATGACGAGGTGCTGAGGGGATGAGCGCTTCCCCACAGCAGAGGCGTCGCATCTGCGCCCTCTGCTGATGGAATGAGATGCGCTCCGTATCGGACCACTACGCCATAGCGGGAGTTCTCTACCTACCGGAACCGTAAGGAAGGCCTTCTGCGGTCGCCCTAGGGCGATCCCGCGTACGACCAATGCTCGGCCGCTTCCAGGAGGGCGACTACCTCCTCGTCGGATGTCTGCGCGAACTCGTAGTACCACGAGCCAACCGCGAAGAACGGCTCCGGAGTCTCCAGGACGACGAGATCATCGACCTCATGCTTGAGCCGCTCGACCGTCTCGGGGGGCGCGACCGGCACCGCGAGGACAAGCTTGCCGGGGTTGTGCGCCCGAACCTCCCTCACGGCGGCGGTGATCGTAGCGCCGGTTGCGATGCCGTCATCGACGAGGATCACGGTCTTACCCACGAGCGACGGAAACGGCCGGTCGTGGCGATAGAGCGTCCGCCGCCGAGCGATCTCCTCGCGCTGTCGGGCGACCTCCGCCTGGATGTAGTCGTCGGGGACTCCGAGGTAGCTGATCGTCTGCTCGTCCAGCACCACGATGTTATCGCCGGCAATCGCCCCGATGGCAAGTTCCGGCTGATTCGGCGCGCCGAGCTTGCGCGGGATGATGACGTCGAGAGGAGCGCCGAGCGCCGCCGCGACCTCGTAGGCGACGACCACCCCACCCCTCGGGACGCCCAGCACTATGGTATCCGGTCCGTGATAGTCGCGGAGTCTCCCCGCGAGCCGCCGACCGGCATCAAGGCGATTATCGAATATCATGGCAAGCTCCATCCAGTGTAGAGTGTGGAGTGGATACCATCCGGACCCACACTCTCCACTCTACACTCCGCACTCCACACTCACAACTATCCCAAGGTCTTCCCCGCAGTTGGCGCAAGCACCATCTTCGGTTACCGCTTCCACGCTGGTATTGTACCCAAAGCGGCGGATCGCAAGTGTTCGGCACACCGGGCAGTAGGTGTTCTGATCCCCGGCGGCGATGTTGCCGAGGTAGACAAACTTCAGCCCCTCCTCGCGACCTATCCTCTCCGCGAGTTCGAGCGTCGAGAGAGGCGTGGGAGGGACATCGGTCAACTGCGCGCAGGGGAAGAATCGCGTGATGTGCCACGGCGTCCGGTCGCCGAGGTTCTCTCCGATCCACCTTGCGATCGCCCGCAGGTTCTCGGGATCATCGTTCCACCCGGGGATGACGTTCGTCACCGTTTCGACGTGCATCAGCCACTTGTGCCTCGCAATCTTCGCCACGTCGAGGACTCCCTGTGCGCGGGGAACGTTGATCAGCTTCCGGTAGAACTCGTCGGAGAAGCTCTTGATGTCCACGCGGTAGACATCGAGATACGGGCCGATCACGTCGAGATGCTCCGGGGTCGCGTAGCCGTTGGTGACGTAGATCGTGTGAAGCCCCTGCTTCTTCGCCAACCTGGCACAGTCGAGGGTGTACTCGATCCAGATGCCCGGCTCGTTGTAGGTCCAGCAGATCGAGGCGCAGTCGTACTGCCTCGCCATGCGAACCGCGTCCTCCGGGGAGAGGTGATGACCCTCCACCGCGGGAATCTGCGTGCCGTCCACGCAGGCGATCTCCCAGTTCTGACAGAAGACGCACCGGAAGTTGCACCCAAAGCTGCCGATGGAGAACGAACGAGTGCCGGGGAGATAGTGGTAGACGGGCTTCTTCTCGATCGGGTCGGCGTTCATGGACGATACGACACCGTAGATCGTCGAGTAGATGTCGCCGCCCTTGTTGACCCGCGTGAGGCAGATGCCCATCTTGTCCTCGGCGATGTTGCATCTCCGCTGGCAGACGTTGCACCTCGCGCGGTTGTCCTCCAGCTTGTCGTAGAGTATGCCCTTATGGAGCCGGACTTCCTGTTGGATAGCCATGATCCGCGCCACCCGGAGTTCGGAATGTCTCTGATTCCGATACCCCCGGCCGGCGCGGTTCGAAACGAGGGAAGCTGGCTGTGTGACAGGCTGCGGCCCTATGGGAAAGCAGTCGAGAGCTCGGCGGTTACTCTGCCAGGGCCTCTGGGGAGATCTCCACGAACTGCATCTCATAAAGCTTCTTGTAGAGCCCACCTCGGTCGAGGAGCTCCTGATGCCGTCCGCGCTCGACTATCTCTCCGCCCTCGATCACGAGGATCAGGTCGGCTTCCACGATGGTCGAGAGCCTGTGCGCGATGACGAACGACGTGCGGCCTTTTAGGAGTTCGCGAAGCGCGTTCTGGATGATGACCTCGGTCTGGGTATCGACGCTCGACGTCGCCTCGTCGAGGATGAGTATCCGCGGGTCGGCGAGGAGCGCGCGGGCGAATGAGACGAGTTGCTTCTGCCCGGCGGAGAGCTTGGAGCCGCCTTCCCGGACGTCGGTGTCGTATCCCTGCGGCAGTTCGCTGATGAAGTCGTGCAGACCGACCGTGCGCGCGGCCTCCCGGACCTCCTGATCGGTCGCGTCGAGCCTGCCATAGCGGATGTTCTCCTTGATGCTCCCCGGAAAGAGGAACGCATCCTGGAGGACGACGCCCATCTGCCGGCGGAGCGACCGCATCGTGACGTCGCGGATGTCGTACCCGTCGATGGTGATACTGCCGGACTTGATGTCGTACTGCCGCGCGAGGAGATTGATGATCGTCGTCTTCCCGGCGCCGGTCGGACCGACTAATGCGACGGTCTGCCCTGCGGACACGTCGAAGCTGACGTTGCGCAGGATCGGCGTCTCATCGTAGGCGAAATCGACGTTCGTGAACTTGACGTCGCCCTTGATCTGGGGAAGCTCATCGGCGTCGTCCTTATCCTTGATCTCCTGCTCGGTATCGAGTATGTCGAAGATGCGCTCGGCTCCGGCCATCGCGCCCTGCATCGTCTGGTAGAGGGTGCTGAGATCGCGGATCGGAGCATAGAACCGGTTCATGTAACCGGCGAACTCAACCAGGATTCCGATGGTGAGCGCCCCCGCGATGACCCTGAGGCCGCCGTACCAGTATACGGCGCAGATGCCGCACATAGTCAGGGCGGTGATCAGCGGATGGAAGACCGCCTGGATCCTGGCGGCGTAGAGCACCGCCTGCCTGTTCTCCCGGTTGACCTCCTTGAACCGCCGGAGGTTCTCGCCTTCGCGGGAGAACGACTTGACCACCCGCACGCCGGAAACGTTCTCGGCCACGGTCGCCGTGACCGTCGCCACCTTCCTGCGGACGTCACGGTACGCAAGCCTGGCCTTCGCGCGGAAGAGACTCGTGACGAAGCCCATCACCGGCACCAGGGAGAACGTGATGAGGGAGAGCTCGAGGTTCTCCCTCACCAGGATTATGACGATGCCGACTATCATGAAGACGTCGCTGACGATCGAGAGCGTGCTCGAAGTGAGCAGGTCGTTGACGGCGTCTACATCGCTGGTCAGGCGTGCGATGATCCGACCGATCTCGCGCTTGTCGAAGAACCCGAGGGACAGGTGCTGCAGGTGAGAGAACACCTTGTGCCGGATATCGTGCAGCACGCTCTGCCCGAGCCGCTGGACGACGATTGTCTGCGTCGCCTGGAAGACCCACCTGATCGCAAAAACGCTGATGTAGAGCAGCGCGACCTTGGTGACGACGTTCATGTCCTGCCTCGCGATTCCCTCGTCGATCGCCATTTTCCAGAGCTTCGGCTCTATCAGTCCGAGGCCCGATGTGGCGAGCACCACGGCAGCCGCGAGCGCCAGGAGCTTCTTGTACGGCTTGACGAAGACGAGCGCCTTGCGCGTCAGCCGCGGGTCGAATGCTTTCCCCAGTATTTCGTCGTCGTATACGTACTTGGCCATGTTTCTTTAGAACACAGGAGTCAGAAGCCAGGAGTCAGATTATGGGCTGCTACACTCCCATACCCCCACACTACTCTTCCCCTCCGAACTGGAGGCGGTATATGTCCCTGTAGAGCCCGCCCCGTGCGAGCAATTCCTTGTGCGTGCCCATCTCCACGATGCGCCCCTTGTCGAGGACGACGATCTTGTCCGCGCGCTGGACGGTCGATATCCGCTGGGCGATGACGAAAGTCGTGCGCGACTGGGTGAGCGAGACGAGCGCCTTCTGGATCAGCAACTCCGTCTCGGTATCGACGCTCGACGTTGAGTCGTCCATGATCAGGATCGGCGGGTTCATCAGCAACGCGCGGGCGATCGAAATGCGCTGCTTCTGCCCGCCTGAGAGATTGACGCCTCTCTCCCCGATCTGAGTCTCGTACCCTTCCGGCAGACTCTCGATGAACGAGTGGATGTTCGCCGACTTCGCCGCTTCGATGACCTCCTCCAGATCGGCGTCGGGCTTCCCGTAGGCTATGTTCTCCCTCGCCGTATCGCCGAAGAGGAATGTCTCCTGCGCGACGATGCCGATATGCTTGCGGAGCGACTTCAGTTTGTAGTCCCTGATGTCCATGCCGTCGATGAGGATCTGTCCCTCGGTCACGTCGTAGAACCTCGGCAGCAGGTTGATGATCGTCGACTTGCCGGAGCCCGTCGGGCCGACGAAGGCGACCATCTCACCGGGGTTGACCTGGAGGTTGATGTTGCTGAGCACCCTGCTCCCGTCGTTGTAGGCGAACGATACGTTGCGGAACTCGACGCATCCGGCGCACTTGACAAGCTCCTTCGAGCCGTCCTTCACATGTGCCTCGGGGTGCGTGTCGAGGATCTCGAAGACACGATCAGCCGCCGCCACGGCGTTCTGCGTCATGTTGACTATCCAGCCCGCCATGCGCACTCGGCCGATCAACTGGAGGAGATACGCGTTGAACGCCAGCAGCGCGCCGAGCTTGAGCGATCCGTTGACGACCTGCATGCCGCCGTACCACAGGATCAGCGTGGTGGCGCCGGCCGTCATGAAGTCCATGAACGGCATGTACTTGGCGGAGACCCTGGCCGTCTCCATGTGCCGTTCGAACAGCGCGTACGACTGCTTGTCGAACTTGGCGATCTCGTGGTCCTCACGGGCGAACGCCTTCACGACGCGGATGCCCATCAAATTCTGCTGGATGGCGGTGGTCATGTCGCCCCGCTGGTCCTGGACCGCGGTATAGAGCGGTCGAATGGTCCCACCGAACTTGAACACGGCGGCGACGAGGAACGGAGACGTCGAGAGAGCCACGAGCGCCAGCTTCCAGTTCATCATCAGGCAGATGATGAGCACGCCGATGAACACGAGGGTGTCGGTGACGAGGTGAGTGATCCCATGGCCCAGGAATCGGCTGAGCGCCTGCACATCCGATGTCGCCCGCGAGATGAGCTGGCCGGTCTCTGCCTCGTCGTGATAGCTGAACGACAACCGCTGGATGTGATCGAAAAGCCGGTTGCGAATATCGTAGATCGTCTTCTGGGCGGTGTATTCCGTGAAGTATTGCTGCCCGAAGCGGAAGACCCCGGTCACGATGGCGAGGCCGACGATGCCGAGGGCGTAGTACGGAAGCATGGTGTGGTTGCCGCCCTTCAGGGCGTCGTCGACGATGAGTCTGATGAGCTGAGGGGAGAGCAACTCGAGGCCCGCGACGGTGATCAGGCACACGATGGTCAGAAGGAGCCACGGCCAATACCTGCCGGCGTAGGTGAGCAATCTTCTGACGGTACGCATGGCACACTCCGGTGATTCTATGACATGTAGGAGGGGCTTTCCGGGCGGATCGTGCCCGGCAACCCCGACGGCGGAACGTGGTGCGGTCGGGGTTACCGATCTCCGATCGGAAAACCCCTCCTACAAGGTTCTCTCTGGTCTCCAAGTCTTCTTGCTAGACTTGTTCAGCGCACGGACTGCATCTCCCTCCCCATTTTTCCGCATGTTACCGAAAGAGAATGCGCTGGATATCCGAGGCGAGAACACTTCGAGGGACTGTGCCCTGCCGGGCGGCCAATGCTGCCGCCGTGCCCGATGCAGCTCCGATCGCCATGCAGATCCGCTGGACTCGGTACGAGGCGTGCGCTTCGTGACTCCCGCTGATGCATCTGCCTGCGAGGACCAACCCGTCGACCTCGCGCGGGACCAGGCATCCGTAGGGAATGTCGTAGGGCCGGCACTTCGCCGCGAATCCCTCCGCCTGGCCCGCGCCGTCGGGATTGTGGATGTCTATCACGAACGAGGCATTCCGGACGACCGCCGTCTCCCACTTCACGCCCTCCGCGACGTGCCGCCGCTCGAGATACTCCACCCCGAGGAATCGCCGAGTCTCGCGGACTCCGATCACCGCGGGCATCTCGCTGATGTATGCATCCTCATAGCCCGGCGCGTGACGCCTCAGGAACTCGAGGACACAGTACGCCTGACGCCTTCCCTCAAGCTCGGCGCGCGTCAGATCGAGGGGATCGGTACCGTCGATGCGGTTGACCTGCGTGGCGTTCACAGTAACGCGACTGGGACGCCGTGCCTCGTAGGTGCGGATGACTCCGATCGACTCGGGAAGCTCGCCGGTCTGCCCGCCCCTCTTCACGACGTCCGCCCACATCCCTTCGGGAACGGTACGGGCAACGGCTTCTTCCTCGGAGCCGCACAGGAGAGCGCGCGACGTGTCCACCCCGCCGACCTCGAACATGATCGACGCCGGCTGAGTGAGCCCATCGCTCGGTCGGCCCTGCTCGAACGGCACTCCGGCGGAGAGCGCGACGTCTCCGTCGCCGGTCGCATCGACCACGACATCGGCCGAGATGCTGACGGGGCCCTGCTTCGTGTGGAGGGTAACGCCCGTCACCCGGCTACCGTCCATCACGGCGCCGGTGACGTATGCGTGGAGGAGGATATCCGTGCCTGCCTCGCAGATCATGTCGGCGTAGACGAGGTCGGTGCGGGCGAAATCCACCTTGGGGCCGCCGAGCCGCTCGATGATCTCGTCCGCGAGCGGGCTGTCGGCATGACCCATGATCGGCGACACGAGTCCCTGGACGGCCATGCCTCCGAGACGGCCGTACCGCTCGACCAACAGCGTGCGAGCGCCGGCCCGACCGGCGGCGATTGCGGCGGCAACCCCGGCGGGTCCTCCGCCGGCAACGAGGACGTCTACTCGATCGATCATGGCTGATTCCTCCGCCAGCCCATTCGACATCCCCTCCAAAGCTCCCTTTCCCGTCACGGGTGAGAGAGGGTTGGGATGCGGGATGGTTCGCGCGCCCGCCCTGCCGAGGGCGAAACGACCCCCGGATCGTCACCGCGTTCCCTTACGCCCGGGAATGAGCTGTCTTCTGATGAGAGAACTGTTAGAGAATAGGCGGGACAACCTTCGACGATGGAAGCAACAAGCGTCCTTCGGTCCAACGATCGAGCCGCAGACGCTGAATCAACTACCGGCAAGGATGTGTGGGTCCACGTGGAAGGACCATGGTTCCCCGGCGAGGATGAAGGAATGCCTCGGTATCCGATCTGCGCGCGGTGACCGTCCATCGCGCTCGGGGAGTCTCCAGGTTGGCGTCCGTTAGGACCAGGCTGCCACCGGGACCAGGCCGAGGGAGTGCGCCGGACTCCCGCACCCAGAGCGCATAGGCCCTGTCCCGCCATGTAGGAGGAGGGGATTCCGATCCCCGAGCCTTACGTGGGCATTCGCGGCTGGGAAGTCGCTCCTACAACACTTCTGAAATGCACTCCAGACCATGATGCCGGTCATCATTCCTCCTCCGGCGCTCATCATCATGTTCCCGGCATGGCTTCCTATTCGCCTTGAACGGAGTGATTCCTGCCGGCCCGCCGTTGACACGCGGCCACCGGTGTGGTACCATTTCCCTCGGTTTTTCAAGGCAACCGAACAAATCCCGGGGGTGTATCAGCATTGGTCTCTCAACTACCGATCGAACAGCAGGTTGAACTCATCAAGCGAGGAACGCTTGAGATCATCCCCGAGGACGAACTTAGAGCCAAGCTGAAGAAGTCCCAGGAGACCGGCAAGCCGCTCAAGCTGAAGCTAGGGCTCGATCCCACCGCGCCGGATATCCACATCGGGCACGGAGTCGTCCTCCGCAAGCTGCGGCAGTTCCAGGACCTCGGCCACGAGGTGACCGTCATCATCGGGGACTTCACCGCCATGATCGGCGATCCGTCCGGCCGGTCGGCGACTCGTCCGGTCCTCACCCAGGAAGAGATCGCCGCCAACGCGAAGACATACGCCGATCAGTATTGCCTCATCCTCGATCCCGCGCGGACGAGCGTCCGTTTCAACAGCGAGTGGCTCGGCCCGCTGAGCTTTGCCGACATCATCCGGATATCCTCCAAGGTGACCGTTGCCAGGATTCTCGAACGCGACGACTTCGAGTCGAGGCTCGCGGAGGGTCGTCCGATCGGCCTCCACGAGACCCTCTACCCGATCGCTCAGGCATACGACTCGGTCGCCCTGGAGTCGGACGTGGAACTGGGCGGCCTCGATCAGAAGTTCAACATCCTGATGGGCCGCGATCTCCAGCGCGAGTTCGGGCAGGAGCCGCAGATCGCCATCTTCATGCCGATCCTCCCCGGCTTGGACGGCGTCCAGAAGATGAGCAAATCGCTCGGCAACTACGTCGGCGTGACCGAAGCGCCCAACGAGATGTTCGGCAAGCTGATGTCGATCCCGGACAACATCATGATCGACTACTTCACGCTCGCCACTGATGTCCCTCTCGACGAGATCAGGGAAATCGAAGAGGGACTGAAGGCCGGCAAGCTCCATCCGATGGACGTGAAGAAGCGGCTGGCCCGGGAGATCGTGACCATCTACCACAGCGCCGAGGCGGCACGGGAGGCCCAGGCCGAGTTCGAACGCGTCTTCAGCGAGCGCGAGATCCCGACCGACATCCCGGAGATCAAGGTCGCCGAGGCCGACATCAAAGACGGCAAGGTATGGATCGTCAAGCTGATCACCACCGCCGGGTTCGCTCCGACGAACAGCGAAGCTCGCAGGCTCGTGCAGGCCGGCGCGGTAACCATCGACGGTGAGAAGGTGAGCGATCCGACGGCGGAGATCGAGCTCAGGGACGGCGCGATCCTGAAGGTCGGCAAGCTGAAGTTCGGGAAGATCGTTGTGTGATGAGTGAAGAGTGACCGCCGGGTGGTTTCCTCACTTGTCACTCTTCACTCATCAGTCTCCTTGACTTTGTGAAATTCGTCACTAGCGACTTGACGCAGGATTCGGCGCAGGACTATAATAGGTCGTTAGCTCCGCGTTAATGCGGGGCTCAACTTTTGCGCCGGGGGCACATTCAAGAGAGGCTGCAGGGCAGATCCATGCGGCCCTCGTCTGATGCGCGGAGCACCGATCCGCCTGGGGTACGCTATGACTTGGACTTTGACCGGCATCATCGAGAAGGTATTCGGCTGGCTGCACATCCCAGAGGTCTTCGTGGGACCCGCGGTGATGGTCGCCGCCGCCGCCGTCATACTCGGCTTCATCCTCTTCACCGTACTATACCTTATCTACGGCCTGCGGAAGATCATGGGCTGGATCCAGTCGAGGATCGGCCCGAACCGCGTTGGACCGTATGGGCTCGCACAGACAATGGCAGACGCCGTCAAGCTCCTCGCCAAGCAGGACATCATCCCGGCCGGCGTCGATAAGTGGGTATTCGTCATCGCGCCGATCGTCGTCTTCGTCCCCGCGTACATGGTCTACCTCGTGATCCCGTTCGGCAAGGGAAACGGCTGGATCGCGCAGGATCTCAACATCGGCGTTCTCTACATCGCGGCGGTAACCACCATCCCGATCCTCGGCATCATCATGGCCGGCTGGGCGTCGAACAGCAAGTGGTCGCTCCTCGGCGCGTTTCGTGCGGCGGCGCAGGCGGTCAGTTATGAGGTCCCGCTGGTCTTGGCGATGATCCCACCGGTGATGCTGGCCGGATCGCTCAGCATGCAGGGAATCATCGGCGCGCAGGCTGGGACGTATTTCGGCGTGTTCCCCAAGTGGTTCCTGGCAACACAGATCGTCGGTTTCGCGGTCTACATGGCGGCGGCTCTGGCGGAGGCAAACCTCGTGCCGTTCGACATCATGGAGGCCGAATCGGAACTCGTCGCGGGGTTCAACACCGAATACAGCGGCATGAAATTCGCATTCTTCTTCCTAGCGGAGTTCGCCGGGACGTTCACGATCGTGGCGATTGCGACGACCCTGTTCCTCGGCGGATGGCTGCCGATCCATCCGGCGCTGGGTTTCATCCCGCCGGTGGTGTGGTTCCTCGGCAAGTCGGCGTTCCTGGTCTTTGCGCTGATGTGGATCCGTTCGACGCTGCCGAGAGTGCGCATCGACCAGATGATGAGTTTTGGGTGGAAGGTACTTATTCCGATCGCGCTGCTGAACATCGTGTGGACAGGCGCGGTGGTGCTGCTGTCGTAAGAGAATCAGGAAGCGAACATCGAACATCCAACGTCCAACATCGAACACCGAACGATATGGGACGGAGACATGGACAACGAGCCGAAGTTCGATCTTGAGAAGCGGCTGCTGAAGTACTCTGCGATGGTGATACGCCTGACGGAGCGATTGCCGAACACACGAGCCGGCAATCATCTCGCCGGTCAGTTGCTTCGATCTGGGACTTCTGCGCTGCCGAACCACGGAGAAGCGCAATCGGCTGAGTCCAGTAAGGATTTCATTCACAAGCTGAAGATTTGCCTGAAGGAGTTGCGCGAAGCACATCGGTGGCTCCTTCTGATCAAAGAGGTTCCTTTGCTGAACCCGCAGACAGAGGTGCAGCAACTACTGACGGAAACGGACGAACTGATCAGGATCTTCGTCGCCAGTATACGTACCGCAGAGAAACGCAAGGGTTGATCCTTTCACCGTTGGATGTTCGATGTTCGATGTTCGATGTTCGCATCCGATAGCAGGTAACGATTATGTCTAACAGCCAAAAGATGGGCGTGTTCGGATATATCCGAGAGGGCATCTACACGATCTACAGCATCGTCGTCGGTCATGTCGTGACCCTCGTCCACCTCTTCCGACCGAAGGTCACGCTCCAGTATCCTGAAGTGAAGTGGGAGCTCCCCGAAGGATACCGCGGGCTGATCACTCTGCCCGTCGATCCGAAGACCGGCCAGGACAAGTGCATCGGCTGCATGGCGTGCGTCAAGGCGTGCCCCACGCAGGTGATCGACATCAAGACCCACCAGGGCGAGGACAAGAAGCGCGTCGTCGATGCCTGGAACGCGAAGATCGGCCAGTGCATGTTCTGCCAGCTATGCGTCGAGGTCTGCCCGACAAAGGCGATAGCCATGAGCGACCACTACGAACTCGCCTCGTTCACACGCGAGGAACTCGTCTACGACCGGAAGAAGCTCAACGAGCTCGGCGGGTGCTTCCCGGATGAGCCCGAGATACCCGAAGAGCCGGTCGCGGCGGCCAAGGAGGGTGAATAGATGAACCTCCCTGCTATCCCGAACATCCCGGTCCCGACCATAGAGCAGATCGGCTTCGGCATCATGGCGATGATCGTCATAGGCTCGGCGCTCGCGGTCGTCACCCTTCGCAACATCTTCCATTCGGCGCTGTTCCTGGCGCTCGCGTTCCTCGGCATCGCGGGGATCTACCTGTTCCTGGCCGCCGACTTCATCGCGGTCGCCCAGGTGCTGATCTACGTCGGCGCGATCATGATCCTGCTGATGTTCGCCCTGATGCTCACACACCGAGTGATGACATCGAGTCTCCGTCAGACGATCGGCCAGTGGCGCTGGGCGGCGGCCGTCTCGGTTTGGGTGCTGGTCATTCTCGTCCGGCTCGTAGTGCTCCATCCGTGGGGCATGGACAAGCTCCCGAGCAAGGCTCCGACAACCGCGATCATCGGCACGGAGCTTCTGACGAAGTACCTGCTCCCGTTCGAGTTGGCATCGATCGTGCTCCTGGTGGCGATGGTCGGAGCGATAGTCCTGGCGAAGGAGGACAAGCCTGATGATCCCGCTTGAGTGGTATCTAGGCCTCAGCGCCGTCCTGTTCTGCATCGGGATCTACGGAGTCCTGAGCAGGAGAAACGCGATAAGCATCCTGATGGGCATCGAGCTGATGCTCAACGCGGCGAACATCAACCTGGTCGCGTTCGGCCGGTTCCTGCAGCCGCAGGTGCTCTCGGGGCACATATTCACGGTTTTTGTCATTACGGTAGCCGCCGCCGAAGCCGCGGTCGGCCTGGCAATCGTGATCTCGGTCTACCGCAACTGGCAGCACATCAACGTAGACGAGATCGACCTGATGAGATGGTAAGGCGGAGCGATCAGTAACCAGTAAAAGCCCACACCGGTCACTGATCACCGATCACCGATCACTGGACATAGAACATGGAAAGCATAGTCAACCTAACCTGGCTGATACCGGTTCTGCCGCTCGCGGCGTTCGCGCTGATCCTGATGACCGGCAGGAAGGGCCCGGGACACGGCGCGTACATCGCCATCACGGGGATAGCGGCGTCGTTCGTGCTGGCGCTGGTCATCGCTGCGTGGACGGTCACACAGGCGTTCGGCGGGCACCACGAGTTCGAGCCGTTCACCCGGAGCGCGCTCTGGGTGGTCCTCGGCGATCTGCCGGTCCGCATGGGGTTCATGGTCGATCAGCTCACCGCGATGATGCTCGTGGTCGTGACGCTGGTCGCCATGCTCGTGCAGATCTACTCGATCGGCTACATGCACGGCGATCCCCGATTCCCGAGGTTCTTCGCATACCTGTCGCTCTTCAGCGCGGCGATGCTCGGCCTCGTGATCGCGGACAACCTGCTCCTGTTCTTCATCTGCTGGGAGCTGGTCGGACTGACGTCCTACCTGCTCATCGGATTCTGGTTCGAGAAACCGTCCGCGATGCGCGCGGCGAAGAAGGCATTCATCGTCACCCGCGTCGGCGACGTCGGCCTCTTACTCGGCCTCATCCTGCTTTACAGCAACACCGGCACGGTGAACTTCCATGAGATGTTCGCCCAGATACCGAATCTGCTGAACGTCTCGCTCACCATCGGGACGTGGAGCATCCCGATCCTGCCGCTCGTCGGACTCCTGCTCTTCGCGGGCGCGGTCGGCAAGTCGGCGCAGTTCCCGCTCCACGTATGGCTCCCGGACGCGATGGAGGGCCCCACCCCGGTCAGCGCCCTCATCCACGCGGCGACGATGGTTGCGGCGGGCGTATACCTCGTGGGGAGAACCTACCCCGTGTTCGCATACAGCGAGCATTCGATTTCCCTGATGGTGGTGGCGATCATCGGAGCGATCACGGCTCTGATGGCCGCGACCATTGCGACCGTCCAGAACGACATCAAGCGCGTGCTGGCATACTCGACGATCAGTCAGCTCGGCTACATGATGCTCGGCCTCGGGCTCGGACCGATCGGCTACACCGCCGGTCTCTTCCACCTGATGACGCACGCGTTCTTCAAAGCGAACCTCTTCCTCGGCTCCGGAAGCGTCATTCACGGCACGGGCACGCAGGACATGCGCGAGATGGGCGGCCTGGCGAAGAAGATGCCGAAGACGTACTGGACGTTCCTTCTCGGCACGGCGGCGTTGGCCGGAGTGCCCGGTTTCGCGGGATTCTTCAGCAAGGACGAGATCCTGCTCGGCGCCTACCACCATAACATCTGGCTGTTCGGCGCGGGACTGGTGGCCGCGTTCCTGACGGCATTCTACATGACGCGTCTGATGGCCATGACATTCTGGGGCGAGCCGCGGGACCACAGAGTCCATGCCCACGAGAGCCCGTGGGTGATGACCGTGCCGCTGATCGTGCTCGGCGCGCTCTCGATCGTCGCCGGATGGGTCGGCCTGCCGTGGAACAATCTGTTCCACCACTTCATCCACTTCGGCGAGTCGCACGCGGAGGGCTTCAACCCGCTGGTCATGTCGCTGGCGACGGGATCGGCCCTCGCAGGCATCTTCCTGGGATGGCTGATATTCCAGAAGAAGGCGATCCCATCGTCCATCTTCCGGGTGAAGCTGCCGTGGGCGTACAACCTGCTGGCAAACAAGTACTACTTCGATGAGATCTACTGGGCGATCCTGGTAGTGCCGCTGTTCTGGGTGACCAGGATGCTCGCGCGGTTCGACCAGAAGATCGTGGACGGCCTGGTAAACGGCGTGGGTTATCTCACGCTCGGGCTTTCGATCTTCTGGGCGTGGTTCGACAAGTGGGTCATCGACGGCCTCGTCAACGCAGTCGGCGGGATAACGACCCTCGGCGGACGAGTGCTCAGGTATACGCAGACCGGTATCGCACAGAGCTACGTGATGTGCTCGGTGATCGGCCTGTTCGGCATATTGGTGATCTTTCTGTATCTGTATAGGTAGACTGCAGACTGCTGACCGCAGCAAGACCATCCGGAACCTGCAGTCCGCAGTCTCATTGGAGGCATACGCCTGATGAATAGCTTGATCAATCACTGGATGTTGACGCTGATAACCTTCATACCGCTGGTGGGAGCGATTGCGATCCTCTTCATCCCGAAGACTAAGGCGACCGCGATCAAGGTGACAGCGCTGATCTTCAGCCTGCCGTCGCTCCTGCTGTCCATACTCATGTGGATGCGGTACAATCCCGGCGCGCCCGGCATGCAGTTCGTGCAGAACGTACCGTGGATCGAATCGCTCAACGTCCACTACTATGTCGGCGTCGACGGCATCAGCGTGCCGTTCATCTTCCTGACCACGCTGCTGACCACGCTGTCGCTGATCTACTCGTGGATCATCAACGAGCGCCCGAAGGAGTACTTCTCCCTGTTCCTGGCGCTCGAAACCGGCATGCTGGGAGTCTTCATCGCGCTCGACTTCTTCCTGTTCTACATCTTCTGGGAGGTCAGCCTGGTGCCGATGTATTTCCTGATCGGCATCTGGGGCGGCCCGCGCAGAGAGTACGCGGCGATCAAGTTCTTCCTGTACACACTGGTCGGAAGCGTCGCGATGCTGCTGGCGATCATCGGCGTGTACCTGTTCACCAGCCCGCACACCTTCAGCATCCCCGACGCAGTCGCGCAGATGCCGTTCGCGGGAAGGCCGGCGCTCGGCGCGCTCGCATTCCTGGCGTTCTTCCTGGCGTTTGCGATCAAGGTCCCGTCCTGGCCGTTCCATACATGGCTCCCTGACGCGCACGTCGAAGCCCCGACCGCGGGCAGCGTCATCCTGGCGGGCATCCTCCTGAAGCTCGGCGGATACGGATTGATCCGCATCGCCCTGCCGATGATCCCGGACGCGGCACAGCAATTCTCGATATGGATCGCGCTCCTGGCGGTGATCAGCATCATCTACGGCGCTCTCGTTGCGATGGCTCAGAAGGACATGAAGAAGCTGATCGCGTACTCGTCGGTCAACCACATGGGCTACGTGATGCTCGGCATCGCGGTCGCGGCGGCTGTCGTCGGCAGCCCGACGAACAAGGCCATCGCCCTGAACGGCGCGATGCTCCAGATGTTCAGCCACGGACTGATCACCGGCGCGCTCTTCCTCCTCGTCGGAGTGATCTACGAGCGCACGCACAACCGCGACCTCGATCAGTTCGGTGGGCTCGGGGCGAAGATCCCGGTCTACGGCGGACTGCTCGCGTTCATGGCGTTTGCATCGCTCGGACTGCCAGGACTCGCAGGCTTCGTGTCCGAATTCTTCATCTTCCGGGGCGCGCTGCCGATCTACACTGTAGTCGCCGGGCTCGGCGTCATCGGCATCATCGTCAACGCGGCGTACCTGCTCTGGATGCTCCAGAGAGTGCTGCTCGGCCCGCTGAACCCGAGATGGGCCGAGATTCCGGACACCGATGCGCGCGAGATCGTGAGCCTCGCCCCGCTCGTGGCGCTGACGGTCGTGGTCGGCATCCTGCCGTCGGTCCTGGTATCGGTGTTCAACGAGCGGATCGTGCATATAGTCGAACTGGTCTCGCGAACGGTCGGAGGCTGATCGTGATGTCGTTCTGAGCATGTTACTGCGCAGCCAGCGCAGTTGTTTGGGGTGGGTTCCCCGGGAAATAGAACCCGCTAGTCCTGAGTAGCGAAGCGTATCGAAGGACGGTCGGGACTAGCCGGAGGTCGTGCAACTAGGCCGCCCTTCGATACGTTCTGAACTCCGAGTCCACTGAGTAGCAGCACGTACCGAAGTGCAGTCGGAGTCCAGGACTACTCAGGGCTGGCGGTGGTTGTTTCCCGAGACATGGAACCCGCTACTCAGTGGACTCGGAGTTCAGGACTACCCAGGACTAGCGGTGTGGGTCTGCCCGAGACATGGAACCCGTCAGCCCTGAGTAGCGAAGCGTATCGAAGGACGGTCGGGACTACTCAGGGCTAACGCTGCAAGATATCTTGGGAGCGACACGGACGATGATCGACGACTGAGTCGTCGATCATCGGGAGGAATCCGGAGGCCGGATTCCCCGATCGGAATGACACGGTGATTGTTGGGAGACTGATTGTGGATTTCGACCTGTTTAGCATATCGACCGAGCTGATACTCGCGCTCGGAGGAATACTGACCCTGGCGGTGGGCTTCGTCGGTCGGTCGCGGAAGCGTCCGTATCGGATCGGCATCATCTCGCCCGAGGTCGTGGCCCTGGCCGTGATGGCCGCCGCGCTGGTACCGTCGATCATGCTGATCGCCCGGACCGTGTTCACGCACGCCCGTCCGGAGACCTACCAGTTCGGCGGACTCATCGCAACGGACGGACTCGCGCTCTTCTTCAAACCGATCGCCATAATATCGACCGCCATCGTGATGCTGCTGGCGATCGATTACTTCAGGAAGATCGACATCCACCGAGGCGAGTTCTACGCCCTCCTGGTATTCGCCACGCTCGCCATCACGATGCTCGCCGGCTCGACCGACCTGATCATGATCTACCTGTCGCTCGAGTTCCTGAGCCTGACGTCGTACATCCTGGTCGGATTCCTGAAGCGCGACACGAGATCGAGCGAGGCGGCGCTGAAGTACTTCCTCTTCGGCTCGGTCGCGGCGGCCGTGATGCTCTACGGCATGTCGATCATCTATGGGCTGACGGGCACCACGAGCCTCAGCGGAGTCGTCTCGGCGTTCGGCGGGACTCTCGTGCCGTATCCCCTGCTCCTCATGGCGACGGTCTTCGTCCTCGTGGGATTCGGCTTCAAGGTCGCCATGGTGCCGTTCCACCAGTGGTCGCCCGACACGTATGAGGGAGCGCCGACTCCGATCACCGCGTTCCTCTCCGTCGGCTCGAAGGCCGCGGGATTCGCAGTCCTGGTCCGCGTGCTTGCAACCGGTATCGAGCCGAGCATCATCGATTGGACGCCGCTGATCATCCTGCTGTCAGCCGCCACGATGACGGTCGGCAATCTGATCGCCATCCCGCAGACGAACATCAAGAGGATGCTGGCCTATTCGAGCATCGCGCAGGCGGGATACCTGCTGCTCGGCATCGCCGCCATGCCGTTGAGCGACCGCGCGGTCCCGGCGGTGCTGCTCTATCTGCTCGTGTACCTGTTCATGAACCTCGGCGCGTTCGCCGTCGTGACGATCCTGTCGGCGAGACTCCGCTCGGACAAGATATCCGATTATGCCGGCCTGATCCATCGATCGCCGGCCGCGGCGGTATGCATGGCGATATTCATGCTCTCGCTCGCAGGGCTCCCGCCGACCGGCGGGTTCGTCGGAAAGCTGTATCTGTTCCTGGCCGCGCTCGACACCGGCAGCACGGCGCTCCTCTGGCTCGCGGGTATCGCCTGCGTGAACACGATCATCTCCGTGTTCTACTACTTCAACGTGGTGCGCACGATGTTCTTCCTCAAGCCGGAGGAGATGTCCCCCATCGAGTCGTCGCGCCCGCTGGGCTTTGTGATCGCGCTGACGACCGCCGTGACGTTCGCGGTCCTGTTCTTCCCGCAGCCCTTCATCGAGATCGCTCACCTGTCGGCAAGTATGCTGACGGGAATGTAGGGAAGGTTATGGGTTTTGGGTTATGGGTTATGGGGAACCCTGAAACCCGCAACCCATAACCTAGAACCCATAACCCATGACCCACGACCCTTGAGCCCCGCCATGCCTGACAAAGACCAGTGTGTCCGCGACATGTTCGCCTCCATCGCGCCAAGGTATGACCTGCTGAACTCCCTGCTGAGTTTCAACATGCACCGGTACTGGCGGCGGTTCGCGGTGCGCGCGTGCGAACTTCGGCCCGGCGACTCGGCGATTGACGTGGGAGTCGGCACCGGCGACCTGGCGATCGAGCTTGCGCGCGCCGTCGCCGCCGCCGGAGGTCGAGTCGTCGGCGTCGACTTCTGCCGGCCGATGCTCGATATCGCCGCGGAGAAGCTGGCCCGCCGGGGGATCGGATGCGTCCGACTCCTGGAGGGCAACGCGGAGGCGCTCCCCGTGCCGTCGGACTCATTCCAGGCCGCGACGACCGGCTTCACCCTGCGCAACGTCTCCAACATCGAGAGCGCGCTCGCCGAGATGGCGCGCGTCGTCGCGCCGGGAGGGCGGGTCGTCGTCCTCGAACTCGCCAGACCCCAGGGACCGGTCTTCCGCCGAATCTACGATGCATACTTCCACCGGGTCCTTCCGCGGATCGGGGGAGTCGTATCCGGAGCTTCATCCTCCCGGGACCGCGGCGGTGGACCCTATGACTACCTCCCCGCGTCCGTCGCCTCTTTCGCATCAAGAGAGGAACTCAAAGCGGCGATGGAGAAAGTGGGATTGTCCGATGTGCGGGTCCATGACCTGACCGCCGGCATCGTAACCGTGCACACAGGAATCAAGGTATGAGCCTCACCGCCGAAGACAGAAGCCATAGCGCGCCGATGCCCGACTACCTCGCACCGATCGCCGGCGAGCTTCGGCAGGTCGAGGAAACCCTCGCGGCCGAGCTGGTCTCCGGCGTCGAGATGGTCCGCGCGGTCACCAGCCACATCCTCGAGGCCGGCGGCAAGCGCCTGCGCCCGAGCCTCGTCATCCTGGGCGCGCGCGCGTCCTCACCGACCGGCGAGGCTGATGCCCACCTCATCCGCGTGGCGGCAGTCGCCGAGTTGATCCACATGGCGACGCTCATGCACGACGACGTCATCGACGGCGCCGACTCCCGACGCGGGCGGATCACCGCGAACCACTTCTGGGGCAACCACGTCTCAGTGCTGACCGGCGACTACATGCTCGCGCGAGCGGTCTCGATCCTCGCGCGCGACGGCAACGTCCCGGTGATGCGCGCGCTCTCTCAGGCAACCGTGGCGATGTCCGAGGGCGAGATTCGGCAGATCGAGCTGAGCGGCGACATCCAGGGACTCGCGCGGGAGTACACATCGATCATCGCCGGGAAGACCGCCGCGTTCATGTCCGCATGCTGCCGAACGGGCGCGATCTGCGCGGGCGCATCGCCCGGGGTCGAGGAATCGCTGGCGGAGTATGGGATGAACGTCGGTCTCGCGTTCCAGATCACCGACGACCTGCTCGACCTGATCGGCGATCCGGCGCTGACCGGCAAGCCCGTCGGCGGCGACATCCGGGAGGGCAAGGTCACGCTCCCGGTGATCCTGGCGATGAAGCAGGTTGCGCCGGACGACCGCACGCTGATCGAGGGAATCCTCGCGTCGGACCACACCACGCCCGCCGACATCGAGCTGGTGCGCCGGCTGGTCGAGGAGACCGGCTCCATCGAGGCAACGCGCCGGGAGGCCGCTCGATACATCGACCGAGCGATCGAGAGCATCCGGACACTCGCTCCGTCGGTCTACCGCGATTCGCTCGCAGACCTCGCCCAGGGCGTCCTCTCGCGGAGGAAATAGGCGCAACCTCCGTCGATCGACTCGGCCCCATTCCCGCCGCCGATGCTCCGGTATCCGGTCTGCCGCCGCCTCCGGGCCTGGCGGCGTCCCCACCCGCCCGCGCGTTCGGTGAATCCGGAGGCCGGAGCAGTACGCTCGTCGGGATGCTTCGGGGATGGGCCTGCGTCAGACCCGCCTCCGAGGCACTCCGGGAGCTCTACACCCGCCGCCAGTGGTAGCGAGTCGAGTCATCCGTTACTGTCTCCTCCGCCGAAGCATGGCGCCTAGTACGCCGAGTCCTCCGATGAGCGCAAGCATGGACGAAGGCTCAGGCACGAGGGTGGAGAGGTAGA
>CAYXOC010000021.1:0-67159 GCA_964466715.1 uncultured bacterium
GTTTACATGCGGCTTTGTCCTCTCATACCGCTGCTTCGCCATCTCTTATGCCTCCATAAGTGAGAATCGGGCGGTGCCGTTCCCTGGTGATTGGCTCGGCACCGCTCTCTTGCTTGCTGACCTCAGACAAAAAATGGAGCCCACGATGGGAATCGGACCCATGACCTCCTCTTTACCAAAGAGGTGCGCTGCCTCTGCGCCACGTGGGCACTCTTTATGCCTGAAGCAACTAGCTGCGGGAAAGGCTTCCGGTCAGCTAGATATTCAGTTCTGGGCTTCGGATGCCGGCACGTCCGGCATCCGAAGATGGTGGTGGGGGAAGGTAGATTCGAACTACCGTAGGCTTCGCCGACAGATTTACAGTCTGCTCCCTTTGGCCACTCGGGCATTCCCCCGTGAAAACAGCTATCAGCTATCAGTGAACAGTTTATCAGTGAACGGTCAAGAGTCGAACTCCGGCTCCTGACTCCTGTATTCTGATCTTGGAGCCGACGATGGGACTCGAACCCGCAACCTGAGGTTTACAAAACCCCTGCTCTGCCAATTGAGCTACGTCGGCGCTATTCCCCAGCTATGTGCTGGCCGATCTTTCTCTTTGCACGCTGGAGTGCATTGTCTACCGATTTCGTGTGGCAGGCCAGGAACGCCGCCATCTCTCGATACGACATCCCCTGCAGGTAACATCTCAGGACCTGCGATTCCAGAGTGCTGAGCTCTTCGTGCACTCCGCTCGTCAGGTAGTACCTGATCTGTTCGTCCAAGAGCACCCGCTCGGGATCGACTACACAGGTATCCGGTATGACGTCGATCAGAGCGCCTTCGGACTCTCCGTCCCCCGGAGTACTGTGGAGCGATACATACCGGTTCAGCGGCACGTGCTTCTGCCTGGTCGCTGTCTTCACGGCGGTGATTATCTGCCGAGTGACGCAGAGTTCCGCGAACGCACGGAAATGCGACAACTTGTCCCTGCGGTAATCCCTGATCGCCTTGAAGAGGCCTATCATACCTTCCTGGACGACATCCTCATGATCCGCCCCGGCAAGGTAGTAGGACCGGGCTTTCCCTTCGACAAGGCTCTTGTACTTACTCAGCAGGTGCTCAGTGGCCTCGTCGCTCCCGTGCTTGGCATATCGGACGATCTCTTCGTCCGGCATGCCTCGGAAGCCGCTGGGCACACCATACTCGGATGCCCTATCCATCAACACCACGCTCCCGAACGGAGTCTAGTAAGCCTCGTGGGGATATTCGCTCCCAAACACATACGAAACCGGTATTCACTTTTATGAGTGCCCGGCCAGAGTAGCTGCCGGACACTCACGTTCGTATATTATAGGCCCGACAGTGCGGGTTGTCAATACCCTTAGGAAATCATTTTCGCACTGAAATCCGGCGTCCCCGCTACATTTGGACCGGCTTCGAGACCGCGACGATGCGGTTCTCGGGCGCATAGTAGTCCCTGGATATCAGCTCCCTGGAAACCTCTTTTCCGTGCTCCTTGACTATCCGGTATATGGATATGCGGTGACCCGAGCGCCCACTCTGCTTCACGACCCTGCTGTCCGGGGCGAGGGCTTCATCCACCCTCTCCACCGTCTTCGGCCCGACAGTGCTGTGGTTGAGAGACACGATCTCCACCGACCGGCCCTCATGCTTGCGGCCGTATATCGTCACGTTCACGGTTCGCGCCCCGACGGATGCGGTGATGTAGACCGGCGTGTCCGTGTTGTTTCGGAACTTGAAGTCGATGGTCGGGGCGACGGTCGCATCCCTGCCGATGGGCGCGTAGACCACGGGCCGGGAGTGGTGCGACCTCTTGACGATCTCGAGGTTCGCAAGCAGCGCGGCGTTGTAGACGGTCGTCGATACCTGACAGACACCGCCGCCGGTGCCGGACTCTATGCGGCCCTCGACAAACATCTTGGCGTCGCGGAAGCCGTACTTCTTGTCCCTCGGGCCTACAACCTTGTTGTAGCTGAACACCTCGCCCGGCTTCAGCAGCGTGCCGTTCATGGCCTGGCATGCAAGCTTCAGATTGTAGGTGCGGTCGCGCTCCCAGGAGTTGTAGGGAGTCGAGTATGATCCGATCACGCCGTCGATGCCCCGGAGATCGGACGCTTTGATCCTCGGCTGGGCGGTCTCGGCGACAAGCTTGACCTCGCGCTTCCCGGAGTTGACCGCCTGTGCGATCCGTGCCAGGCTCTTCTCCGGGTTCAGGCTGATGCCCGGCTTCTCAGGCCGGATGAAGATGTCGCCATCCTCCACGACCGGCGTGGCGTTGACCGGCTCGCGGTTGATCTTCTTCGCCACCTCGCGCAGAAACTCGGAGGCGGTCTCTTCGCCGAACTCGTACACTACCTCCAGATCGACCGGACGACGCCTCGCCCCGAGCACCTCGACGATGCGGTGGACGACGTTTCCCCGCCTGCCGACCTGGTAGGCGGACTTCACGCTTGCCTCGATGTCGACCGCGCCGCCGAGATCCGCCAATGTCGCGGGCATAGACTCATTCGCATACCTCAGGGTCACCTTCTGGGCGGTGACGTCGACGGCCAGCAGCGCCATCCGGCGCTCGGCCTGATCGATGGTCATGTTGCTCAGATCCGCGCCGCCGACACGGATGCCGGGGTAGATCCTCTCGCCGCTGAGGAGAGCCATGGTCGCACCCACGAGGAGTGCGATGGCGGCAACGCCTGTGACAATTGCTATCGTGAACCTGCGCGACAATGTCCGTTCCTGCCTCAGCCAAACAAAAGACCCTTCGCCACATCATGCGGTGAAAGGTCTCGAACCTTCTGCGTTCAATATAGCAGGATTTGCGGGCGGGAACAAGATCAGAGATGCGCAAGTGATCGGCGATCAGACTCCTGTCACCGATCACTCCGGACCCCTACAGTCGTTTCCAACTCGTAACCTGTGTGGAAACGATGCACACATCCGCGCCCGGCATGCCCGGCGGGAGATTGCTCGCCAACTCCGGCACCTGATAGATGTTCGGCACGTTCGTGCCCATGTCGAAGTAGTTGGCGACGTAAGTGCCGGCGAACTGATTCTGCTTCGCGCTGACGATCTTGCGCTGGGCATACCACGCGCCCGCGCCCTGCAACTGAGACTCACCGGAGCCGGTCGCGAAGTAGATGTCCTGGCCGGCGATGCATCCCAGCACATCGGTAGTGGCGAAAGTATGTACCGGGAGCACGTTCCCGTGCACCCTGATATCACCTTCGGCAAACAACGTGCCCCTGCCCTCATAGTAGATAGTGCTTTTCTTGGTGCTGAGGTCCAGGCTTCCGTTGATCCGAACGATACCTGAGATGGTCAGCGTCTTCGAACTCGCGTTCCACGAGATCGAGTTCGCTCCATCGGTTATCGAGAACGAGGATACGGAACTGTCTATCTTGGGGATCGATACCAGCATCGCCCGGGAACGCAGATATGCGCCGTAGGTCGCGTAAGATACGCCGGTGTGCGGGTCGGTCCACGGGTCCAGCAGACTCGGGAACGATACGCGATCGCCCAGATCGTATCCCTGCGCGGTACCGTTGTCCGAGTAAACGCTCGATGCCCCCTTGTTTCCGCCGTATCCATCGTTGACGAACACGCCGTTGACCGTCTCCTTCAGATCGTTGCTCGGGTTGTTCGGACTGCCCACTGATGCGCTTCCCGAGATGTTGACTTTTCCGTGCTTGACTCTCAGTTCGGCGTTGAGCGTCTCGACCATGCATCCGCCCCACGACTGCCGGACGAGTTCAGGCAGCCGTGCCCTGAGATCGGACGGCATGCCGGAGTAGTTGTTGCCGATGAGCGCATTGCCCGAGATATCGGTGGCGAGTTCCGTGGCGGTCAGCGGCGGATCGTAGTGACCGTTCAGATTGTTGTCCTGGTACGGTTCGGCGGGGCTCCATACCCCGTTGCCGTCACTATCCGTGAACGTCTCACCGAGCCCCGGATCGAACGTACCGTTGCCGTTGGAGTCGACAAACACCTCGGCATCGTCCCAGACCCCGTTGCCGTTCAGGTCGGAGAACGGGTCGCCTTCACCGAGGATGTGCACCGAGCCCCGGATATCGACATTGCCGTTGATGCCTCGGCCCGCCTGGCCGATGCCGGCAAATATGGCGTTGTCCCAGATGCCTATCGATCGGATCTTCACGCGTACTCGCACCGTTTCCGTCGTGTCGCGGTGAGTCGCGCTGGAGGTAACTGTAGCCTGACGATCGTTGCCCATGTCGGGAACGATGGTGATGTGACCTGTGGTGTTGGGGATCAGGTCGTCGAGAACATCGTTGATGTCGCAGTCCATGTGCTGGATCCTGCCGCCGTTGCTCTCAGCGGTCTGAATGATCTGGCCGATGGCATATTCAACGCCCGCCTCGGCGAGGTTGAACGCCACAGCTCGCTTTTCGTCTTTCTGGGCTCGGACCAGGTTGGTGACGGTGAGGCTGACGTATGCGAGACCGAGCATCGAAACCATCATCATCACCATGACGCTGGTCATGAGCGCTGCACCCGAAACAGAACTGAGTGTCCTGCGTATCATGCGTACCTTCGATTCCTTTCCGCCTCAGCCTCTGCCAGGGGGAAGGCATGACGGCGGGCATTGCCGGTCTGGAGCGTATTTGTAGGAGCGGCTTCCCAGCCGCGAATGCCCACGTAACGCCACGAACTCGGGGATCGGAATCCCCTCCTGCAGCAGTCTTGAAATACGCTCTGTCTAGTAATTGCGGAGCCTGACGCTCTGCCGAATCAAGTCAGGGTTGATCCGAGCGCCTTCGGTGTCGGCGCCCCATATGCGGAGCGTGACCAGTTCGTCGCTGGTTACGGCGAACTCGAAACTTCTAGCGCATCTCGCCAGTCGCGTTCGACTGCCGGCGGTCTCCTTCCACAAGTAGTTGCTCCCGTTCGCTTCCGGCAGCTCGGTGCCCGTTTCACCCGAAAGGTAGTATGACACCGTAGCACCGGGGGAGTCCTTCTGATAGGAACCCGATACCGAGTCGTAGTACGGGAATCGCACCACGAGCCGAGAGCCGCTGACGTAAGCAGACCTGCCCTCCTGAATCTCGGTGACAAGCCTTCTCATGGCAAGGCTGCCGTATGTGTTGGCATCCGTGCCGCTGCTACCGACCCTCCATAGGCGGCACGTGCTCGTGAACAGCACCACGGTGCCGACGATGACCAGACAGAGCAGCGCTGCGGCGACCGTACCCTCGATGACGGTGAAGCCGCCGCGCCGTGATAATTGTCGTCTGATAGCTGGATGCATTGTGCTCACCATATCGTCAACTGTGATCGCTGATGAGCGTCGAGAGCGTGACACTTCCGCCCACCTTGCGATATCCACCCCAGGTGATCGTGACCTCGACCTTCCTGGTATTCGGCCCGTACTGGGTGATGGTCGTCGTCTGTTCTGCGCCCGGCAGTTCGGCCGGAATGCTGATGTCGGTGCGCGGCAGAAGGTTCGCATACCCGGCGGCGCGCTTCTCCTCGAGAGTCTGCTGGGCGACGCCCATGGCGTAGGACATATGCACAGCCTTGGTACGTGATATCTGTGAGGTGGGGAAGACGGCCGTGAATATCAGCGCTGTGAACGTCAGCACCAATATCGCAAGCAGCACCTCTATGAGCGTGAAGCCTGCGGACTTTCGCTTTCGGACCCTGGTATCGGACCTCATTGACATCTCCTGCGCGAAGCCCTGGGGCCGAGACGGATGCCCCGTAGAGCACGAGCGTGCTCATTCTTGATTATCGGTAGTGTGGTTGACTACAAACAGTGCGATTGCGCAGACCTGCTGAGCAGGCCGGCGTTGGTCATGCGCGGTAAGTTCTTGCGAAGCATGGACTTGCTGAGGTTACCACTCCTCGGCGCGAAGGGGTCTGCCGTAGTGCGGCCCTCGATGGATGGCCGTTCCGACCGCGCCTCGGTGTACTGCGACTTGCTACTGCGATCCTACTTGAGAGCGTGAGTACCGCCGATCGAGCACTCCGGATCCTCGTTGACGGGCATGATAGCGTACTCACCGCCGCCCGGGCACTCCGGCATGTCTTTGATGTACGTCGGGTACAGATCGGACCACTTGGCGACACTGCTGACGGTCTGCTTTGTATCCATCGCCCACGCCTCTTTGGCGTACTTGATCTGCCTGAGCTGTCCGCTGCACGTCCTGGCTTGTGATCTGTTGCGTGCGCCGAGAAACGCCGGGACTGCGAGCGCCGCCAGCATGCCGATGATCAGCACCGTGACCATGATCTCGACAAGGGTAAAACCCTTCGAATTGCGCGTGTAAGCTGTTCTTCCCATCTCATGCTCCCCGGAGAAAAGGTTGCCCCGCGTGGAAAGAGCCTCCCGGTGCTCTCGGTGGATGAAGCCTGCAGCGGGAAGGCCTCTGTGAGAATGCAGGGCCGGAATCCCTGCGAGGGACTCCGGCCCCGAATCCTGCCAGTGCTGACTAGAGCACGTGGTCGTCCGAATCACCGGCGCCATTCACACCGATGGTGCAGGTCGGCGGCTCGGTCATGCTCCCGACAGCGTATGTGCCGGAGGACGGGCACTTCGGCTCGACCTTGATGTAGTTACCCGATCCACACAGCGCCTCCAGATCAGGCGGAGTCGCGTCCGATGCGGCCTTGGTGTCCATCGCCCACTGCTCCTTCGCAGCATCGATCTGCTTCAGGTTCGATACGCATGCCTTGGCGCGGGAGGTCTCCCTGGCCTTGATGAAGTTCGGCACGGCGATCGCGAGCAAGATGCCGATGATGAGGACGACGATCATGATCTCGATGAGGGTGAAACCCTTTTCGCCGCGTCTCTCTCTGATTGCCTTCACTAGTACACCTCCTGAGATTGTCTGCTGACGTTGCAGCTAGTCAGAATACCTTGCGTCCGCTCAATCCTTTGAGCATCAGCATGTGAAGCGTTCTATCCACGGGTAGGATGGCTATGTGGCTTCATGGGGTTTGTTCCACAGCGCTTCGAGGCCTTTCACATCTTTTTTTCGGGCCTCGACTGCCCGGGAAGATTGCTCCAACGAGTATTATCGGTAGGAGGCCGTGGGGACTGGAGGAGCGGGAGTATTGGAGTATTGGAGTGGTGGAGTAATGGAGGGGTGGAATAATGGAGTACTGGTTTCCCAGTATTCCAACACTCCAATACTCCGGATGCCCTCTGCCCGTCTACGGCCAGAAGGCGTACGTCTGCGTGTTGAGAGCTATGCCGACGATGGTCCACATGCTGCCCATCACGCATTCGCCGAGAATGAGGCCGAGGAAAAGCGGCACGGCGGCTCGGTAGGTTCTCAGCCCGCCGTATCGGAGAAGCATGAGCTTGATAAGCCACGCGATGAGCATGCACATCCAGAGCTGATGCATCGACCACGTGCTCGATACCGCGAACCCTACCGGATGGAACGGGAACCAGAAGAAGCGCATCCTGAGTGTGTTCAGCAATATGGTGAACACGAAGCCGATGATGATCGCATAGGTGATATTCCTGCTCGGCACGGCAACGCCCTTGAGCCATCCGTCAAGACGGTTGTACGGCTCCCCGCCGAAGATCAGCGGAACGGTCGGGGGCGCGACTTTGGAGGCGGCGCCGACCTGGTAGCAGATGTGGAGTTGGGACCAGAAGCTCGCGATCGTACCCACCACCACAGCCAGGATGATGGCGATGAACAGCTTGCGGTAGCTCATCGATGCGCGCTCGGCCATCTTGTAGCCTTCGAGCTGGAACGGCATCGGGTGCGCCCGGTAGGCTCGGTTGAACCAGAACATCATCGAGAGTACGACCAGGTTCTGCGGGCCGAGGTGGGCCGGCCCGATGACCGACGGCAGGATGGTATCCGGGCCGGCGCCGTGGAGGTCGTGGGCAGGCGGACCGAGTTCGGCGCGCATGCGGGTGATGGCGATCGACATCGCCAAGTAGATGGCGAAAAATGCGACTACCAGCCACAGGGACATGCCCATGGCGTAGACAAAGACGACCAGCAGGAGACCGCCGACCAGTGCGCCGAAGCCCGCCGCACGGTAGCGCAGTGGCTCACCCGCGTCATCCATGTCACCCTTGCCGGTGACGATGTGGTTGATGACCTCGGAGATATGCTTTCTGCTTGCCCAGATGGCGAAGAAGAAGATCCCCATGTAGGCGCCGAACGACTGCTCGTTCACATACGGGAACCGCGGGATCTGGTTCCATCCGCGGGCGGCGGCTATCACCATCTCCGCCTTCCAGAAGATGAAGAAGAACCACGACGAGAACGAGAGATCGAGCGGCAGAAGCGCGCCGAGCCCGATGGCGAACGGATAGAAGGAGATCGGGCAGTTGCCGATCGCATTCCACGGGGCCGAGGTGATGTAGTTCGACAGATTGATCCCCTTGATCTGCAGTCCGGGGACGGATGGATAGAGCACGTGCATGCCCTGGATGATGTCGATGGCGACCGCGATGCCGATACCGATCCAGAGCAGCCGATTGCGGAAGAAGCTGGTGTGCTCGCCGGACATATCGAGCGGGAGATGCACGAGCGGATACGTCAACTTCTCACGCTCGGTCCATTGCTTCCTGAGCAGCACGGTGAGGCACATCATCACCCACAGGAGTAGGATGATGAAGAGCGTCCACATGGCAACGGGCACGGCCCACACCATCAGCGTGTGCCTGGTATAGAGGGTGCTGGCTCCCTGATAGAACCCTTTGATCGCCTCCGGATCGCTGACTGACAGCCACTTCGGGATGTACCCGAGGAACAGCGCCGCCCACTTGTTCTCCGGAGTGGCGAACTTGAACGGGTGCGTGATCCCGGGGACGAGCACCTGGATCATGTCGTGGCCTGCGAGCGCCGAGGCCAGATTCACCATGATGTACACGGTGAGGAGTTCACCCTGGGAGAACACATATCTGGGCGCGAACCGCTTGATGACGGCATTGGCGGCGATCAACAGGAGAAGCAGGAAGACGGCGTTGTAGAACAGCGAGATCGTCGTGGGATGGCCGGCATACCGCACGATCTCGGTCAGGAATATCCAGTAGTTGTTGATCGGGATGAGTATCAGGGCGATGAGAATGGCCCTGAGAGTCACGCCGGAGACGTACTTCTCGGGCCGTCGCTCGACAGGCGTGGGCTTGCTCTCGGTGCCGATCGCATCACTCTGGCGGTCAGTGTGGGTCTGAATCTTGCTCAATACGGAAGTCTACCTTCCACTCACTGTCATTTCCGTGATCTTGAAGGTAGGGCTGACAACGAGAGACATGAACTTCGCGTCGTTCGCTACCTGCTCAACGTTTTGCATCATGTCGAGCATGTTTCCGGCGATGGTAACCTCGTGGACCGGATACGCAAGCTCGCCGTCCTTGATCCACATGCCCGACGCACCGACCGAGAAGTCTCCGGTGACAACGCTGACACCATGACCCATCGTTTCGGTGACGTAGAACCCATTCGATATCCCCCGGATGATTTCCTCCGGGGAGACATCGGTCTGCCGCAGGTAGAAGTTGGTGGGGCCGACGGAAGGGATGCCGGAGTACCCGCGCCTCGCGTTGCCGGTCGGCTGCGCGCCGTACTTGCGGGCGGTCCGGGCGTCGTAGAAATGCATCTTGAGGATACCCTCGTCCACTACGACCTTGCACCGGGTGAGCACTCCCTCGCCGTCGAACGGCATCGAGCCGATCCCCGAGGGCATCAGGGGATCGTCGATCAGCGTGACGAGGTGGGAGCCGACGCGCTTGTTCAGCTTCTTCTTGAGGAACGACATGCCGCGGTGAATGTTATCGCCGTCCAGGGCGCTGAAGACGGCGCCCCAGAGGATCGGCGCAACGCTCCACTCGAAGACCACCGGCACCTTCTGAGTCTCGACCTTGCGCGCGCCGAGTTTCCGAACAGCGCGTCCGGCGGCTTCCCGGCCGACGGATTCCGGCGACTCCAGCTGTCGCAGGAACCGTCTCACGGAACCGTAGGAGCCGACCTCCTTGCTGCCGTCCTCCTCCGCGAGGGGAGCGCATCCGATCCCGCAGCGGGTCGAGGAGTTCGTGTACAGAATGCCGTTGGAGTTGGCGATGATCGACATGCCCGACGAGTTGCTGAAACTCGCGCCGTAGCTGTTCGTGATCCGGCGGTCGAACTCAAATGCGGCGGCCTCTGACTCGCGCGCCATCTCGATCTTCTCGGCGGTGGTCAGGTCTGCGATAGTCCGGTCGTAGAGGTCCAGATGAGGGACCGGCCCGGGACGCCCCGGACCCGATCCGGGGTCCGGGAGGCCGTTGTACCGATCGCGGCTGGCACTCCTGGCGAGCTGGACCGTGGTCTTGACCATGTCGTTGATGACGTCACCGTCGAAATCGGTGGTGCTGGCGAAGGCCATGCGCTTGTCGACGAACACGCGCAGTCCGAGGCCCTTCGCCCCCGCCTGGGTCAGCGTCTCGACCTCCCCGAGGCGGACGTTGACATCGAACTCATCGCCGGTCTGGAGGTAGACCTCGGCCTCATCAGCGCCTGCGCGCATAGCGGCGCTCACTACGTCTTGTGCCAGTTGCTGGTAGTCCATGATGTTCTGATGAGTGATGAGTGAGGAGTGACTTGATCTCACTCCTTGCTCATCACTTCTCGCTCCTTCGAGTTCTACTCCGTCGCCGTTCCGCCGACGGTCATCTCGGAGACCTTGACGGTCGGCATGCCGACCGTGGTCGGAACCGCCTGACCGGCCTTGCCGCAGTCACCGATTCCCGGGTCGAGCGCTCGGTCGGAGCCGACCATCGTGATCTTCGTCAGGATATCCGGCCCATTGCCGACGAGCGTGGCTCCCCGTATGGGCGCCGTGAGCTTGCCGTTCTCGATCAGGTAGCCCTCGGTGATACTGAAAGTGAAGTTGCCGTTGGTGATATCGACCTGGCCGCCGCTGAAGTAGGCCGCGTAGACCCCGCGGTCGACCGACTTCACAATCTCCTCCGGATCGGAATCGCCGGCCTCCATGAAGAAGCAGGTCATCCGCGGGATCGGGTAGTCGTGATAGCTCTGCCTGCGTCCGTTGCCGGTGAGCGGCAGCCCGAGAAGCTTCCCATTCAGGCGGTCGGTCATGTAGCCCTTCAGCACTCCATTCTCGACGAGCACATTGCGCTGGCCGGGAGTGCCCTCGTCATCGATATTGATCGTGCCCCGGGCGTTCGGAACGGTGCCGTCGTCAACCAGGGTACAGACATCCGCGGCGACCTTCTCCCCCACCCTGCCGGTGTAGATCGACATGCCCTTGCGGATGAAGTCGGCCTCGAGCCCATGTCCGACGGCCTCATGGAGCAAGACTCCGCCCCAGGCGTTCTTGATGACGACCGGCATGCATCCCGCGGGCGCGGGGACGGCATCCAACTGAACGACGGCGACCCTCGCAGCCTCGCGGGCCACATCCTCGGGCGAAACCCTGTCGAACCACTCCATGCCGATCCGTCCGCCGCCGCCGTAGCTGCCGGTGCGCGAGATGCCCTTCTGAGCAGCCAGACACGAAACCCGAATGCGGACCATAGTCTGAAGGTCGCCGATCCACAGGCCGTCGGAGTTGGCGACGATGATCTCGCGCTCGATGTCCGAAAAGGATACATCGACCTGTTTGATGCGGTGGTCATAGGCGTACGCGGCCTTGTTCGCGCGCTTGACGAGCGAGATCTTCTCCGCCACCGGGTAGCTCGCGGGATCGACTCGGACGGTGTAGTAGTCGGGGGCGAGCTGAGCGGTGACGTTGACCGGACGCTCGACGCTCGGTCCGGCGGCGATATACGCGGCCGTGCGCGCGGACTCCAGGAGGCTCCCCATGTCGAGCCGGTCGGAGTAGGCATATCCGGTCTTCTCGCCGGAGAGCACGCGGATTCCGACTCCCTGCCCGACCCGCATCTCGGCGGAACGGATCTTGCGCTCCTCCAGCGGGATGCTCGTGCTCTTTGACCGCTGGATGTAGACCTCGGCGAAGTCGCCCCCGCGGCTCAGCGCGGCGGAGAGAAGCTCCTCGATCGCATCCTTCGGCAGCAGCGCCGCCAGTCCCAGTTCGGCGAATGTGTCATCCGGCTTACCGGCTCTCTGTTCCATGGCATGTCCTTGTTCGCTATCGTGATAGGCAACAGGAGGATAGTAGCAAAGGCCCGGTTGGGTAGTCAAGACCAGTGACCGGTATAGCTGTATACCCGCGTTCGGAGATTTGCATGTTTGTGGGTTCAGACGGAGGGTGGCATGCTACGAGCGAAGCACGTCTCGCAACGGCTCCGCGAGAGGAGGTAGCTGTGCCTTGATGGTTCGCCAGATGATGCGCAGGCTGACGCCAAAGTACTCGTGCACGACTACGTTGCGCATGCCTCGCATCTTTTGTCAGGGAAGCGGCTGGTCACTTCGTCGGGTACATATCTCGACGCCTCTCCGATGATCTCTATGCGGCGCAAGACGGCATCGACCGCCATGTCATCGGCCACGAAGTCCTCGAAGCTCATCCCCTCGGTGTAGCGATCGATCTTCTCGATGCATTCGAGGATATCCAATATCCTGAGCCGTCAATCCCTAGATGGCACGGACGGCCTCCTTCATTATCCTGGGGCGCATCTGACTCCTGAGGGCATCCCGGGTCACCAGATCGACATCTCGACCGATGATCGCCTCGAGACGTGCTTTGACATCGAGGAAGTCGAAGAGGCCGACCTCCTCGGAAAAACTCGATCAGCACATCGACATCGCTGTCCTCGCGGGCTTCGTCACGCGCAGTCGAGCCGAAGATCGCGATGGACTTCACGCCCATCGCTTCGATCTCCTTGCGATGTTCCGCCGGTATCTTCAGCACTTCGTCTCTGGACATTGCATTCACACCCTCGCATCCCGGAGGTTCTGCCCCATTATACCATAGTTCATGACGAACCTCGATCCGGGAACAATTCTCGGAACCAAATGAGCCCGCCGCGCGTCATAAGACTTGACAATACCATTATCAAGTGGTATGATGCGCATACAGTGAGATTTTTGCATCTGCCGGGTCGGTGTTGTCGCGTAGTGGCCGATCTCTGACGACTCTGTCGTCAATCCCGTCGGCGGCAGAGCCGCCTGCGATCGCATGATCCTTGACGGCTCTGCCGTCAACTGACCGGCGACGGAGTCGCCGGGGATCGGTGCAGCCGTGCCTCCGTGCCGGCCTGCACCTTGGGGCATGGCAAAGCCAAGTAGTGAACGCCCGCCGTCGCGTTCAGCCGGGTGTATGTCTACGCCCACGGAACGGGACAGCGCCCGTTTCCTACATGCCATGATTGGCGCGGTCACTACGGGGATGTTTCGGTGACATCGGGAGGGAGTCACAGCCTATGAGAATGGACAAGTTCACAATCAAAGCACAGGAAGCCGTCGCGGAGGCGCAGCATCTGGCGGACCAGAACGGCCACCAGGAGATCGGCGCAGAACACCTGCTCCTTGCGCTGCTCAGCCAGGAGGAGGGCGTCGTCACGCCTGTCCTGCAGAAGGTCGGAGTCGATCCCCGAGCGGTGCGGAACCAGGTCTCGGCCGTGATCGACCGCATGCCGAAGGTGAGCGGCGTCACCGGCAACATCTACATCTCGCCGGTGCTGAAGACCGCGCTCGACAAGGCATGGGATGAAGCCCAGAGGATGAAGGACGAGTACGTCAGCACCGAGCACCTGCTCCTGGCGATCTCCGAGGCTCAGGGCGAGGCGGGCAACATCCTCCGATCGCTCGGCGCAACGAGGGACAAGGTCCTGAAGGCGCTCGTGGAGGTCCGCGGGAGCGCGCGGGTAACCGACCAGAACCCCGAGGAGAAGTATCAGGCGCTGGAGAAGTACGGGCGTGACCTGACCGAGATGGCGCGCAAAGGCAAGCTCGACCCGGTCATCGGCCGGGATGATGAGATCCGGCGCGTGGTCCAGGTGCTCTCCCGGCGCACGAAGAACAACCCGGTGCTAATCGGCGAGCCAGGCGTCGGTAAGACGGCGATTGTCGAGGGACTCGCGCAGCGGATCATCTCCGGCGATATCCCCGAGGGGCTGAAGAACAAGCGAGTGGTCGCGCTCGACCTCGGAGGCATGGTGGCCGGAGCGAAATACCGCGGTGAGTTCGAGGACCGCATGAAGGCCGTCCTGCGCGAGGTCGCGGAGGCCGAGGGCGAGGTCATCCTGTTCATCGACGAGATGCACACAGTTGTCGGCGCGGGAGCGGCCGAGGGCGCGATGGACGCATCGAACATGCTGAAGCCGATGCTCGCGCGCGGAGAGCTCCGATGTGTCGGCGCGACTACGCTCGACGAGTACCGCAAGCACATCGAGAAGGATGCCGCCCTCGAGCGGCGCTTCCAGCCGATCCTCGTCGGCGAGCCGGATATCGATGACACCATCGCCATCCTGCGCGGCCTGAAGGAGCGGTACGAGGTCCACCACGGCGTGAAGATCAACGACTCCGCGATCGTGGCGGCGGCCGTGCTCTCGCATCGGTACATCGCCGACCGGTTCCTGCCGGACAAAGCGATCGACCTGATCGACGAGTCGGCATCCCGCCTGCGCATCGAGATCGACTCCATGCCGATGGAGATAGATGTCATCGAGCGGCGGACCAGGCAGCTCGAGATCGAGCGCGAGGCTCTCAAGAAGGAGACCGACAAGACTGCCCAGGAGCGACTGGAGAAGCTGGAGAAGGAACTTGCCGACCTGCGCGAGGAAAGCGCGGAGATGAAGGCTCACTGGCAGAACGAGAAGGAAGTCGTTCAGCGCATCCAGCAGATCAAGGAGCAGATCGAGCAGGCGAAGATCGACCTCCAGCATGCCGAGCGCGACGCGGATCTCCAGAAGGCCGCAGAGCTTCGGTACGGCACGCTGCTGACCCTCCAGAAGGAGCTCGACGAGCAGACCGCCCGACTGGCGGAGGTCCAGAAGGACAAGAAGATGCTCAAGGAGGAGGTCGATGAGGAAGACATCGCCGAGGTCGTGAGCAAGTGGACCGGCATCCCCGTTTCGAAGATGCTGGAGGGCGAGATGCAGAAGCTCGTCCGGATGGAGGAGCGGCTCAGGCAGCGGGTCGTCGGCCAGGATGACGCCGTGCGGGCGGTATCGAACGCGGTCCGCCGTGCGCGCGCCGGCCTGCAGGACCCGAACCGGCCAATCGGGAGCTTCATCTTCATGGGGCCGACGGGCGTCGGTAAGACGGAGCTTGCCCGCGCGCTCGCGGAGTTCCTGTTCGACGACGAGAAGGCGATGATCCGGCTCGACATGTCCGAGTACATGGAGAAGCATTCGGTCGCGCGGATGATCGGCGCGCCGCCGGGATACGTCGGCTTCGAGGAGGGCGGACAGCTCACCGAGGCGGTTCGTCGGAGGCCGTACAGCGTGCTGCTCTTCGACGAGATCGAGAAGGCGCACCAGGACGTGTTCAACGTGCTGCTCCAGATCCTGGACGAGGGTCGGATGACCGACGGCCAGGGGCGGACGGTCGATTTCAAGAACACGGTGATCATCATGACGTCGAACGTCGGCTCGCAGTGGATTCAGGAGATGGCCGGCATCGACGACAGAGAGATGCGCAACCGGGTCACTGAGGCGCTCCGGGCGCAGTTCCGGCCGGAGTTCCTGAACCGGCTCGATGAGATCATCATCTTCAACTCGCTCTCGGCGGAGCACATCAAGGCGATCGTGGAGATCCAGCTCCAGTACCTGAAGAAGCGGCTGGCGGATCGGAAGATCGAAATCGAGGTGACCGACCGGGCGAAGCAGGAGCTTGCGCTTGAGGGCTTCGATCCGACCTACGGGGCGCGCCCGCTCAAGCGGACTATCCAGAAACGGATTCAGGACCCGCTTGCGATGAAGATCCTGGAGGGCGAGTTCCACGACGGCGACCACATCAAGGTGGACGCGGTCGATGGGGAGATCACCTTCGCCCGCGTCGTCGAAGCGGAGGTTGTGTAGGAAACGTGGGGGAGGTCTTCAACGGCCTCCCCTTTCGCTATCACAGCATTCATGTGTGGCCGATGGAACCCAAGTGTGGTAGAATAAGACTTGGTATCCTACACGGAGATACCATGAACTCTCAAGTTGCCGAACAACTGGATGAGCTGGTCAGACGCATAGTAGATGCTGTACACCCGTTGCAGATCATCCTCTTCGGTTCCGCGGCACGAGGGGAGATGGGTCCGGACAGTGATCTGGATGTACTCGTCGTCATGCCGGATGGCACCCATCGACGCAAGACCGCTCAGTACCTCTATGGTGTTATCACCGGTGTCAGGGTTCCCTATGACGTCGTGGTAGCAACCCCTTCCGACCTCGAGGCGCATCGTGACAACATAGGTTTGATCTACCACACGATTCTCAGAGAAGGGAAGATGCTCTATGCTGCCTAGTGGTGGATCTCCGGCCGACTGGCTGCGTTTTGCACAGAGCGATCTGGATGATGCTGCCGAGACGCCTACCGGCAGAATCATGTTCGAGACGAATGTTTTCATGCCCAGCAAGCTGTCGAGAAGAGCCTCAAGGCGATTCTGGCAGCCAAGGGCATATCCTTCCCCAGAACCCACAACTCAGGATTCTCTTGGACCTACTCCCGCCTGATCTCGCTCCGCCTGTTCTCCCACACATTCTCAGTGTTGCCAATCTCGCCGAAAGCAGGTATAATACCGATAGTAGCTACTTTAGCTACTGCGAGGTGATACCATGACGACGATTACATCTAGGAATGCTCAGAACAAGTTCGGCTCGATGCTGGATGCCGCGCAGAAGGAACCGGTGACGATCACCCGGCACGATCGGCCGGTGGCGGTGGTCATCTCGGCGGAGCGATATGCGGAGTTGGAGGCGCTGGAGGATTCCGTGTGGGCTATGCGCGCTAGACTCGCCGCCGAGAAGGGGCTGCTCAGCGAAGAGGAAACCAGAGAGTTCATCGAGAGGATGCTGAATGCCGACTCCTAGACTCTCACGCGACGCCCGCGAGTTCATCGAGAAGCTCCCGCACAAGCAGGCGAAACAGGTCCTGTTGAAGATCCTCGACCTCTGCCGAAAGCCCGAGCCGCCGGATTCCAGCCTGCTCAAGGGTCCCCAAGAGGGATATCGCCGTGCCGACATCGGCGAGTACCGGATTATCTACTGCGTCGCCGGCGATTCCCTTGAGATCCTCTTCATCGGCAAGCGCAATGACGATGAGGTCTACCGCCGGTTCTCACGCCGATAGTATCCCCTTGGCCCGGACCGGGCGACAAGGACTCACCACCATGAAGCAGAACATCTACGACAATCCGGAGTTCTTTGACGGGTACAAGGCGCTTCGGGAGAGGGGCGCCGGGCTGAACAGCGCGCTGGAGCAGCCGGCGATGCGTTCGCTCCTGCCGGATGTCCGCGGCATGAGGGTGCTCGACCTCGGCTGCGGGGCGGGGAACCTGTGCCGCGAGCTGCGCGCTCTCGGCGCATCATCCGTCACCGGCCTCGATATCTCGTCCCGCATGCTCGAACTGGCGCAGGCGGCTCCATGCGAGGGCATCAGGTACGTGCAGTCGCCTATGGAGGACTTCACCGCCGACCGAGGATCGTTCGACCTCGTGACCAGCTCGCTCGCGTTCCACTACGTTCAGGATTTCGGCGGGCTGGTTTCGAGCATCGCGGAGTGGCTGGTGGAGGGCGGGTACCTGGTGTTCTCCATGGAGCATCCGGTCGCCACCGCCGCGCAGGGGATACATCCCGGCTGGGTCAGAGATGCCGAGGGCAGGAAGCTGTGCTGGATGCTCGACTGCTATCGGGACGAGGGCCGGCGGGAGTCGCGCTGGTTTGTGGACGGCGTTATCAGGTACCACCGCACCACGGAAACCGTCTTGAACACCCTGATCGACAACGGCTTCCGCATCCGGAGGATACTCGAACCACATGCGCTGGAGCAGGCGGAGGCAGAGCATCCTAATCTACTTGAGGAGAGGCGGCGTCCGCCCTTCCTGCTGGTGAAGGCTCAACTAATGCCCTGATGGACACCCTCACCCCGCGCCCGCACGTTAGGATCCGCGGGGATTCGGATATCAGTGGTGTGAGAGCACCTGCGTGTCCGAGGAAGGGGGAGCTGCCGATGAGGGTTGACTGGGCGAAGTGGTCGCTGATCCTGCTGTGTCTCGCGATGGCCGGGGCGATCGGGGGCGGGCTGTATGAACACCTCGTGCTCCAGCCGCTGTGGAGCGCCTCGCCGCCGGCGTCGTTCTCGGTCATCCAGCCGGGCACGGGCGTGCCGCTCCAGATCTTCTGGATCCCCGTCCACACCGCCATCACCGTCTTCGTGATCCTGTCGCTTATCCTGACGTGGAGGCAGCCCAGGGTTCGACACCTGCTGCTCATCGGGCTCACTTCGTACATCATCATGCGCGCGTGGAGCGCGTTCTACTTCATCCCCGAGATGCTCGCGTTCCAGAAGGCGCCGATCGATTCCCCACCCTCCCCGGAGCTATCGGCGAGGGTCGCGAACTGGACCTCCCGGACGTGGTGGAGGGAGCCGCTCGACATCATCACGTACGTGAGCTTCCTGCTGGCGCTCTACCAGCATAGAAGGTCTGAGGGTTAACTGGAGCATCGGTGTAAGGACGGGCGCTGTCCCGTTCCGTTGGTTGTAGGCATCCACCAGAGCGGAACGCGACGGCGAGCGTTCCCTACATGACATACCCAGAACCCAGGCACGTAGGGAACGGGCGCTGTCCCGTTCCGTTGGTTGTAGGTTTCCAACGAGCGGAACGCGACGGCGAGCGTTCCCTACGAGGGATATCGGAGGGCTTCGGTAGCGCCGCTACGCTCTGCTTCCGAAGCATCGTATCGCGCCGGGGCGTCAGAATCCGCGGCCGCCGATCTCGAGCCAGAGGCGCTTGTCGCGGTCGATGCCGTAGTTCTGTCCGTCCGGCGACCAGGCCAGGCCGATCTCGTAGGAGCCGATCGGGCGGTAGATCCCGACCTTGAGGTACGAATTCCGGTAGCTGTACGTGCGGCCATCGAGGTCGTAGGCATAGCGGTAGAGGTTGTAGCTGGACCGAAGCTGCCAGTCCTTCGCAATGCGGTAGTTGAGCGCGGAATAGAGCGTCAGCCGCTCCGAGTCGAGCCCGTAGTTGATCATGGAGTGCATGCTGAGTCGGTTGCCCGCGGTCAGGAACATGCTGTACCCGAGCATGTGCCGCGCCTGTGCCGGAGCCCTGTCGGAGACGCCGTTCTGCAGGTTCAGGGCATAGCTGATCGATGCATGGCCGCCCATCCAGTTGTACCGCAGGGACGGCTGAAGGCGCAGGCTGCTTCCGATGTCGCCGTCATCCGTCGCGGTGAGCGCCGCTCCCCCATCGAAGCTCAGGGAGGCCCTTCGATTGATCGGCCTGCTGCGACTGAAGTTCAGCCCGAGCGACTGGTAGAGGCTGGTCGAGGCCGGCCCGCCGGACGAGTCCCAGAGGCTTCCGTAACCGACCGTCAGGCTCGGCATGAGCGTGAATCCCCCGATGGCAAACCGCGCCCTCGGCCTGAGGGTGGCATCGATCGAGCCGTATGACTCATCCACGTACAGCAGGTTCTCCGGGTCGAGGAAATCGTACTGCTCATTGGTGCTGGCGCCGAGGTATCCGAACACAGTGTAGTCGTACTTCCCCATGCTCCCGTTCATGCTCAGCGTCGCGTTGTAGATGTCCTTCGCCCAGCTCGACGACGGCTGGTAGCGCGCGGTGAAGTCCGCCCGCCCACCGGCGAACGCGGAGCCGTACTCGAGGTGATGCGCCATCTCGAACGCCAGGCTGGAGCTGGCGATAGAGTCGATGAACAGGCGTCCGTGGCTCCGTTCGCCGAGCGCGTAGTCCTGTTCGATCCCGATGCTCAGCCCCTTGCGCGGCCGGTAGTAGCTGCCGGTCTCGGTCCCGTCGGCGGCATACCGCAGCTTCAGCGCGCCGGTGCCTGAGTCCGTCATACGGTAGTAGAACGGCAGGTCCACGATCATGCCGTCGCGGGAATTGTAGCGGACCTGCTGCAGGATCGACTCGCGCTTCTCGTAGCTGTACGAGTAGTAGGGCATCGTCAGGATCTTGGAGTCGCCCACGTAGATGGCCGCCTTGAAGAACAGGATGCGCTGTCCGGGGATGAGAACCAGCCGGCCGCAGACGATCCAGGTCCGGCCGTCCACATTGATCAGCGGCTCGAAATCCTGCGGGGCGATCCGAATGTTGTCCGAGGGGACCGGCTTGAGCTTGCCGATATCGTAGATCCGCAGGTTCGACTCGTCGGCGTAGTCGATGAGCCGTATCCGATCCTCACGAGTCTCGCACGAGAGAGCATCGGCGGTCAGAGTCTGATCGCCCTTCCGAACGGTCACCTCGCCCTGCGCCCGGATCTGGCCGAATGTCTGACAGACCTGGATGCTGGTCGCCTCGATCGAAAGGCCCCGGTACTCCAGAGTTACGCCGTTGCTGCCGAGCACGGTGTCCTGATCGACGGAGTACGCCAGCGATCCGCCCTCCATGCGGATCGTCCGGGCGCTCGCGGAGGGCTCGTGGTACTCCGACGAGGCAAACTCCACCTGTCCCGAGCCGGACGTCCCGTTGGCGGCGGCATGCACGACAGCGACCTGAGGGAACAGGGATGAGGTCAGGATGCCCACTGCTCGTCCGCCCACGGTGAAGACGGACGGCGTGATGTCGCCGGCGGAGGTGGTGAGGCGCACCTCAGTTCCGTCCGGCACGGGCGCGCCTGTCTGATCCACGACGGTTACCAGTATCTGGGAGTAGCTCCTGCCGTCCGCCGGAATGCTGAGGGGGCTGGCATCAACGGAGATGAGGGCTCCCGCGTCGGTCCTTGTCGGGATCGACAGCGCGAGCCCTATGAGAAGCGCAACCAGAAGTCTCGTGAATGACAAATGAATCTCGCAGTCACGGGACGAGGCCCTCGGTCGAGGGCCTCGCGTTGAACTAACGTATGCGGACCTACGGTCCGACTGTGAAGCTCAGGGTCTTCGTCACGGGCACACCGCCGGTATCGATCGAGACACGAACCTCGCCCGGTCCGGCCGGAGTCGGCGTGGCGGTATCGGTGCTGGTCGAGAGGGTAATAACGCACTGTCCACCTGTGGTGGTGCCGTTCCCTCCATCGCTGAGCGTTCCCTTCGTAGTGGTCACAGTGACCTTCGTCCCGTCAGCTATGGGATTGCCCTTCATATCCTTAGCAACCACAATGATGGACGACTGCCCGCCCACTGTCGGCAGGTTGGTCTGCGACAGGGTCACATCCGACTGAGCATCCACCGCCGGGCCCGAGAAGATCACTAGGCCAGGCGCAGACTGGGTCACGGTGCCTGCGCGGGCGATCACATCGACGCGGCCGTCCCATGAGTCGTTGCCCGACGCGTCGGTGGTCAGCGTCGCGGTCGCTATGCCGTTGGTCGTGGTACTCATGTTGCCGCTGGTCCCTGTGACAACGCCGCGGGTCGTCGTGAAGTAGACGGCGGTGCCGTTCGGAACAGGCTGGCCGTCCATGTTATATACTACGGCCTTGATGGTAGTGGTGTTCCCGACGACATCCCAGCCTCTGACGTTCGTGGGAGTAGCCGAGAGGTTGATGCTTCCGACGCGAGTCGAGACGAACTGAACCTGGGTGGACTGGTTCGTCATATCGGACGCGGGAAGAGGCACGTCGGACGGCTGATTCGCCCTTAGCACATCCACCTTGAGCGTCACCGTGCCGGAACTGCTTACGCTGCCATCCGCGTTTCTCGTGTGCAGATAGGCGGTTGCCACTCCGTTCACGGTCACGGCCGAGGAGTGATGGTGCCGTTGCCCGCGGGGATCACTGCGAAGTTCACAACAGTGCCGTCCGTGGCCAGCGTGCCCCTCATGTCCTTGACCGTCGCCTTGATAGTGGCGAAGGAGTTGCCGTCGCACTGCACGGTGCTCGTGTCGCTGGAGACAGAGAGCGAGTATGGCGGTCCGGCGGTAACCGTGATCGGGATGGTGGCCTTGTTCTTCGTCTGCCACGTTGCGGTTATGTTCGCCTTGCCGGTCACATTGCTGGTAAACGTGGTGCTGGCCGTGCCGTCAGCGCCTATAGACACCGTCGGGTTCGATATGGTGCCGATGTTGGTCGTGAAGGTGACGGTCCCGCTGTTTGCCAGTACGCCTGCGGAGGTCCAGCAGGTGGCAGTGATGGTCGCCTGCATGACAGACCCACCGCTGTCCTTGACCTGGATCGTCTCCGCACTGGTCGTAATCTCGATGCTGGACACGAAGGAGACCTCTATGGTAGCGGTCCGGCCCAGCGCTCTGACCGTGACAGTGGCCGAATCCGGATCGACCGAGGAGTCGTAGCTCAGCTTGGCAGTCGCCCTACCCGCCGATGTGACTGTCTGCGTGCGGTCGAGAGTACCCGCGGTGGACGCGAACGTGACGGGAGTGCCGTCCGGGGCGGGCAAGCCGTTTGAGTCGTTGACCCTGGCGGTGATATCGATGGTACCGGTTCTACCGGCATCAGTGACGTTGCTGGACTTCACGCTCGTGAGGTCTATGCTGCCGCCTGACGAAGACCCACCGCCGCTCTTGCCGCCAAGCAGCAGTACCGCAGCGCCGATGGCAAGTACCGTGAGCAGTGTCTTGGACTTCGACGACTTGCGCTTGACCGTCGGCGCCTTCTCAGCGGTCCCATCGAGCGGAGCGCTGTCGCCGGGACGAATCGTATAGCCTTCAGCAACGTCGAAAACGGTGATCCGCGAGAACCCCCAGTTCACCTGCTGGACGATATACTTGGCAATCTGTTTGCCGTCTCTGATGATGACGCCCTTGCTGCCTTCCTTGATGCCCTCGCCCTTGCCAACGTTGATGTTGATGCTTCCCAGGGCATCAGTAATGCTGGAAATGGCGATGGGAGGGAGCGGAGCTTTCTCCGCAGCATATGCCGGAGCCAGGATCGTCAACAACAGAGCAGTCACAAGCGTTATGGATATTCTGCCTGCAAGCCTGTTTGTCATTGCATTCATTGTTACACCTTCCCAACTTGTCCGAAGAGTGTGTCCCAGCCGCAGGGCGGAACAGAGGATGACCCAGTAGTATTATAGGTATTCCGTTCCCAATTTTCAATACCTGCGGTGACGAAGCTTGCCAAATATCTACGTACGCATTATCGCCGCTTAGCTGTCGGGAAGGTGTGCAGCAGCATGGTTCCTGAGCGTGGATTGCGCCCTCCCGCCCCGTGTGCGCTCAGAGGAACAACCCCGTGAAGCGCCGAAAGGGAAGACCGGAGCCGCCCTTTCCCCGGCGGCGGTATCGCTGCACATCCGGAGGATCGGCATGAACTTCATCTTCATCAACTCAGACTCGTTCAGACGCGACAATCTCGACTGCTACAACGGCAACAACTGGATCGAGACGCCGAACATCGACAAGTTCGCAAAGGAATCGGTTGTCTTCGATCACGCGTATACCGGGTCGTTCCCGACCGTGCCGAACCGGCGCGACGTGCTGACCGGCAGATACGTCTTCACCTACTCGGGATGGGAGCCGATCAGCAGCGACGAGATCGTGCTCCCGCAGGTGCTCCGGAAGGCAGGCTACATCACCTACATGATCCTCGACACGCCGCATATCATCGCCAACGCTTTCGGCTTCGACCGGGGGTTCCACGGATGGAACTGGATACGCGGCCAGGAGGGCGACCGCTGGAAGACCCACCCGCATGAGGTCAAGCTACCGTGCTCGGTCGAGAAGCTCCGTGGCGGCGCGTGGACCACGTCTCAGTACCTTCGAAATGTCTCTGAGCGACAGGGCGAGGAGGACTACTTCGCGCCGATGACGATGTCCGGAGCGATGGACTGGCTGGACAAGAACTACAAGTTGGACAAGTTCTTCCTCTACGTGGATACGTTCGATCCGCATGAGCCCTGGGACCCGCCGAAGGAGTACCGCGATATGTACTGCCAGGACTACGACGGCGAGGAGGTCATATATCCGCTCTATGCGCCGTGCAGCTTCCTGACGGACCCCGAACTGGCGCATATCCGCGCGCTCTACGCCGGAGAGGTCACGATGGTGGACACATGGGTCGGCAAGCTCCTGAAGAAGATCGAGGATCTCGGCCTGCTGGAGAATACGATGGTTATCTTCACCGCCGATCATGGGTTCTACTTCGGCGAGCATGGGCTGGTCGGCAAGTTCGGGCCGCTCTACAACGAGATGAACCGCATCCCTCTCATGATGCACGTGCCGGGGATCGCTCCCGGACGGCGTTCGCAGTTCGTCCAGCCGTGCGACCTGATGCCGACGATCCTCGATCTGGCGGATATCGAACAGCCGGACCGGGTCCAGGGCAGATCGCTGGTCGATGTCCTCAAGGGCAGCCGAAAGCAGGTGCGGGACTTCGCAGTCACATCCGGCGACATCACGCTCCCGCCGCTGTCGGACAAACCGCTGACCCTGGATGCATCGAACTGGGACCAGTACGCGCGCAACCTGAAGACGAGCACCGTCGTCACGTACGAATGGACGCTGATGCTCGGAGCCGGAGACTTCATGCCGGAGCTGTACAACGTCTTGGCCGACCCGCACCAGCACAACAACGTGTTCGAGGAGAACAAGGACGTTGCGCGGCGGCTCCACACGAAGTACATCGAACTGCTCGAGTCCCTGGGCACGGATGAGGGGTACATCGCCCGACGCCGGGTGCTGCCGGGGGTATGAGCGTCCGGATATCCCGGAAATCCGGGCTTTGGTTCCCCGAAAAACCGTTTCTTGAGGAATAACTCTACTGTGGTATTTGCCTGCACGGGCAATTCTCTTAGGGCTCGGGAGACGGATGATGGGAGCTGTAACGCTCAAGAACACCCTCATGGTGATCCAGAACACGATCAACAGCGTGGACAACCGGCTAACCTCTCATGGGGAGCAGGTCGGGTATATCTGTCTGCGAATGGGCTCCTCGATGGGATACTCCGAGGATCAGTTGCTGACATTGTGCACCCTGGCGATGATCCACGACGTCGGCGCGTACAAGGTCGAGGAGCGAACGCGGATGACCGAGTTCGAGGTGGACCGCCCGCACGAACACGCGGTCTACGGCTCGCTGTTCGTGCGGTACTTCTCGCCGTTCGCACATATGGCGAATGCGATCCTCTATCACCATTGGAAGCACGAACACAGACGCAAGGCCGTCGATGACCGCCTCGTCCCCGCTGAAGCGCTTCTGATCCACCTGGCCGACCGCGTGTCGGTGCTGAACTTCCACTCAGGGCCGCATCTCGCTCAGGCGATCCGGACGCATATCGCTGAGGCGGCAGGCGGTGTTTTCGACCCGGACCAGGTCGCGGTGCTGATGGAACTGATCGAGCAGACGGATATCATCGACAGGCTGCTGGACGGAAGCTACCTCGCCGAATTCTACGAATACCTCGACCGCGCCCCGGTCACCTCGGAGGAGACGATCTCTCACCTGTCGATGCTGACCTTCGCGATGGAATTCCGCTCGCGGCAGACGGTAACCCATTCGGCCTCGGTAGCCGCCTGCGCGGTTCTGATCGCCGGGCTGATGGGCATGTCTGAGGAAGAGAAAGACATGCTTCGGCATGCGGCTCTGCTTCACGACGTCGGCAAGATCACGACGCCACTGGAGATCCTGACCAAGCCCGGACGGCTGACCGATTCGGAACGCGAGATCATGCGCCGACACGTAGTATCGTCCGCCGAGATCCTCTCGGCCGCCGACCTCGGGCGAGTGATGGAGATAGCGGTGAGCCACCATGAGAGGCTGAACGGCACGGGCTATCCGAGGGGGCTGACTGCGAGTGAACTCTGCACGAGCAGCCGCATCCTGGCGGTGGCGGATGTCCTGACTGCGCTGACGGAACCGAGATACTACAAGCCGCGGATGGAAAAAGAGGAAGTCCTCGGAATCCTCGACCGGACGGTTCAGGCGGGCGAACTTGACCCTGACATCGTGGGAGTCGTGCAGGACCACTACGAGCGGATCGCGGGCGAGATGGAAGGTCAGCGTGAACTGATGATCGCGCTCTACGATAAGATCACCTTGGAGTACACCACCACGCTGAAGCAGATCGACGCCTTGTTGGATGACGGGGCAATCCGTGCGATCAACCTCCCGGTAGCGGCGTAGCCGTCAGGCCACCCGCGCAGTCCGGTCTGCTGGCGTCTGCGCCCGTCCGCCTGGTATAATGCGGCCAACGACAACACCGTGAGGACGTGACAACCATGGAAACCATGCTGGCCGCCGTACTGCACGACTTCAACGACCTGCGACTCGAGCAGGTCCCGATCCCTCGCGCCACCGACTATGGAGACGTGGTGGTCCGCATCACGTCATGCGGCATATGCGCGACCGACTACAAGGCGATCCGGGGAATCCGCCGAAACGTGACGTTCCCCTCGATCCAGGGCCACGAGCCGAGCGGAGTCGTGGCGGAGGTCGGTCCCGGAGTCACACACGTTAAGGTCGGCGATGAGGTGATCGTCCAGCCGCTGTGGTATTGCGGGCGGTGTGCCGACTGCCGGTCGGGAAACACCCATTACTGCAAACATGCCTTCTGTCTCGGCGGCGACGGCCCGGACGACGTGAGGCCCGGCGCGTTTGCGGAGTACATGCTCACCAAAGAGAGCACGCTCTACCACAAGCCGGCGAGCATCTCCTTCGACGCAGCCGCGATCACGGAGCCGCTCGCGGGCGCATGGAAGGGTGTCATCCGTCACAGCGAGATGACGGTCGGCGACGACGTGGTGGTCATCGGCGTGGGAAGCATCGGGCTCCTGTGCATGATGGTGGCGAAGGCCGCAGGCGCCGCTCGGCTGATCGCCGTCGACACGAGCGACTACGCGCTCCGAAACGCCCTCGAACTCGGCGCGACCCATGCGATCAATCCTCTGAAGGAGGACCCCCGCAAGCGCATCCCGGAGATCATCCCCGACGGCGCCGACCTGATCGTCGAGGCGGCGGGACCGATCGAGGCCGTCCGTCTGATGGTCGATCTCCGACGCAGGGGCACGCGGTGGAACGTTTTCGGCATCACGACGCACGAGAAGTTCGAGCTCGACGGCGGGCTGACCCACTTCCTGGAGGGACGGCAGGACGCCAGCTTCGGAACGACCTCACTTGCGATAATGAAAGCGATCCGGCTGATGGAGACCGGCCTCGTGGACACGGAGCGGATCATCTCACACCGATTCCGGCTCGATCAGATCCACCAGGCGCTCGAGGTGATGGCGTCCCCCGAGCGGAACAAGGTCATCATGAACCCGTAGGCGAGCGGACTTGGGGATTGCCGAGAGTATCGTCGTGCTTGCCGATGTTGCGGAGGATATAGGCGTCGGCGTGGATCTCGATGGTCATGCGGTAACTTCGGTCAACCCTCGCTTCCCAGACTCCGGGAGTGCCCTGAATCTTCTTGAGATGCAGTGACGGATGCCTCGGGTTCTCCGCTAGCAGCCTGATTGCCTTGTCGGCCTTCTTCCGGAGTGGATCCGGTAGAGACCGATACGCTTCCCTGAACCTACCAGTGAGAAGGAATCTCAAAGGTCACTCTCCCTTGAGACTACCCAGCAGATCGTCAACCGACTCGAACTCCTCGACATTGCCGCTTTCGATGTCCTTCTGGGCTTCCGCTTCGGCCTTCTGCCATTCGGGCGACCAGAACCAGGCATCCCTCTTGTCCACAAGCTTCTTCGGTGTCAGTACGATCTTGCCATCCTCGATCTCGCAGTCGAGTAGATCGCCATCTTCGAGACGAATCGTCTTGCGGACTCGGGCGGGCAGCGTTATCTGAGCGTTCTTTCTCACTCTGAGCAGCATTTGAGAAACTCCCAAGTTGCGAAATTCTGAAACTCTCAGAGACATTATACCGCAAGTCCGGCGGAAGTCCAGTGCTTTCCTCACTTCTCGACAACCGTGATCGTCCCGAGCTTGTACCGGCGCTGGCCGTCGGAATCCGCGAGCGGGAGGGCGATCACCGGCGTGCCGTCGCGCTTCCCCACGGAGACATAGACCTCGTACGTGCCCGGCTTCGTCATCGGCGCGTGCAGGCCGACCCGGAACTCGCTCGTGTGGCGTCTGATCGGCGCTTTGTCCGGCGGGCCGACTCTCAGCTTCCTCATGTCGAGGCTCTCGTCCACGAGGACCGACACGATCCCGCCCTTCTCGTCCTTCAGTGTCAGCGCCATGAACCCGCCCGGGTAGCACGGCGCGACCCCGGCATTCGCCCACTTCGACACGACCTCGAACGGCTGCCCGATGGTGATCTCTTTCGGCCAGCTCATCTCTCGAAGCTGGAGACGGTAGCCCATCCGAAGGTTGATCCTATCGATGAGCTCACGGTTCTCGTCATACTCCACACGCGGGTCCCAGTGGATCGACATGTAGCTCGCGTGGTAGTCCTCGACGGCCTTCAGGAGAAGCGATCCGTCGCCCCAGGCGCCGCGAGCCTTCGATCCACCGTAATGTTCGTGCTCGAGGATGACCGGCATCTTCGGCCAGAACTCCTGCGCCATCTCCGCGTGGTACCACGAGCGGGGCGGCGGCTGGACCATGATGCTGTCGTCATGGATGGTCACGCCCTTGGAGAGCGCGTAGTCGGTGAGCGGGAATCGGCGTCCGGGCTTGTCGTGTCCGACGACGTCATCGCTGATCGCGAGGAGCGTGTTCGGAAAATGCTTCACGTGAAGATCGATGTGCTGGCGAACGATCCGGTCCGTGTCCTCCTCCGATACCTGGCTGCTCATAAAGGTATGCCCCTCGCCCCACAGCCCGAAGCTGCCGATGCCGACGAACGAGACGTTCGGATTCCCGTCGTACCGCTTGGCGAGCGCCGCGAGGAAGTTGTCGAACTTCTCGAGGAAGATCGGATCGTCGAAATGCGGGTCCCAGAGATGGCTCTTATCGACCGGGCCCTTGCCGAACTCGTAGTACGTGCCCTTCGCGCCCGCGTTCTTGACCCACTCCGGGGTGGGCCAGGACATCCAGTTCTCGGAGCAGGTGATCAGGATGGCGATCCTCTTCCCCTTCGATATCCACCTCTGCGCCGGCGTGTCTAGGACGGCCCAGTTGAACTTCCCCTCCTCCGGCTCGATCATCGCCCAGGGGATGCGCATCATGACGGTCGAGACGCCGAGGAAGTAATCGACCGTGTCGCTGGGCTCCAGATGCGAGCCGTAGTTGGTCGGAACGTTCGAGTAGAAGTACACGTTCCAGCCCATATCCGGGTTGACGAGCGCCTCGCCGGTATCCGCCGGACGCACCACGACCCGCTCGACTTCAGGCTGTGCAGCCGCGAGGGAAGCCAGTAACACCACAAATGCCGCGATCATTCCGATAGTCTGCATATCCGCCGCTCTCCTTCTCACAGATGGCACGATTGCCGCACGGAATCGTTCGGCGTTGACAGGGCGGTTCCCTCTGATGCGGACCACAAGGTGATCTGCTTCGAGTATTCGGCATAGCACCGGCACATTCCCGTCCGCGCAAGTCCCGCTTGCCCGCTCGCGCTCTTTGTAGACGCGGGCGATTCCACGGGGTTATAATTGGCTGACGGCGGGCTGCCGCAACACATACGGAGGACGGACGATGAGCAGAAAGATCCGAGTCGGGGTGATATTCGGTGGGAGATCGGCGGAGCACGAGGTCTCGCTCCAGTCCGCGAGGAACGTGATATCCGCGCTGAACCCTGAGCGGTTCGAGGTTGCTCTGATCGGCATCGACAAGGCCGGCAAGTGGCATCCTTACGAGTCCGGACACTACCTCGACAATGCGGATGACCCGTCGCGGATCAGCCTCCCTGCGTCCGATACATCGCTCGCACTCGTCCCGGGAGAGGAGTCTCACGGCCTGATCGACATCCGGGAGTGCAAGGGACTGCCGCCGGTGGATGTCGTTTTTCCGGTGCTCCACGGCACTTACGGCGAGGACGGCACGATCCAGGGCCTGCTCAAGATGGCGAACATCCCGTTCGTCGGCGCGGGCGTCCTCGGCTCCGCGGTCGGCATGGACAAGGACGTCACGAAGCGCCTCCTGCGGGATGCCGGGCTCCCGATCGGCAAGTTCATCACTGTCCGCACGGCCGATGCGATCTCGTACGCTGATGCGGTTGCGAGGGTCGGCGCACCGTTCTTCGTGAAGCCCGCCAACGCGGGGTCGTCGGTCGGCGTGCACAAAGTCGCGGATGAATCGCAGTTCGCGGAGAGGCTGGCCGACGCGTTCCGATTCGACACCAAAGTCCTGATCGAGGAGTTCATCGCCGGCCGCGAGATCGAATGCGCGGTGCTCGGCAACGAGGATCCGATCGCCTCCGTTCCCGGCGAGATCATCCCGACCCACGAGTGGTACAGCTATGAGGCGAAGTACCTCGACGCGGAGGGCGCGCGGCTGAGCATCCCCGCCGAGTTGGACGAGGAGACGTCCGGTCGCATCCGCACGCTGGCGGTCGAGACCTTCAAGACACTGAGCTGCGAAGGCATGGCGCGCGTGGACTTCTTCCTCCGCCCGAACGGCGAGGCGCTGATCAACGAGATCAACACGATCCCCGGCTTCACGAAGATCAGCATGTACCCGAAGCTCTGGGGCGCGAGCGGCATACCATACGGCGAACTGATCGAGCGGCTGATCGACCTCGCCATCGAGCGCCATGAGCGGGAGAGCAAGCTGAGGACGACGTTCTGAACCGCTGAGACGCCGGGAGCCGGAAGACGCGCATGGGTACAAGACTCCTGCGTTCACCACGCGCAGGAGGTACGCCATGGCGGTAGACGGCACATCGGGCGAAGCATCGGGGACCATCAGCCCCGAGGAGTCCGGCGACATCGAGGTCCGTCCTCAGCCGGCTGAGGACGTGGGCCGCAAGGGCGGATCGGAGCACCCCGAGTGGGAGTCGGGCCGGGAGGAGCTCTCGGTCGAGAGCGCGCGGGGCGGAACCGGCGTCGATCCGGACTGAGAGCAGACCCGTGCCCTCGAGCGAGATACCGTACAAGGTCACGATCGCGGTCCTGCTGATCCTGATGGAGACCGGCAGGCTCATCTTCGGCGGCATCTGGTGGCGCAGAGAGACCAAGACGCAGGCGACCGAGAAGGGGCTGCCGCTCCTCGAGGCCGTGCTCTGGCTGGCGGCGATCGCCACCTTCGCCTACCTCGTCACTCCCTGGCTCGACGGATTCCGCCTCCCCTTCCCTCCCTGGCTTCGGTGGACCGGCGCGGTCATCTCTCTCATCGGCGTCGTTCTGTTCGTATGGGCGCACCGCGCGCTCGGACGGTTTTGGTCGCCGATGCTCGAAATCCAGCCCGACCACCGGCTCGTAACCACAGGCCCATACCGCCATGTCCGACATCCGATGTACTCCACGTTCTTCGTCATCTGCATCGGCCTCTCGATCACATCGGCGAACTGGATCGTCGCGGTCACGTGGTTCGGCGGGTTCGCAGTCATCCTCCGACACCGCATACCGGACGAAGAACGGATGATGATCGACGAGTTCGGCGATGAATATCGGGAGTACATGAGGCACACCGGGCGACTGATACCCCGCATGCGCGGATAGCTGCCGTGCCGTTGCCGCTTGATTTTTGGCAGACCAGAGGGTAAACTGTGGGTATTGCTGGCACACAGCAGACCACCTGGGAGGTCGCCAATGATCAAGCGGTCGTTCGTTCTGGTATGGGTAATCGCCTTGCTCGCAGCCTCGTCTGCCATCGCCGCAGACGAACCGGCCACAACGCTGATCGGGACGGAGCCCGTGCTCATCGCTCAGCAGGCCGAGACTTCGACGGAGAGCATCGAAGCCGCCAGTGACACAGAAGCAGATGTCCCGCCGGACGAGCCGATCGTCCAGCGCAAACCGCCCCACGTCTTCGGATTGGCAGTCGGCTCGTATACGTCGCTGGACTCGGAGGTGAAAGACACCTTCGGAGGCACGAAGATCCGGGTCGGCCTGCGCCCCCTGCTCACCGAGGCCCCGAAGCGTACAAGGCTCATGTATGACGTGAGCTTCTACGTGCTGAGAGACAGCGGCAATCAGGCTTTGTTGATCCCGCTGACGGTCGGCATGATGAGAGGCTTCGGCCAGGAGACCAAGCTGCAGTCGTACGTGGCGCTGAACGCGGGAATGTTCTACGGCGACGTAGATGCGCCGAGTGTGGGCGTGAGCAAGAACGGATGGGGGTTCACAGCCAACACCACCATAGGGCTCATCTACAACAAGCGGTTCATGGTCGAGGCGAGATACGAGATCATGGATGAGTTCGCCGGGTTCGACTTCGATTCGTTCAGCTTGATGGCTGCGTACAAAATCCTCCAGATGAGATTCTAGCCCACATCTGTAGGAGGGGATTCCGATCCCCGAATTCCCACGCAGCGCCCCGAATTCGGGGATTGGAATCCCTCCTACAGCCTGGCGACCGGCGGTATCGCGGCTGGGAAGCCGCTCCTACATGGCGGAACCGATGCGTTCCGGTCGGCAGACAATGGCTCACGTTGACCGAGTACTCCAACGATCGGGACAGGGCAATCCATGCTTTTCGTGCCCAATGTTGAAATTCGTGCGAAATTCCCGGTAACAAATACAGGTGCAACTGCGTATTAGTTAATGTGCTTCATACAGAATACTGAATCCCTCTTTCCGCCGGGGCGGGAGTGCGTACTCCCGCCCTTTCCTTTTGCCTCCGATTGCTTCTCGGCAGGGAAAACGCACCTCACGGCGAATGGTAAGGTATGATGAGATCACTTCTCACGTTCCTGATACTGCTATCTTTGCTGTCCTCCGCGACACTCTACTCTGGGCAGATAGTGGACCTGTCAGGCGCCTGGGACTTCGGCATCGACCCGCAGGAGGTGGGTATCGCCGAATCGTGGTTCGATGGAAGCGCCCCCCTCCCGAACCGAATCAACGTACCGGGAGCCTGGAACGCTCAGGGTATAGGCGATCAGTCGGAGAGGCTGTTCAGCGACTACCCGGGGCCGGCGTGGTATCGCCGCACCGTCGACATCCCGGCGGACTGGGCCGGTAGGATCGTCTGGCTGAAGTTCGGTGGAGTCCACCGATACGCCGAAGTCTGGGTCAATGGAAAGCGAGTCGGCGAGCACATCGGCTATCCGGCGCCCTTCAAGTTTGATGTGACGGAGTTCGTCACACCCGGCCGGCAGGCCGTGATCGCCGTCCGAGTCGATGCCCGCCAGCGCAAGGACGTCGATCCGCTCGTCGGCTGCTTCGATATCATCGACGCCGTCCACATCACCTGGGGCGGTCTATATCGCGGAGTCGAACTGGAGGCCACCGAGGCCGACCGGATCGAGGACGTCTTCGTCGTGCCGCGCATTGCCGACCGCGCCGCGGAGGTCCGGGTCACGCTGGGCAGGTCCGACTCGTCCGGCCCGCTGAGTGTGATCGTCCGAATCAGAGACAAGGACGGACAGATCGCAGGCTCAGGCGAGGCAAAGCTCGACGCCGGGCAGACGAGCGCGACCGTTCCGACACAGATCTTCGGCCTGAAGCTCTGGTCGCCGAAGGATCCATATCTCTACAGCGCCACGGTGACGCTCACCGACGGCACACGCGATCTCGACTCCAGGACCGTCCGGTTCGGGATGCGTGAGATCGCGGTGAAAGACGGCCAGTTCCTGCTGAACGGCGAGCCGATATTCCTCCGGGGCTACGGCGACGACTGCGTCTACCCGAACACGATCGCCCCGCCCGCGGACAAGGAGGAGTACTACCGCCGCTTCCGGATCGCCAAGGACTACGGCTTCAACTACGTCCGCCACCATAGCTGGTTCCCGCTCCCGGAGTACTTCGATGTCGCCGACGAACTGGGCATCATGCTCCAGCCGGAGTTCCCGATCGCATACCAGGAGTACTACAACCAGGCGACCCCCGAGGGCAAGGATCTCTACCTCCGGCTGTGGCGGGAAGCGATCAAGGCCAACCGCAACCACCCGTCGATTATCACCTGGTCGATGTCGAACGAGATGTACGACAGCTTCGACCTCGCGCCGGAGATGTACAAGGCCGCGAAAGAGCTCGATCCGACCCGGCTGGTGATCGATACCGACGGCGTCGGGCTCCCCGCCGCGGGCGCGAAGTCGCGGGATACGCTCGACTTCCTTTCCGTTCCCTTTGACGAGGGCGGCAGGTTCGGCTTCCACGACGACAAGCACGTCGTCGCTTCCAAGCCGGACAAGCCGGTGCTCGTACACGAGATGGGCAACTTCGGCACGTTCCCGGACCTCGATCAGGCGAAGCTCTTCAAGGGCGGCATACGTCCGTGGTGGCTCTACTCCGCTCAGGACCTGGCGAAGACCAGGGGCGTAACCGGCATGCTCCCGGAGTGGGTCGCCAACTCGAACAAGCTGCAGGCGGCCGCGCTCAAAGCGAACATCGAGGACGCCCGCAAGTCGCCGGAGATCAAGGGCTACCACCAGTGGCTGCTCCAGGATTACTGGACCGGCTCGAACGGCGTGCTGGACATCTTCTATCGCCCCAAGGGCCTGACCGCCGAGCAGTTCCGCAGGTTCAACAGCTCGACGGTGCTGCTGATGGACTGCCCGAAGCGGAGTTTCAGCGCCGGCGAGAAGATGACCGTCACGCTGATCACCTCGCGGTATGAGGACAAAGCGTCGGAGAACGCCACTCTGACCTGCCGGATGCTGGCGGGAGGCAAGGTGCTGTCCACAGGCAGGAAGACCGGCCTTGCGGTACCCACCGGGGGTAACGCCGATGTGCTGAAGATCAACTTCACGATGCCGTCGCTGGCCATCCCCTTCAAGATCGTGATGGAAGCCGTGCTCGAGGACGAGAACGGCACCGTCAGCAACTCCTGGGACCTGTGGGTGTTCCCGACCGAGCGGTTCATCTCGGACAAGATGGCCGTCCAGGGTATGCCGGAGATCAAGCAGAGCTACCCCGACTCCATCGAGCCCGACGCATTGACGGCGGACGGCCTGCTCGTTGCGCGCAGACTGAATCCGCAGGTGATCGCACGCCTCGAGCGCGGCGGGAGGGTCCTGCTCCTGTCGGTGGACGGCGCATTCCCGGCGATACCGTCGAGGTACAAGCCATGCTGGTGGCTCGGCGATCCGAATGGGGACAGCAATGTCGGCACGGTGATTGCGAAGGGCCATCCGGCGGTGAGCGCGCTCAGACACGAGGGCTGGTGCGACCTGAATTTCTACCACCTGATCGAGGGGTCGAGAGCGGTACTGCTCGACGACCTGCCTGTGAAGGTGGACCCGATCGTGCGATGTCTCGACGTGCATGCGTCGATGCGCAACAAGGCGTATCTCTTCGAGGCAAAGGTCGGCAACGGACGGCTCCTGGTGAGCAGTTTCAACACTCTCGACGCCCTCAAGGAGGGCGATCCGGCCGCGGGATTCCTGCTCGACACGCTGATCCGCTATGCCCTGAGCCCTGACTTCAAGCCGAGGGCGGCGCTCACCATCGACTACTTGAAGTCGGCTGCCGACAGGATTCCGACTCCGCCGAACGCCCCCCGGGTGAATGGGTTTGCGGACATAGTATCGTGCACCAACGAGCCGATGGAGTACGCGAGCCACCGCGACACGTCCCATCCCTGCTGGTACGTGAGGCAGTTGGACGGCGCTCACCGCATGGAGTGGGAGACGGCGCCGGTCACCGCGAGCGAGGGTAAGGTCAGCCTGGTGTGGACCGGAGCGCTCGGATATGCCTCCGAGCCGTCGGGGAGCTTCACGATGCACCTGAACGGCAAGCCGCTCCTCGACTTCGACGTATCGCTGTCGTCGAAGAAATGGGCGTCGGCCGATGGGACGTGCGAGCTGCTGTTCGACGTGCACAGCGCGAACAGCCAGGATGCCTTCGGGGTGATGTACCTGACGGTCCCGGCGTCGATGCTCGAGTCGGGGAAGCCGGCGCGCATCTCGGTGACGGGGTCGAACGCGAACTCACGCCGGTGGTTCATGGTGCTCGACTACAAAGACACCCTGGAGCACGAGGGGCCGTAGAGACTGCCGACCACCGCCGACTGCAGGGGGTGAAGAACCGGCGTGTGATCGCGGAAGCCGGGCTCCGCGCGATAGGCCGGTGTTGCATCCTAACCTTTCACCAATTCCACAACCGGCTTCGGCACGGACACTATCCCCTCAGCAGCGACCAGCCGAGCACGATACCTGACGCCGTCAGCACGCTGTACACCACTCGCCGGAACGTGACTTCGTTGACCCGGTGGTGCGCGACGTTGCCGAACAGAATCCCCGCGACGGTGAACGGTATGCAGATCCCGATCACCTGCAGCGCTCTGAGGTTCATCTCGGCGAAGTCCGGATCGAGCAGCCAACTGGAGATCAGCACGGAGTTCATCGTCACCCAGACGAGGCAGAGGGTCACACGGAAGATGCTCTTGTCCATCAGCGTCCTGGTGGCATAGACCACGACGAGCGGACCGCCCGAGCCGAACGCCCCCTGCATCAGCCCGCCCATCGGGATGAACCCGCTGAGGAGCGTCCTCCTCATCCCCTCCGCCGGGCGGACCTCGGCCGATCTCGATGCCTGCATAGCCAGCCCGTGGATGCCGATCAGCGCCATGAAGACGGCCAGCAGCAGTTGGAGGTTGTCCTTCGGCAGGTTCTTCGAGAGGTAGATGCCGATCGGCAGACCGATGAACGCGAGCGCCACGATGCGGCCGTACTCACGCCAGATGATCTGCTTTCTCGATACGATGACGATGAACAGCGCGAGCGACCACGCGATCGGCACGAGGATGTGCTTGGCCAACTCCAGGTCACCGAGGATGAGCGTGACGAACGGCAGTGCGAGGGCGGTGCATCCGAAGCCGGTGATGCCTTCCTGGAAGTTGGTGAAGAAGACGATCAGGCCGATGAGCAGATAGCGTTCGAGGTCGGACAAGGGTGATTCCTCTCAGGGTGTTATCCACTGTAGGTTCACCTTCGCTCTGCCCGATACCTTGTAGTCAGAGAGTGATCGGCACGCCTCGTTCGGGAATGATGACGCGGCGGCCGGAGAGCGCCTCGGCATACTTGTCGGGGCGCTCGGTGTGCACGGGGATGACCACCTGCGGGTCGATGGTATCGATCACCTCCAGGAGGTGCTGCCTGCACGCGTGGCCGGAGACGTGGAAGCGGCTCTTCTCGTCCGGGGAGCCGGCGGGAAATGCCATGCCGAACAGGTCGATCCACTCCTTCAGGCGCCTGAAGTCTATCCCCATCTCCTCGTTGAACGGCTCGCATGACGAGTAGATCCACATCGAGCCGGGAACGGGCCGGATGTAGGCCAGCTCGTTCACGTCGAAGAAGCTGAAGCAGGCGATAACCTTGTCTTGGCTCTCCGCGACCTGACGCGCCGTGACCATGCGGGAGTCGTACTCGCCCCGGAGCATCCTCTTCCAATTGCGGTCCGTCGCCTCGTATTTCGAGTAGACGAGGATCGCGGGGTCGTCGGGCGACGGTATCAGCCCATCACCGGCGGCTAGGGCCATCTTCTCCAGGAGGTAGACGTCCTTCGGCAGTAGGAGGAGCTTGCGGCCGGTCTCCCGTGCGATCTCCAGGAACGATGCGAGGCGCTCGACGTTGCGCGGGCCGAAGTCTGCGACGACGAGGCCCTTCGCATTCTTGATCTCATCGAACGCCCGGTCGCGGACCTGCTGCTCGGTGCATGTGCTCTCGGAGTCGATCCTCGTGCCCTCGATGATCAGCGCGCGGGGCTTCAACTTCGCCGCCTCCTCCGCGAACTTCCGGGAGAGGCCGGCATTGCCGCCATGGCATCTGATGTCGCCGGTGTAGACGATCCAGCCGCTGCCGGTCTCGATCGCCCATGCGCACGCGCCGTAGACGGAGTGGTCTACCGGCCAGCGCCGGACGTTCAGCCCGCCGCAGACCGAGGACGTCGCGATCGGGGCGGCCTCGTGGCTCCTCCCGCGCGAGGAGAGGCTGCTCGGCGTGCCGGCCCAGAACTCGGCGAGGTCGGCGCTCGGAGTCTCGTCTACGAGTACGAACGGCCGGGCCTTCGAGGCGCCTCTGGCCTGGTGGACCGACTTCAGCACGCCGGTCTCGGTCGGCTCGTAGGGCGTGATGTAACAGTAATGGCTCCCTGCCCCGCCGATACCGGTGTCCTGCGACGCCTTCGCCATCGCGAGAGTGACCGCCGAGGAGTAGACCGGGATGTCGTCCCGGAGGTACGAAAGCGCTCCGATGTGGTCGATATGGGCGTGGGAGAGGAGCACGCCTGCGACGTCACCGAGCTTGCGTCCCTCGATCCCGCTCCACGGGTCGGCGAGGCTGCAGACAAGATCGGTGCGGTAGATGTCGAGGATCGGAGGGAGCAGGCCCATCTGGATCGGCTCGTAGAGGCCGAGGCATCCCTTCGGCTGGAGGTATTCCTCGTAGTACCTGCCCATCCGGCCGAAGTCTAGGCCGAAGTCGAGCCAGAGCCTCGTCCCGCCGTCCTCCAGCAGGATCTTGTTGCCGCCGATGCATCCGACGCCGTCGTAGCAGGTAATGGAAGTCACTCGCCATTCCCCCGGTCAAGAGTGTGGTACCTAGACCGTTCGTCGGCCTGGCGGCGACTTCCTGCACGGGCGTTGACCAGTAACCCGTGACCAGTGACCGGTAGTCAGTGATCGGTGACCAGAGCGGGTTTCAGGAGAGTGTTGTAGGAGCGGCTTCCCAGCCGCGAATGCCCACGTAACGCCACGAATTCGGGGATCGGAATTCCCTCCTACACGGCGGAATTCGACGAGCGAATGGACTGGTTACTCACTCTTCACTGATCACCGATCACTGGACAAACCGGATCGTGAGCGGATAGCGATAGGCCACTCCGTTGCTCGCGTTCATCGCAGCCGTGACCACGAAGACCAGGTCCAGGATCGGTATGATTGCGAAAGCGAGCAGCGGGACGACCAGGAACCACAGGAGCGCGGCTGCGCAGAGGTAGATCAGGATACTGATCTGAAAGTTCATCGCCTCCCTGGCCTGATCATCGACGAACGGGTACCGATCCCTGTAGAGCGCCCAGATGACCAGCGGGCCGATGAACGACGTGATCAGGCCGGTCAGATGCGCCAGAGACGCCCATGTCCGGGCATCGCGTATGTCTCGCTCCTCCGGAGTCAGTGGAGGAGTCGGTTCGTTCTCTGTCGTCATGATCGATCTCCTTCCGCGGGCGGAATGTCTCGGGCCGCCCGCATGTGGTTCCTACCCCCGCGCAGACGCGAACACACGCGCGGCAGAGTAGATGCATCCCAACGGCGCAGGAGGGATTCTGAATCGGTGAATGCCTGTCCTGAGCCTGTCCAAGGGACGACGCCAGTCCCGACATCGGAGTCTTCCGGGCAAGAACCGCCCGGAAGACTCCTCCTACGGGGCGCTGGATGCTTCGGAAGCAGAGTTCGCGGTTTGTGCGAACGGCGCTACCGAAGCCCCTCGGGTACCCACGTAGGGAACGCCCGCCGTCGCGTTCCGTCGTTGGATACCTACACCCCACGGAACGGGACAGCGTCCGTTCCCTACGCGCCTGGGTCCCGGGACGCCGGCAGAGCCGGCTGCGATCGTGACGATGCCCGTTCCCTACGTAGATGCATCGGCAGCGCCATTCCATTCTGCTATTGATGCATCTGCGTGAAAACTCCTCCTACGGGGCGGTCCGCTCGTCCGGTAGCGCCGGTCATCCCGTTGACGCTGACCCGCCAACCTGATACGATGGAATATCAACTCAGTGTTGTCACGAGCACCGTAGCCCAGCCCTTCATGGGCGTCCGATCGCGCATATCAGGCGGGCACAAGGCCCCAGGCTACGAGGCGAGTCTCGCTCGGCAACACATTGCGGGGACCGAACAATGAGCAATTCCATCCGCACCAAACTCGAGGAGATCGCGGGCAGAGAGAATGTCCTCTGCGCGGCGGAGGACCTGATCTGCTACGGATATGATGCCCAGCACGTCGAACACCGGCCGGATGTCGTCGTGCGCCCGGCGAATATCGACGAGGTATCGGCAATAGTCGGACTGGCGCACCGCGAGGGTACTCCGATCATCCCACGTGGGGCCGGAACCGGACTCAGCGGCGGCTCGGTGCCGATCGAGGGCGGAGTCGTCCTCGACCTCAGCCGGATGAACCGCATCCTCGACATCGACCGGGAGAACCTGCTTGCCACCGTCGAGGCGGGCGTCGTCACCGCCGACCTGCATTCGGCGGTCGAATCCGTCGGCCTGATGTATCCGCCCGACCCGGGGAGCATGAAGGTCTCCACGATCGGCGGGAATGTCGCCGAAAACGCGGGCGGCCTGCGGGCGATCAAGTACGGCGTGACGACCGACTACGTGAAGCAGATCGAGGGGGTCACTCCCACCGGCGAGCAGTTCAAGGCGGGCGCTCAGACGCTCAAGTCCGTGTCCGGCTATGACCTCGTGCATCTGCTCTGCGGCTCGGAAGGAACGCTCGGCATCTTCACGAAGGTCGTGCTCAAGCTGATCCCGCTGCCGAAGGACCGGCGGTCGATGCTGGCCCCGTTCGCCAATCCGGAGGATGCGGCGCGCGCGGTCTCCGGGATCATCAGCGCCGGTATCATGCCGGCGACCCTCGAGATCATGGACAACGTCACCATCCGCACGGTCGAGGACTTCAAGAAGCTCGGCCTGCCGGTCGATGCCGGCGCTCTCCTGCTCCTCGAAGTCGACGGCGCAGGGGCCCAGGTCGAGGAGGAGGCGGACATCGCGGTGATGGTGATGAAGCGACACGGAGCGACCGACATCCAGACCGCCTCGAACGCCTCCGAGCGCGACCGCATCTGGGAGGGGCGCAGGGCGTCCCTCGCGGCGCTGGCTCGGGTCCGGCCGACGACGATCCTGGAGGACGCAACCGTCCCGAGGAGCAGGCTGGCGGAGATGGTCCGCGAGGTCAACCGGATCGCGTCGGACTACGACCTCACCATCGGCACGTTCGGCCATGCGGGTGACGGCAACCTCCATCCCACGATACTGACGGACGAGCGCGACTCGGCCGAGATGGCGCGGGTCGAGAAGGCTGTGGACGAGATCTTCCACGCGGCGCTCGAGCTCGGAGGGACCGTCTCCGGTGAGCACGGCATCGGCTTCTCGAAGGCCGGATATCTCCCGATGGAGATGGGCGCCGGCTCGATGGGCATGATGCGCGCGATCAAGTCGGCCCTGGACCCGAAGGGCATTCTCAACCCGGGGAAGATGTTCACCGAGCGGTGAGACATCATGAACTGAGAGTGACGATTCGGCGACCGACACGAATGTGCTCGACGCCGTCGCCTTAACACAGGATTAACGCAATCTTCTCAAATCCGGACCACCGTGGTATACTGGCGCAAGAGCGCCGGGCGCACATTCGCATTGATAGGAGGCCGTTTGTTATGGTCAGAGCACTTGTTCTGATGCATGTTGAGCGCGGGCAGGTACCCAAGACCGCAAAGAAGCTCGCGGACATGGATGAAGTAGTCGACGTCTACTCCGTCGCCGGTGGATACGATCTCGTCGCCATCGTTCAGACCGAGGAGTACGATCGGCTGGCCGAGGTGGTCACGGAGAAGCTGCAGTCGATCGAGACGATTCGCGACACTACCACCCTCATGGCATTTCGAAGTTACAAGTTCTCGATGTAGGGGAGGTAGCCGGAGTGATCCAATCAGCACTGAGAAAACTGACGGTAGGCGAGCATCTCTCGGAGGATGAGATATTCGACATCATAGGCAACATCCGCAGCGGCGAGATAACCGACGTCCAGATCGCCGGATTTCTGGTCGCGCTGCTGATGAAGGGCCCGACGATCCGCGAGGTGGCATCGATCGCGCGGGCGATGCGGGCCAACTGCGAGCAGATATCACCGAAGGTAGACGGCGACCTGCTGGATACCTGCGGGACCGGCGGCGGACGCACCACGTTCAACTGCTCCACGGCGGTGGCGGTGGTCGCGGCATCGGGCGGCGTCAACGTCGCCAAGCACGGAAGCCGGTCGCTCTCCTCACTCTCGGGGAGCGCGGACGCGTTTGAGAAGCTGGGAGTCGCTATCGACCTGACGCCCAAGCAGGCGGAGAAGCTGATCGAGGCCGCGGGCATCAGCTTCCTGTACGCGCCGAACTTCCATCCCGTGATGCACAAGGTACTTCCCCCGGAGATGGCGCTGGGGATCAAGACGATCTTCTATACGATCATCGGCCCGCTGATCAACCCGGCCGATGCGAAGCGCCACATGCTGGGGGTCTACAGGCTCGACCTGGTCGAGATGGTGGCCGACATCCTGGTGGAACTCCGGTTCAACCACGCCCTCGTCGTGCACGGACTCGACACCCTCGATGAGATCTCCGTGATCGGCAAGACGTCGGTCGCTGAGGTCAAGGACGGCTGGGCGCGGAAGTACGAGCTTCGCCCGGAGGACATCGGCCTGCCGAGGTACACCTACGAGGAGCTTCTCGGCGGCACTCCCGAGCAGAACGCGGCGATCCTCAGGGCGATCCTCGCCGGCGAGGAGAAGGGCGCCAGGAGGGACATGGTCGTGGCCAACGCGGCGGGCGCGCTGATGGTCGGCGGCAAGGTCGATGATCTGAGAAGCGGCGTCAAGCTCGCGCAGGAGCTGATCGACAGCGGCGCGGCGCAGAAGAAGCTCGAGCAGTTGATCGTCGAATCGAACAGAATAGCATCGGGTCAGGCATAGCATTGACACCAGCAGTGAGATTCTCGGAAGCCCTGGCGGCGGCGCGCGCTGCCGGCAGGGCACCGGTCATATCGGAAGTGAAGTGCGTCAGCCCGAAGGAGGGCGACCTCCTCGCGGGCCGAGATCCCGCGGCCCTCGCGCGGACCATGGAGTCCGCGGGGGCGGCGTGCATCTCGGTCGTCACCGAACCGCGCAACTTCGGAGGCAGCATCGACCTGCTCCGGGCCGTGGCGGGCGCCGTGTCCGTGCCGGTCCTGCGCAAGGACTTCGTGACCTGCCGCGAGGACGTGTGGGCCACGAGGGAGGCGGGCGGATCGTGTCTGCTCCTCATGGTCTGCATGACGGACTGGCCGCTGCTGGTCGATCTGCACCGGGAGGCTCACGAGGCGGGCATCGAGACGCTCGTCGAGGTCCGCGAGGAGTCCGAGCTAGAGAAGGCGCTGACTCTCGATCTCGACCTGCTCGGCATCAACAACCGGGACATCCGCGTACTCGAGCGGGACGACGGCACGGTGGCCAACACGATCGACCTGATCCGCAAGGTCCCGAGCGGCGTCATGGTCATCAGCGAGAGCGCGATATCGACGCCCGACGAGGTCAGGGCGGTGCTCGACGCGGGCGCGTCGGGAGTGCTTGTCGGCACCTCGATCCTGCGGTCGCCGGACACGGCGGAGGCGGTCCGCCGTCTGGCATCAGCCGCGATGTCATCCTAGCAAGTGACTGCGCGGTTGTTTCGGGCAGGAACCCCGCTAGTCCTGTCAGGCTAGTGGTGTGGGTTTCGCGGGATATGGAACCCGCCAGTCCTGAGTAGCAAAGCGTATCGAAGGACGGTGGGGTCTAGCCAGAGGTTGTGCAACTAGGCCGCCCTTCGATACGTCCCGAACTCCGACCACACTGAGTAGCAGTACGTATCGAGGTGCAGTCGGAGTTCAGGACTACTCAGGGCTGACGGGGTGGGTCTGCCGGGACAGAGGAACCCGCTACTCAGCGAACTAGAAGTTCAGGATTAGTGCTAGCGGTGTGGGTTTTCCCGGGGACATAGAACCCGTCAGTCCTGAGTAGCAAAGCGTATCGAAGGACGGTCGGGCCTAGTCAGGACTGACGGGCGGGGCTGTCCTGACGGCGAGACAAAGAATGACACGGATAGCAGAAGTGAGCGTATGACCAAGGTCAAGATCTGCGGCAATACCGACACCGGCCAGGTGGAGATGTGCGTCCGCGCCGGCGCCGATGCCGTGGGGTTCGTGGTGGAGTACCCGGTCCCCGTGCCGTGGAACCTCGCACGGGAGGAGGCCGCCGGCCTCCTGGCGGCCGTTCCGCCGTTCGTGAGCCGCGTGGTGGTGACCGGCGGCGCGGCGGAGACGGTGATCGCCATCGCCGACTTCCTCTCGCCCGATGTGGTCCAGCTCCACACCGACAACTCGATCGCGGAGACGGCGCTCGTCTCGCGGGAACTGACCGCCCGGGGGATCGGCCTGGTCCGGGCCCTGCGGATCGACGTCGGCACCGGAGAGACATCCGGGGAGATCCCGGACCCGATCGAGGCGGCGCTGGCGCTCCAGGGTACGGGCATCCGGGCGCTGCTCGTGGACGCCCGAACGGACAGCATGCCCGCGGGGACCGGCGTGAGCGTCAGTTGGGATCTGGCGCGCCGAATCCGCGAGGCGGTCCGCATCCCGCTCATACTGGCGGGCGGTCTGAACGCAGGCAACGTCCGCGAGGCGATCGAAGCGGTGCGTCCGTATGCAGTAGATGTGATATCCGGCGTCGAACTATCACGACGGGTCAAGGATCCCGCGCTCGTAGAGGAGTTCGTGCGCCAGGTGAGAGAATCATGTTAGCCAAACTCGACCAACTGACTACCGGCTGTATGAGGTGCGGAAACTGCAAGGCGGTCTGCCCCGTCCTGCGCGAACTCGGCGCGGAGAGCCTCTCCCCGCGAGCGCGCGTGCGCCTCGTGCGAGGGCTGGTCTCCCGCGAGGTCGAGCTTACCCCGCGCTACCGGGAGATCATCGGCAAGTGCCTCAACTGCCGGGCGTGCGCCGATGAGTGCCCGAGCGGCATCCTCCCCAACGAGGTCGCTCTGAACGCTCGCGGCCATCTCGTCGATGAGAAGGGGCTACCGCTCATCAAGCGGGCGATCTTCCGCCATGCGATGCGCGCCCGGAGGATCTTCCCCGCCGGCGCGAAGTTGATCGGCCTGGCCCAGCGCGCCTCGTTCATCGGCGAGTCATGGAGCCCGGCGAGACTAGTCCTGCCGCTCATGGGCATGAAGCTCGACAAGCAGATCCCGTACTTCGCGCTGAGGCCGTTCCTCGAGCGGACGCCCGAAGTCGTCGAGGCGCCGAACCACAAGTACCGGGTGGCCTACTTCGTCGGGTGCGCGGGCAACCTGATCTTCCCGGAGATCGGCGAGGCGGTCGTCGGCCTGCTGAACCATCACGGCGTCGAGGTCGTCATCCCGAAGAGCCAGATGTGCTGCGGGACGCCGATCTTCAACTCCGGCGACTTCGCCGGGGCGGCGTACTTCGCGCGGCAGAACCTCCGGGCGTTCGAGGACCTCAGGGTCGATGCGATCATCACCGCCTGCGGGTCGTGCGGGCTGACGTGGCGGCAGGAATGGCGGGAGCTGTTGGGCATTGACGTGCCGGAGAGCATCTCATCGCGGGTATACGACATCGCCGAGTTCCTCACGGACTGCCTCGAGGTGAGCGCGCTCGATGCCGTGACGGAGCAGAACCTGAGGCTGACCTACCACGACCCGTGCCACCTCGTGCGCGGGATGCGTGTCGGAGCACAGCCGAGGAAGCTCTTGTCGTCGCTGCCGGGAGTCGAGCTCGTGGAGATGAGCGAGGCCGACAAGTGCTGCGGCGGAGGCGGCGCGTTCAGCCTCTATCACCCCGACCTCTCCAGGGCGATCGGCTCCCGCAAGGCGGAATGCATGGTGAAGACGGAGGCGGACGTCATCGCGACCGGATGCCCGTCGTGCATCATGCAGCTCGACGAGATGCTCCACGTGGCCCGATCCCCGCGCCCGGTGACGCACACCGCATGCCTCCTCTGGGACGCGGTACGAGAGCGCGGTCAGTAAGCCACACCCTACCCCAGTGTCCGAAGGGACACGGAATCCGCCCTCCGCCGACCGGCTCCTCCATTCTCGTCGCTGATATTCCCCGAAAGAGCAAAAGGTGGCCGCTGATAGGTTGCTAGAGGTCGCCGACTGTGCTACCCTGGTTACAATTAGGCCGTTAGGTTAGACTACCGCAGGCCGCCTGCGACGGGGGTAAGGCATGACGCTGGAGCAGGCTGGCCTGGATCATCCAGTTCGATGCGCCGTGGGCCTTTACCATAGTCTGGGTAGATGCTGAGAGTGGTGACGTGCTCGGTGGGACCCAGACACTGGATATCCCGAAATCCCCTACGCGCAGGCGTGGATTCGCGGAACCGGATTCGGTCTCGATTGCCGGGAAGGGTAAGAACAGCCGAGCCTCGGATGCCGCCTCCTTCGGCAAGCAGTTGCTGGAAGCCTCGCGCCATCTCCGACGGAGTTACGCAGAGGCATCACCGAACGAGTTTCCTGTGAAGATAGAGATCGAGGCCGGAGAGCGGAGGTACACCTTCGGATACTCACCTGAGACGCATCGGCTGACCATACTGGAGAAGAAGTACAAGGGCAGGGTGTTCAAGTCAGACGTAGTCTGGGAGACGGACAAGCAGTTCGAGGATCTGATCGCGGGCCACATCGGCAAGTGAGCGGTGTGCGGGGTGCGCCCTGAGGGACGTATAGGGCGCACCCACTACGTACGCCACTGGTCGGTCTGCGCTCCGCGGGCGGCATTGGGGAACTTGTGCGCCGATACGGGGAATACGCGCCCCATGATCTGCTTGATCGGGATGGGACCGTAACTCCGGCTGTCGAGCGATACATCCTGCGCGTCGCCGACGAGGAAGACCTTCCCTTCGGGCACGTAGGTGTGGCGGAGCCGTCCGATATGCGGATACCGGCTGAGCGTCCTCTGCACGCGTAAGACATCGCGCGGCTTCACGACCTCCGTGTACCGCGAGCCGCTGCCGTCCGGTGTGTACTCGATGAACCAGAGATCCTCCCCAGGGCCGGCCGCGACGCGCTTGATGCAGGTCTCGCCGTTCGCTTGGGCGACCACGATCTCGCCTCTGGTCGGCACGGAGTGCTCGTAGTAGCTCTTGTCGAGCACGAAGATGTTGTTCGGCTGCAGGGTCGGGGTCATCGATTCGCCGACGACCACTCCCAGGCGGAACGGGCTGGCTCTCAGGGTGAGGGCGGCGAGCACGAGGACGGCGCCGAACGCCAGGATGTAGGCGTAGCGATGTACGCGCCGCGATGGGCGTTCGGGGATCTGCTGTCCGTTCAGCCGTACGACATAGGCCATCTCTGGTCACTACCTCCCATTGCCGCGGGTGCATCGGTCTCGCACCGGACACCGTGAGCGTGTCAAACCTTTAGACGCTGAACACGGCCCGAAGGTTTTGTGGTATTTGCATCATCCGCCCGGCGAGACGCGGCGGATGCACGGCACAGGTGCAGGAGGGGTTTTCCGATCGGAGATCGGTAACCCCGACGTCGGAGCCTCTTCCCCGCCGCCTGTAGGAGGGATTTTGCGATCCCTTAGGATCGCTAATCCCGACGTCGGAGACCCTCCCCCTACCCCCTCCCTTCAAGGGAGGGGGTAGGGGGAGGGTCGGAGTTAGCGGACACAAACCGTCCGCAAAACTCCTCCTACGGGGGACTGGATGCTTCGGAAGCATCCGGGTTGTGCTATGTCCGGCCGTCCTTCGATACGCTTCGCTACTCAGGACTGACGGGTTCTTGTGCCATGGGAGACTTGCCGGGTTTGGATGCTTCGGAAGCAGAGTTCGCGACTTGTGCGAACGGCGCTACCGAAGCCCCTCGGGCATCCACGTAGGGAACGGACGCTGTCCCGTGCCGTTGGTTGCAGGCATCCGCCAGAGCGGAACGCGACGGCGGGCGTTCCCTACGATGATGCATCGGTAGCGGCACTCCGTTCTACTACCGATGCATCCGGGTGGCACGTTCGGGGTTATCGGGCACGGAACGCCCGGAAAACCCCTCCTACATGTTGGCGTGGTACCGCCGGAGTTACCGATCTCCGATCGGAAGGCTCCTCCTGCGTCGCTGTCGCGGGCCGGTGATTTGACACCACCTGTGCGGCTTGCTATCATTTTCGGGTCAACCGACCACAAAGTTCGCATCTCACGGAGTAGAAAGCATGAAACCCGAAGTTTCCTCCCGGATCGCCCGCATGGCCGACGAGGCCACCGACCTCCTGTGCAAGCTGATGACCTTCAAGAGCGTGGCAGGCGACGAGGCCGAAGTCCAGCACTACCTTGCCGATTACCTCAGGGATATCGGGTTCGAGCCTCAGTCCGTGCCCATCCACGAGGGCATCGAGTCGGACGAGGACTACACCCCCGTGCCGGGCCACAAGGGATACGACGGGCGCACGAACGTGGTGCTCAGCATCCCCGGGACCAGCGGCGGAAGGAGCATCCTCCTGAACTCGCACATGGACGTCGTGCCGGGATCGGACGAGCTCTTCGTCCCTCGCATGGAGGATGGGGTGATCTACGGCCGTGGGGCGTGCGACGCGAAGGGCCAATGCGTGACGATCATCCTGGCGCTCAAGGCATTGAAGGCGGCGGGAGTGAAGCTGAGGGGCGACGTGATCGCGCAGTTCGTCATCGAGGAGGAAGCGGGCGGCAACGGGGCGCTCTCCGTCATCATGGACGGCTACAGGGCGGACGCGGCGCTGATCCTCGAGCCGACCGGGCTGCGGATCGCTCCGTCGAACCGGGGCGCGGTCTGGTTCAAGCTCGAGGTCGAAGGCGTGGCGACTCACATGGGCCGCTGGCGCGAGGGCGTGAACGCGATCGACGAGACGACGGCGATACTCGACATCATGCGCGAGTACGAGAAGGAACTGGTCGCGGGCTCATACGGCGATCCCCTCTTCCCCGATCCGGCGGGCACGGTGAAGGTGAACCTCGGCACGATCCACGGCGGCGAGTGGCCGTCGATGGTCGCGCCCAAGTGTACGGTCGAGGGCGGGATCGGGTTCCTGCCGAACAAGCGGCTGGCGGAGGTGCGGGACGAGGTCCGCGCGGCGATCGAGGCCAAGGCCAGCGAGTGGGCGAAGGAGCACTACGAGCTGACGTTCAACCGCCTGCATAACGAGGCGTACCGCACCGACCCCGAACATCCGATGGTGCGGACGCTCCATGCCTCCGCCGAGAGGATCCTCGGCCCGACGGAGGTCTTCGGGATGACGGCGTCGTGCGACGCGCGGCTCTTCTACCACCGCGGCGGGATGCCGACGGTCGTCTTCGGCCCGAGCGATATCTCCTACGCCCACGCGGCGCACGAGCAGATCAAGGTGTCGGAGCTTGTGGCGGCGGCGCAGGTCGTCGCGGACTTCGTGATGGAGTGGTGCGGGACGGAATAGGCGGGGGGGTTCGGGAAACCCACCCCGTCAGCCCTGAGTAGTCCTGATGAATGGCAGGACGTATCGAAGGGCGGCCTTGCTCCACAAACAAAGGGGCTGGAGTCAGACTCCAGCCCCTTTTGCTCATGATCACAGACCTGTCTCGATCAGGAAATCGGCCGGTGAGACGATCTTCGTAGCCCGGAACCTTCGGAGCGGCAAGAGGTGCTTCACGTCGCCAGTGACTACGTAGTCAGCCTGTGCCTCCACCGCACATTCGAGAACGTGTGTATCGCCATCGATTCTCTCATCTTCGCGGATCAGATCTTCCTGCGGATAGACAAGTTGACAGAACGACGCCACCTTGCGGATAGTGATCTCCAGCAGTATATCCTCGTAGGAGAACTTATCCCGCAAGACATGAGCGAGTTCCTCTATCAGGCGAGGAGACGTAAAGGCTTCGATAGCCCCGGCTCTTGCCGGTGACGCTATCCGGCTTGGTTTCCCACCCGGGAACACCGGGTCGGAGATCAGCACGTTAGTGTCGAGCACGACGCGCATCACGCTCTGTACTTCTCTGCAAGCGATTCGCGAACCTCGTCTACGAGTCGCTGAACGTCCTCTTCGGTGGATATCCCCATCTTCTGCGCTTGCTCCGATGCATCGGCCTGCAGGTCCTCCCAGGAGATATGCTTCTGCATGTATTCCAGAATGGCATCTCGGAGCAACGAACTGCGTGTGCGGCTTTCACGCTTGGCTATCCTGTCGAGCTCCTTCACTACCTGGTCTGAGATAGACACGTTGATCGTCTTGGACGCCATATCAACCCACCTCTATTTCAGCACGTCCTCGCCCTTGCGGTACTTGGCGAGGACCTTCCAGAAGCCGGGGTGCTCGTTGCCGAGCCGCCAGATCGAGATGCCGGCGATGCCGAACTCCTGGGCGAGCGCGGCCTTGTACTTCAGGCTGTCCGGGTCCTCGAACCAGACCTCGTGCTCGACGCCCTCGGCATCGGTGTACGTGAACCAGTGGGTCTTCCGCTCGTCGTCCCACTTGATCTCCGGCTTCACCTCGGCGATCAGCTTGTCGATCGTCACGGAGGTGTGCGACTTCGACTTGCCCTTGCCCCACCATTCGCGGCTGTAGAACGGAACGCCGAGGACCACCTTCTCCCTGGGGATGACGCTGGTCGCGTACTCCAGGACCCTGCGGACCCAGTTGGCCGAGCCGACCGGGCCGGGGCTCCCGCCGCTCCAGTGCTCGTCATACGCCATGAGCATCACCTGGTCGCAGACCTTGCCGAGCGCCGGGTAGTCGTACGCTCCGGACCACTCCGCCTCGGGAGCGTCGCGCGTCTTGGCGGGGACGTCGATCGTCACGACCAGCTTCTTCGCGTGGAACTTGTCGGCGAGCTCCGCCATGAAGGCGGTGAGGTTGTGGCGGTCCTCCTTCGGGATGTTCTCGATGTCGATGTTGATGCCGGGGGCCTGCCACTCCTCCGTGACCTTGAGCAGTTGGTCGATGACCTTGGCGCGCGTGGCCGGATTGCTGAGCACCTTGTGGCCGACCTCTTTGCTGAACCCGCCGTTCGTGACCAGGGGAAGGAGCTTGATGCCCTTCTCCTTCGCAAACGCGATGAGATAGTTGTCCTTGCCGTACTTCACGTTGCCCTCGGCATCGGCGATGGACACGCGAGTCGGGCAGAGATGCGTCAGGATCTCGTGGTTCGCCCGGATGCAGGGGTACATCGATCGATCGAAGCTGCCCGGGGTCCAGAAGTAGCCGATGACGTGCCTCTCGCTGTCAAGTAGCTTTCGTTCCATAGGCTTGCCGTTCCCTCTGCTGAGGATGACTACCGCCGCGAAGAGTGCGGCCAGGATGAGATAGCGTGTTCGGTTCATAGTAAGGCCATTGTACCACATCGAGGGATTGGAGTGTTGGAGTGATGGAGTACTGGAAACCCAATACTCCATTGCTCCATTCTCACAAGATATATTTGCTCAGGTCCTCGTTCTTGAGGATGCCATCAAGCTTCTCGCGGACGTAGGCGGCGTCGATGGTGACCTCCTGCCCCGCAAGCTCCGGCGCCCCGAACGAGAGGTCTTCCAGCAGGCGCTCCATGATCGTATGGAGTCTGCGTGCGCCGATGTTCTCCATCTGCGAGTTGACCTCGGCGGCGATCCGAGCCAACTCATCGACCGCGTCGTCGGTGAACCGGATGCTCACGCCCTCGGTCGCGAGCAGCGCGGTGTACTGCTTGATGAGCGCGTTCTTCGGCTCGGTGAGGATGCGCTTGAAGTCGGCCTCCACCAGGCTATCGAGCTCCACCCGGATCGGCAGGCGGCCCTGAAGCTCCGGGATGAGGTCCGACGGCTTGCTGACGTGGAAAGCGCCCGCCGCGATGAACAGGATGTGATTCGTGCGCACCGGGCCGTACTTGGTGACGACCGTCGAGCCCTCGATGATCGGCAGGATGTCGCGCTGAACGCCCTCCCGGGAGACCTGCGGGCCTCCGCCGTCGCCGCCCTTCTCGCGGCCTGCGATCTTGTCCAGCTCATCGACGAAGATGATCCCGCTCTGTTCGGTGCGGTCGATCGCCTCGCGGACGACCTGGTCGTGATCGATCAGCTTTCCGGCCTCCTCCTGCGCGAGGATCTCCTTCGCCTCGCCGATGGTGACCGATCTCGGCTTTCGGCGGCGCATCATCGGGCCGAGCATGCCCTGTATGTCCATGCCCATCTCCTCGATGCCCTGGCCGCTGAACACCTGCAGGAACGGGGTGCCGCCGGCCTCCTCGACCTCGATCTCGATCCGCTGATCGTCGATCAGGCCTTCCTCGATCTGCCGGCGGAGCTTCGCCCGGATGCGTTCCTTGCGCAGGAGATGCTCGCGCTGCGCCGCATCTCGCTCGGCCGCCTCCTGCTGATCCTCGGCGGGGCGCGGCGGCTGCTCTACCTGGCCTGGCATCTGACCGCCGAACAACTGTCCGAGGAACTGGCTCGCGGCCTCGAACTCCTTGGGCGGCGGCTGGTATTCCGGCTCCGGGGCGGGCAGCGGCTCCAGGATGTCGAGGATGCGGTCGATCGCCATCTCACGAGCGCGGTCGCGGACCTCTTCGACCTTCTCGTTCTCGACCATGCGGACGGCGAGCTGAACGAGATCGCGCACCATCGAATCGACGTCGCGGCCGACGTAGCCGACCTCGGTGAACTTGGTGGCCTCGACCTTGATGAACGGGGCGCGGGCGATCTGCGCGAGCCTGCGGGCGATCTCGGTCTTGCCGACGCCGGTCGGGCCGATCATCAGGATATTCTTGGGGATCACCTCCTCGCGCATGTCCTCACCGAGGAGACGGCGCCGATACCGGTTGCGGAGGGCGATCGCCACCGACCGCTTGGCCTTGTCCTGGCCGACGATATACTTATCCAGTTCAGCGACTATCTGTTTTGGTGTCAAGTCTTCCATGGGTTACCTCAAGCGGAGTAATGGAGTATTGGGAACCCAGTACTCCAACACTCCATCACCCCAGTGCTTCCACCGTGATGTTCTCATTAGTGTATACGCAGATCGAGGCGGCGACGTGCAGGGCCTCTTCGACGATCTGCTCGGCGGTCAGGTTCGAGTGCCGCATGAGCGCGCGGGCGGCCGCGAGGGCGTATCCCCCACCCGACCCGATCGCGGCGATGCCGTCGTCCGGCTCGATGACCTCGCCGTTTCCGGAGAGCACGAGCACGTGCTCCCGGTCGGCGACGATCATCAGCGCCTCGAGCCGCCTCAATACTCTATCCGTGCGCCATTCTTTCGCAAACTCGCGAACGGCGCGCAGGATGTTGCCGTGCGACTCGTCGAGCTTCGCCTCGAACTTGTCGGAAAGCGTGTAGGCATCGGCAACCGATCCGGCTATCCCGGCGAGGACCTTGCCCTCGTGCATGCGCCGGACCTTCTTCGCTCCGGCCTTCATGATCTGGTTCTCGATCGTCACCTGGCCGTCGCCCGCCATGGCGACCTTGCCGTTGTGCCGGACGGCGACGATGGTGGTGGCGTGCGTGCGCATCATTGTTCCTCCCGGCGGAGTACTGGAGTACTGGAGTAGTGGAGTGATGGGAAGCCCAATACTCCAATACTCCAGCGCTCCATCACTCCGGTTCCTCCAACGCCCTCGGATGCGCCTGCTCATAGACCTGCTTCAGGCGCTCCTGGGTGACGTGGGTGTAGATCTGCGTCGTCGAGATGCTCGAGTGGCCGAGAAGCTCCTGGATCGAGCGCAGGTCGGCTCCGTTCTCGAGCATGTGGGTGGCAAACGTGTGCCGCAGGACGTGCGGGCTGATCTTCAGCTCGTCGCTCACCGCACCGAAGTGCTTGTCGAGCAGCCGATGGATGCTCCGGACGGTCAGACGTCCGCCGTCCTTGTTCAGAAACACCGCCTGCTCGTTCTCACCATCCTTGCGCTTCGCCAGGAGCTTCGGGCGCGCATTGTGTAGATACCCCGAAAGCGCCTCCTGTGCTGCACGACCGATCAGCGTGATTCGTTCCTTCGATCCCTTGCCGAGCACCTTGACCTCGCCGGATCGGAGATCGAGGTCCGCCAGGTTCATGCCGGAGACCTCGCTCACCCGACAGCCGGTCGCATAGATGACCTCCAGGATCGCGGCGTCCCTTGCGCCGGCGGGCTCGGTCGCGTCCGGTCGGAGCATCAACGCCTCGATCTGCTCGGGGCGCAGGAACTTCGGGAGCCGCTTGTCGAGCTTCGGACCGCTCAGGCCGAGGGTCGGATCGACGCCGATCAGCTTCTTGCGCACGAGGTACTTGAAGAACGCCCGGAGCGACGACATCTTCCGCACGATGGTGGTCTTGCTGTTCCCCTGCCGCTGAAGGCGCGCGAGGTATCGTCGGACGATGCGGGAGTTCACATCGCCCGGCGACGTGCCGAGGCCCTCGTCTTCCAGGAAGCCGATGAACTGGGCGATGTCGGTCGCGTACCCCTTGACCGTGTTCGGGGACACGTTCCGCACGGCGGTCAGGTAATCGATGAAGCGGTCGATCTCAGCGTGCATGGCGCTGGGTGATGGGTGTTGGGTGACGGGTGTTGGGGTTCCCTAACACCCAACACCCGCAACCCGACACCTAGCCCTTCCAATACTCCTTGTTCGCCTCGAACATCTCGCCGACCATCGACTTGATCTCGTCGAGGCTGCAGACCGCCGAGGTGAGCGGATCCATGTAGATCGCCCGGCGGATCTTGTCCTCGTCGTGGGTCAGAATGCCGTCCACCGCAAGCTCCTCGATCTGGGCGCTCAGGCCGGTGAGCATCGCGCACTGAGGCGGGAGCGCGCCGACCGCGATCGGATCGAGGCCGCGCCTGGACGCCATGACCGGCACCTCGACACAGCATCCGGCGGGCAGGTTGTCTACCAGGCCGAAGTTGCGGACGTTGCCGTTGAACTCGAAGATCGTGCCGTCGCCGAAGATTGCGTTGAAGATGCTGGCGGCGTACTCATGCCCGCGCTCCAGATTGATCGGCTTGGCGAGCTCTTCCTGGATGCCGTCACGCCAGGTGTCTTCGCGCTTCAGGTACTCGTCCAGGATATACCTGTGATGGCCGGGATTCCAGTTGGTGCCGTGCGTGCAGTACTTCTCGATGAGGTCCGGGCGCTTGCGGAACCACGCGCAGTACTCGGAATTGTGGCCGCTCGACTCGGTGATGTAGTAGCCGAAGTGGAGGAACAGTTCGTTGCGGACCTGCTCGGCGTTGTAGATATCTTCGCGCGTCTCGACCGCCTCGCGGATCTTCGGGTAGGCGTCCTCGCCGTTCCACTTGAAGTCTATGTACCATGCCTGATGGTTGATCCCCGCGCAGTGGTAGCTGACCTCCTCGTACGGAGCGCCGATCCAGTTGGCGAGCATCATCGCCGTGCCCTGGACGCTGTGGCAGAGGCCGGTGATCGCCAGGTCGGGATACTGTCCCTGCACCGCGCGGCAGAGCATCGCCATCGGGTTGGTGTAGTTGAGGACGGTCGCCTTCGGAGCATACTTGGCGACGTCGGCGATGATGTCGAGCATGACCGGGATCGTTCTGAGCGCCCGGAAGATCCCCGACGGGCCGCGGGTGTCGCCGATGTTGATGTCGACGCCGTACTTCATCGGGATCTCGATGTCCGACGCGAAGACTCTGGGGCCGCCCTGCAGAATCGTGATCAGGACGCCGTCGGCTCCATCCAGGGCCTCCCTGCGGTCCATGATGGCGACGACCTTGGCGGGATAGTTGCCGGCGGCGACGATCTTCTCGCACGCCTGCTTGCTGAAGTTGAGGCGCTCCTCATCGATGTCCATGAGCGCGAGCGTGCAGTCGGACAGCTCGGGGAACGTCAGGATGTCGCGGACGAGCCCCCTGGTGAACCCGAAGCTCCCCGCTCCGATGAATGCGATTTTCTTAGGCACGGTAGGTAGTCCTTTCTGTTGAATGCGGAGTGGTGGGGTAATGGAGTGATGGAGTACTGGAGTGTTGGAAACCCATTACTCCAATACTCCAGTTCTCCATCACTCCGTCACTCCCTTATCCACACCGCCATGTCTCCCTTGCCTCGGTTGCACCAGGCATAGTAGGGAATGGCGGTGAACTTGCACTTTTTCAACTTCGGCTCGGACGTCCGATAGAGCGCTCCGGCCCAAGCCGAGTCATCCGTGTACTGAGCGCTGCCGGTGACGACGGTCACCCCGCCGAGGAGGTCCTTGCGGAAGGCGGTCTTGAACTCCGCATCCTGCGGCAGGACGAGGTTATCGAGCGGTATCCCGGCGTTGTCGATGCCCTCAAGGCAGTAAACGATCGGCCCGCGCCGGAGGGCGACCCGTCCGACATTCGCCTGCACCTTCGGATGAGCATGTACGCGTTCGACCGGCATCGCAAGGTCTAGCTCAACGGCGTCGCCGCCGGTCCACTGGCGCTCGATGCGGACGTAGCCGGATTCCGGCTGAGCCTTGACCGACTTGCCGTTGACCTTCAGCTTCCACGACCGGCACCAGCCCGGAACCCTGAGCCTCAGGCCGAACGTCGCGGGCTTGTCCATGTCGAGCTTGATGGTGACCTTCCCGTTCCAGGGATACTCGGTCTCCTGGCGGAGGGTGACCTCCCGCCCTCCGACCTCGAGCTTCGCCGAGCCCTGGACGTAGAGGTGGACCGCGATGTCCTTCTCGCTCTGAGCGTAGACGTACTCCCCGAGCGATGAGATCAGTCGGGCGATGTTCGGCGGGCAGCACGCACAGCCGAACCAGGGCTGCCGCTCATACTGTCCGTGGCTTGCAAGCGGATTGGTGTAGAAGAACTTCGTGCCGTCGAGCGATATGCCGCTGAGGGCTCCGTTGTAGAGCGCGCGCTCCATCGCGTCGGCGTACCGGCCATCGCAGTCGAGTTGAAGCATTCGATGCGCCCAAAAGATGAGGCCGATCGCGGCGCAGGTCTCGGCATAGGCCGACTCATTGGGAAGGTCGTAGGCGGTGGTGAAGCCCTCGTTGCTCGCCGATGGACCGAGTCCCCCGGTGATGTACATCCGCTGGAGAGTCACGCTGTCCCAGATGCTGTTCAGCGCCGGCATGAGCGTCTCATCGCCGTATTCGCCGGCGAGGTCGGCCATCGCGGTGTAGATGTACATCGCGCGGACCGCATGCCCGGTGACCTCGCGCTGGTCGCGGAGCGGCTTGTCCGCCTGGCAGTAGTCGTACGCTCGGCCATGGAACTGCTTAGGGTCGTCTCCGCGGGCGACGGCCTCGGCGTCGAAGTAGTGAGGCTGTCGGCCGCGCTCGTCCACGAAGTACCTGCTCAGTTCGAGGTAGCGCTTCTCGCCGGTCACGCGATAGAGCTTCACGAGCGCCAGCTCGATCTCCTCGTGGCCGCAGTACCCGCGCTTCTTGCCTTCTTCGTCGCCGAAGGTCCGGTCGATGTAGTCGGCGTAGCGGCACATGACGTCGAGCAGGCTGCGCTTGCCGGTCGCCTGATAGTGAGCCACGGCGGCCTCGATGAGGTGGCCGGCGCAGTAGAGTTCGTGGAGGTCGCGCAGGTTCGTCCAGCGCTTTGTCGGCTCGACGTGGACGAAGTACGAGTTCAGGTATCCGTCCGGCTGCTGGCAGCTTGCGATGCCGGAGATCACCTCGTCGAGCTGCTTGTCGAGCTTCGGATCGGGATGCGTCGCCAGGGAATAGCTCGCGGCCTCGATCCATTTGGCGACGTCCGAGTCGAAGAACACGTGGCGGGGCCTGCCCTCGCCGGGCAGGAATGCGTCGATCCGGCCCGTGTCCTTGCACTGCTTGTACTCATACGGGATCGTCGCCTCGCGATTCGTCCTGAGCCGTGGCGCCCAGAAGACGTCATCGACGGTCACGCTGGTGAACGGAACTGGTACGAACTCTCTCTTCACGCTGTCCTCCGCGGCCTGAGCTGCTCCGGCCAGTATCAGAACGAGGCTAACGATGATCGGCGTGCGCACTTGCGACAGCCCTCCAAGGATTCCCCCTGACGACTCTCGTCATCGGGCCTCCCTGACGACAGGAGTCGTCAGGAGATCGTGCTATTCCACACTCCCCACTCTACACTTCATCCGGCCACTTGATCTCCTGGAAAGTGTTCGTCAGCGACGACTCCTTGGCCTTCAGGCACATCAGGACGCTGAGCAGCCCGGCGCTGAGCGGCGATACCGACGGCTTGCCGTCCCGGATCATCCGCACGAAGCTGTCCACGAGGACGGTATCCCCTCCCCCGTGCGACATGACGCCGCTTTCGGTCTTGTAGGTCTCGATCCGAGGCATGTGGTGCATGTAGACCTTCACCTCGTCGGTGTACCAATCGAACTCGACGGTACCCTTGTAGCCGAAGAGCCTTGCCCCACGCCGGCCGGCGCCTCTGCGGACGAAGAAGTTCTGGCTGTAGTTCACGTGCATGCCGGTCTCGTACCGAATAATCGCGCTGCCGGAGTCCTCGTTGCCGGTATCGACCGCGAACCCGCACATTCGCTCGTCGGCCTTGACCTCCGGGATCTCGCACCGACTGTAGTAGAGGTGGTAGGGGCTCTCCATGCAGGAGTCCCAGTCCTTGCAGTCGGCGCACTTCAGCCCGGCGGGCTTGTCGCCCTTGTAGATCTGTTTCGAGGTCATCGCGCAGAGCATGGTCGGCTTGAACCCGAGCAGATAGTTGATGTAGTCGAAATCGTGAGTTGCCTTCTGGAGCCAGAGGCCCTGGGTCTCGTTCTCGTCGCGGTACCAGGTGAGATAGTAGTCCCAACCGTAAGGGACGTCGTTCCATGCCTCGACGTGCTCGACCGTACCGATCTGGCCGGAATCGATGATCTCCTTCGCCTTCTGGACAAGCGGCGTCACGCGGAGCGGGAAGGAGACGACGACATCGCTCTTCGTCCTGGCGGCGGCATCTCGGAGCGCGACGGCATCGTCGATGTTCGTGGCGACCGGCTTCTCCAGATACATGGGGAGGTTGCGATCGAGGACCTTGATCGCCATCTTCGAGTGGAGCGAGCACCGAGTGCCGACCAACACCCCGTCGAGCTTCTCCTTGTCGAGCATCTCGTCGGGGTCGGTGTAGAACGCGACCTTGTCGGGGTCCTGGCCCCGATCCTTCATCTGCTGCCGTATCTCGTCGTTGCGGACGTCCGTGATGGCGACGATCTCCGTGCCGGCATTGAGCCGGTTCATGAGGTCGATCACGCCCTGAATCCGTCCGCCGTATCCGATAACACCGAGACGTATCATTGTACCAATCCTTTCTGTCCGATGCTCGACGTGCGAGCAGAGCGAACGCATCCGATCCATGCAGGAAGGATATTGCGATCCCTTAGGATCGCCAGTCCCGACGGTCGGGTCCGAGCAGCGGTCGGAGTTAGCGGACACAAACCGTCCGCAAGACTCCTCCTACGTTATGTTCGGGGTTACCGGGCACAAACCGCCCGGAAAACCCCTCCTACACTACGTTCGCGGTTACCGATCTCCGATCGGAGGACTCCTCCTACATGGGCAATGACGTGCAGACAAGGTGCGCTCCGCCTGACCTGCGAGCGCTTATCCGAGTCGATTCTAGCAGATACGCCTGAGGCGGGCAAGGACCGAAAAACTGAGAGCAGCGACTCAGGATCTGCGCGTTCGATAGGTGGCCCGGCGCTTCCTGCGGCGGCGTGTGGAACCCGTCCTCCGCTTCCTCCATATCGACGGCCTGTCGGTCAGCAGGAACAGGAGCGTCGGCCCGAAGACGATCAGGAACGGCAGCATCGTCATGAAGGCCGGCTTGATCCGGGTCGGCTGCTCCTGAGACGCCAGGAAGAGCGTGCCCGTCAACCAGAACGCCATTCCGGCGCAGTAGAGCACCGTCAGCATCCACCACGCCCAAGCCTTCTTCCTGAGAAGGCAGATCCACGGCAGTACGTGCAGAAAGAGGATCAGCCCCTCGATGACGGCAACCAGGATTAGCACCGGTCCCGCGACCTTGCCATTGAACAGCGTTTCGATGCCGGGACTGCGCATGAAGTGGGGAAGCGCAACCATCGAACCGCCGGCGACCATGAGCACGGTCACCACCAGCATCGCAGGCAACTGAAGCAGGATGTAGAACCAGGCGACGACTCGCGTCCGCGTCTTCATGCGCACCCCCGATATGACGTACCGGTGCTCATGTTCGCCGCCCGTGTCGGAAAAGCCTGTCCAGCACCCCTGGAGATGAGCGGAAGAGGGCTGAACCGATCGAGTCCACTCACACGCTCTCCAGTACCAGGACCCAGTCGTCCATCGTAGGCTTGCGAGGAACCTGCCATGAACCATCGGGATCGGGCTCGACCGGTCCCACGTCGATATCCGCACCCGTCCGTGGGTCGAAGAAGTACGCCCGGTACCGAGCGTGCGGCTCGATATCGATTCGCGCGCCCTGGACGCCGGCGAACCGCGGGTCGGCCCATTGACCGGCGAGGTAGAAGACCGCCAACCGGCCGGGAATGCCGGCCGCGAGAGAATCGCCTCCTGCATCGAGCGGCTTGAAGAGCCACCACGGATATCGTTCGAGGAACCGTCGGCCCAGTCCGACCTGCGCCGAGCCCGGGTAGTGCATCGCGTCCTGCCAGAAGCCCTCGCCCCAGTTCATCGTTGAGCCGACGAACGGCTCATCGCGCGAACTCATCGCCCAGATGCCCTGGGCGCCGTAGGTGTGGCCCGCCGAGCCGGACATCACGCTCGTCCAGAAGACGAACCGCTGCATCTCCTGCCACGCGGTGCCCATGATGCCCTCGTAGCACGGCTCGCCGTTCACCACCGGCATGCGCGGCTGCCGGGCGTTCGCGGCGTTCACGGCATCGACCGTGGGGCCGAGGATCGAGTGACCCCCGTGACAGGTCTGGAGCATGTCGATGTCGATCAGCGATTCGTCGAGGAGCATGTTCCGGGCGCTCTGGTTGCCCGTCGGGTGAGCGGTCACCGGATGGTGGTACGGATCGATCTCCCGCAGGTGTCGCGCGACCTCCGTCCAGCCCTCCGCCAGTTCCGTGCCCTCGGCCTCCCATGCGCCTGGGATGCCGTGGTGGCTGTAGGTGGGCATCTTCACCTCACCGGCGACGCACCAGACGACCGGATACGCGCCATATCGGGCGACGAGATTCCGCCAGTGCTGCTTCACCTTCTCCACACCCATGAACGGCAGGTAGAAACCCCACATGCCGACGATGCACGGCACGAGGCCCTGATCGACGAGATGCCGGATGCGCCGATCCGCGTGGTTGTAGTACTCGGGGTTGATGCGCGCCCAATCTCGCTCCCAGGGCCGGCCGCCCTCGTTCGCCTGCTGGGGGTCCCAGGCGGCGTCCTCAGCATCGAAGTCCGGGAGCGGGCCGGCGACGATCTGGATCAGGTTGAACCCCTTGGCGACGCGGTCGGCAGCGAGGGAGGCGAACCCGTTCGGCCAGTCGAGGCGCGTGGTGAGGCCCATCCACCAGGTATCGCCGAGCCAGAAGAACGGCGTGCCGTCGGCGTGTTCGAGCGTGCGGTGGTTCGCGGCGACGCGGAGGGGTCCGTGCCGATAGAGGTAGTTCTCGCCCCCATAGGGATCGATGTGAAGCTCGCCCGACCGACCGTCGAGACCGGAGTCATCCGTGCAGACCGTACGGTAGGTGTATCGGCCGGGAGTCGCGGCGGAAAACCGAACCTTGTACATCGCCCCGCCTGCATAGAATGCCGGCACGCGCCATTCCGATCCGCCGCCGGTGAAGACGACGTCAAGCTCGGTATCAGGATTGGCCGACGCCGAGTCGAATGCCAGTTCGACCGGCATGTTGGTCTGCCCGCGAGTCATCATCTGTCCCTCCCTCGGATGCCCATGAAGGGCTAGGCTACGGGTGGTAACCTGTTCGACGGCCATTCTAGCACTTACGGGCAGACGCGGTCTACAAGCTCGCGGCGATGGCTCTGATCGCCTCCAGCGCGCGCTCGGACTGGGCAGCGTAGCGGTCGCGCTTGCTGCGGATGCGCTGATCGAGCTTGGGGAGGATGCCGAAGTTGGCGTTCATCGGCTGGAAATCGGTGGTCTGTGGCGACGAAATGTAATCCGCGAGCGCGCCGATCATCGTCTCGCGCGGGAAGACGACCTGCTCCTCGCCTTTGATCAGGCGCGCGGCGTTGGTCCCGGCGATGATGCCCATCGCGGCGGACTCGACGTAGCCCTCAACGCCGGTGATCTGGCCGGCGAAGAAGATGGGATTCGGGGCTAGGGATTCGGGGTTCGGGATTGGGGGTTCGGGAGTCGTGCTGCTGCGGTCTGCAGTCTGCGGTCTGCGGTCTCTCATCCGCATCGTCGGAAAGAGCAGATGCGGCGATTCGATGTAGGTGTTCCGGTGCATGACTCCGTAGCGCACGAACTCGGCATGCTGAAGGCCGGGGATCATGCGGAAGACGCGCTCCTGCTCGCCCCACTTCAGCCGCGTCTGGAAGCCGACGAGCCCCCAGAGCGCGCCCTCCTTGTTCTCCTGCCGAAGCTGGACCACCGCGTACGGCCACCGTCCGGTACGCGGGTACTCCAACCCCACCGGCTTGAGCGGGCCGAAGACGAGCGTCTGACGTCCGCGGGCGGCGATCTCCTCGATCGGCATGCACCCCTCGAAGAGCTTCATCGGCTCGAGAGCGCTCGTCGGCACGCGTTCGGCGGCGATCAGGGCGTCGTAGAAGGCGTTGTACTCCTCCTCGGTCATCGGACAGTTCAGGTAGTCGGCGTCGCCCTTGTCATACCGTGAGGCGCGGTAGACGATGTCGTAGTCGATCGAGTCGGCGGTGATCGTGGGGGCGACGGCGTCGTAGAAGTAGAGGTAGTCGCGGCCGGTGAGCCGGGCGATGTCCTGTGCGAGCGCCTCAGAGGTCAGCGGCCCGGACGCGATAATGACCACGCCCTCCGTGGGGATCTCGGTGATCTCCTCGCGGATGATCTCGACGTTCGGCAGCGACGAGACACGCTCGGTGATGCACTCGGCGTAGCGCTCACGATCGACCGCGAGCGCCTGGCCGGCGGGAACGCGGTGGGCGTCGGCGCACTCGATCACCACGGAGCCGAGGATGCGCATCTCCTCCTTCAACAGTCCGGCGGCATTCGTGAGCAGGTTCGACTTCAGAGAGTTGCTGCAAACGAGTTCGGCCAGGAGCCCGGTCCGGTGGACGGGGCTCGACTTGCCGGGACGCATCTCGTAGAGGCGCACGGAAACCCCGACGCGCGCGGCATGCCACGCCGCCTCCGCCCCGGCGAGTCCTCCGCCGATGATTGTGAGTCGTTCGTCAGACATGCACGTGACAACGGCCGGTGTCGCCGGCGGACTGGGTGATGAGCGCGACCTCCGTCGCCCGGAAGACGTCGGCGGTCGTGAGGCCGTCGGTCCGGCCGGTGGTGATCTCCTCCGTGAACGAGCGCAGGTATCCGCCGGGCGCGCCCTCCGCGGGCGGGACCATCTCCGGCTCGCTCGCGCCGTTCTTCGCCAGCATCACGGCCTGCGAGTTGATCGACGTCTCGATTATACCCCCGGTTCCGAAGAAGGTCATCCGCCAGTAGAGCTCGAGCGTATAGCCCATCGTGTCCGGCATGAAGTAGGAGACCTCGCCCATCACGCCGCAATCGTTCTCCATCCGCAGCATGAACTGGCCGGCGTCCTTGAAGTGCGGGACGTCCTTCGGGACCGCATTCCAACTCCGGGCGGCGGTAACCTCGACGAACTGCTTCCCGGTCACCCACGGGACCAGGTCGAAGGCATGGATGCCGATATCGTTGATCGTGCCGCCGTGCTTGCCGGGCTCGAAGTACCAGCCGGGCCGCGTGCCGAGCAGGAGCGGGTGCTGGCCGCCGATGGTGATGGCGTTGACCTCGCCGATCGCTCCCTCGCGGATCAGCTCCCTCACCTTGATGAAGAGCCCCTTGTCGCGCATGTCGAGCATGCATCCGACGCTGAGCTTCTTGCGCGCCGAAACGGAGGCTATGCGGTGGAGCTCGGAGAGGCTGGTGCAGATCGGCTTGTCGGCGATGACGTGCTTACCTCGCCTGAGCGCATCGAGGACGATGCTCCCGCGCTTGCCGTAGTAGTCGCCGATCGCAACGACGTCGCAGGGCACTTCGTCGAGCATCTTGCGGTAGTCGTCGTGGGTGATCTCGGCGTTTCCGTTCTCCGCGAGCGTCTTGCGGGTGTCGGCATCCTCCTCGCAGGCGGCGATGACCTCGTACTCGGGCCACTCCCTGGCGCGGTTGTAGAGGTCGAAGATGTGCGCATGGCGGAATCCGACGAACGCGATCTTGATGGGCATGGCGGCTCCTTATCCTGGGGCGTTGGAGTACTGGAGTGGTGGAGTGCTGGGGTCCAATGCTCCGAGGCCCGTTATGTGCTTCGGGCATTGTACCGCAAAGTCGGAAGGTTTGTCATCGTGCCGGACTGGGCGCAGAATGGGCACAACCTCCACTCTTCTGCCCCGCGCGTCAGTGTAAGAGCCCATAGCCAGCGCAGAGCCGTGCTAGATGATGCTTTGCAGACCGCCGCTCCAGGCTATCTTATAGTGGAGTTATTCTAGCGCACAACAAGGGAGTGGTCAACAATAAGTGGGTTGTTAGCAAACTGAAAGGCCGGTTGCTGGTAGGGGCAGGAGTTGCACTCCCGCCCCAGCGTCATATCGAGTATCGAGCATCAAGCGACGAGCATCGAGCAGCTAGGACACCATCGCCTCGGTCTTCTCTTCCTGCGGCTCGGCGGCCTCGGGGGCCTCCTTGTAGTCGCAGCCGTCTTTGGTGCACTTAACGCCCTGAGGCTTGCCGCGATACTGCTTCTCGACGAGCATCGAGCCACACTTCGGACACTTCCGATCGAGCGGCTTGCCGGGGAGTATGAGCTTGCACTCCGGATACCTGTCGCACCCGTAGAACGGACCCATCCGCGAGAACTTCTGCACGATGTGCCCCGTGCATCCCTCCGCCGGACACGGGATTCCGTCACCCTCGCCTTCCTTGCGGATGTTGATGATCGTCCGGCACTTCGGATAGCCGGAGCATCCGAGAAACTCGCCGTACTTGCCGGTCCGCTTCACGAGCGGCTTGCCGCACTTCGGACACATCTGGTCGGTAACCTCGGGTGTCGCCGAACTCGCGCCGTCGCCGCCCTCCGCAGGCTTCTCGGCCTTGCCTCGCGAGACGAAGGTGCACTCCTCGCTGCTGCACTTGTACTTCAGGCTTCCCGGCGACTCCTCGACGATCGTGCCGCCGCATCCGGGGACCGGGCACTTCTCGCCCAGGTTCTTCGTGACGACGGTCTTGCACTTCGGGTAGCCGGAACATCCGAGGAACTGGCCGTATTTGCTCTCCCGAACGACGAGCGGCTTGCCGCAATTCGGGCAGGCCTCCTCGGTCTCGATGGCAGGCTTCTTGACCTTCTCCATCTTCTCCCGGGCCTCGGCAAGTTCGTGCTCGAACGGGCCCCAGAACTCGCGCATGACCTTGACCCAGTCGAGGTCGCCCTCCTCGATCTCGTCGAGCTTGCCCTCGATGCCGGCGGTGAAGGTGACGTCCATGATGTCCGGGAAGTGCTTCACGAGCAGATCCGTGACCGTGCATCCGAGCTCCGTCGGCCTGAACTTCCTCTCCTGCAGGACGACGTACTCGCGGTCCTGGATCGTCGAGATGATGCTCGCGTAGGTGCTCGGGCGGCCGATCCCCTTCTCTTCCAGCGCCTTCACCAGGGTGGCTTCCGTGTATCTGGGAGGCGGCTCGGTGAAGTGCTGCTTCGGGAGCAGCTCGAGCAGTCGGAGCAGTTCGTCCTTCGTCAGCTTCGGCAGGATCTGGTTCTCGTCTTCCTCGTCCTTGCCGTTGCCGTTGTCCCTGCCCTCGGTGTAGAGCACCGTGAAGCCGGGGAACTTGACGGTCGAGCCGGTCGCCCGGAAGGTGTACTCCTTCGCCGCGATATCGACCGTGACAACGTTCAGGACCGCCGACTCCATCTGGCACGCGAGGAACCGCTGCCAGATCAGTTTGTACAGGCGGAACTGATCCCTGTTGAGGACCCTCTCCAGGTCCTCTGGCCTGCGATAGACGCTGGTCGGGCGGATCGCCTCGTGGGCTTCCTGCGCCGACTTGCGCGACTTGTACTGCCTCGGGACCGACGGAAGGTACTCCCTGCCGTATGCCTCGAGGATGTATTCGCGCGCCTCCTCGACGGCTTCCTGCGCGATGCGCGTGGAGTCGGTTCGCATGTATGTGATCAGACCGACATGGCCCTCTTCGCCGAGGTCGATGCCCTCGTAGAGCATCTGCGCGACGGTCATCGTCTTCTTGTTCGAGAATCCGAGCTTGCGCGACGCCTCCTGCTGGAGAGTGCTGGTGATGAACGGCGGCGCCGGGTTGCGCTTCTGCTCGCGCTCCTTGACGTCGGCGACGGTCCATGTCGCGCCTTCGAGGTCGGCGAGGATGCGGTCGGACTCGTCCTTGTTCCCGACCTTGATCTTCTCGCCCTTCTTCTCTATGAGCTTGGCGTTGAACGGACGCTCCTCCTCCATCTTGGTGAGACGGGCCGTGAGCGACCAGTACTCCTCGGGGACGAACGCCTCGATCTCGCGCTCGCGGTCGCAGATCAGTCGGACGGCGACGCTCTGCACGCGTCCGGCGCTGAGGTTCTTCTTCACCTTGGTCCAGAGCAGCGGGCTGAGCTTGTAGCCGACGAGTCTGTCGAGCACTCTGCGCGCCTGCTGGGCATCGACAAGCTTCCCGTTGACCTCGTGCGGATGGCGGAGCGCCTCCCGAACGGCGTTGCGCGTGATCTCGTTGAAGGTGATGCGCTTGGCATCCTTCAGCTTGAGCGCCTGCTCCAGATGCCATGCAATGGCCTCTCCCTCGCGATCAGGGTCTGTCGCCAGGTAAACTTGTTCCGCGTTGCCGGCCGCGTCCTTGAGGCGCTTGATGACGTCTTTCCGCTCGGCGATCGTGGTATACGACGGCTTGAAGTCGTGCTCGATATCGACCCCGAGTTCCTTCTTGGGGAGGTCGCGCACGTGGCCCATCGACGCCTCGATCTGATAGTCCTTCCCAAGGAAGTTCTTCAGCGTCTTCGTCTTGGCCGGAGACTCAACTATGATCAGGGATTTTGCCATTATCCGGAATAACCTCACTTGCCGCCGACTTCGTTGCAGGATCGGCGCTTGTCCTGTTGACTCGGCACTCCATTATAGCCGGAATTCGCTGCGAGTCAAACGAAGGAACAGACCCCGTCCGGCCGGTACCGGGCTTGCTCTTCCGGCCATCCGGGCAACCGTATGCCTGGGACTCCGGGCCCTTGCGCCCATTATCGGAGGGACCGGCTCGCATCTCTAGACTGCCGAGAATGCGGGGATGTTCCGCACAAAGTGATGCCTGCCGTCAAAATACCGGCAGGCACGAGTCCATATTAAACCACATCAGGGGCGATTCCGCAAGGCACGGACGGTCGTGGGAGGAGTGATCGGTGTGGGGGGCGGGGTTGGGGATTCGGGATTGGGGATTGAGGGTAGGAGCAGCTTCCAGCTGCGACCAAGCCATGTAGGAGCAGCTTC
>CAYXOC010000022.1:0-66724 GCA_964466715.1 uncultured bacterium
CGCGAGGGTGGACACACCGTAGGTGCGGGAGTCGTTTCCGCGATTATCGAGTAAGACACCACCTCTGCAAAGGTGATACACAGAGTTAGGGAGGGAGTTGAACTCCCTCCCTAAACGTGTCACCGCTCCGGTTATCCGGGGAGATGCGGGTGTTAGGAAGGTTTGATGGATTATGGCTACCGAGGCCAGAATAGTGATCACCTTGGCTTGCCAGGAATGCAAGTCCAGGAACTACGCGACAACAAAGAATAAGCGCAGCGATCCTGATCGCATCGAGCTGCAGAAGTTCTGCAAGATGTGCCGCAAGCACACCACACACCGAGAGTCCAAGTAAGAGCGGGCATTGTCCGGATCGCAGGTCACAGGTTCAACGTTGGAGGTCCTGCTATGTCCCCACCTCGAACCTTGAACTTGATCTTTACAATCCTGCACCGATGTGGTAACATTTATGCGGAAAATGCAGGGGCATAGCTCAGTTGGTAGAGCACCGGTCTCCAAAACCGGGTGTCGCAGGTTCGAGTCCTGTTGCCCCTGCCAGATCTACATACCGAACTCTAGAAGCTCCCTGCGCCGAATCCAATGACAGTGCAGAGGGGCATTTTTGTGGTTCGCCCGAACGGCGGACCGCCGGGGGATGTGACTAGATGGCAACCATGACTAGCAGCAAGAATGAGACCTTCTTCCAGCACACGGCCAGGTTCTTCCGCGAGGTCTGGGTAGAGCTGAAGAAGACCTCGTGGCCTTCGTATGACGAGGTCAAGAAATCGACACTGGTGGTCCTCACCGCGATCCTGATCGTGACTCTGTGGATCGGTGGACTGGACTACGTGCTCGGCTTCTTCACCAGCAAAGTCGGCTGGTAAGCAGCCGCGCTGCACAATACGGTCGCATTTGCCGACATCGTGAGGCATGATTATGGAGAGGCACTGGTACGCAGTACATACGTACTCAGGGCATGAGAACAAAGTAAAGACCAACATCGAGCGCCGTGCGGAGTCTATGGGCCTGAAGGACCGCATCTTCAGGATACTCATCCCCACGGAGCAGGAGTTGCGCACGCGTGGCGGAAAGAAGCACGAAGTCGCCCGCAAGATCTTCCCCGGATACGTCCTCATCGAGATGGTGCTCGATGATCAGACCTGGTATCTGGTGAAGAGCACCACCGGCGTCACCGGCTTCGTCAGCTCAGGCAACAAGCCCGTCCCCCTGCAGGACAAGGAAGTCGCAAACATCCTGGAGGCAGTCGAGGGTCCGCGCCAGAAGCCGAGGGTACTCTGGGAGAAGGGGCAGGTCGTACGCGTCATGTCCGGCCCGTTCGCCGAGTTCACCGGCACCATCGAGGATGTCAACATCCAGAAGGAGAAGCTGCGGGTTCTCATCTCGATCTTCGGTCGAGATACTCCGGTGGAGCTCGACTTCACTCAGGTGGAGAAGATATAGGATTTCAGCGGTGGGCGCAGGAAAGCGCCCACCGCTTCAGTTCGGAAGCTGCCCCACGGCGGCTTCCTGTTTATGGAAGCGGTTTCGCTTCCGCATCACAATCGCTGAGCCGGGGTCCGGTTCCCGAGCGATGGAGGATTCAGAATGGCTAAGAAAGTGATGGGAGTGGTCAAGCTCCAGATTCCCGCGGGGCAAGCCACGCCGGCACCACCTGTTGGTCCTGCGCTGGGCCAATATGGCATCAACATGATGGAGTTCATCAAGTCGTACAACGAGAAGACGGCTTCGCAGGCCGGCACGATCGTTCCGGTCGAGATCACCGTCTACGAGGATCGCTCGTTCACGTACGTTCTCAAGACTCCGCCTGCAGGCGAGCTGCTCAAGAAGGCTGCGGGTATCACCAAGGGTTCCGGCGTACCGAACCGCGACAAAGTCGGCAAAGTCACCCGCGACAAGCTTCGGGAGATCGCCGAATTGAAGATGCCCGACCTCAATGCAAACGACATCGAGGCGGCAATGAAGATCATCGAGGGTACTGCTCGATCGGCCGGCATCGAGGTCGTAGACTAGTATCCCGTGGGAGGTCCGTTCACAAGTTCGGACCGCAAGGCAACCACAAGGAGGAAACGCAACAATGCCTGAGCATGGCAAAAGGTACACGGAAGCAGTAAGCAAGATAGAGAAGGGCAAGATCTGGGAGCCGGAGGAAGCAATGGCTGCGGTCAAGGAGCTTGCCAGCGCGAAGTTCGACGAGACAGTCGATGTCGCCATCCGACTCGGCGTAGACCCGCGTCACGGTGACCAGATGGTCCGAGGCACGACCACCCTTCCGCACGGAACGGGCAAGGTTCGCCGCGTGGCCGTGTTCGCCAAGGGCGACAAGGCCCAGGCCGCGATCGACGCCGGCGCCGACGTAGTCGGTGCGGAGGATCTCGTCAAGCAGATCCAGGACGGATGGCGCGAGTTCGACATCCTGGTCGCCACTCCGGACGTCATGAGCATGGTCGGTAAGCTGGGTAAGCTTCTCGGCCCGCGAATGCCGAACCCGAAGTCCGGGACGGTCACCATGGACGTTGACAAGGTCATCCGCGACATCAAGAGCGCATCGCGAGTCGAGTACAGGGTAGACAAGGCCGGAACCATCCACATGGCGATCGGCAAGGTCTCCTTCGAGGCGCAGCAGCTCACCGAGAACCTCGCCGCGCTGCTCACGGCGCTGATCAAGGCCCGCCCCGCCGCGGCCAAGGGACGATACCTGAAGAGGATCACCGTCTCGTCCACCATGGGCCCCGGCCTGGACATCGATGTCCAGAAGGCGCAGGCATTGGCCGAGCGCTAAGCCGCTGCAACATCAGATAACCAAGAGGGACGTCCGCCCGGGCGTCCCTCTTTCCGTTTCTACTCCACAAGATCACCCCACAGTTTCAACGCTCCGGCGCACCATCCGACCCCTGCAGAAATACCAGGTATTGCCGATAATCGGATAGAGGGAATACGCCGAAGTCTGCCCGTGCGCTATCGGGCTAGACGCAAGATCAGCCCTGTCGAGGAAGCCACAGATGCGCCCGTAGCCTGGGGCTTCATGCCCGTCGCCCGGTGCAGACACGACGCCCACAAGGGGCCAGGCTACGGTGTCAGCATGCGCTTTCGACAGCGGCTGATGCAAGACTCGACCCGATAGCGCGGCTCGGACGTTCTGAGAAGCTGATGGCGGCGTCTTCAGCTTTGCGGAACACGCGTTTCGCCGGCGACCGCATAGTGTACTCCGACGCCGCTAGCATCATTGTGGGGTTGCCGGCGATTCAGACAACGCACGCCTCTCAGCGAAGTGAGGTAAGTAGGAAATGGCCAAGCGCACGTTTGTAGTCAGTGGCGGCTTCGGCGACAGGATGGTCCTGCGCGATGTGCTCGCGTCAATCGGATGCCAGATCGTCGCCGAGGCCAACACCGGCCAGGAGTTCGTCGAGAAGTATGCGGACATCAAGCCGGACCTCGTGGTCATGGACGCCTCTCTGCCCGACATGGATGGTGTGGCGGCAGTCCGGCAGATCCTCTACAAGGATCCGGACGCATCCATACTGATCTGCGCCGGGAACGGCCAGCGCGCGCTAGCCATGGAGGCGCTCGGAGCCGGGGCTAAGGACTTCGTCGTGAAGCCGCTTCAGCCCCGCAAGGTGCACAAGGCAATCCAGCTACTAAGCAAGGAGTAACGCAGGATTCCGGAGTCTCAGGAGTCAGGGATCCCGGGGCTGCTCAAGCGATGGTGTGGTGTGCGACTGGTCCCGATTCCCTTCCTCACAGCCATTCATCAAGAAGGAGCACACATGTCGAAGAAACTCAAAGTATTGTTCGTATCGGCGGAAGTATCGCCTCTCGCCAAGGTCGGCGGTCTTGCCGACGTAGCCGGAGCCCTTCCCAAGGCGCTCACCAGCATGGGCCACGATGTGCGCATCGTCATGCCGGGCTACAGGATGATCGAGGACAATCCGAAGTATCCGACCAGGACCAAGATCAAGGACCTCCAGGTCCCGCTCGGCGGCAAGACGATCGCCGGCTCCGTCCGGCAGACCTCGCTCGGCGATGTCCCGGTCTACCTCATCTGCGCGCCGTACTGGGAGAACAGCGTAGACTCCAAGTCGGTCTACGTCCCGGGCAGCGAGCCGTACGCGTTCTTCTCCCGCGCGGTGCTCGAGATGATCAGCGCCATGAAGCCCGCCTGGAAGCCGGACGTCATCCACTGCAACGACTGGCACACCGGCATGCTCCCGGTCTACAAAAACGTGCTATACACCCACGATGAGACGATCTCCCGGGCCGCCGGCGTGTTTACGGTGCACAATCTGGCCTATCAGGGTGAGTTCGATCAGTCGGTGCTCGACGAGATCGGCCTTCCCGGATGGCTCTACACGATGGACAAGCTCGAGTGCTACGGACGGGTGAACTTCCTCAAGGCGGGGATCGTTTTCTCCGACATCGTCAGCACCGTCAGCCCGACCTACGCCTGTGAGATCCAGACCGACGAGTACGGCTGCCGACTCCAGGGTCTGCTGACCTACCTGAACGATCTCGACCGCCTGCGGGGAATCCTCAACGGCATCGATTACGAGGAGTTCGACCCTGCGTGCGACGCCCGCATCTCCTGTAAGTACAGCCATGAGGACACCCGGGGCAAGGCAAGGAACAAGCGAGCCCTCCAGAAAGCGATGGGTCTCCCGGTTGATGCCAAAGTCCCGGTCATCGGCATGGTATCGCGCCTGGCCGACCAGAAGGGCCTCGACCTCATCCACGAGTCGGCGTCCAGGATGATGAAGCTCGGTGTCCAGTTCGTCGTGCTCGGCACGGGCGACCAGAGGTACGAGGAGTTCTTCGCGAGCCTCGAGCGGAAGTACCCGGATCAGGTCAAGGCCAATATCGGCTTCGACATGAAGCTGGCGCAGCAGATCTACGCCGGCAGCGACATGTTCCTCATGCCGTCCCGGTTCGAGCCGTGTGGCCTCGGACAGCTCATCAGTCTCCGCTACGGCACGTTACCCATCGTGCGCAAGACCGGCGGACTGGCGGACACTATCGTCGATTACTCGCCGAGCGATCCGTCGTCGAACGGCTTCGTCTTCGAGGAATACACCGCGGCTGCCTTCATGAAGGCCGTGAAGCGCGCGGTCGAGACGTTCGCCGACAAGAAGGAGTGGAAGCGGCTTGTATCCACCGCCCTGTCGAGCGACTTCTCCTGGTGTGCTCAGGCATCGAAGTACGTGGACTTCTACCGGGAGGCCATCGAGATGCATCAGCGGCAGCCGGTGACCGCGTTCGCAGAGGAGATGCGTTCGGCTGCATGAGCGAATCGGTTGGGGTAACGACCACAGAAGCTGCTATGCGGGAGCCTTCGGGCTCCCGCTATTCAGGCGTCTGATGGTTGTTCTGGCTGCAGTGCGCAGTTCCGCTGCAGCCGCGGGTTTTGTTGTTGACATACTGTTGGCTCTAGGTATACAATTGGGCGTGGCATGAGGGAGCAGATCGGCAGGCGCGGATACTGCCGGGATTCCGTCCGTCTGGAACCCGTGCGGTCGCGCACTGTGGCGCCTTTCCGCGGAGTTCATCCCCGGTTCACGTCCAGAACAGGCGCAGAATATTTCCGGCCGAGCCAATCAGTTTCGGAACCCACGACCCGATCCCATGCGTAATAAAGATAACAAGACGATACTGGCGAACACCCAGCTCCTGTGGCAGAAGTACAAGGGCGAAGGCGATCGGGCAGCGCGCGATGCCCTTATCAACCAGTACGCATATCTGGTGAAGATCACGGCAGGGCGCGTAGTCACGAGTCTGCCCCCGAACGTGGACAGGGATGACCTTGTCGGCGCAGGGGTGGTCGGACTCATAAAAGCAGTGGACCAGTTCGATATCTCGCGCCAGGTCAAGTTCGAGACCTACGCGATCGCTCTGATCCGCGGCGCCATCCTCGAGATGCTCCGAGAGGAAGACTGGGTGCCCAGGTCCGTCCGGGAGCGAGTGAAGAACCTCGAACGGACCTATGTTCGACTGGAGATGCAGCTCGGCAGGCCGGCCACCGAGGAGGAAGTCGCGGAGGCCATGGAGATCAGCCTCGACGAGCTTCATTCTCTTCTGGCGGATACCGGACGTGCTACGCTGCTATCGCTCGACGATGTGATCGTCGGCTCCGAGGGAAACGAGCGTATCCATCTCGCCGATGTGATCAACGACGAATCGTCCAATCCGTCAACCGAGATCGAAGGCCAGGAAGTCCGACAGGCCCTTAGCGAAGGAATCGATCAACTGCCGGAGCGTGAGCGCCTGGTAATCGCTCTATACTACTATGAGGGTCTGACGTTCAAGGAGATAGGCAAGGTACTATCAGTCTCCGAGTCCAGAGTGTACCAGCTTCACACACAGGCGGTCCTAAGATTGCGCGGCTATCTCGCCCGCGACGTAGTGCTATTCCATTAAGAGTCGAGAGTATCCGAATACCGAGAGGAGATCACACGAGTTATGAGTAGTGCAGGCAGGAAGGCCTTAGTGCTCATCATGGCAGCCGTCATGGTTGCCGTATTCCTGACGGGCTGCGGCAAGTCCACCGTTGCTAAGGTCAACGGCCGCAAGATCACCCGCCAGGAGTACTATAACAGGCTTGAGCGGATGCCGATGGGCAACCAGAACATCCAGGTTGAGGCGGGCATGGCAGTGTTGCGCGACCTGATCAACGAGGAGTTGCTCCTCAGACTGGCGGAGAAGGAGAAGTGCCCTCCTACCGACGCTCAGGTCAACCAGAGATACGCCGAGATGCAGAAGCAGCCGCAGTTCATGCAGAGGATGAAGGAGTCCGGGCTGAGCAAAGACCAGGCCAAGGATCTCGTCCGCATTCTGCAGGCGCACTTCAACCTCTTGACCCGGGGCATCACCGTCACCGACAAGGAAGTCAAGGACTACTACGAGAAGAACAAGAGCACTCAGTTCACCGTGCCTGAGAACTCCGATGTCGCCGCCATCTTCTGCGAGAAGGAAGCCGATGCTAAGAAGGCCATGGACCTGCTCAAGAAGAACGTGGAGTTCGCCACCGTAGCCAAGCAGCTCTCGTCCGATCCTATCTCGAAGGAGAGAGGCGGACGCCTTGCTCGCCCGGTCTACGCCGATGATCCTGCTCTTCCGCCCGCGGTATGGAAGAAGGTCCTGGCCACAAAGAAGGGCGAGATCACCGGCCCGATCTCTGACCAGACCGGCCACGTGATCTTCAAGGTCATCCGCCACAACCCGCAGAAGACCCAGAAGTTCGAAGAAGTGAAGTTCATGATCTGGGACGGCCTGATGCGGGAGAAGGGCGCCAAGAAGTGGGACGTCGACAGCGAACTGAACAAGTTCCGTGAGTCGGCCGAGATCAAGATCATGATCGACCGCTACAGAGACAAGCTGCTTCCGAAGGAAGGCGGCCCTGGCGTCCCCGGCGGCGAGAAGAAGGAAGAAAAGAAGTAACGGATCCGTACGTTATGATGACATCGACACCGAGGTCTGCGCAGTGATCACCATAGTGGGCCTCGGTCCCTCTAATCATAGGCATACATCAGTGGGTGCGTGGGAGCTGCTCCTTGCCGCACCCACTGTTTTTGTGCGTACTGCCAGGCATCCTGTCGTGGACGAGCTCCGGGCGCACGGCGTGACGCTGACGTCGTTCGACAGCCTGTACGACGAGGCGGAGAGCTTCGATGAGGTATACGCGGGCATCGCCGCGTGCCTGCTCGAAGAAGCCGCTGCCGGCGGGGATGTCGTGTATGCGGTTCCCGGTCATCCGCTTGCAGGCGAGCGCGCGGTCGGTCTACTCATGGCACGCGCCAGGGCGGTGGGCGTCAAGGTCAGGCTCGTCGGCTCCGAGAGCTTCATCGAGCCGGTCCTGGAGGCAGTCGGCGTCGGGTTCGATGTCGGCCTGAAGATCATCGACGCGCTCTCCCTCGATGAGGTCCGTCCCGACCCCGACGTGCCGAACCTCATCTACCAGGTCTACGACCGCCTGATCGCATCCGACACCAAGCTCGCGCTGATGGAGGTCTATCCCGACGAGTTCGAGGTCACCGTCGTCACCGGAGCGGGTACGGATAGCGTCGAGGTGCGCACGGCGCCGCTCTACGAACTCGACCGCGGTGAGTTCGATCACCTGAGCAGTGTGTACGTTCCGCCATTGCCCCCCTAGCTCATACTCGTACTCCTACTCGTATTCGTACTCGAGAGGTATGGGGACGATTCGCGATTACGATTACGAGTACGAGTAGGGCGAAGGAGGAGGAGATCATGACTCAACCCGGTAAGGAATTCGAGAGACTCGTCGAGATCATCGCTCGCCTCAGGGGCCCCGACGGCTGCCCGTGGGACCGCGAGCAGACCTCCGAGTCCATCAAGCCCAACCTCCTCGAAGAATCCTACGAGGTACTCGAAGCGATCGACAACGCCGACATGCCCGAACTCTGCGAGGAACTCGGCGACCTCATGATGCAGGCTGTCTTCCACGCGCAGTTCGCCGCCGAGCGCGGAGACTTCACCATCGAGGACTCCCTCCGGAGCATCAACGAGAAGCTCATCCGCCGGCATCCCCACGTCTTCGGCCAGACCGTCGTCGCCGGCTCCGACGAAGTCCTCCACAATTGGGAGGAGATCAAGCGGACCGAGAAAGGCTACGAGAAACGCACCTCAGTCCTCGACGGCGTCCCCAAGGCCATGCCCGCTCTCGCCCGCGCGATGGAGATCTCCAAGAAGGCCGCGAAGGCCGGGTTCGAATGGCCGAACATCGAGGCCGTGGTCGACAAGCTGGAGGAAGAGGTCGGCGAGCTGAAGGACGAACTGGCCGCCGCCGATCAGACGCGCATCTTCGAGGAGATAGGCGATCTGCTCTTCACGGTCGTCAACATCGCCCGCTGGTCCAAGGTCGATCCCGAGGACGCACTCCGCGTCATGATCGAGCGCTTCAGCGCCCGGTTCCGGAAGATCGAAGACGCCGCGCGCGAGAGCGGGCGGTCGATCGAGGATATGACGATCGGCGAGATGGACGCGGTTTGGGATCGGGCGAAGCAGGAAAAATAGCACGCGGAGGTGAGATGCATGCGGACCAGGTTACTCATCCCCACGGTGTCGGCGGCGATCATCGTGCTGCTGGCCGTTCTTATTTCGGCCATCCAGGCTCAGGTGACGCCCACTACCTCGCAGACCTCCGACATCCGCGCGACCGTGCTGAGCGTGGAGCGCCTTGAGTTCCCCCGAGTCCGGCTCAGGCTTCGCGTCACGGAGAGCTCCCGCAGCAGTGTGCTCAACGTGCGAAGCAGGCCCCAGGAGGTGACTGCCCAGAGCTACCTGCGAACCAGCGGTGGCGCGGTCGATTTCCGGGATAGCCGAAACATTGGTGCTGTAGCGGCGTACTACCTGTTGCAAGGTGACGAGATACGTGGTAAACTGTTCTCTGGTTCCAGCACGCCCGGTCGGGATCGTGTGTGGTACGTCTATGATATCGCGCGTATCGGATGCGCGGTTGCGGCTGATCCGGCAAGGAGTACGAACGTGCAGGGCAACCTGCGGCTCACACTCGAGACAAGTGAGCGGACGTATGGAGTCGGCGAACCGGTGCGGATGACTCTCAAAGTGGAGAACATCGGCGCGCAGGCTCAGACTCTCAGGTTCTCATCCGGCCAGCAGTACGATTTCATAGTCTCTAGAGACGACCGAGAGGTCTGGCGGTGGTCGGAGGGCCGATTCTTCACCCAGGCGCTGACGCAGTTCACGCTTGCGCCGGGAGCGGAGAGGACGTTCTCGCAGACATGGCCCCAGACGGACAGCCAGGGTCGTCAGGTCGGATCCGGAGAGTACAACGTCCGAGCCGTCCTGACCACCATGACTGCTCCTCGGCCGACCGTCGGACCCGTGACTGTAACCATCAGGTCAAGGGAGTAGCTGCGGATCTACCCATGTTGACCGTATTACCGAGGCCCTGCGATGCCGTTCATCAGGAGCGGCCTTGAAGCCAACTCGCAGGGCTTGTTGCTGTGCGGCCGATGGCATGTCCGCCTGCAGACATTATCATTAACCTACATAGGGGGTACCTGACATGAGTGACAAGAAGCGCGTCTACCTGTTCCGTGAAGGCAACGCGACGATGAAGGACCTGCTCGGAGGCAAGGGCGCAAACCTTGCGGAGATGACCAATATCGGTCTCCCCGTTCCTCCCGGGTTCACCATCACCACCGAAACCTGCAACGACTACACCAAGCTCGGCAAGCTTCCCGACGGACTCTGGGAAGATGTGATGGCCGCTCTCGCCGATGTTGAGAAGGACATGGGCAAGAAGCTGGGCGATGCCAACAATCCGCTGCTCGTCTCCGTCCGCTCCGGCGCGAAGTTCTCTATGCCCGGCATGATGGACACCGTCCTGAACCTCGGCCTGAACGATGACACCCTGAAGGGCATCATCGCAGCAACCGGCAACGAGCGGTTCGGCTACGACGCGTACCGCCGCTTCCTCATGATGTTCTCCGACATCGTGCTCTCCGAGGAGTATCCCAAGCTCAAGAAGGAGCACTTCGAGAAGATCTTCACCGCCCTGAAGGAGAAGGTCGGCGCGAAGGTCGATACCGAGGTCGGCGCCGCTGATCTCAAAGACCTCACCGTCCAGTACAAGGCGTACTTCAAGGAAGTGACCGGCAAGGACTTCCCGACCGACCCGATGGAGCAGCTCCGCCTGGCGATCATCGCCGTCTTCAAGAGCTGGAACAACGAGCGAGCGATCATCTACCGCAACCGTGAGAAGATCTCCCACGACCTCGGCACCGCCGTCAACGTTCAGACCATGGTCTTCGGAAACATGGGCGACGACTGCGGCACCGGCGTTGCGTTCACCCGCAACCCCGCGACCGGCGAGAACAAGCTCTTCGGCGAGTTCCTGAAGAACGCCCAGGGCGAGGACGTCGTCGCAGGTGTGCGCACTCCTGAGCCGATCGACCAGCTCGAGAACGAGTTCCCTGAGATCTACAAGCAGTTCGCCGATATCGCCAAGAAGCTCGAGGATCACTACCGCGAGATGCAGGACATCGAGTTCACCATCGAGAAGGGCAGACTCTTCATCCTGCAGTGCCGCGCCGGTAAGCGCACCGGAGCCGCCGCCGTCAAGATCGCCGTCGACATGGTCCGCGAGAACCGCATCACCAAGGACGAGGCGCTCACCCGAGTTCCGCCCGAGGCGCTCGAGCAGCTTCTCAACCCGCGGATCAAGGCCGCCCCGAAGGATCGCCCGGCTCCTATCGCCAAGGGTCTGAACGCAGGTCCCGGTGGGGCATCCGGTAGAGTCGCCCTCGACTCCAAGACCGCCATCAAGATGGCTGAGGCCGGCGATGACGTCATTCTCGTTCGCGAAGAGACCAACCCGGACGACCTCGGCGGGATGCTCGCATCCGCCGGCGTTCTGACTTCGCGCGGTGGCCGCACCAGCCACGCCGCCCTGATCGCCCGCCAGTACGGCATCCCGACGATCTGCGGCGCCGGCGCGATCCGCATCGACGAGGAGAAGAAGCTCTTCACCGTTGACGGCGTTACCGTCAAGGAAGGCGATCTGATCACCATCGACGGCACCCTCGGTGAGGTGTACAACGTACCCCTCGAGACCGAGCCCGCCAGCGTGACCGGCGACTTCGGCACCTTCATGGAGTGGGCGGACGCTGTCCGCAAGCTCGGTGTCCGCGCCAATGCAGATACCCCCGAGCACGCGACCGACGCCGTTCAGCTCGGCGCGGAGGGCATCGGCCTCTGCCGCACTGAGCACATGTTCCTCGGCGACCGCGTGCCGCTGGTTCGCGAGATGATCCTTGCAGAGGACGAAGCGACCCGCCAGAGCGCGCTCGACAAGCTGCTTCCGCTCCAGCGGGAGGACTTCGTGGGCATCTTCAAGGCGATGGGCGGCAAGCCCGTCACCATTCGCCTGATCGACCCGCCGCTGCACGAGTTCCTGCCCAGCATGAACGACCTCCTGGTAGAGATCACCGAGCTGCGCTGCAAGAACCCGAACTCGGCCCAGCTTCCCGAGAAGGAGAAGCTGCTCAAGAAGGTCGCCGAGATGCACGAGGCGAACCCGATGCTCGGACTCCGCGGATGCCGCCTGAGCATCTACTTCCCGGGCATCGTAGGCATGCAGGTTGCGGCCATCATCGGCGCCGCCTGTGAGGTCAAGAAGTCCGGAATGGACGTCCATCCCGAGATCATGATCCCGCTCGTGGGCGTGGTCAATGAACTGACCTGGATCAAGGAGCGGCTCGACAAGATCGCCAAGGATACCATGGCGGCCGAGGGCGTGGAAGTCGACTACATGTTCGGCACCATGATTGAGATCCCGAGAGCGGCGCTGACCGCCGACGAGATCGCGAAGGAAGCCGCGTTCTTCAGCTTCGGTACGAACGACCTGACCCAGATGGGTTACGGCATCTCCCGCGACGACGCCGGCAAGTTCCTGCCGCTCTACATCAGCGAGCAGATCTTCAAGAACGACCCGACCGAGACCATCGACCAGAAGGGCATCGGCCGGCTGATGAAGATCTGCGTCGACGATGCGAAGGCCGTGAATCCGAAGATCAAGCTCGGAATCTGCGGTGAGCACGGTGGAGAGCCGGAGAGCGTGAAGTTCTGCCACAAGATCGGCCTGAACTACGTATCCTGCTCGCCTCGGCGCATCCCGGTCGCCCGCCTCGCAGCCGCCCAGGCGGTCATCGAGGAGAAGGGCACCGGCGTCCAGAGAGACAAGTAAGCGCGGAGTTCGGAGTGTAGAGTGCGGAGTGGCCGCTTCCGGCTCCCTCCCCGTGGCGGGGAGGGCCGGGGAAGGGTTCCCCGCCGCCGATGCACACCGATCAACGCTGATAGACGAACAAGAAGCCCCGGCGGCATCCGTCGCCGGGGCTTTTCCGTGTGCGCCCGGCAGGGCGCGGTAGCTAGGGAATGAGAGACCCCTGTAGGCCTTGGTGACAGGATCCACTAGCGGAATAGCAGGGGCATTACCGTGAGGAAATGCCCGAAGGAAGCGGAATGCAGACTCCCTGCCTGACGACCAGGAAGCGCATTCGGCAGGAGTTGCTAAGCGGAGAGTACGTACCCCAGCCGGTGCAAAGGAAAGACATCCCGAAGCTCGGCGGCAAGGAGCTTGAGAAGATAGGTCACCGGTTCCGCCGATACGCTGACGATTGCAACCTCTACGTTCCCAGCAACCGGCGGGGGAGAAGATGATGGAATCGGCAACACAATTCCTAGCAGCTCAGGCTCAAGGCGAACAGGGCAAGGAGCGCAGTGGACAGGCCCTGCAAACGCAAGTTCCCGGAGTATAGCATGACCATGCGCTGCAAGCCGAAGCTGAGTCACTCCCAAATCCGCAAAGCGGCTGAGGAGCGAGCATGGGAGTCGGTCTACAATGGTCCGCGTCCGTGGTGGAACACGGGGAGATCTCATATGAACGCCAGCGTGTCCGCCAGGATGTTCCACTCGCAGGGACTACACAGCTTGCTCTATCTACACCAATGCTTGTAGGCTCCTTGTGAACCGCTGTATGCCGAAGGTACGCACGGTGGTGCAAGAGCGGAGGGTGGCGGCGACCCTTCTATTCGATCACAGCACAAAGTGGTGGGCAACCGTTGGCGCAGAACGCCTACACGCCTCCGTTCCTGCATGGCTCAAGCAATGCGCGTCTGAGCAGAACCTCCAAGAGCAGGTCGCAGGAAGACAGATAGATCCCGGGACTCCAAACAAGGCCATATTCTAGTGGAGGAATTGAGACTGGAATCACCTAACCGTTGACTCGGATACTAGAAGGATGCCTGCTCACTAGGAGTCTGGCTAACAGCACGTGCAGTCACGACGAGGGGCCGGATACGATGAGTGGGCTGGACCTAGGATCCTGGAACAGGAGGAGGATTGGTATGGATCTTCTGACCGACCCTTGGGTAATAGGCGTTGGTGGCGGTCTCATAAGTGGCCTGCTCGTCACCATCATCACTAGATTCTTCTTCTCGAATCGCGATCGCAAGGAGTATAGGCAGCGTGTTGAGACTGCCAACAACGAAATCATGTACTCAGTCCGCCCGCTCATCGCTGAGAAGATGCTACCGACATGCGATATCCTCGATTCTCTTCTGTCAGCAACCGCGCGGAAGTACGCCCTAGATATCGGCGAAGTCTATGATGCACGGACGCTTGGTAATGACCTGATCAGTGAGATAATGGGCAATTCATTTCTCTCGTCGCAACAGAAGCTGGATTTCTGCGATTTCGTGTCGCAATTGAAAACGGAGGATATGGAGACAAAGATTCGCAGGCTGCATTCCAGATTTAGCGCCGACGATACGGTTCATGGCAAGTTCGACACAACCAGGGATCTCAGCATCATGGTTGGGCTGACGGCTGGTGTAACTTTTGTTCTCAGCACTGTCATTGTGATGGGAGATGGGACCACGTCATCGCTGGGTATGCTGAGCAGCCAGTGGTTGGCACCGTTGCTTAGCACGATCGGCGTATCATTCGCGCTAACGGTGTCCATCCTACTCGCGCGTCGATACAAGAAGCTCAGGTCGCGACAGAACCATCACACATCAGAACAGGCATGGCTGGACACTCCTGCCCCAAAGAAGAACGAGGATACGACCAAGGTACCCTGAGTCACGTAGATGCCGATGCAGGGCAGGGCGCAGTGGGAAGAAGCAGATGACAGAGTACCTCGTGATCTTCGAGAGGGCCAACCACGACTACTTTGCATACGTTCGTTGCACCACCCCACCGGCAAGACGCTGGAGGAGACCGAGCGCAGCATCGAGGAAGCGATCGATCTGTATATAGATACCTTCTCGAGGAGGGGACGCCTATCCCCAAACGTACCACCAAGGCCAGGATTGTCGCCGCCTCCGAATAGCCGATCATTGTATGTTTCTCGTCCGGCGTGGTACAATGGGGGTGGGAGGGATCATTCCATGCCTCGAACGACTGCGAAACCTAGGAAAGCCACTGACGAAAAAACCAGGCAGAAACGATCGCCGTTGCCACCGAAGGGTACTGCTGCCAGGTTGATGAGATCCGCCGGTCTGTGGAGTCACATGACAGATGAGGAGATCGAGCATATCAAGCAGGAGATACTCAGTTCTCGACGGTCATCGGAGTAGGTAGAAGTGTACCTACTCGATACCGACATCTGCGTGGATTTCCTAGCTACTCGGCGAGGAGTCACCGATCACGTTCAGGCGCTTGGGCAGTCCAAAGTCTACATATCGGCCGTCACGATTGGCGAGTTGGCCTATGGTGCAATGCATAGTGCGCGTCCTGCTCAGGAGACTCTCAAGCTTCAGCATCTCATCAGCAATGCCGTGATTCTCCCGGTTGACACGAGGGTTTCACTCGAATATGGCCTCCTCAAATCTCGGCTCAGGGCCACCGGTCAGCTACTGGAAGACAATGATCTCTTCATCGCTTCGACCGCTCTCTGTCACGGTCTGACACTCGTTACCCATGACAAGGGCTTTTCGAGAATCCCAAGCCTCAGAATCGAGGATTGGCTAGGCTGACCGATCCCATGGCAGGCATGTCGACCAATCTCTACCACATCAGCGACTGCGCGGGGATCGAGCTTTTCGAGCCGAGGACCGGCGGTCAGGGCTTCGAGGACGAGGCACTCGTCTAGTCGCCTCGTATCCCGGAGGAGCGCATATGTCGGTGCGAGTTCGATGTCCACGCCTCGCCACGGATGAGCCATCTGCGGTATAATGGCCCCAGCAAGTACCGTGTGGGGTTTTCCGCAGTGAGTCCGTTCGAAATCACGATGCTTCTCTGCTTCGGCGCAAGCTGGCCGTTCTCCGTTCACCGGACCTGGAAGACGAAGAACGTCGTCGGCAAGAGCCCGATCTTCCTCTCGCTGGTGATCATCGGCTACGTCGCCGGGATCGCGCACAAGCTTGTCTACCGGCCCGACGCCGTCGTCTGGCTCTACGTCCTCAACGCGGTCATGGTCTCCGCCGACCTCCTGCTCTGGTTCCGATACCGGAAGCCCAAGCCGGCGACCGCGCAGTCGTGATTCCTCCGGCCTGCCGCCGGGCCGGGCGGATTGACGCATCATCTCCTCTCGCGTACAATGCCGGTAACCCCCATGACATCCAACGGAGGATCGTTCGATGCACGTTCGACTGCTCGCACTCTTGACGCTCATCCTGACCTCTCCAAGTCTCTACGCAGATGACCTCATCGCCGGGACACCGCCGTTCAGACGCCTGTTCCTAGATGCGATGGTGACCGAGGAGTCGCAGGGGCTCACGCGCGTGTTCCACTCGGCGCAGAAGTACTCCGGCAACCCCGTCATCGCGAAGGACAAGGCCTGGGAGGGCTGGGGGCCATACCTCTACGGCACGGTGATGTGGGACGAGGGCAAGCTGAAGATGTGGTACCAGTGCATCGGCGGTCCTAAGGGCGGATTCGTCTGCTACGCCGAATCGGCCGACGGCATCACGTGGACCAAGCCGAACCTCGGCCTCGTGGAGTACGAGGGCTCGAAGGCGAACAACATCGTCCACACCAACGAGGATTTCCACATCCCGAGCGTGATCAAGCTCGGCAACGGCAAGTGGGTCATGTACGGCTACGGCCGCAGGTCGGGCGCGCACATGGCGTTCTCGTCCGACGGCCTGCGCTGGAGCACCAGGGAGGGCGACCCGAAGCTGTTTGAGTCGTCGGACGTCGTCAACTTCCTGCACGACACCTACCGCGACCGGTTCGTCTCGACCTACAAGACCTCCAACCGCCGGCACCGCGCCGTGGGAATCGCCGTCTCGGACGACGGGCTCTCCTGGCGCAAGCCGATCGAGGGAGCGGTCTTCGGCGCGGATGACCTCGACCCGGACGACACTCAGGTCTACGGGATGCCGACGTTTCTCTACCAGGGGATGTACATCGGCCTGCCGTGGATCTACCACGCGAGGTGGATAAAGTACGGCGACTACGACTCGCCGGACCGGATGTACGAGGCCCAGGAGGGGAGCCCGTGCACGGTCGATGTCCAGATGGCCTGGAGTTGGAACCTCATCCAGTGGAACCGCGCGCCCGGCCGCAAGCCGTTCATCGCGCTCGGCTCCGAGGGGAGCTTCGACTCGAAGATGATCTACACGTCTCGCGCTCCGGTCGTGGTGGGCGACAAGCTCTACTTCTACTACGGCGGGTTCGACAAGAAGCACGACGACTACAAGGACATCCACGGTGCGATCGGTCTTGCCATGCTTCGGCTCGACGGCTTTTGCTCGATGCGCGCCGGTCTGAAAGAGGGCTGGCTGATCAGCCGACGCGAGGTTTTCCGCACGCCGAAGGTCACCATCAACGCGAAGACGGCTCCGACCGGCTACGTCATCGCCGAGTTGCTCGACCGTGAGAACAACGTTATCCCCGGCTTCTCGCGGGCCGACTGCGTCCCGTTCAAGGGCGACTCGGTCAGCGGCGTGATCGAGTGGAAGACAAAGCAGTTCCCCGACAAGTGGATCGACGCCGACAAGAAGATCCGCTTCTTCCTGAAGAATGCCGACCTGTATTCCTACCTGTCGTCGGACATCGACACGGCGAAGGACGACGGCAGGATCTGGATGGATAAGTAGTCGGATGGCGGGACTAGCAATCCGATACCTTCACATTCGGGCGGTCTCTGAGCTCAGGGATCGCCTCCGCCCGCCGCTTGTCCACGACAAATCGTACCGTCTCAGGCAGCGCAAGCACCTCCGGCGGAAGTGAGGTCAGCGGATTATGAGCCAGGTTCAGCATCTCCAGGCCCTTCAGCTTCCCGATCTCCGGCGGGATAGACGAAAGTTGGTTGTCCGAGACGAACAGGCTCGTCGGCTCGGTCAGGTTGCCGATCTCCGCGGGCAGCGACGTGAGGTGATTGCGGTCCACGGCCAGGAAGGTCAGGTTCGTCAGATCTCCGATCTCCGGCGGGATCTCGGACAGCTCGTTCTCGCCGATGTTGAGCATCTCCAGGTTGCTCAGCTTGCCGATGGAACTCGGAATGGCCTTCAGGAGATTGCCGTCGAGCTCCAACTCGCGCAGCCCGGTCAGCCCGAGGATGGCGTTCGGGAACTCCTCCAGCGCGTTCCTGCTCAGGCACAGCTCGGTCAGCTTGGTCAGATTCCCGAACTCGGGCGGCAGGGCATCCAGGCTGTTGTCGCTCAGGATAAGCGACTCCAGATCGGCTAGCTGCCCGATCTCCGATACCGAGGCAAGCAGGTTTTCGTACAGGGAGAGGGACTTCAGCCCGGCAAGCTTGGATAACCCCTCAGGCAGTGATTCCAGCAGGCTCGAGGACAGATCGAGCTCTGTCGCACCTTCATCAGCGGCTTCCCGGATCAGCGACTCCACGTTCGGCCGTTCCGGCGGCGCGAACGGCTGCACCTTGGGCTTCGCAAACCGTCTGAGGAGACTTGCCAGGGTGACCGCGGCAAGCAAGAGAAGCCCAAGACCGACCAGCGCTGTGACGGTCAACTGCACCCAGCGGGGCATCCACGATATGCTCGCAATCTCGATGAGTATGAACGCCGCCACTATGTATCCCATCGCACAGCCCTTCAGACTTACCGCATTGTCACTCACGCCCAACCTCCCCATGCTCAGCCATTGATCGGCAGTACTAACGGCGCTGATTATACATTCAGCCAACCGTTTTGTTCACGATCAATGCTCCTCCATGTGCTATAATGCGCTTACCATGACCAGTCACTTCGAACCATTGCGACCGAACCGCTATGCGGGAATGGATGACGGATATGAGTTCACCCACGGCACGGAGTCCGTCTGCGTGTACGATATCGACACGCTGGACTTCGTGAAGGAGATACCGGTCGGCACGGAGCCCGACTGCCATGCCACATCGATGAGCAATCGATGGCTCTACATGGCCTGCTCGAACGGCCTGTGGTGCATCGACCAGCAGTCACTCGAGGTAGCGAAGGTTGTCGATACCGGACACGTCTATGCTACCAATGTCATGCCCGACGGCGACACGATGCTCCTGCACGACGCGTTCGGCGGCGTCCTGGTGCTCAAGGGCATCGAGGATATGGATCGCATCCGTATCCACAAGCGGATCGATGCGCTCGGGACCAACACGTGCCGCGACACGCTCGGAGGCAAGGGGCACTTCATCGGCGGCGGACGGCACTACCTGTGCGCGGCATGGCAGCACGGGAAGTTGTTCACCATCGACATGCAGGACTACTCGGTCGAGATCTTCATGGAGGCCCAGCCCGAGTTGGCGATGGGCGATGACCTGGTCGTCAGCCGCGACAAGACGAAGGCGTATGTCGCCTGCTACCACGATCGTAGTTGGCTCGCGGTGGTGGACATCGCCCGCCGCGAGGTGATCAAGCGTATCCCGACCGGCTCCGGCTCGTGCGGCATGACGATGACCAACGACGAGCGCTACGTGATTGCATCGAACGACCAGGACGACTCGATCAGCATGATCGACACGGAGACGGATGAGGTGGTCGCTACTCCGTCCGCCCGCGAGGGTTTTGAGAAGCTCGGGATCACCGGCTATATCCAGGGGATCAGCATCGGGCGAAACGATGAGGTCTACGTCTACGGCTGCTCCGGCAACGGGGCGCTGGTTAGGTTTGCCCCGGATGGCTCATGGGCGGTTTCCTATCCCGGCGGCAAGCTATCGTCCGGAGGTTGACAAGCTGCGCCCCAACACGGATACTGGTGTTGTTGTGCAAATGACACTACTGGAGAGCAATCCATGAGGAAGCTCTGGGCGTTGTTCACATCACTCTTCGGCAGTGGCGCGAAGGACAGACCGCCCGCGCGGGTGCCGTTCGACGTTCAGATGCAGGCGTTCGAGCAGATCGGCATCAGACTGAACCCGGGGATCACGAAAGACGACCTGTTCGATATCTTCGCCCTCGAGACCCTGGAGTCGGACCCGCACGATTCCCTGTACGCCGCTCTCGGGAGCGCGCGGGAACTCGATGAGGACGCGCACTTCACGAATCAGATCTGGTACTTCGATACCGAGGGGATCATCGAAAGCCTGGAGTATGAGAGGCTTCTGCGGAATATCGGCCGAATATCCGGCGCCGAGCTGAGGTTCAGCAACGTGAAGGTCGAGTACAGAGACGATGAGACCGATCCGGTTGCTACAGTGACCTTTGACCTGAACGGCAGTCAGCTCAGGTGGACGATCCATCCGTTCAGCGACTGGGATACACCTGCGTTCCTGACGCCCATCAACGAGTACGCTCGATCCCACGGGCTCAAGGGCAGGCTGACGTGGAACCGCTCCCGGGGGCCAGGACTGGGCCTTAGGATGGCACACACCCGAGCAGATAGAGGCTCTGCGAAAGCTTGGAGTCGAGATTGCCGAGGTCACACCAGACATAACTGCGAGACCGTATCCGAAGCAGTGACAGCGGGAGAGCCATGAAGACTCCTTCGTCTCGGACCCGCAGACCGGGACATGGCGCTTCCCCACAAGCCGCCGCATATCGTGAGTAAGAGATCGGGGGGCAGATCATGACACAGTCGATTTCGAGAAGGGAATTCCTGAGGGGCTCGTTGGCCGGGGCGGCGTGCCTCGGCCTGGGAGGCTTGTCTATCCCGGCGATGGCCGGATCGCAGAAGAAGCCGAACTTCATCATCATCCTTTGCGACGACCTCGGCTACCAGGATGTCGGATGCTTCGGATCGCCGCTGATCAAGACGCCGAACATCGACCGCATGGCCGCGGAGGGCATGAAGTTCACCGACTTCCACTCCGCCGCGCCGGTGTGTACGCCGAGCCGGGCCGCCCTGATGACCGGCTGCTATCCCCAGCGGGTGAACCTGCCGCAGGTCATCAGCTACAAGCACACCATCGGCATCAGCTCGAACGAGATCACCATTGCCGAGCTGCTGAAGGGCCGGGGATACGCGACCGCCTGCATCGGCAAGTGGCATCTCGGCTGGCAGAAGGAGTTCCTCCCGACTCGCCATGGTTTCGACTACTACTTCGGCCTTCCGTACAGCAACGACATGAAGTACGGCGATGACAGACTCGCCCCGCTGATTCGCGGCGAGGAGATCATCGAGCATCCGGCGGTGCAGGAGACGCTCACCCAGCGATACACCGACGAGGCGATCAAGTTCATCACAAAGCACAAGAACGAGCCGTTCTTCCTCTACCTCCCGCACACGTTCCCGCACACGCCGCTCCACGTCTCCGAGGAGTTCGCGGGCAAGTCGGCGCGCGGGCTCTACGGCGACGTGGTCGAGTGTATCGACTGGAGCGTCGGTCGGATCATGGAGACGCTGAAGGCGCTCGGGCTCGATGAGAACACACTGGTCGTCTTCACCTCCGACAACGGTCCGTGGCTGATCAAGAACTCGCATGGCGGAAGCGCGCTTCCGCTCAAGAAGGGCAAGGGCACGACGTGGGAGGGCGGAATGCGCGAGCCGACCATCATGCGCTGGCCGGGACGCATCCCCGCCGGATCGACCTGCTCGGCGCTGACCACTATGATGGACCTCTATCCGACGCTCGCTGGCCTCGCGGGCGCGAAGGTCCCGACCGACCGAGTGGTCGACGGCAAGGATATCCGGCCGCTGATGGAGGGGAGGCCCGGCGCGGTCTCGCCTTACGAGGTGTTCTACTACTATCGAGCCGACGAGCTTCAGGCCGTCCGCTCCGGCAAGTGGAAGCTCGTCCTGCCGCATACGGACACGTCTGATAAGGAGAAGATCCCCCTGTCGCTCTACAACCTCGATGCCGACATCAGCGAGGCGACCGATGTCTCGGCGAAGTACCCGAGCATCGTGGCGCGCTTGCAGAGGTACGCGGAGCAGGCGAGAGAGGATCTCGGCGATACCCTGACCGGTGCGGTCGGCAAGGGCCGCCGCCCCTGCGGTCAGGTCGCCCCGGCGAAGTAAGCCAACCGCCAAGACGCCAAGAGCAGCAGGATCACGGATGCTTCGGAAGCAGAGCGGTAGCGGCGCTACCGATGCATCTACGATTCCGCTTTCCTTGGCGTCCTCTGAGTCTTGGCGGTTTCTACTTCTTCGCCTCGCGTGCCTTTCGGATCGCCTCCCACTCGCGGATGAGGCGGTCGATCTCCGGGTCCTCGGGGATCGAGGAATCGATGGGGATGAGCTCGCCCTTGCAGCTCATGAGAGTGTACCGCCCCGACTCCGGATCGCGTCGGAAGATGGCGCGCGTCTTGCCGAGGTAGATGCCGTGGTACCCCGCCTGCGCGACCGGCACCTTGCCCTTGTAGAACGCGGTCGGCTCCGCGACCGACACCATAGTCGGCGTGAGGATGGTGGAGTGCGAGTGCCCGCCGAGGATGATATCGATCCCCGGGACCGTCTGCGCGAGCTTGACGTCCTCGCGGTACCCCAGGTGGCTCAGCAGCACGACGATGTCCGCCTTCCGTCTCATCTCCGGCACGAGCTTCGCGGCCACGTCCGTGTACGGCGTCCATTTCACTCCCAGCGCTCCCATCCCTTTGTAGTAGTCGGGTTGCTTGTCGATGAGATCGTTCGTCAGCCCGAAGAAGGCGACGCGGACGCCCCCAACATCGCGGACCACGTACGGATCGGCCAGGGGCTCGCCAGTGTCCTTGTGCACTACGTTCGCGCAGATCCAGGGGAAGTTCGAAGCCCGCCGGTTGCGGTGGAAATCAGGGGGGAGCCACTCGAACTCGTGGTTGCCGATAGCCATCGCCTCGTAGCCGAGACGGTTCATGATCTCGAAATCGAGCGCGCCGTTGAACGCGGTTGAGAGCGGCGTCCAGCCGCGGACGTCGCCCGAGTCGACGAGCATCACGGGAGCCGCACTCTGTGCGCGTATCTGCCGGACGATGGTCGCCCTCCGCGCCGCGCCTCCGACGTTCTTCAGGCCCGCGTAGTTCTTCGCGGGGTCAGGCGGGATACTGAAGGGCCACACCTTGCCGTGCTGGTCGTTGGTCGAGAGGAAGGTGATCTCCAGGTATCGCGGCAGTTCGGCGGAGGATGCCTGCGCCGCGAGCAGGATCAGCATCAGGAACAGGAAAGAACGTCTCAGGGTCATGTGCTACCTCCGGGGACATGATACATGGAGGTCGGAGGGCGGTGCAAGTGCATATGGAGCGCGGTGGCTTGACACCGCTTTCGCGAGGCGTGGCTTGACACGCCGGACCCCGGAGGACGTCAAGCCGCCCGGGACCAAAGCGACGTCCAGCCGTCGCACTCCATACGCCGTCGACTCTCGCGTCTCCCTACTCCCGGCCCTCACGGGCCTTGCGGGCCTTCTCCATCTTGTCGATCATCGCCTTGATCTCCGGGTCGTCGGGGATCGAGGGGTCGATGTGCACCATCTCGCCCTTGCAGCTCATGAGGGTATAACGCCCGGAACCGGGATCGCGCCGGAAGATCAGCTTCGTGCGGCCGACCCACTCCCCGTACGCCCCTGCCTGCACGATCGGCACCGCGCCGAGCGAGAATGCCGTCCGCTCGCCGACCGATACCATCCGCGGCGGAGTGACGAGTTGGTGCCAGTGCCCGCCGAGGATCGCATCGATCCCCGGAACCTGCTGCGCGAGTTGAACGTCCGGCGTCGTGCCGAGGTGGCTCAGGCAGACGACGATGTCCGCCTTCCCGCGAAGCTCCGGGACGAGCCTCCGCGCGACCTCGATCGGCGGGAGCGTCTTTAGTCCGAGCTCCGGATATGCCACGTAGAGCTGAGGGTTGTTCTCGCCCTCGGAGGTGATCAGCCCGAAGAACGCGATCCGCACGCCGCCGACTTCCTTGATCGTGTAGGGCGGGAGGAACGTCTCGCCGGTCGCCGCATAGACGAGGTTCGCGCAGACCCACGGGAACTCCGATGCCTCGAACAGCCGACGGAGTTGCGGGGCGGTCCACTCGAGGTCGTGGTTGCCGGGCGCCGCCGCGTCGTACCGGACGGCGTTCATCACCGCCATGTCCGCAAGGCCCTGATATCCCCGGGCCATGTACGAACTGCGGTAGGTCGTGTCGCCGGAGTCGAGCAGGAGCACCGGCGTCGTCATCTCTGCTCGGACGCGCTTGAAGACCGTCGCCCGCCGAGCAGCGCCGCCGAGCCCCTTCGCGCCGGGGAAGTTCTTCTCCGGGTTCGGCGGAACATCGTAGGGCAGGATGCGCGAGTGCAGGTCGTTGGTGGTCAGGAAGGTGACCTCGAAGTATGATGGCGGCTCACCCGACGCGACCGCGACCGCCGGTACGATGAGCAGCAGGAAGAGCAGGATGCGTCTGAACGTCATGTACAACCTCCGGGGATATGATACACGGAGGTTTGAGCATGGCGCAAGTTCCCTGCAGGGGCGGGGGGCTATGGAGGATGCCTTCGGATCACCACACGCCGGGGACAATGCGGTATCTCACCCGGGAGACGTATTCGTCGTAGCCCTCCAATTCCTCGCGCAGCAGACGTTCCTCGCCAATGGCCCGGATCGCGAGCAGTACCGCGAAGTAGATGGTCGCAAGTGCGCCGTACCATGAGCCGAGCAGGAGGGCTGTCCCGAGAAAGAAGAGGAGCGAGGCCGCGTACATCGGATGGCGCACGTACCGATACGGGCCGGTCGATATCACCCTCTGCCGCCGCTCCTCCTGGACGCGTACCATCGGCGACAGGAACTGGTTCTCACGATACACGAGAAAGAAGAGGTAGAACGAGACGAGGAGCACGACTACGCCGGCTGCCTGGAGCCATAGTGGAACGCACGACCATCGGAAACGGACGGCATCCAGCGGCATCAGGATCAGCCAGGCGACGAAAGATGTCAGCAGCACCACGACGAATACCTTGTCCCACGCGGGCTGATCAGGCCGGAACATCGACAGCCGCTCCTCCAGGAGCCCCGGGCAGCTTCTCAATAGCCACACCACGAACCCGATGGAGCAGACCGCCATCAGGATGAGGAAGACCCAGCCTGCCGCCCACGCGATCGTCCCGGCCGCGAGGAACATGACCAGGCCGATGAAGGGGAACTCAATGGCGATCGCCAGAGACACCCTCCAACCGACGCTCATGATGCACCTCCCGGCGGTATGTTACCCGTTCTGCGGTCTCGTGAGTCGGCGCGCTGTTACCAGGTGCAGGGAGTCTCGCCATCCCGCATGGGAGGTGATGGTTTGCAGCAGCCGCGTCGTGAGCCCGGCTTGCCCGCGAGTTGGTCCTTGTAGATGCAGAGGAAGTCCTCGGCCTCGTGGGGTTCCAGGGTGCGCACCTCCGGCGGGAGTTCGCTCATCTCGACCGATCGGCGGCTCGGATCGAGCCCGAGCACCTTCGCCCATCCCGGACGCCCGCATGGAGGTAGACCCTCTCCGGGAGGATGCCGAGGTATACGCCGATCTTGACCGCGGTGTCGTAGGCATACAACTCCCCCAGGCCGGGGATCGATAGAACCAAGTCCTCCACCAGACGGAGCAGGTCATCGAAGGTCCGACATCGGCGAAGAGCCTTCTGGTTCCCGAGCAGACGGTCGCGTCCCTGCTTCATCGCCGAGGCTCGAAGTCGCCACTGGTGCGGATGCCGCTTTCCCTGCCTGGTCCGCGCCATCGTGGCGAACTCGATCGCTTCCGCCAGCGATCCTCGCTCCCTGATCCATGCAAGGTCGTTGTCCTTGCACGGGCCTATCCTGCGCCTGTAATCCTGAATAAGCTCGGAAATCTTCACATGCTGCCTCGCTGTACGTAGATACCGACGACCCATGCCGACAGCAGCATCGACCCGCCGTCACCGGTGGCATCGATCGCGGTGGGCATGGGAGGCTTGCACAGGTTGAGGAGATGCTGCTCGGCAGACGAGATCGTAGGGCCGACCTGCGAATCGCATAACAAATCGCGGATGGAAGCCACTCCTACAATGCCCTACGCCGCCTGGCGCGCGCCGACCGGGAAGAAACGGTCGACCGTCTCCTCGACCTCGGCGAGCCAGGCCTCACGGATCTCCGGAGTGCTCATCAGGACGCCGTGGAACATCCGTCGGTAGATCTCCCTCGCGCCGCAAAGCCCGAAGATGTTCTTCTTCCACAGCGCATCGAGCGGGTCGCCGAAATACTCCCTCTCCATCTCCTCCGTCGAGTTCTCGGTGTTGAAGATCAGCACGGTCGCGGCCTTGAGCAGTCCTACCGGCCGGCCGATCTCGCCCGCTGTCCCCTCGAAGGCATACGCGCACCCCGGCCGGAACGCGCGGTCGATCCAGCCCTTCATCATCGCGGGCGGCATTCCCCACCAGTTCGGATGCACGATCACGATCCCATCGGCCTCCGTGAGTTCGTCCGCATACCGACGGATGGCCGGGTCCGTCGCCGGCTCGCCCGCTGCCTCCTCCGCGGTCATGATGGGGTCGAATCCCTCCGCGTAGAGGTCGTGGAAGATCACCTCGTGCCCATTGGTGCGGAGCGACTGCACGGCTCTCTCCGCGATATCACGATTCAGGCTCGGTCCGGTCGGATGCCCGAGCACTACCAGGACTCTCATGTTGTTCCTCCTCTGCTCGACAGTCAGCCCTGAGTAGTCCTGATCGTCCTTCGATATGCTTCGATACGCTTCGCTACTCAGGACTAGCGGGTCTTGTGCCCGGATTCTTCGCGGTCACATCTTCACCAGCACGTAGTTGTTCGATTCCCGGTCGAAGAGCGCCTTGCGGCCCGTTGCGATCTGCAGGAACTGGATCGGCGCGTATGCCTTCCCGTCCCGCATCTCGATATCCCCGGCAAGGTCCTTCTTCGAGCCGTCCGTCAGGATCACCGTGCGCCCGGGGAGCTTCGCCTTGATGATCCGGCCGTCCGCCTGCACGGTCAGCTCCTTGTCGGATTCCGAGTACTCCAGATCGATTCCCGCCGCCTTCAGCACCGGCTCGACCGGTATCATCCAGCCGCTCTCCGTCATGATCGGCACGAGGTCGCCATCGAACTCCACGTGAACGTCGCCGACCAGCATCCCAGGGGCGGTCGGCTCCGGCGCCTTGACGGCCCGGAGGGGGATCGCCAGGTTGGCCGGCTTGCCCTCAGCGACCGACTTGCACTCGGCGGTCGTTTTCCACCGGATCGCGCCCTTGTCTGCGACCACGGCCTGCACCGCGTACCTGTGCCTGGGGTTGACGCTCTGCTTGTTGTACCAGACCTCGAACGAGACCGGCATTCCGCCCGGATTGGCGAGCATCTGCTCCGAGATCACGCGCGGCCTGTCGAGTTGGGTGATGTCGATCACCCGGACGCTCAGCACCGCGTCCGGCGTCAGAGCGAGCTTGGCGCTGCTGGTGACCTTGCCCGCCACCTTCACGAACCTGGGGTCCATCGTGGATCGCTCCGGGAACCGCGCGGAGACTTTGATCGGCGATTTCCCTTCCTTGGCCTGCACGGCGGCCCTCACCTTCGCCAGTCTCTTGACGAGTTCGGGCGACAGCGGGACGGTCTTCGCCCTGCCGGCCTGAGCCGCCTGGAGCTCCCTGATCTTCCGCGCCATCTCCGGCGTCATGCCCTTCTGGGCATAGAGCTTGGCCAGCGCCTCTATCTCGGCGTTCTGCTTCTTGGCGGCATCCGGGACTCTCTGCAGCTCCTCGGACCTCTGCTGAGGCGCCTGCTTCTCCGCCTGAGGCGTTCGGCGGGCCTGTGCGGCACGGGAGTCGGAGTTGTCCGCGTTCTGCCACAGCGGGCCTGTGGCCTTCCTGCCTGTATGGTCATCCGATGAATACGTCGTGCCGATGATCGTGGGCGTCGCCACGAGCAGGCCGATCACGACGATGAGTGCGGCGATCAACAGAACCTTGTGCTGCATGTGACGCACCTCCGGGATGGATCACTCTTCCGGCCCGGGGGACCGGACACCCTGTGGTTTATCCGCGCCGGCGGTGGAACCAAACCCCTCCATGGGCCTTGGGACTGCACATACGGAGGATGTCTGGTCACCCTAGAGGAGAGTATGCGGCGTCCCTGTAGCAGTATCATCATAGGGAATCTAGCACCGGCAGCCCTGAGTAGTCCCGACCGTCCTTCGATACGCTTCGCTACTCAGGACTGACGGGTTCCTATGTCCCGGGAGACAGACACCGTTAGCCCTGAGTAGTCCTGAACTGCGCATTCACTGAGTAGTGGTTTCCTATGTCCCGGCAGACAACCCCGCCAGCCCTGAGTAGTCCTGAACTCCGACTGCACTTCGATACGCGCTGCTACTCAGTGTGGTCGGAGTTCAGGACGTATCGAAGGGCGGCCTAGTTCCACGACCATTGGCCAGACCCGGGCGTCCTTCGATACGCTCCGCTACTCAGGACTGACGGGTTCTGTGTCCCGGGGAACAAGCACCGCCGGCCCTGACAGGACTAGCGCGGTTTCTACCCGAGACAACCGCGCTTGCTGCGCAGTAACATGCTCAGAATGGCAGCCTTAGTGTGCTCGGCCGGGCGGACAGGCTCTGCTCCGTCGCATGTGCTCGTCCATATGGGTAATATCATGGTGGGAGACCGGAACCCGCGTGAAGACCCGCGAGCCGGAGCTCCCAAGAGGAGGACACAAAAATGAGTATCGGTACTCCTGGAATACACATGGACCGAGAAGAGCTACGTGAGATGCGCCGTGATTGGGCATGGTTCGTGGGTGTCGGCAGCGTGCTGCTGGTGCTCGGCATCCTCGCCATCAGCCTCCCGCTCGCGGCTACGATAACCGTCGCTGCGACGGTCGGCTGGGTACTGGTGATCGCCGGTATCATTCAGGCGATCAACACGTTCGAGAACCGCGAGCACGGTGGATTCTGGCTGTCGTTGATGGGCGCCGCGCTCAAGCTGGCGATCGGTGCGATCGTCATCGCGAACCCGGCGGGCAGTGCGATCGCGCTCGTCATGGTCGGAGCCGCCTACCTGCTCGTGAGCGGGCTGTTCCGCACATTCGCGGCCCTGGAGATGCGGTTCCCGCGTTGGGGATGGGCTGCGTTCAGCGGAATCCTGGCCTTCGCGCTGGGACTGCTGCTGCTGGCTCAGTGGCCTGTCTCGGGGCTGTACGCGCTCGGCCTGTTCGTGGGGATCGACCTGATCGTCGACGGGCTGGCGTTCATGCTCCTCGGGCTGCGCGCGCGGAACCTCCGCACAGAGCAATAACGCGAGGATCGCCTTGGCGCAACTGGGAACACGAAGAGCGGGGGCGGAGTCGATAGACTCCGCCCCCGCCTCGTTTGTGCTGTCGGAATGCTCGAATCGTCTACTCGATAACCTCGGTGACGATCTCGCCGCTACGCGTTCCCTGGAACGGGATGGCGCGGCCGAAGTAGCTCGGGTACGCGGTCTTGGCAGTGTTCAGGTCGCGTGCCGTTGCGGTCTGCGGCGTAGATGCCAGAGTGCCGAACATAAGGTCGCCGCTGTCGTCGCTGTGTCCGCCGATGCCGAGGGCATGGCCGATCTCATGAGCGATCACCGCCCTGATCTCGCTGATCGACATCACGCCGCCGCCGATACCGTCGCGCGCGATCTCGATTCTGGCCTCGACCATCTCGCCGTTGCTCGGGTAGTACGAATAGATCGTCTTGCCCAGGGTGGTTCCGCCCAGAGTGGCCTGGCTGACGAACTCGACGGTGACGTCGCAATCCCATCCCCACGGGACGACCTGGGTCATCTTCACTCCTCCGGTCGTCCATTCATTGGCGGCTTCGATGTGCGCTGTTCCGTAGATTGTGGACCAGTCGCTGGGAAGATTGAAGCTTATTGTGACCGGCAGGTGGTCCCAGTGGTACAGCGAGCCGTCGAGGTTTGCCACATAGTTGGGCGTGAAGAGAGTCTCGTCGATCGCCCAACCGCCGTTCGATGTTGCGCCGCCGCTCCCACAGCCGGCCAGGCATGCGATCAGTGCGAGCGCCAGGAGCGCGAGCAGGGCTCGAGATACCCGTGCAGTCATGTCAGGTCTCCTTCTTGAACAGCAGCCCGGAGCAAGCGCATGTATGCACGGCTCCAAGGCCCTCTGCTGCCGAGCACAGTGTAGCACGGGAATAGACCAGGGTCAATAAGACAGCCAGGGAAGCCGGGAGGTCCGGCCTTATCCCAGCGCCACGTCGAGCACCATCATCACAGTGAACCCTGCCATCGTGCCGATGGACGCCAGGTCGGCGTTGTGGCTCGACTGCGCCTCCGGGATCAACTCCTCGACCACCACGAAGATCATGGCGCCGGCTGCGAATGCCAGCGCGAACGGGAGCATCCACCGAGCGTAGAGCACGGCCGCCGCTCCCAGCACGCCGGCGAGCGGCTCCACCACCGCCGAGAGCTGCCCGTAGAAGAAGCTCCGGCCGCGCGAGAGGCCCTCTCTGCGGAGCGGCATCGAGATGATCGTGCCCTCGGGGAAGTTCTGCAGCCCGATTCCGATCGCCAGCGCGACCGCACCGCCTATGGTCGCGCCCTCGAGGCCCGATGCGGCGGCCCCGAACGCGACTCCGACCGCCATTCCCTCGGGGAAGTTATGGATGGTGACCGCGAGGATCAGAAGGACACTGCGCCTCCAGGTGGAGATCGGCCCCTCCCTGTGATTCACCGCGGCCTCGGGATGGGCATGGGGGAGTATCTTGTCCACGCCGGCAAGGAACGCTCCGCCCGCGAGGAAGCCGACCGCGGGCGGGAGCCACTTGGCGAAGCCCAGTTCCTCGGACAATGTGATCGCCGGTGCGAGGAGCGACCAGTAGCTCGCGGCGATCATCACGCCGGCGGCGAACCCGAGCATGGAGTCGAGCATCCTGTGCTTGACTTCCCTGGTCACGAACACGAGGCTCGCGCCGAGGGCGGTCAGGCCCCAGGTGAAGGTGGTTGCCAGCAGTGCCTGAACGACCGGGCTCAACCCGTGAAGGAACTCAGCCGATCCCACTCCGCACTCTCCGCTCTACACTCCGCACTTGCCGAGCCCGTGCTTCTCCAGATACCGCTGATGGTACTCCTCCGCGCGCCAAAAAGTCGATGCCGGCTCGATCGCCGTCACTATCCGGCGTTGATATCGGCCGCTTGCCTGGAGCGCGTCCCTCGACTCCTTGGCGGCTCGCTCCTGCTCGGGAGTGTGGTAGAAGATCACGGAGCGGTACTGGCTGCCGACGTCCGGGCCCTGGCGGTTCGGCGTCGTCGGATCGTGGATGTTCCAGAAGACATTGAGCAGTTCCTGGTAGCAGACCTGATCGGGGTCATATTCGACTTGCACGACCTCCGCGTGGCCGGTCCGGTCGGTGCAGACATCCTGATATGTGGGGTTGTCCATCGTGCCGCCCATGTATCCCACGGCGACGTCGGTCACCCCTTTGATCTCGCGGAATGCGGCCTCGACTCCCCAGAAGCATCCCGCCCCGAATGTGGCTTTCTCAGTGGCCATGACTGATCCTCCCTGTAGTGATGCGTCGGGGCAGGAATCGCGCTCCTGCCCCTCACTCCCGTCCGGGTGGCTGAACTCTCTCATCCTTATACCCGGACTCTCACTTCGGTTCGATCAGCCAGATCTCCGGGTAGCTCGGCGCCGTGATGAACTCCGGCCAGTTGCGGGTCCGGCTCACACCCTTGTAGGCAAGGTTGCGGCTTGCGACGGCAACCACCGCCTTTCCATCCCTGGTCCATGAGATGCCGGCGATGCTGTCCTCATCGAAGAGCACTCTCGACTGCTCGGTCGCGATATCTACCGCGACCAATTGCAGCTTCCCCCTGGCCATGTCCCATCGGATGAACGCCAGCTTCGAGCCGTCCGCCGACCATGTGGGCAGGCGATCGAGTCTCGCCTTGACCCAGAAGATCGGCAGAAGCGCGTCCATGATCACCGGGCTGACCCGCCGGGATAGCGCTGTGGATATCGCTTCCTGCTTCTCCTGTGGAAGCGAGTCTACCGACACATCCTCGTCAAGGAGACTCCGGAGGCTGTTGTCGGAATTCTCCTTAGCCGCGCGTCTCTTGACTACATCATCCACGATACGCTGCAGATCCTCTCCTCCGATAGCCCGCGCATTCTGCATCAACTCCGCTGCAGTGACGACCAGGCCCACATCCTCTTCCGAGATCGATTCATCGTCGACCTGCCTGATCTGCTCATCCGTGAACACATCGGCGTATCTCTCTCATCATCTCCTGAAGCCGTCTGCGCGCGTCCGCCATCGCGGCATCGACCGCTTCCTCTGACGGCATATACAGGGCAACGGGCCGGAGATTGCTGCCGTCCGGATCGCTCACAAGCGTGCTGTGCAGGAAGATCGTGAAGCCCTGGCCATCCGGTGGCGCCGACCATGCCAGCTTGTCACCCCTGGGAGACCAACTCGGGCTCAGGGCCAAATGAGTCTCGGCGATCTTGACAGGTTTCCCCTCGTCTATGCGGACGGTGCTGATCCCCTGGGGGCTGAGCGCTGTCGTCTTGGGCGCCTTGTCTGAGCTCGACTCCGAGTGCGCGTACACCAGCGATCCGCTGTCGGGGGACCACGGCTGCCCCCATATGCCGACACCGAACCCGTTCTGAGCGACCACCGTCTCTCTTCCGGTCTTCACGTCAAGAACGCTGACTCGGTAACCGGGGGCAGGCAGCGCATCGGGAGGCCTGACGAATGCGATCTTCGTGCCGCCCGGCGACCAGCGGGGGGACAGCAGCCATTCGCCGGTGGGCTTTCCCTCGTATTTGGCCACCGTGACATCCGCCACCATGCGCGACTTGGCGGTCTTCGCCTTGAAGTCAAACCCCTCCGCGATGAAGAGCCGGCCCTGGTAGATGAACGTCAGACGCTTGCCGTCGGGTGACCAGTCGACGTTCCTCGCGCCCGGACTCATCATGTTAGCCTGCGCACTGCGGTCCGGCGCCAACTTGACTGATTTGGTATCGGTGTCCGGGATCTTGACGTCCAGAGCCCAAGGCTCGGGCATCGAGGGAGGGGTGTCGGAGCCCTCGCCGGGCAGACCGTACTGATCCAGGTTCGAGATGATCCACACCTTCCCCTGGGACAGGTACGCGAGCGTCTTTCCGTCCGGCGACAGAGCCGGGCTGTAGCCTCCGCTTGTCTTCGACCAGTCCGGGACCAGAACCCGGTATGACTGCAGCTCGGGCTGATTCGGCCCTGCGCACGCGCCGAGGCCCGCTGCCAGGATATACATGCCGAATGCGGCGATAGTCAGCGATCTCTTGAACACGGCTAGCCTCCCTGGGGTATGATGAACTCCCGCTCCGGGCCGCGGTTGCGCACTACCCCCAGCGGCGGGCGGTCGATAGTCTCTGAATCTCTGTTGGCAGGCAGGACGTATATGGTCTGGCCGTATGTCCGATATGATGTCACGCCCTCCTCCGGCTGAGCGATCTGCGTGTCTTCGGCGGTGTACTGCTGCGGTCGAGGCCCTGACATCAGGCCGCCAATGCGATCACGGCACATGCCGCCGCCACCGCGTAGGCCCACGCCCATCTCCGAACGGGCCTGTGACCGGCCGGCAGGCGCGTCATGACCGAGTCCTCGACATCCGGCGGCTCGACCGTCGCCCCACGGAGCGCCGGACCTCCAAGTCCTCCAGACGTGCCCGGCACGCGGCGCACTCCGCCGTGTGGTCGAGCAGTCTCATCGCCTCCGGCTCGGACATGGAGCCGTCAACGTACGCGGCAAGCTTATCCCTTGCCTCAGCGCATCTCATTCGACATCACCTCAAACCTCTCGGCCAGCATCTTTCTGGCTCGGTGCACTCGTACCTGGATTGTGGACAGCGGCTCGCCGAGTATCTCCGCGATCTCCGCGTACGAGAGCTCTTCTTGAAACCTCAGGGCAATCACCGTTCGGAAGGGAGGCGGCAATCCCTCGATCAGCTTCCTGATCTCCTCCATCTCGGCCTGCCGCAGCAACTCCGACTCCACCTGAGACGCCGATGATACCGTGTCCTCAATATCCTCGGCGTAGTCGTAAGGCTTCCGCGCAGCCGTGACAGGCATATGTTCAGCACGATGTGCCGGAGCCACGGCCAGAACTTGCCTCGGTCCCTGCAGGTATCCAGCTTGCCGTACGTCTGCAGGAGCGCGTCCTGAACGGCGTCCTCGGCATCCTCGCGCCGGCCGAGCACCCGATAGGCGAGCCGGAATGCCGCGGTCTGATACCGCCGCACCAGTTCGCGATAGTCCTGCGTGTGCCCCTTGAGCACGCGCCCGATTATGCGCTCGTCAGAGATCAAAGTCCGATGCCCCGTTCGGGTCGTTGGAGACGCTGTCATCCAAATAGACGAATCGCATCTCGCGAATCTTTCACGGTTTGCCCGGCTTGCCATCCGGACAGCCGATGTCTGCCATGGCCAGTATAACCCAAACCAGCCGGTATGCCGAGTGGAGTATGACATTCGCATGAAGAGAGTCTCACCTCCGGGGCAGAAAAGCGCTATAGGCAACGCGCAAGGGAGGAGGGCAATGGGTACCAATCCGTTCGAGCATTCCACGTATCTTCTTCGGAAACAGTCTCTCAAAGTCTTCGACGGATCGTTCAGAATCTACGATCCCATGGACAATCTCGCGGTCTTTGCCAGCATGAAGGCGTTCAAGCTCAAAGAAGATATCACGCTCCATCACTCTGTTGCCGCTCCGGTCATCCCATACCGAGCCCACGGGGGTCGAGCACGTACATGAGCAGATCAACGTCCGAGAGGCTGTCGAACTCCGGGAAGTCGTAGAGCAGTCCGCGCTGAACGTCCCAGATGTTCCCGTAAGTCTGGCCGGGAGTCAGCGCGCGGAATCGGATGCCGAGCTTCGCGAGCGCCCGCTCCGTGTGGCCGGTCCACTTGCTGTAGCGGACGCCGTTCACCTTACCCTCATCGAGCCCGTCGTTCCAGCACTCGACGATCGTCGTCGCCGTCGCCGCGCCGAATCCGCTCAGCTTGTACGGGCCGCCGATCACCTCGTCTATCCGGCGCTGGATCTCGATCGATGAGTCGAGCAGCATCCCGAGCGTGTGTCGGAGCGCGGGGATGTCGCGGAGATAGCCGGTATGTCTCGGGCAGAGGTGCGCCTCGGCGTTTCCGACCAGTCCATCGGGGTGGGCTCTGAGATAGGCGTCCAATGCCTCCGGACTGATATCCGTCGGCGTGGTCAGCTTCCTCAATGCGCGACCGATCTTCGGGCGGTCGGGGATGTTCACCCGAAATCTGCTCATAACCACCGGCGCGAATTGCTCTCCGATCTCCCGGTCGCTCAACTCGTCGATGTTCCGCAGCCAGTGTCGCACCCTCTCGCGGGAGAGCTTCCGCAGCACCAGCCAGTGCCTTCGGTTCGGCACGATCTTCGGGTCCATGTACATTGCGACCGCATCGCCGATCCGACTGTGATAGGCGTGCGCAGCCATAGTGAATCCATTGTACCCGTGATCGCTCCAATCTCTTCATGCTCGCCCGGTTAGCTCATGTTCCGTGTGGGTATACTCTACCAGCCGAAGCAGGGCAACCGCCGGTTCAGTGAGCAGTGATTCCATGAGCAAACAGCCATTCGTGATATTTACTCTCTTCCTGGTTACCATGTCCATCGCCAACACGGCCGCAATCGTCTACGTCGACGCCGATGCGTCGGGGCCGGTCCACAACGGCTCCTCGTGGGCGACGGCATACAGGAGCATCCGGCAGGCGGTCGATTCGGCTCCGGACGGAGCGCAGATCTGGGCCGCCGCAGGCGTATACCGCGAATCCGTCGAGCTGGCGAACTACAAGAAACTCTACGGCGGGTTTGCCGGAGTCGAGACATCGCTCGACCAGCGCCTCATCGGAGCATTCCCGACGGTAATCGACCCGGGCGGCCGGGGTAGGGGCATCGATGTCGGCAGGGGTGTCTACACGACGATAGACGGCGTCACGATCAGAAACGGCCGGGCCGATGTCGGCGCGGGTATCCGCTGCCAGACGAACACTACCACCAAGATCCGCAATTGCCGCATCGAGAACTGCCGGGCGACCGTGTGGGGCGGCGGGCTGTACATGGGAGTCTACACCTACGGCGACGTCACCAACTGCGAGATCGTGCTGAACAGAGCGCCGAAGGGTGGAGGAGCCGTCATCGAGTATCATTCCTATCCTCTGATCCGCAACTGCCTGATCGCGCGCAACCATGCCACGATCAGCGGCGGCGGACTCTACTGCCCGTTCCACTCCGGCGCGGACCTCGGGAACTGCACCATCGTCTACAACAGCGCCGAGGTCGATGGCGGCGGCCTCCATGGCGAACCCGGCTCCCCGGTCATCCTCAAGCACTGCATACTGGCCTTCAACTCCGCGCCGGTCGGCGGCGGCCTCTTCGGTGGCGGCACGTCATCAGCGCTGACCTACAGCTACTGCAACTTCTACGAGAACGCAGGCGGCGACATCGGAGGCACGATCGTACAGATGGATCCGGGCTACCTCAACACATACGTCGATCCGCTCTTCCTGATGCCGGACAGGGACGAATACCGGCTCCGGCAGGACTCGCCATGCGCCGGCAAAGGGGTCTATGCGCTGGAGTATCCCTACAACCTCGACAGGGTCGGGATCGCGGGTCTCCTCCCCGATGGGACCGCCGCGCGCACTAACCGCCTCGTCGTGAGCGGCATCGATGGTGACACCTCGTACCTGGAGGCGCCGGACCGATCGTCGGCGATCGCTGTCCGCGGGCTCACGGGACGCCGGGTAGGTGATCTGCTTTCGAGCGTGACCGGGGTCGTGAGCACGAATGCCGAGGGCCGGAGGATCATGACCGTCTCCGCGAGCACCCTGCACGGCGCCGATATCTACACCCCTGAGCCGCTCGGCATGACGATTCGCGATCTGAGCAGGATCACCGGCCTTCGGGTGAACATCTGTGGCCGCGTGACCGGATTGCATCCCGGCGGCTTCACGTTCTCCGACGGCACAGCAAGCATCCCCGTCCGATGGGCCGGCAGCGTGCCCATCGACGTCCATGTCCGCGCGACAGGCGTCCGCACCCTCGCCTCCGATCTCCTCGCATCGGAAGTGCTCGTGCTTCAGTAACGCCATTTGGGGGCTTTACTGCAACGAGCCCTCCCGCGAGCATGCAGGCCGCCCCGCGAACGACGACTGCGGAGGGTTCCGGCTCATCCGCCCGGACGGCTCGGACGCCCTCCGCTGCAGTCTGCGGTCTGCCGTCCGCAGTCTCAACTAAAGCCGTATATCCACCAACGCCGTTACGCTCGTCTGCGGGACGCGGCTGATGTTCTGCACCACGTTCTGCGCTGATACCGGGACGAGCACCCTGCCTCGGATGGAGCCGAGCGACCCTTCGATCTGAGCGACCGCCACCACGTCATCGACGCGACTCCGCGGACCGGTCACCTGAGCGCCGCCGACTCTGACCCCGCTGCCCGCGCTGATGATCGGCACGATCTTCTGCGAAGTGGGCTCAGATGAGGTCGCCCTCAGAGCTTCACCGCCGAACGCCACTTGGAGGTTGTTCGCCCACGACTGCGCCAGCATCTCCGGGGTCGTTCCGTTGAGTCGGGCATGGTTCGCGTCGGCCGTGACGAGCACCTGGCCGTCTACCAGCACGACCTCCTGACCGTTCACGATGCCGGTGGTGATGTCCTCGGCCTCGATCGTGTCGCCCATGAGCTGGTTGAGCCTGTCGGCGACCGTCTGGGCGCGCTGATATGGTGACCTGCCGCCGGCCGATGTCCGTATCCGCAGCACTACCTCGCCGTCCACGAGGACTTCGCCGACCTGACGTCCGCCGATCGTCGCCTGGCGCGCGCTCGCATCCGGCGCCGCGTATGCCGGGGATACCAGCTTGTCATCTCCGCGATACATGCCGTACGCCAGAACACCGATCGTGCCCGCCACTATCAGTGTCAGCGCGACTACGTATCTCAGCCTTGCATTCCTTGCTCTACACCTTGCATCCATCGTACTTCCTCCTCCCCGGCTATATCCTCAGATCGAGCAGCGCCGATACGCCGACCCCGCTGATCCGCGATACGTTGCGCGTGGGGTTCGTCGTGTTCACGGGTATGAGCAGTCTGCCGCGGATAGAGGATATCCTCGTCTCGAGTTGGCCGACCGCCTTCACTTCATCGACTTGGTCCGGATCGCCGACTACCTGCGCCGCTCCGATGAAGGCTCCCTGGCCGATGGAGACGATGGGAACCACCTTGGTGGCGCCTTCCCACTCGACTCCTCGCTGACCCGCCAGCCTTGTGACAAAGTTGTTCAGATCATCGCCGAACCTGCTCACGACGTAGCCGATCCCGAACAGCCGCAGAGCCTGTTCGATCAGACTCTGTGAGAACGCCGGGCTGCTGAGAAGTACCGTCGAACCTATCACCAGCACCAACGCCAGGCATATCACCCTCTGAGCTGTCATAGATCTCACCTCCAGCTTGCATCCTTCCGGTATTGAGTGCGCACGCTCGCGCCGCCGTTCGGTTATCCTCATACCCGGCCTGTCGGTGCGCAAAACTGGACGTCCGAGTGGTTGCCGCCCGATCCGGCGGGGCGCTATAATGGGGATCGAACACGATCAGGAGAGCAGTACATGACACCGTCAATCGATGAGTTCCAGGCGATAGTCCTCGCGGCCGGTAAGGGATCGAGAATGCAGTCCGATCTGCCCAAGGTCCTGCACCACGTATGCGGCCGGCCGATGATATGCCATATCCTCGATGCCCTCCGGTCCGTCGGCATCGCTCGTCCGATCGTCGTCATCGGCAAGGGCGCGGAACTCGTCGAGCAGACTCTCGGCGGCGGATATGCTTACGTCCTCCAGGAGCAGCAGCTTGGGTCCGGGCACGCGGTGATCTGCGCCCGAGAGGCGGCGGAGGGCAGGTCCCGCGACGTCCTCGTCATGTGCGGCGACAGTCCCCTGTTCCGCGTGGAGACGATCCGCGCGCTGATGGACGCCCACGTGCGCGAGGATGCGACCGCGAGCCTCGTGTCCGCCGTGCTCGACGACCCGACCGGCTACGGACGGATCGTTCGGGATGCGGACGGGAGGATCACCGGCGTGGTCGAGGAGAAGCTCGCGGACGAGTCGCGGAAGGCGATCCGGGAGATCAACGGCGGGTGCTACGCATTCGACTCAGAGTGGCTTTGGAGCAACATCGACAGGATGCGGGAGAACGAAGTGGGGGAACGATGCCTGACCGAGATGTTCGATATCGCCATCGCGCAGGGGAAGCACGTCACGGCGGTATTCTCCCAGCCGGATGAGGTCCTCGGCGTGAACACCCCGGCCCAACTCGCCGAGGCCGAGCGCATAATGTGCGGGCGCTAGCTCTCCACCTTGACCTTTCTGCTCTGTGCCTTTGTCCTGCGGCCGAACGGGTTGCAGATCATCTTGATGATCTCCCAGTACATCGTCATTCGGGAGATCGTCCCGCGGATGAGGCCGATCTTCTCTTCCTTCATCGGATGGGTCATCCCCATGAGCGTCACGGTGCGTATCCTGAGTCCGCTTGCCCTGGCGTACTTGGTGATCGCAACTTCGACTCCGTACCTCGTGTCCTCCAGGTCGGGTATCGAGAGGAACTCCTCCCTCCGGAGCGCCCTCTGGCCCGAGATGAACGGAGCGATCACCTGAGCCCAGTCGGTGCGAGGACGGCCGCCCTTGAAGATGCCGATGGTCATGTCCGTCTCTTCGGAAATAACCGGGGTGACGAGCGCTTCCACATGGGAAGGAGTCATGTGGAGCAGATCGGCGTCGAGGAACGCGATGAACTCGGCGGTGGCGCGTCTGGCGCCCGCGACCATCGCGCCGCCCTTGCCCATGTTGCGGGGAAGCTGCACGGCGGTAACGCCGTCATAGGAGCGAGCCACGTCGCAAGTGTTGTCGGTCGAGCCGTCGCTCACCACGATGGTTTCGTCAACGAACGGGCAGTCGCGGAGAACGTCCAGCACTCCGCGCAGGCGCTCCCCTTCGTTATAGGCCGGAATCACGACGGCTAACTTCACCATGCTCTCCAGGTTACATCAGGACGCCATCGATTCCGGCCGGTATCGTATGCTACCTAGGCTGTACTCGACCGGATCTCAGGTCCTCCAGGTGCTGCTGTCCTCTCCGTATGCGATCGGATGTCACCGGGTGCGTCCTGAACATCTGCTCGAAGTCCGACGGATCGTCTCTATGTCTCTCGTCGAGCAGCGCGAAGAAGTTGATCAGCCCCTGCGGGTTGTACTGCTGGGACTTGAACATGTAGTCTATCCCAAGCTGATCAGCTTCATACTCGTGCTTTCGGCTCCACCGCAGCAGAGTCAGGTTCGCAAACAGGTTCGCCCACTGCGTGACGTCGCCCCGGGTCAGAGTCTGCACGAGTATTCCCGCGTAGGTCTGACGGCCGATCATGTCGGCATGATGCCGGGCCGCGACGTGTCCGATCTCGTGGGCTATGACTCCGGCAAGCTGGTCGGGATTATCTCGCGTCGCGTCTATCAACCCCTGGTACACGTATATCCAGCCGCCGGGCAGCGACACGGCGTTCACTTCGTCAATGGCCAGAATCCGGAACGTGTATTCGATGTCCTGCCGGCTCGACTGCCGCACCAGGTCCTGTCCGATATTGTTCACACGACGGTTCAGTTCCGGGTCAGTGTTCACCCGATACTGACGTTCTACCTGCTGAGCCGCCTGCCTGCCGATCGATACTTCCTGGCTGGTGCTGACCAACTCCTTCGGCTTGCAGCCGGAGAGGATCGAGATGGATACGGCAAGTACGGCGAGCAGGATGACGGCCTGCCAGCGCTTTCGCAAGGGGATCAACCTCCTTTGCTGTTGGCGCCTCCTGATTTCTCAGTGATGCCGCGCCACATACGTTCGATGCTGTCGCCGGCATCCTGCCAGGTCTTCCGAAGCTGGTCCATCGCGTCTTTCGACGATTCTCCGGATGTCTGGCCGAAGCGCTTCATCAACTGGAGGCTCTTATCCAGTTCCGCCCGCGCTTTCTTGAACTCACCATCTGCAATGTGCTTCTTCGCCAGGTCGGCATGCTTCCGCGCCTTGAACACGTGCTCGATGCTTTCCAGCGCGCTCCCGACGGGCGCGTCCTCGGCCTTCTTCAGCGCCGCTACCTCGGCCTTCAATGCGGTGACCTCGGCACGGAGCAGATACACCTGCCAGGCATTGTACGCAGCCAGCCCCAGCAGGCCGAGGATGAAGAGCGTGAAGAAGAACGAACGCACTCGTGAACGCGACGCCATGCCGTACCTCCTTGGAATGCACGGCGGCATCAGAGAGCCTCCGTGCGCAGTGTACCCCTGCCTATTGGACGCAAAACTCGGCCCATCCGTTGCCAATTCTAACAGCTATCGCAAGGAATGTAAACGAGGGGAGAGGGGAGGTGTTGGGTGTCAGGGAACCCCAACACCCAACGCCTGACACCGGTCTACTTGATCGTTCCGGCTTCGACGAGCGTGTACTTCTCCGGGTGGAGGTACTTCTTCGCGGCGGCGTTCACCTGTTCGAGCGTCACCGCGCGGTAGAGGCTCTGGTACTTCTGGAGGTAGTCCATCCCCAGGCCGTAGAACTCCGCGGCGTGGAGCGTATCGGCGATGGCGCTGTTGGTCTCAAGCCGCCGCGCGGGGAACGAGCCGGTGATGTAGTCCAGCGCCTCCTGGACCTCTTCCTTCGTCGCGCCCTTGTCGCGCATCAGCTTCATCTGGTCGAGCAGCGTCGTCACCGCCTTGTCGACATTCTCCGGGTTCGTGCCGAGGTAGGCATACCACGGCCCCGCGCCGAGCAGCGAGTCGAAGCCCGAGTAGACCGTGTAGACGAGGCCCATCTGGTCGCGGATGACGTCTCCCATCCGGCTGCCGAGCGCGCCTCCGCCCCCGAGGATGTAGTTCATGATCGTCGCCGCGTAGAAGTCGGGATCGGTGCGCTTCAGGCCGCCCGCGTAGCCCAGGACGACATCGACCTGCGACTTGTCGGGCACCCGGATGATCTCCTTCACGATCTCGCCCTGGAGCGGAGTGTCCGGGATCTGAGGCTTGGTGGCCGGACCGGTCGGCTTCCAGTCGCCGAAATACTGCCTGATCTTCGCGAGCGCCTCCTGCTCATCGACGTCGCCGACGACCACGATTATCGCGGTCTGTGGGCCGTAGTGCCTGCCGTAGAAACCCGCGATGTCGTCGCGCGTGATCGCGGACACATTCGCCGTCTCCTCATCGATCGAGAGCTGATGGTACGGATGGCCCTTCGGGAATACCGCGCCGTAGAACCGGCGGAACGCGAGCGATTGCGGGTCGTCCTGCTGCTCCTTGATGCCGGAGAGCATCCTCGTCTTCATCTTCTGCAGCTCGTCCTCCGGGAAGGTCGGGTTGCGCAGTACGTCCGACAGCAGTTCCAGCGACTTGTCGAAGTGCTTCGACAGAGAGTAGGCCCTGAACGTCGCCGACTCTGTCTCCGCGCCCATACCCATGCGGATGCCGAGGTAGTCGCGCTCGGAGGCGATCTGGTCGGCGGTCCGGGTCTTCGTGCCCTTCATGAGCAGTCCGGCGGTGAGAGCCGCCGTCCCGGCCTTGCCCTCGGGATCGAGCATCCCGCCGGCATTCAGGCTTCCGGTCACCGCTACCGTCGCATTGCTCCGGTTCGGGTAGATGATCACGACGAGGCCGTTCTCGAGCACCGTCCGCTTCGGCTCAACGCCGATTCTCTCAGCGACCTTGCTCGTACTCGTACCCCCACTCGTAATCGTAACCGCGTCCCCGCGTCCCAGTGTCTCCGCGTCTCCGAGTCTCCGTGTCTCCGCACCCGGCCTATACGCCGCCATCGTCTCGAACGGAAGCGCCGACTGCCTCGTCCCCGTGTCCCCGAGTCTCCGCGTCGCCGCGTCAGCCTTCTCCGGCACGAACGTCACCACCGTCCGCCCCTTCGCCGTGAGGTACTTCCGTGCCACACGGGAGACGTCTTCCCGGCTTACCTTGCGCACGTTCGGCAGGTAATCGATGATGTACCGCCAGGAGTACATCGTCTCGTACTCGCCGAGGAGCCGCGCCTGCGCCGACACGCTGTCGTTCGCGTAGACGAACGACGCCTCGAGCTGATTGAGCGCCTTCCGGAGTTCCTCGTCGGTGATGCCGTCGGACTTGATCTTCTCGACCTCCGCAAGGAGCGCCGCCTCGACGTCCTCGATCTTGACACCGTCGCGCGCCGTCCCGCCGAGCAGGAAGAGGTCCGGGTCCTTGCCGACGGTCGCGCTCGCCCATGCGTCGGTTGCGAGCTGCTTGTCCACGAGCGCCTTGTAGAGGCGGCTGCTCGTTCCGCTGCTCAGGATGATCTCCAGCACGTCGAGCGCATAGATATCCGGGTGGCCGACCGCGGGCGTCTTGAAGCCCATCATCACGCGCGCCGCATTCCCCGCACGGCTGACGACCGCGCGTCGCTCGCCGAACTGAGGCGGCTCCTTCGCTGTGACCTTCGGGGGATCGGAGCCCTTCGGGATCTTGCCGAAATACTTGTTCACGAGCGCCAGCGCCTTCTCGGTCTCAAAGTCGCCGACGATCACCACCGTCGCGTTGTTCGGCTTATAGTAGGTCTTGTAGTAGCTGTAGAGATCGTCGCGAGTGATGGATGCCAGGTCCGCCACCCAGCCGATCGTCGGCCACTGGTAGGGATGCGCCTTGAAGGCGGTCGCGTACAGCTCGTAGTAGATCAGCGAGTCGGGGCTGTTCTCGCCGCCTTCAAGTTCGGAGCGGACGACGATCTTCTCTGCCTCCAGTTCCTTCGCGTCCATGAGGCTGTTCACCATGCGGTCGGACTCGATGCGCATCGCGAGTTCGAGCTTGTCGCTGGAGAGCGTCTCGTAGTAGTGGGTGCGGTCCTTCCAGGTGGTGGCGTTCATCAGGCCGCCGTTTCTCTGGATGAGGCGGTCGATCTCGCCCTTCTTGAGCGTCTTGGTGCCCTTGAACATCATGTGCTCCAGAAGGTGCGACAGGCCGGTCTTGCCGAGCTGTTCGTTGCGCGAGCCGACCTTGTACCAGACCTGGAAGCTCACCACCGGGGCCGCGTGGACCTCCTTCGTGAGCACCTTCAGGCCGTTCGGCAGCATGGTTTCCTTGACCTCGGGCTGCTGTGCGAACGCCGGCGCGAATGTCGCGGCAAGCACGACCAGCGCCAGCAGAATGACGGATAAACGAGTGTCCCCAGCTCTCATGATCTTCTCCCTCACTCGGTAGATAGCGGAATAGTCGGGCTATTATATCAAAATCCCGCACTGGGTGCAGATGTGAACGAAATATACTGCTGCAGTCATGGCTTTGTCATGGACGGGGGGGGGAGACGGCTGGTAAAATAAAAGTAGCTTCACATACCGACCGCTATGCGGGAGCGAACTACGTTTGCCATGGTTGCATCGCTCTCTGCAGCATATTGAGAAGGTCGTGATGCCAAGCCACGGGACGAATGCTGTTTCACAATAGTTGATCCCCAGGAGGTATGTACGTGAAACTCGCAGTTCGATTGGCTCTACTTCTGCTTTTCCTGTTGACTGTGGTTTTGCCATGCGCAGGCATGACCGAATTCCGTGGGTTGTATGTAGACGCCTTCCACCCCGGGATCAAGAACCACGAGGAGGTCACGCAGATGGTCAGCGCCGCGAAAGCGGCGAACTTCAATGCCCTCATCGTGCAGGTTCGCAAGAGAGGCGATGCCTACTACAACTCGACTATCGAGCCGAAGGCGCTCGATATTGCGCCTGACTACGATCCTCTCGCCGACGTGATCCAGCAGGCACACGCCGCCGGTCTGGAGGTCCATGCCTGGCTTACGGTCTACGAGGTCTCGCTCGACTCGAAGTGGTTCAAGTGTCCTTCCAACAGCGTCTCGCTGACCCATCCGGAATGGCTGATGTGTCTAAGGGACGGCAACGTGAAACTGGCCAACAACAAGATCTGGGTAGATCCTGGCATACCAGCCGTCCAGGATCATTTTGTGGCCACAGTTCTCGACTTGCTGGAGAACTATGACATCGACGGTGTGCACCTGGACAATGTCAGATACCCAGATATAAAGAGTGGCTACAATGCCAGCAGTGTACAGCGCTTTGGTAGCGAGAAAGGACTCACAGGAATTCCAGCCGACAGCGATGTGGCCTGGTGCGAGTGGCGGTGCAAACAGGTTACGGATCTGATTCGTAAGCTAAAGTCAAGTCTCAGTGCCACGAAGCCCCATCTAAAGCTGTCGGCTTCTGTGTGTTCCGAGAGCCCTAAGATCGCGCGGGAGGTGTTCCTGCAGGAGTGGGATGTATGGACTAAGGAAGAGCTTGTGGATTTCGTCGTTCCCATGCTCTTTATCACCGCCGATCGGATGCCCCGTTATGCTGCGCAAGCTCTCGCAGCAGCCTCCACCCGTGCCGTGTACGTAGGTGTGGGGGCCTATCGCCTACCAGCGGATCTGACGGAGAAGCACATCCTGGATGTCAGAGCGGCAGGTGCTCAAGGCATAGTGGTCTACAGCTATCACTACCTGCGTTCCGATGTATCATCTGCTGCGTGCGCCAAGCTGTCCGATCTGCGTTCGTCAGTCTTCGCCGAGGCTGCGACAATACCGGCGTTGCCGTGGAAGCAGTAGGGGAGGCCCGTATGAACATGATAGTGAGAACGAGTATTCTCGCTGTGTGCTTACTCGCCGTATCTGCGTGCGGTACTGCGTATGCCTGGGAGTGGCCTGGTGAGCCTGGTGATCCCGTAGGGCTGTGTGTGTCAACCAGTGCACACTTAGTCAGTACTACACCGACGCGCTCTGTATGGGTTACCTGTGTCGGATCAACGGTTGATTTCTGGTTGATCGCCTCTGACTATGATTTCGTGTACCCAAGAGCCGGTTGGGATGAGCTCAACTTCCCGAACTGGCCAGGCGATCCGCCTCATAAGGTGCTGGATGAGAACGGGACATGGAAAGGCTACTACGAGGGAACGCACCAGCAGACGTATGATGCTGTTGGCAGGTATACTCTCAATGTAAGCGCCAATGACGACGGGAATATATATGCCGACGGGGGCGCTCAGTATGAGGTCGTCGTACTTGTGGTCAGCCTGACCATGAACTCCCCAACAGATGATATGCGCTTTGTCGTCGGGCCCGCTGAATGCGACATAGCAGTCATTGCCACTGTCCAGGGCTATTACCCTGCTGATGCCACATACGACGTGCGCTGGTGGGTGACTCCACAGGGCGGTCCCTCGTATCCCAAAGGCTCGATGACACCAAGGAGTGGGGGCAAGTACACTGCGGTTTGGGACACCGATGGCACTGCGCGTGGCGATTGGCAGGTGAAGACTGTCCTGTACGTAGCCGGACAAGAGATGTGCGCCTTCAAGACAGCGGACATATCCTGTGCCAAGCCAACTTGGCCGATATGTAGCGGTGGTACCAACGGGTATATCATCCGATGGTTGCACTTGGATCCCCCGTGTTCATGGCGAGGAGTTGATGTGGATATCACTGGCACACACTGCAGCGGTACGGCCCCTCTACTGGCGTCAGAAGACGGTTCTGCCTCGCCACATGATTTCGAGCCCACAAACGATCCGTGCAACACAGTTCGCTGTTACGCTAACCTTGTGAACTATGGCTCTTTCAAGGTGCGTCTCGTAGATCCTGATGCTCCCACGTATGATTCTCGGTCGCTGGTAACCGATCACTGGCACATGATGAACGCAGGTCGAACCTCTGGACCTGTAGATTACCACCAGTCTTTGGGTAATGGAGGCTACAGTGGCAACGTGGAGGGATCACACGACCATTTCATAACTAAGGTGGGAGGCTCACCTGTGTCTCCAGATAGAACGGGTGCGACGGGCGATGGCTCGTACACGAACTGCGGCCAGCAGTTGCACCCCGACTGGAACTAAGCATGATCCTCTCAGGCTGTGCCCTGATATGTGGTGTTCTCGTTAGCGGAGGTCTATATGTACGTGCGTATGCATGACTGTGCGAAGCGACTTGTACTTGCCAGTGTTCTATCGTTCGTATGGCTGTCTGCCTGTCACTGTGATGCCGACGCGTCTGGTGGGAGTTCAACATCATCCGATCCCATATGGAAAGTGCAGTGCGTTGCCCAGATCACACAATCTATCTTATTGCCCGATGGTGGTGCTCTCGTGAGCACTGCGTGCTGCGAATCAGATGGCGTTACCAGGTCCGGCGGTAACACCATATATCGCTTTGACAGCACAGGCAATGCTGTCTGGAAATACCCCGCACCTGATGGATGGAAGATCGGGCTTAGGGATGCCAGTTCCACAGGTGACCTTGTGCTTGTCCGGCTCATATCCAGCCGACAACCGCTGGAAATGAAGCTGGTAGTGCTCGATAGAGCAGGGAAGCCGATCCGGACGACCGCTCCTATGCGGGAGTCCAACTGGGTGTGGATGTCTCCAGACGGTGCGCACCTGCTTCGCTGGGTTGCCGATACGGCATCACTGGTTTGTGAGGCATCGGCTTCCGGGAACGAAATGTGGGCAATCAAGGATCTGAGACAGGAGCTACACTTCGATGCGATCGACTTCATCGATCCTGTTCTCCAAGCCGGGTTTGTCCTTGTAGGTGATTCAGGGCAGGGCACGGTCTGCGCCGTCAGTGTTCGTGGCAAGCTGCTCTTCACGATGAGGGGTCTCAAGTGGTATCCTGCGCCTGCGAGTCCGATAGCCGTCAGTTCGGAGGGAATGTGGTTAGCGGCAAAGTCCACCGATGTATCGTGTAGCGATGCCTTCGCCTTAGAGTGGGTCGCACAGACCGGCTCTGCACCCAACCGATCTGAACTCGAGAGCACTCGGGACATGCTTTCGCTTGTTCGTATCTTCTCTAGCGATTCGGACTTGAAAGTGCCTGGCCTCGCAGCAATCGTTTGGAAGCAGGCATGCGCCACATGGTACATCCAAGGCAGACGTGTACCCCGTCAGGGTGCGTATGGTGGTCCTGTCATCGCGTTGGATCTGTTTGAAGCATACATGACGGGAAAGGGTACGGTGTGGCTGACGGCATTGACCGGAGAGTCGGCCACCACTCGTGTTTTCGGTCCTCGGGGTGCGCTCGACCAAGAGATCATCTGGCCAGTACCGAACATCGGCAATGTCGCCGATATCTGGCTACTGAGTCTCGACCGGTTGCTGGTCAGGCAGAATGCGCCAGCGCAGATGCTACGCGTCATTGGCCGGAACGGCGAGGTTGTGTGGGAGCGCAGCTTCGATGAACCGCTCGTGTCGGTTTCACTGGGTCGCAACAGGGACCGCCTATTGGTGGCAACGCCGAACAGAGTCGAGGCCTATCAACTCGACTGATCGACGGCGCGTAACCTCTCCTGTCCGTCACGCTTTGGAAGGCCCGCAATGCACATAACTCTGAGACGCCTGGGCAGGTCGAGGTTGACCTGCCCAGGTGTGTTTGTGGTGATCTACGCGGACTTGGCGCGGGAGCGCTGGCAGGCCGGGCAGTACGCCCCTCCGAAGACCCGCACACTGTAGTCGTGCTGGCCTTTCGTCATCTCCTTGCCGCACCCGCCGCACTCGTACGTGCCGCCGGATGCGCTCGACCCGCTGACCGGACCGGTGGATCCGCGCTTGCTCCCGGCGCCCGCGAAGAACGGCTCGCCGATCGGCATCGGCGAATCGACGATCCGCTCGCCCTCCTCGAGTTCCGGCGCGAACTGGGTGCCGAACCCGCATACCGCGAGCGCGCGGCCGATCGATCCGGTCTCCGCCTTCTCGATGTAGTCGGCGAACCCTCGTGCGGTCTCCATCTTCGTGCCCTTCGCCATCAGCTTGCCCTCGGCGTTGTACACGATCGCCTCGAAGACCGCATAGCCCTTGTCGATCTCTATCTCGACCGGCCGGGTCTCGATCCCCCAGTCCGGGTGCTCCTGCCTGAACCATACCAGCCGCGCCGCGACCGGCAGATACTCCCTGCCACCCTGTACTTTGATCAAATGCTTCTTCACATCGAACGTCATGTTTCTTCTACTACCCTTTCTAGCCTATCCTTGGAAGCATTGCCGGGGGGAGTGGAGTGATGGAGCGGTGGAGTAATGAGTCTCCAATGCCCCAACACTCCAGTACTCCAATACTCCAATACTCCATCACTCCATCACTCCAACACTCCGCTCTTCTACCGTCGCTCCGGCGCGGATCAGTCCTTCGATTTCTGTCATGATCTCGAGATGTTCCTCCAGGAACTCCTTCGCGTTCTCGCGTCCCTGGCCGAGCCGGGCGTCGCCGTAGGTGAACCACGTGCCGGTCTTGCTGACGATCCCCGCCTCGACGGCCATGTCGAGGACCGCTCCCGACTTGGAGACGCCGACGCCGAACATGATGTCGAACTCCGCCTGTCGGAACGGCGGGGCGACCTTGTTCTTCACCACCTTCGCCCGCGTGCGGTTGCCGACCATCGAAGTCCCCTGTTTCAGGGTATCGACCCGCCTGACCTCCAGCCGCACGGACGCCCAGAACTTCAGCGCGCGGCCTCCGGGAGTCGTCTCCGGGTTGCCGAACATGACACCGATCTTCTCGCGGATCTGGTTGATGAAGACCGCCGCCGTGTTCGACCGGCTGAGCGAGCCTGAGAGCTTCCGGAGCGCCTGGGACATCAGCCTCGCCTGGAGGCCGACGTGCGAGTCGCCCATCTCGCCCTCGACCTCGGCCTTCGGGACGAGAGCCGCCACCGAGTCGAGCACGATCACGTCGAGCGCGCCACTGCGGACGAGGTTGTCCATGATCTCGAGCGCCTCCTCGCCTGTTCCGGGCTGGGCGATCAGCAGGTTGTCCACATCCACGCCGAGGTTCCTGGCGTAGATCGGATCGATGGCATGTTCGGCATCGATGAACGCCGCTGTGCCGCCGGCTTTCTGCGCCTCGGCGATGATCTGCAGGCCTATGGTGGTCTTCCCCGAGGCCTCAGGCCCGTAGATCTCGATGATCCGCCCGCGCGGGATTCCGCCGACACCGAGAGCGATGTCGAGGGGAAGCGCGCCGGTGGGGATGACGTCCACGGTCTGTCGTTCGGCCTGGCCGAGCCTCATGATCGACCCCTTGCCGAACTGCTTTTCGATCTGCGAGAGCGCCAGATCGAGTGCCTTCTCTTTCTCCACTGCACATCCTCCTATGCTTGAGCTGCCATTGTCATTCTGAGCGGAACGGACGATAGATCGACGACTCCCGTCGCCGATCATCCGTATCGCTCGGAACGACATATCGTTGTGAATTCCCTGATGACTTGACTCCGTATAAGCTCAAGCTGACACCAGTCATTATACATTATTATGCACCAGACCTTCAAGCTCAGGGAGTGCCGATATCTGTCATCCGCTGCCATTACGCGCTGACAGGGATTGCTGCATCTTTGCCCATGACACGTCTGCGATCTGTCGGAAAGGCGCTTCCCCATCCGGGAACAATGTCAGGAACCTCCAGATATCCCCGGGGATGCCCATAATATAGGTGGTGACAGTTCTGCAACATGCTAAGTAATGTCAGCAACTGTCAACACAAGACAAGGGACGCGATTAGCCACATGCATCAGTACGGTTGTTGACTTAGCAGACGGTCTGTGCTACAATAAGCCACCTGCTGGACAGCAGGCCGACAATCTGCCAGTCAAATCCGAATACGCCGGTTCTCCAGAGACCTGCATAGACACCCTGTGCTGCTCGACACGAATGCGCGGTGTCTCACACATTCCACCCATTCTTTCCCAAGTGTGATGTTTCGTCTGTGCGTCATTGTGGGTAATCCGACCGCCGGAGGGAGGCGATGTCTTGTTTCTAGGCAACCTAAGAACGGCTCGAGCACGAGTCGCAGCAGCACTATTCTTTGCGGTAGTCCTCGTCTTCGGTACCGTCATCACCGCCCAAAGTGACGGCACATCGACCGTCCAGGTAACCATCACCGCCGACGGGCAGCAGTGGGAGTATACCTCCACGCAGACCACAGTGGGCGCAGTCCTCAAGGAAGCCGGTGTCACGCTCGGCAAGCTCGACCGCTGCAACTACTCGCTGAACACCAAGGCCGTCGACGGCATGCCGATCCGAATCACTCGCATCGAGCAGAAGATCGTGACCGAGACAAGGCCCGTGGCGTTCAAGACCGTTTCGAAGTATGATCCACGTCACCGAGGCAAGGCCGCCGTGATCCGGGAAGGCCAGGCGGGCGAGAAGGAGGTCAGGGTTCTCGTCTACTACAAAGACGGCGTCCAGACGAGCAGCAAGGTGCTCGAAGCCAAGGTAGTGAAGGCGCCCACGGACCGGATCGTGGTCACCGCTGAGCGGCCGACACTCGCGTCGCGCGGCGGCACAAGAGTCAGGACGCTCCGCATGCTCGCCACAGCTTACGATCCCGGCCCCAGAAGCTGCGGACGATACGCCGACGGACGAACGGCGAACGGCATGAAGGCCCAGAAAGGTGTCGTCGCTGTGGACCCGCGAGTCATCCCGCTCGGCACGAAGCTTTACGTCGAGGGCTACGGCTACTGCATCGCGGCGGACACCGGCGGCGCGATCAAGGGCAACAAGATCGATCTCTGCTACGACACCTACGCGGAGGCGATCCGCTTCGGCCGAAAGTACGTGACGGTACACGTTCTCAAGTGATCGTTGTCCATAGGTCCTGTGGGTCCCATGGGGCCTATAGGACTTATGGGACCCATGCATCCAATAGACCTCACATCGCCTGCACAACTCAGGGAACTCCTCGCCCGGCACGGCCTCCGCACCAAAAAGCGGTTCGGCCAGAACTTCCTCATCGACCGCAACATCGTCAACAAGATCCTCGATGCAGCCGATATCCATGAGGGCGATCCCGTCCTTGAGATCGGCCCCGGCGTGGGCACGCTCACAGCGGCCATCGCCGAGCGCGGGGCGAACCTCATCGCCGTCGAGGTAGACCGCGACCTGATCGCCGTGCTCGATGAGGTCATTCCCGGCGCGGAGATCGTGAACGCCGACATCCTCAGCCTCGACCTTGCGCAGTTTATCGAGGACCGGTTCGGCGGCTCGAAGGCCAAGGTGGTCGGCAACCTTCCCTACTACATCACGAGCCCGATCATCACCCAGGTACTGGAGGCTCGCGAGCGCATCGAGCGGCTGGTCCTAATGGTCCAGAAGGAGGTTGCCGAGCGCCTCCAGGCGTCTCCCGGCACGAAGGACTTCGGGTCGATGAGCGTATTCGTCCAGTTCTATGCGGAGGCGGAGATCGTCAGCCACGTTTCGAAGAACGTCTTCTACCCGCCGCCGGAGGTCTCCAGCGCCGTTGTAAGGCTCACTCCGAGGCCGGAGCCGCCCGTTGACGTGCCGAGTGAGGGAGCCTTCTTCGACGTCGTCCACTGCGCGTTCGGCAAGCGGCGCAAGACGCTGCTGAACAGCCTGTCCGACTGCCCGGCGCTCGGCCTGTCGAAGGAACGGATCCGCCGCGCGCTCCAGAATGCCGGTATCGACCCGTCCCGCCGCGCCGAGACCCTCTCCCTCGAGGAGTTCGCAAGAATCACCAGGTCGCTGTAGGGGCGAAGCATTGGCCCATGGTGGCGAATCTCAGGTGGAGACATCCACCCCCAATGCTTCGCCCCTGCCGATAGCGTTGCCTGCTCCCGGCGTCCAAGCCCCTCCACCCACGCCGATCAAGTTGACATTACACCCGCACAAACGTATACTGTATGGGTGAATCCAAGCACGAAATCAGCCGTTGTGCGCTCCTTCGCGAAGGTCAACCTGATCCTCGACGTCCTCGGTACGAGGCCGGATGGATACCACGCCATCGAGAGCGTGATGCAGACCATCGGCCTGCACGACACCATCTCCCTCACGATCAGCGAGGGTGGGACGATACGGCTCTCATGCGACGTGCCGAGCATTCCCACCGACGAGAGCAACCTCGCCCATCGCGCAGCATCGGTCCTGTTCGAGTCCCGCGGGATCTCTCCCGGCCTCGATATCCGGATCGAAAAGCGCATTCCGGCGGAGGCCGGGCTCGGTGGAGGGAGCAGCAACGCCGCCGCCGTGCTCAGGGGGCTGGACCGTCTCCTGGAGCTCAGGCTCCCATGCGAGGAGATGTGCGCCCTCGGCGCGCGCGTCGGCTCCGATGTGCCGTTCTTCGTTGTCGGAGGAACGGCCTTTGTTTCGGGCCGCGGCGAGCGCGTCGATCCGCTGCCGGACATCCCGCCGATGCCGATGGTGATCGTGAAGCCGCCGTTCGGTGTCTCGACGCCGTGGTCGTACCGCCGCCTGGACGAGATGCGAGCTGCCGGTGACCAGTCTGAGGTAACCGGCGAACGGGAAACGGCTTCCCGGCGTATAGTGGAGTATGCAGGGTTCCGTACCCTGCAGTCTGCAGTCTGCAGTCTGCGGTCTCTGCTCTCCAACGACCTCGAAGCTCCGGCGATAGAGCAGCACCCGGAGATCGAGGAGATCAAGGCCACGCTGATCGCATCCGGCGCGAGTGCCGCGCTGATGTGCGGGAGCGGCTCAGCCGTGTTCGGCCTGTTCGAGACAGACGATCGGGCGCGAGCCGCCGCAGATAGCTTTGTGGCCGCGCCTCCGTGCCGGCCCTGCCTGGTTTTTGTCACGCGGACCGTCACCCGCGAGGAGGCCGTGAGGATTGAGTAGTATGGACTGCAAGCTGCCGGCGATAGTCCTCGCGGGCGCGCCGGCGGACCCGGAGATGGAGGCCCGTTATTCCATCAAGAACCGGGCTGAGTTACCGATCGCCGGCAAGACGATGCTTCAGCATATCGTGGATGCCCTCAGCGCGTCTTCGCACATCGGAGACATCCACGTTATCGGGAATACTGATTGTGTGGGCGACGTGAGGCGCGTCGAGCCTCGCGGCACATTGATAGACAACTTGATCGCGGGCACCGAAGCATGCTCCGATGCCGACCGCATCCTGGTGTGCACGTCGGATATCCCGGCAGTCTCGGCGGAGGTCATCGACGATTTCATCAGCCGATGTCGGGAGCCGGACGTCGACTTCTTCTATCCGGTCGTTACCCGAGAGGACAGCGAGCGGCGGTTTCCCGGTGTGAAGCGGACATACGCGAAGACGGGCGACGGGACGTTCACCGGCGGGAACATCATGCTGTTCCGGCGACGGTTCATGCTGGAGAACGGCGACACGATCCGCCAGGTGATCCAGCAGCGCAAGAGCGTGACGAAGCTCGCAAGCCTGCTCGGGTATGGGACGCTGATTCGCGTGGTCGTGGCGCAGACGATCTGTCCCTGCGCGATCGGCCTTTGTGACCTGGAGCGCGTGGCGGGACGTGTGGTGCACGGCCGGGTCAAGGCGGTCAGGACTCCTCATGCCGAAATCGCGGCGGATGTCGACCGGCTCGAGCACGTGGCGGACATGGAACGGTGTCTGAAAGAGCACGTAGCCTAGCCCCTTGTGGGCGTCGTGGCTGATCAGGCCTGACGGGGACGAGCCCCTGGGCTGCGGGGTTGGAAGTCCGGTAGAAGGTGAAACACCATAGCAAGACTCATCGAACAGATTCATAGCCCGGCGGACCTTAAGGGCCTGTCGGGCGAGCAACTCAAGACGCTGGCGGAGGAGATACGCGAGACCATCATCCACGTCGTCTCCCAGACCGGAGGCCATCTCGCGTCCAGCCTCGGAGCGGTCGATCTCACGGTCGCCCTGCACGCGGTCTACGACTCGCCGAAGGACAAGATCATCTGGGACGTCGGCCATCAGTCGTATGCCCACAAGATGCTCACCGGCCGATACCGGAGTTTCGGCACGCTGCGCCAGTACGACGGCATCAGCGGATTCCCCCGCCGGTCCGAGAGCCTGCACGATGCGTTCGGCGTCGGTCACTCCAGCACGTCCATCTCCGCCGCTCTCGGGTTCGCCAAGGCGCGGGACCTGCGGGGCGCTGACGAGGAGATCGTCGCCGTGATCGGCGACGGCGCGTTCACCGGCGGTCAGGCCATGGAGGCGCTGAACAACGCAGGGCAGCTCGGCTCCAAGATGTGCGTCATCCTGAACGACAACGAGATGTCGATCTCGCCGAACGTCGGTGCGCTGGCGACCCACCTCAGCAAGCTCCGTGCGCTTCCGCTCTACCGCAAAGTCGAGGACCGCGCCAAGACCGTCGTCGAAAACCTGCCCGTCGGCGGAAAGACGCTCTCCCGAACTGCGGAAGGCATCCTGCACGGCGTCACCCGCCTTATCGGATCGGAGACCGGAGTCATCTTCGAGGAGATGGGCTTCACCTACCTCGGCCCGATCGACGGCCACGACATCGGGCTCATGATGGAGATCCTGAGCGCGGTCAAGACGATCGATGAGCCGGTGGTGGTGCACGTCATCACGAAGAAGGGCAAGGGCTACGAGCACGCGGAGAACGACTCGCGCATGTACCACGGCACTCCGCCCTTCGAGATCTCGAACGGTGAGGTCGAGGCCAGCAAGGGCGGCCAGACGTTCACCTCCGCCTTCGCGGACGCGCTTGTCGATCTCGCCGAGAAGGACGAGCGGATCATCGGGATCACCGCCGCCATGCCCGACGGAACAGGCATGACGAAGTTCGCGGACCGGTTCCCTGGGCGGTTCTTCGACGTCGGCATCGCCGAGCCGCACGCTGTCACCTTCGCGGCGGGGATGGCCGCGTCGGGTCTGAAGCCGGTGGTGGCGATCTACTCGACCTTCCTCCAGCGCGCCTACGATCAGATCGTACACGACGTCTGCCTGCAGAACCTGCCGGTGATCTTCGCGGTCGACCGAGCGGGACTCGTGGGCGAGGACGGCCCGACTCACCACGGTGCGTTCGACCTCTCGTACCTGCGCCACGTTCCGAACCTGGTTGTTGCCGCTCCGTCGGATGTCATCGAGCTGCGGGCGATGCTCGGCCTTGCGGTCGAGCACGACGGCCCGGTCGCGATCAGGTATCCCCGCGGGTCGAGCCCGACGCTGCCGAGTCATTCGGATGTGAGCGTGCTCTCGATCGGCATGTCGGAACTGCTGTCGGACGGCGATGATGTCTGCATCCTGGCCGTCGGATCGATGGTGCATCCGTCGCTCAGGGCGCGGGAGATCCTCGCCGAATCGGGCGTCTCCGCGGCGCTCATCAACGCCCGGTTCGTGAAGCCGCTCGACTCAGAGGTCATCATCAGCTTTGCCCGCAAATGCCGCCGTCTGGTGCTCGTCGAGGAAAACACCGTCAGGGGTGGGTTCGGAACGGCCGCCATGGAGCTTCTCGCCGAGGTCGGAGTCACCGATGTCGAGGTGCGTCAGATCGGCCTGCCCGACGAGTTTGCGGTCCACGGAAAGATCTCGATCCTCCGCGAGCGCTATGGGCTCGATGCCGAGCATATCGCCGCCGTAGCAGCGGAGTTGGTCGGCGTTCGGGCGGAGAGCGGCGAGGCGATCAGTTGACGGACGACAGCGCCTCTGCGACCGAGCGCCGCAAGTCCGAGCACCTGCGCATCTGCCTCGAAGAGCCGGTCGAATCCGTCGATATCGGCGGTCCGACCACCGGCCTCGAGCGCTACTCGTTTCAGAACAACTCGCTCCCCGGTCTCGACCTGCGCGATGTGGACATCTCCACCGACTTCCTGGGCCGCCGGCTGTCGATGCCGCTGATGATCGCGGGCATGACCGGCGGCACCGCTCAGGCCGCCGAGCTGAATCGCAACCTGGCGCTTGCGGCTCAGAAGCTGGGGATCGCGATGGGAGTCGGATCCCAGCGCGCCGCCCTGGAGGACGAGTCGCTTGCCTGGACCTTCCGGGTCCGCGAGTTCGCTCCCGATATCCCGCTGGCCGCGAATCTCGGCGTAGACCAATTGACCGGCGACCCGGCCGGCATGTGCATGCGGGCCGTCGAGATGATCGGCGCCGACTTCCTCTGCCTGCACCTCAATCCGCTCCAGGAGGCGCTCCAGCCGGATGGTGATCCCCTGTTCCGTGACGCGCTCGATCGCATCCGCGAGGTCTGCCGGATCTGCCGCGTCCCGGTGATCGTCAAGGAGGTCGGCTTCGGCCTCTCCGCGGACGTGGTTGCCGGCCTGGCGCAGGCCGGAGTGGCGGCGGTCGATGTCGCGGGCGCCGGTGGGACGTCCTGGGCGGCGGTCGAGGGCTACCGGTCAGAGGGCGCCGCGAAGGAGCGGGCGCATCTGTTCAGGTCATGGGGCATTCCGACCGCCGATGCGATCGTTCATGCATCATCTCAAGTCTGGAACGTGCCGATCATCGGCTCGGGCGGCATTCGGACCGGCCTCGATATCGCGAAGGCGCTCGCACTGGGGGCCGACATCACGGCCGCCGCGCTTCCGTTCCTCAGAGCCGCTTCCGAGTCGTCGGAGGCCGTGGAACGTTGGTGCCGCGCGCGTTCCGAGGAGCTCCGCACCGCCATGTTCGCCATCGGTGCAGGCAGCATCCCCGCGCTCAAGACGGCGTCGTGTCTGCATCGTGTGGTATAATGACTGCAGAGGTGAGTCCAATGGCTGTGAGAATCCAGGCCCATTACGATGGCAAGGCTTTTGTCCCGGATGAGCCGGTTGATCTGCAGGTCGGTGAGAAGGTTCAGGTCACATCAAGCCGGAGACTATCGAGTCGCCCGCTCCCACAATCGAGGAGAGAAGGGCTGCACTCAAACGAATAGCCTCCAGAGCTGTTCCTGCAAACATTCCTCTGGAAGCGCTGCGCAGAGAGAACATGTATGAGGACAGGCTGTGAGCTACCTGGTAGATACAAATGTGCTCCCTAGGTGGAGTGACAGTCTTGCCCCCGAGTATCAGCAGTGTCAGGACGCAGTGAGCATCCTCAACGAGCAGAGTGAAGAACCTTCCGTCTGTGCGTAGACGCTGATCGAGTACTACGCCGTGGCGACGCGGCCCAGGCAGGTGAACGGTCTCGGTCTGGATGCTGCCACTGCTCATCAGAACCTTCTTGACATACTGGCGGTATTGTCCTGCCTGCCCGAGCCTCCGAACATCGCAGAACGATGGCTTGGTCTTGTGTTCAGTCACGCTGTTCTTGGTAAACAGGCTCATGATGCCAGGATTGCGGCTTTCATGATCGCGCACGGTATCACCCATCTCCTCACCCTCAATCCCTCCGACTTCGCCCGATATCCCGAGATCACCGCTGTCACTCCGGCTGAGGTTCTGAGCGGTGTGAACGGTCAGTAATCAGGCCTCTCCAGACAGGAAACACTCCTTCCTGCGTCCAACGGTATCCATGGACAAACATCCCGTCGGGGAGATCGTGGAAGGCCTCCCTTACGAGTCACAAGGAGAATGCGCCATGGGCAAGCTCAGAGCAGGTATCGCACGAACAGTCATCACCCCGCCGGTCGGCATCGACCTCTGCGGATATGCAGGCCGAATCCCCGGGAACACCGGCGTCCACGACGACCTCCAGGCGAAGGCGATCGTCCTGGATGGCGGCGGAATCAGGTCCGCAATCGCTACCCTCGACCTCGTCGGCCTGAACGCCGACCAAGTGGCCTGGATACGCCAGGAAGCATCCGGCAAGACCGGCATCCCGGCGGAGAACATCCTCATCGGCGCGTCGCATACCCACGCCGGGCCCGCGTCCCAGACGATCCGCGCGTGCGGGTGCGCCGAGGAGAGCTACGTGGGCAGCCTCCTCCGGTGGATCGTCGAGGTGATCGACGCCGCGTCGGAGAACCTCCGGCCGGTGAAGTTCGGGTTCGGCGCCGGCAAGTCCACCATGGCGATCAACCGCCGACAGGCACACGGCGGATCGGGCATCGATCTGGGCGAGAACCCCGACGGGATAGTCGATCACGAGGTCGCCGTCTGGCACTTTGCCGACGAGAGCGGCAAGCCTTTCGCCACAATCTTCAACTATGCATGCCATGCCGTCGTCATGGGCGGCGACAACCGGCTCGTCTCCGCGGACTGGCCCGGCGTTGCCCAGCGGATGATCGAGGAGCGTGTCGGCGGCCAGGCGATGTTCCTCCAGGGCTGCTGCGGGAATACCAATCCGCGCTACCGGGGCACGTTCGAGGAGGTCGAGAGGGCAGGGGCCGAAGTCGCGGAGGCGGTCATCGGGGCCGTCCCCGGCATCGAGCTGACAGATGATGCCGAGATCACCGTTGCCTCCGAAACCGCCATGCTTCCGCTCGAGCCGCTGATGAGCCGCGAGGAGGCCGAGCAGACGATCCGCCAGTCCAGTGAGAAACTGGCGCAGGACATCCCGCTCTGGGAGCGGCACATCGAGCAGGCCTACCATGACTGGGCGCAGACCGTCATCGCCTTGGACGGCAAGAGCGCGGAGAGCGTGCCGTTCGAGATACAGCGCATCTCCGTCGACGGAGCAAATCTCATCGGCCTCCCCGGCGAGGTCTTCGTCGACTACTCGCTGGCGTTCAAGAGGATGAAGCCCAATGTGATGGTCGCCGCCTACGCGAACGGCAACGTCGGCTACGTCCCGGCGAAGTACGCCTTCGCGGAGGGCGGCTATGAGGTAGACCTGGCCTACAAGCTCTACGCCGAGCAGATGTTCAAGCCGGAGATCGAGGACGTGATCCTCGATGTCGGCGCGAGGGTGCTGGGGAAGTAGCATGATGGAATACCGACAACTCGGCCGGACAGGCCTCAACGTATCCCGAATCGCATTCGGCACGCTGCCGTTCAAGATTCGCGAGTTCTCCGATGAAGAGGGCGCCGAACTGCTGGTCGCCGCTGCCGAGCGGGGGATCAACTTCTTCGATCTCGGCGAGGTCTACGATACCTACCGCCACATGAGGGCGGCTCTGAGGCAGATCAGGCAGCCGGTCGTCATCGCCAGCAAGTCGATGGCGAAGGACGCCGAGTCGATGAATGCCTCCATCCGCAAGGCGCTCGACGAGATCGGGGTGGGGCGCATCGATCTCTTCAAGATGCATAGCGTCGACACGCTCGATGACCTGGAGGCGCGCCGTCCGGCCTGGGAGGCGCTCCAACAGGCGAAGGCGGACGGGCTCGTGGGTGCGATCGGCGTCTCGACTCACTCCTGCCGGGTGATGGAGCGGATCGTGGGTTGGCCGGATGTCGAGGTGATCCTCGCCGTCTTGAACCGCGAGGGGAACGGGATCTGCGAGGGCACGGTTGCCGAGATGTACGATCTGATCAAGGTCGCGCACGCATCGGGCAAGGGCATCTACCTCATGAAGGCGTTCGCGGGCGGACTCCTTTTCGCCGATGGGCGGAAGGCGCTCGAGTATCAACTCGGCATCCCCGAGGCTGACTCTATGGCGGTCGGGATGCAGAACCTGAACGAGGTGATCTTCAACATCGCTGTTGCGAGCGGCGAGGAGGTGCCCGCCGAGGTCCGGCAGGCGATGGATACCCGTCCCCGCGAGCTTCATATCCGTCCGTTCTGCAAGGCGTGTGGGGCGTGCCTCGATGCATGCAGGTACGGCGCGCTCACCATGGGCGAAAAGATGCCGGAGGTCGATCGCGAGGCGTGCATCCTCTGCGGCTACTGCGGCTTCGCGTGCCCGGCCGCCGCGATCAAGATCATTTAAGGGAAACACGAATGACACGAATGGGCGAATAGGGGGAGATCAGAAACCAGGCCGTGCCGGATCGTAAGGTCTGCCTGTTGTTCGATAGTCTGTCCTTGTGCCGTACCTGACACGAATGGGAAGGCCCGGACGCGATGAATCGAATGTGTGGGTTGCGCAAGACCAGCATTTCGTTTGTCCATCTGCACCATTTGTGCTTCTGCTTCCCATTCGTGTATGGGCAACTTGGACGGATAGGCTATCGCATGACAATCAGTGCTTTCGCAGTCATCCGAACCCAGTCTTCCCTCTTATTCGATCATTCGTGCTATTCGTGTTTCCCCTTGCCGTATGGTATAATGCGCTAACCGACATGAAGTTCGCTATCTGCAACGAGACGTTCCAGGGCTGGAGGATCGAGGACACCTTCCGTACCGCCAGAGAGATCGGCTACGACGGAGTAGAGATTGCCCCGTTCACCATCGCCGATTCGGTTGAGGATGTTTCGCCTGCTCGCCGCCGGGAGATCGTGCAATCAGCGGCCGACAACGACATCGAGATCGTCGGCCTGCACTGGCTGCTCGTGAAGCCGGAGGGTATGTATGTCAACCATCCCGACGAGTCTGTCCGGCGGCGCACGAGGGACTACCTCGACGCGCTGATCCGCTTCTGCGGCGACCTCGGCGGCAGGGTGCTGATCTTCGGCTCGCCGAAGCAGCGGAGTGTCCACCTCGGCCTGACGTTCGCTCAGGCATGGGGATACGCCTGCGAGACGTTCGCTCACTGCGCGGACACGGCGGCGGAGGTCGGCGCGTACCTGTGCATCGAGCCGCTCGCCCGGCGCGAGACCGATTTCGTGAACACGGTCACCGACGCTCTGCGCATGGTCCGTGAGGTCGGCAAGCCGCACTTCCGGACGATGATCGACATCAAGGCGATCAGCGACGACGGCCGCCCGCTCCCGGCGATCATCGAGGAGGCGGCCGGGATGGCGATGCACGTCCACGTGAACGACGCGAGCGGCCGCGGACCGGGGAACGGCGAGACGGACTTCGTCGGGATCGGGAAGGCGCTGCAGCAGATCGGGTACGATGGGTATTGCTCGGTCGAGGTCTTCGACTACGAACCCGATCCCGTGACGATAGCGAAGGACAGCCTATCGCACCTGAGAGAGACATTCGGACCATAGTTCTTGCTCTTACTCCTAATCTTACTCTGAATCGTGCTCGCCAGCGTTTCGGTTGCGATTAGGAGTAGGAGTAAGAGTAGGGGAGGCCATCATGCCCATACGATATTTCAACACCATGACCCGCGAGAAGGACGAGTTCAAGCCGATCGACGACATGAAGGTCGGGCTCTACACCTGCGGGCCGACGGTCTATGACTACGCCCATATCGGCAACTGGCGGACCTACCTCTTCGAGGACATCCTCCGCCGGCACCTGGAGTACCGCGGCTTCGAAGTCATGCACGTCATGAACCTCACTGACGTGGACGACAAGACGATCCGGGGCGCGAACTCCCGGGGCATCAGCCTCAACGAGTACACCGCTCCGTTCATCGAGGGCTTCTTCGAGGATCGCGATGCACTGAACGTGCTCCCGGCGCACGTCTATCCTCGCGCGACCGAGCATGTGCCGGAGATGATCGAGATCATCAAGACGCTCCTCGACAAGGGATTCGCCTACAAGGCCGAGGACGGCTCCGTCTACTTCGACATCTCGAAGTTCCCCGGCTACGGCAAGCTCTCCCACTTCCGCATGGAGGATCTCAAGGCCGGCGCGCGAGTCCGGTCAGACGAGTATGAGAAGGCGCAGGTCTCCGATTTTGCGCTCTGGAAGGGCTGGGATGAGGCCGACGGGAGCGTCTTCTGGGAGACCGAGCTTGGCAAGGGCCGCCCGGGATGGCACATCGAGTGCTCGGCGATGAGCAGCAAATACCTCGGCAAGACGTTCGACATCCACACCGGCGGCGTGGACAACATCTTCCCGCACCACGAGAACGAGATCGCCCAGTCCGAGGCCTCCTGCGGGTGCACCTTTGTCAACTATTGGATGCACTCCGAGCATCTGCAGGTAGACGGCCGCAAGATGAGCAAGTCGCTCGGCAACTTCTACACCCTGCGCGACGTCATCGCCAAGGGATACGATCCGCTCGTGTTCCGGTATCTCGGCATCTCGGCGCACTACAAGGCGAAGCTCAATTTCACCTGGAAGGGCATGGATGCCGCCCGAACGACGCTCGGCAACCTCTACGACTTCATGGGCCGGCTCGATACCTCGAAGTCGAGCGGCATGGAGGATGCCGTCGAGCGCGCGAAGCACGACTTCGGCGAGGCGCTCGACGACGACCTGAACATGCCGATCGCCCTGTCCGTCGTTTTCAACCTGATCAAGGAAGTGAACACCCGCGGTGGCGGCGGCAAGGAAGTCTTCGACGCGATGGTCGACTTCGACCGCGTCCTCGGCCTCGATCTGGCCGAGCGCGCGACTCCGGCGACGACCGAGGTCCCGCCTGAGATCGAGGCGCTCCTTGCCGAGCGGAACGCGGCCCGCGCCGCGCGCGACTGGGCCACCGCCGACCGCATCCGCGACGAACTCTCGGCCGCGGGCTACGTGATCGAAGACACTCCCGAGGGCTCCCGGGTGAAGCTGAAATAAACCGATGCTCGATCCTCGACCCTAGATGCTCGATACTGGATGCTCGATACTCGATAGCTGCTCCGGCGGATGATCGAGCATCCAGCATCGAGAATCGAGCATCAAGCATCAAGCATCAAGAAACGAGCATCTGACTGGAGGGGCACATATGCGAATCCTGGCAGTCGGGGCGCATCCCGACGACATCGAGATTTTGTGCGCGGGCACGCTCGCCAAGTACGCGAGCCAGGGCCATGAGATCATCATGTGCCATGCCTGCACGGGCGACAAGGGCCATTTCCACATTCCGAACGACGAGTTGGCCGCCATCCGCCGCAAGGAGGCCCAGCTTTCCGCAAGCCGGATCGGCGCCGAGAGCTTGACCGTCGGCATCCCGGACTGCGAGCTGTTCAACGATCGGCCGACGCTGGCGAAGTTCATCGACATGATCCGCATCGCCCGACCGGACCTGATCATCACCCATTCGCCGACCGACTACATGCCCGACCACGTCGTCACCAGCCAGTTGGTCTACGACGCCTCGTTCCACGCGACTCTCCCGAACTGGAAGACTTCCCAGCCGCCGCACGACAAGGTTCCGCCGATCTACTACATGGACACCGTCTCCGGCGTCGATTTCCAGCCAGGCGAGTACGTGGACATCAGCGACTTCATCGAGATGAAGAAGGCGATGATGGAGTGCCACCAGAGCCAGGTAGTCTGGCTCAAGGAGCACGACAACCTTGACATAGTGGATTTCATTGCAACCTGCGCGAAGTATCGCGGGCAGCAGTGCGGAGTCCCGTACGCCGAGGCGTTCCGGGTCTGCGACCGCTGGACTCGCCTCCGCACGGAGAGGCTGCTGCCGTAGGGAATGGAGTGGTGGAGTGCTGGAGTAATGGGGAATGGACTAGTGGAGCAATGGAGTAATCGGTTTTCCAACACTCCACCACTCCAGTATTCCAGTACTCCAATACTCCACTACTCCCTCAGCAATTCACACTCGGAGGAATACAATCATGTCGTCTGCCGATAAGCTCGCCATCAACGGGGGGACGCCCGTTCGAACCACACCGTTTGCGCCGTGGCCCTACTTCTGGGAAGAGGACAAGAAGGCCGTGATGGAGGTCCTCGACAGCGGCAAGGTCAACTACTGGACCGGCTTCCGCGGGATGAAGTTCCAGGAGATGTACGCCGAGTTCTGCGGGGTCAAGCACGCCATCATGGTGAACTCGGGTACGAGCGCCCTGCACGTCGCCCTCGCGGCCGCCGATATCGGCCCCGGCGACGAGGTCATCGTCCCCAGCTACACCTTCATCGCCACCGCCGCCGCCGTTCTGCACCAGAACGCGATCCCCGTCTTTGCCGATGTCGAGGAGAAGACCTGGAACATCGACCCGAAGTGCGTCGAGTCGCTGATCACCGAGCGCACCAAGGCGATCATCGCCGTCCATCTGCACGGCCATCCCGCCGACATGGACCCGATCAAGGCCATCGCCGCGAAGCGGGGCATCAAGGTCATCGAGGACGCCGCACAGGCTCACGGCGGCATGTACAAGGGCAAGATGGTCGGAGGGCTCGCCGACATCGCCGCGTTCAGCTTCTGCCAGGACAAGATCATGACCACCGGCGGTGAGGGCGGCGCGGTCACCACCGATGACGAGTACATGGCGGAGATCGCCCGCAGCTTCAAGGATCACGGCTACTGGGAGGAGGAGCGCAGGGACCTTCTGCAGATGGAGGCGCTCTACCCGTACATCCATCACCGCATGGGCTTCAACTACCGCATGACCGAGATGCAGAACGTCATCGGCATCGAGTGCGTCAAGCGACTCGCCGACTGGGTCGAGACTCGCCGGAGGAACGCACACTACCTCAGCGCCAGGCTCGCCGAGATCCCGCAGGTCGAGCCGCCGTACGAGTCGCCGGACGTGAAGCACGCGTTCTACAAGTACGCGTTCAAGATCAAACCCGAGACGCTGGACTGCACTCGCGACGAGTTCATCCAGGCGCTCAGAGCCGAGGGCATCCCGTCGGCCGCCGGCGTCCCGCCCGAGAACTACAAGGAAGAGGTCTTCCTGAAGATGGTAGGCTACGGCAAGACCTCCTGTCCGTTTACATGTCCGCTCTACGGCGGCAAGGTGGACTACAGCAAGACCGACTGCCCGACCGCACGCAAGATCGGAGCGCAGACCGTCTGGCTGCTCGTCCACCCGACCCTCGGCGAGTCCGACATGGCCGACGCGGCCGAGGCCGTCGCCAAGATCGCATCAGCCTACGCGAAGTAGGAACCGGGAGCGCGCGTGTCCTCACGCGCACCACAACACGTTGGGGCAGGAGTTGTACTCCTGCCCCTTGGACTGTCGTGCAACAGCGTCGCCTGTTGGCGCTACCGAAACATCGTTAGGTCAGTCGATCAAAGGAGGATGCTAGTATGAGAGAGCGGATGCAGGTGTTGGCCGTGATAGTGGCGGCAATGGTTGCCGGATACCTGGGCGGCTTGATGAGCCGTGCTAACGCCCCGGCGGTGGCTCAAGGTGGCGTGCCATCAACCAGCGACGTACTAAGAGCCAAGAGGTTCGAGTTAGTCGACTCGGCAGGCAAGACACGCGGGTCGTTTGAGATGGCTGACGGTGATCCCAAGCTCTACCTGTACGACTCGACGGGCAAGAAGCGTGGAGCGTTTGGGCTGGCAAAAGGTGAGCCTTGCGTTGCCCTTTACGACTCGACGGACAACCCACTAGGAGTGTTCAGCCTGCGCCGCGGTGAGCCCGGCCTTGTTCTCAGCGACTCATCTGGCAAACCCCGTGGAGGGTTCAACGTAATGAAGGGTGTGCCGGGTATTTCCTTGATTGATTCAGCAGGGGAGGTCCGAGCAACGCTCTCCTTGGCCACGGGTGAGCCTGCTCTCAATCTGTTGGACTCTGCAGGGGAGCTCCGCGGAGGGTTTGGCTTGATCAAGAATGAGCCTAACATCGTCTTAGCCTCTTCCGACGGCCAATCTTGCGGAGAGCTAAGAGTGATAGATGGGGAGGCACGATTAGCCCTGCACAGTTCTGTAGGAAAGTCTGCGGGAATGCTTGGGTTGGTTGATGGTGAGCCTGCTTTCACCCTCGTTGATTCTGCTGGGAAGCTACGAGTAGCACTGGCCGTGCTCAGCGGTGATACCAAGTTCGGGCTTTTCAACTTCAAAGGCGATCAGCAAGTATCATTCAGTGCAACCGAAGATGGCCCTGCCTTGACCTTATCTGATACGGCAGCACAGCCACGAGTAGGGTTGGCCGTGTTGAAGGGCGAGCCCATCCTCAGGGTCTACGACACCGCAGGTACTTCTGTATGGTCAGCACCATAAGACTGATTGTTCTCACTGACTATGGAGGCGAACAATGGAGAAGCAGTTGGGTGCCGCAGTATGGGGCGCGGGATGGGTTGCCGGTGAGCACATCCGGGCCTATGCGAACAACCCGCACTGCGAGGTAGTCGCCATCGGAAGCCGGAAGGCCGAGAGCGCGAGGAAGGCCGCGGAGACCGCCGGCCTCGAGTGCGCCATCTACACCGACTACGATGAGCTGATGGCCGACAAGCGCGTCGACATCGTCTCGATCTGCACGCCTAACCACCTCCACGCAGGCGAGACGATCAAGGCCGCCAACGCCGGGAAGCACATCCTCATCGAGAAGCCGGTCGCGCTCAACATCGAGGACCTCGTCGCCATGCGCGACGCCGTCCGCAAGGCCGGGGTCAAGACCGTCGTCAGCTTCGTGCTGAGGTGGAATCCGC
>CAYXOC010000023.1:0-28568 GCA_964466715.1 uncultured bacterium
CTAACCGGGTCCGGGATGTTTCAATCCCTCTGTGCGGGATTTGCTCGTTGCAACGGTCGTTCTGAGCGCGAGAAGGCTCGCGCGGCCGGAATCTACTTGACAGTTCGGGGCCGGAGATGAGGATTCCTGCTCTCGGACGCCCGCGCGAACCTCCCTCGTAGATCGCCGCCGCTCCCGGTTCGCGCTCTCCGCGTCTCCCACTCGCCGCGTCCCCGCGTCCGCCCTTCCATCGCTCAACGCGGGCCGCCTTCCGATCACTCCTCACTCATCACTCCTCACTCTCCACCGCCGTCTGCCCCATGCCGATCGTCGTCTTCGCGCCGGTGCCGGAGAAGCAGGCGAACCGGGCGAGCGTATTGAGCGCGCGGAGGGACTCCGGCCGGATGCCGTTCGATGCGGCCAGGGTGCACTCTCCGGTGAAGCCGACCATCTTCATCGCGCCGAGGTCGAGCGTGCGGCTCCGGATATCGTGGCGACTGATCAGCACACTGTCCTCGATCTCGGTGAGCAGCGATTCGTCGATCCGCAGATCCTCCGGCGCGAAGGTGTTCCACTTCCGCAGATACCCGCCGAACATGAGGCGCGGGATCGGCAGGGGGACGTTCGCCTTGCCGTTCTTGAAGGCGGTCGGCGTCAGGAATCGGAACGGGATGATTCGCTCACATTCCCCCCGTGCGAGGTCCTGATATCTTGCGAGCCGGCACATCCGTTTCTGCCGGCGGAAGTCGAGGTCCTGCACTTCGAACTCGGCCTTGGAGATGCGGACGGGCGTTCCCGTTGTGTGGAGCAGATAGATCGCCTGGCACGCGGCGTCGAACACCGGCTCGGTGAGCGTGGTGAACCGGACGCGGTAGGCGGGCGGCTCTCCCTCGGCGGATCTGCGCAGGCGGATCATCGGCGAGACGGTGAACGGCGCGTCGGACGAACTCCCGTGGATCTCTTCCGCGAGGCCCGGCGCCTTCGACCGCAGGAGTTCGTAGAAGAGCGCCCGCACGAACACCCCGGTCGCCTCCGGCGCGGTCCACTCCGCTTCGCTGGTCTGTTTCAGGGTGATGGTGAATGAAGCGAGCACTACTGGTTTCCTTCGACCACCTTTACCTCGATGTCCACCTTTCCGCATCCCTTGGACTTGAACCCGCCGATAAGGTCGATTGCCTTCAGTCGATCCTTTATCAATTCATCGATGATCCTGCCCTGGGTCCACTGGCCGGACTCAAGCCATTTGTCCTCTGGGAAGCGCGGTTTTCCTAGTTCCCAAGCCCTCGTTGGATATGCGAGTACCACTTCCAGAGTGCCCTTGAAGACAACACCGTCAGCCATGATCTGATAGTCACGGTTCGTCTTCTCCGCTACCACGCCGATGGCTCTGTCCATGCGAACCGAGTATAGCTCCTCTGGGGTCTGCTCCGTGAACAGATAGGGTACGCGGACAAAGCCGGTAAGGCCCTGAGCGCCGAGTAGATAGCAAGCCGGGCAAATGGACTCCGACTTCTTGCGCTTCGAGTAGTTGCATCCACCGCCTTTGCGATACAACCCCTCTCGAATGAGTCCTTGCTCCTCATCAGACAGGGTGTTCGCTGCCGACGGGATGCACGGCTTCATCCATTTGTCCGAGCCATAGTTCTCTATCAGGTATCGCTCGATCTCGGCTCTCAGAGCACCCTTCAGCGTCGACCCTTGGACCACCACCCTTCCCCCTACAGTCGCGACCGGATAGTCAAGACCGGATAGCACATTCTGCAACGCTCCGATCCTGAATGGCTCGAGAGTCGTCAGTGTCACCGTGAACCGCTTAACGTTTTCGCCCATGTTTCTGTCCTCCTCCGGAATCTACACCGAGCCTGTCGGCCAATATTGAGTTCAACTTGCCTATCGTATACGAGACCGTCGAGCGGTCGAGACCACTGTCCGCCGCTGCGTCTATGATCTCCAGCAGTGCCTCGTTTTTCCTAAGCTCGAAGTCCCTATCCCTGGGGTCAATCTTGCCGACCTGGTAGAGGCGAGCCGTCTTCCAACCGCGGGTCTCGAAGATATGTCGCAGGCTGTCCAGTTGACTTGAAGCAAAGCGCTGCCCACGCCTGTCACAACGTATGCCCTTTCTCTGGACAATACCCACCACCTTCTCGACCAGATCATCAACAAGACGGTCGATATGAGCCCTCTTGTCCTGCACACTCATGATGCATCCTCTCCTCCCAACAAGAATGAGTACCCCTCGATGATACTCCCCTCGAATAGCGACTTGACGTAAGTCCCAGTACCGTCGTTCCGCTTTGCTTCATCGGAGGTATCGAACAGGTAACCATAGATCGGCTTGCTAACGTTGTCCGTAATCCCGAAATGTTCTTTGTGCCTCTCGGGAATGCGAGTCCTGAGCCTTCCCGGCTCTACGACAAGTGGAACATCCTCGAACACTCTGGTCAGTCGGCAGCGTCCGAAGCCTGTTGACTTCATCGCTCCCATGGTGATCTCGAAGGGTGAGCCGATCTTCTCAAGCGCCTTCCTGACCTCGTCGCTGCTTATCTCGACGAAGATGCGCCCTTTGACCCCGCGCAGAGCCTTGACGGTCAGCGGAGCCGGCGGCTTCACTCCCCCGGTCGCCACGTCACTCGGTGCGAGAGTGATGTACTCGACTCCCGGTGGCGAGCACTTTGGATTGCAGATATGACCGGCGGCATACAAGTCGACCGAGTAAGGCAAGCCAAGCGCTTCGCGGAGCGCGCCCACCGCGGAGGAGAACGGTATCGCCTCCTCAAGACAAGGGCGGAACGTTCCCTTCTTGATCCGCTCGCCTATGCAGAGCAGTTCGTCGTGATATCCCCGCTCGTCTTTCCAACAAGTATCCAGTCTGTACTGCCAGAACTCGGTGCTCATCGTTTCGCATCCTGTACGAACAGCTTGTAGTAGTTGAGAATCTGACTGGGATTCACAGTGCCGTTCATGAACGGCTCCACCACCCTGCGTTCGTTGTCATCCTTGTCAAGCAGAGTAAACTTGACCAGCAATTCGCTCCCGGTACGGTCGTAGATCTCCGCCAGCCTATGGAGGAATCCGCTGACGCGCGGCTCCGGGTTCCTGCCGAAACTCTCCAGCGCCTCGAACTGCTCGAACGAGAGTCCCACCTGTGCTCGGCGGACGGACTGAACGTTGATGGCGGATGTCGGCTTGTCGAGTACTTCCCAATGCTCCAGGAACGGGTGCTTGATATGCGAGCACGATATGGAGAGCTTGACCGGAAACGTCGGGCCTTTCAGCCGCGGGAAGTACTGGTCGTATAGCTTGACGTATTCCCGAGTGATATCTGCGACCTCAGAGTCACTCTCAATCCGAAGCGCCAGGAAGCCGTCGAGAATGTGATCGTGGCTATCGCCGCTGTACCTCCCGTCGTGCAAAGCAAGAATGCTCTCCTCGAACTTCTTTACGAACCGGTTGTAGTCGAGGACGAACTCCTGGAGGATCGAGAAACCGAGGTCGTGCCCATCCAACGGCCTGTCCTTCAGTTTTTCGCGGAAGGTCGTCTGGAAGGCGTTCTTCAGGGCGCTGACGAGTTCCGCCATATCAAGCGAAACCTTGACCACACATACACGCGGGCGAGCCTTCGCATCATCGATCGCGCGTTCCTCATCATTGTCGACGGACCTTTCCCAAGTCGTGAGATTCCTTGCTCGGGTTTTCGATCTCTTGCGAAGACCCGCGCAGGACTGGCAAAGATATTCGGGAACAGGATCAGTCGTTCCCGGGAAGGCATCGTGGTATTCTACTCGCGCTTGAGCCAACTGGCATAGGTCGCAAAGGATCGCACGCTGGCTGGCAGGATATTCGTCATTGGGCTCAATGGTATCATCGAGATCGGGATAGACGATCCCTGTGTAGTCGCCGAACAGTGTATGGAAGTTGTGGAGAAACCCCTCTCCGTTTCCCTTCGCATTCAGAAATGGGCTCGGCGCAGGGGTGAACTCGATGAAGTGATTGGTGCTGAGAGTCGGCTTGAGGAGATCGCCGATCTCCTCCGCAAGATCGGGATGCATCGGAATGAGAATCTCGTCAGGCAGTTCATAGAGCGATACGCGTCCGAGAGCCCTGACCACGAGCTTCTTTCGTACCTCGATGTCGCGGACCATCTGCAGGTCGCGGAGACGGGCAAGGCGGCCGTGCGTTCGTATCTTGCAGCGGACGAGGACGACCTTTCCCTTCTCAAGCGGCTTTCTGAACCTGTATGCGCTGTCAGTGCCGACAGGTAGACGATAGCGGTCGGCATTGCGCAGGAGGAAATCCGCCCAGGAAGCAGTCAGCTCTGCATGTGTGCGGAGCGACGTGAAGGATGAGCCATCCCTGGTATTGGCCGTCTCCGACCGTTCTTCCATATCGGTCAGATGGTCGGAGTACAGCTTCTTGAGATCTCTGCTGTCCAGCGCCTGCTCGAATATGGCCTCGATCGGCTTGAACTCTTCATCCGTGCGGTGCTCATGCTTCCAGACATGGATGACTAGATGGTGGGAGAGCAAACGCCGCAAACGTCTGGATATAGCGGAAGCCTTGTGGTCGGCATAGCTGATGCAGAAAGTCTCCCGATCCATCTGCTTCAAGCCGCACTGATGCTTCTTCTGCCAGTACCAAGAGACACAGTGGTGACGGAGCGCCTTCCAGAGGTGGGGATGCACCCGTTCCATGTCTGCAGCCTTGGGGTGCTTCGTAGGGCAGAAGTGGTGGAGGTCACAGCCCCCAAGCTTCAGGAGATCGTGCAGTTTGGCGATTATGCTGATATCGGACTTCGTGTTCGGCATAGCATTCTACCGGGATGATGATGGTTGGTGGTGCATAGAGTTGGTGGAGCAACTATCGCTAGGTTATCAACTTCTTGCCGTCTTGCCAACTGAGCCGACGCATGTAGGCTATACGGATGCGGCGCTGCGGACGATCCGCCGTTCGTTGACATGGATCCGTCCGTGCAGAAACGCCCGTCGATGCTCAAGAATAATCAACGCAGCGCGGAAAGGCGGGTTCGCGGCTGGAGGACAGCGAATCAGGAGGTCGAACTGAGGCGGCCGCACGCAGCGGAGAAGACGATCATACGCTTCCGGGTGGTAATCGAGACGGGATGGGCAAACGCAACCGAGGGCGACCGCCGGACCCTAGCCCATGCGATCGCCCTCGGTATATGCGAATATCCGGACAAGCTCGCGATCCACGCCAGTCTCGGTATCGGTATCTCACCGTACCGACCATGATGTTTGAGCGAGCTCCTGCAGAACCGTACCCCGAATCCAATCGGGCGCGCTCTCCCCACGATCCCACGCACGCACGGAACCTTGGCGACAGCGCCCCCGACAGGAATCGAACCTGTGCTTCGGGCTCCGGAGGCCCGCGCTCTATCCTCTGAGCTACGGGGGCACGAGTTCGTACGGTATATAGTACCAGAACCGGGCCTCGATGTCAATCCACGGCGCGGCCCTTGAGCGACTTCAGCCGGCGCTCGAACTCATCCCGCGGAAGCATGACCCGCCGCCCGCACTTGAGGCACTTCAGGCCGATGTCCGCGCCGATGCGCGTGACCTCCCAATCCAGGCTCCCGCACGGATGCGGCTTTCTCATCGTCGCGATATCACCGATCTTGACTGAGACTGGCGGCATGATCGCTCCTATTGCCCGATGCACTCCCTCCGGAGGAACTCGATCAGCGCTTCCATCTCCTCGGGAGGCGGGGCGGTGAACTCCATGCGCTCGCCGGTCCGAGGATGGTCGAAGCTGAGCCGGAACGCATGCAGAGCCTGTCCACGGAGTCCGCCGATGAGACGATTGACCTCCTGCACGAACTCCCTCCTCCCCGATTCCAGACGCCGGCTGCCGGAGTACACCGGATCGCCGACCACCGGGTGCCGTGCATACGCGGTATGGACGCGCACCTGATGCGTGCGGCCGGTCTGCAGCTTGGCCTCTATCAGCGTCATCGGCCCGTAGCGCTCCAGGACGTGCAGCTCGGTTACGGCCGATCTGGACCTGTGGGCGGCGGATTCGATCACCGCCATCTTCTTCCGATCGACGGGATGACGCCCGATCGGCGCATCGACGACGGCATCCGTGAACTTCGGATCGCCCCACACGAGCGCCAGGTACCTGCGTTCGGCGGTCCGGGCCTGGATCTGCTTCTGGAGGCTGTGGTAGGCGGCGTCGTTCTTCGCCACGACCATCACGCCGGAGGTATCCTTGTCGAGCCGGTGGACAATCCCGGGCCGCTCTACCCCGCCGACCGACGCCAGTCCCTTGCAGTGGGCGAGAAGCGCGTTCACGAGCGTGCCCTCGCGCGCGCCGGGGGCGGGATGGACCACCATGCCCTTCGGCTTGTTGATGACGATGAGGTCGTCGTCCTCGTAGAGGATGTCGAGCGGGATCTCCTCCGGCTGAGCGTGCGCCGGCTTCGGAGCGGGCACGGTGTACGCGATGATATCCCCCGCCCTGACCTTGTACGAAGCCTTCTCCGACGAGCCGTTGACGGTCACGCACCCGTCCTCGATCAGCTTCCGGAACATCGAGCGAGTGATCTCAGGCGCCTTGTCCGCGAGATAGGCGTCCAAGCGGCGGCCGGACTCTTCCTGGGTGACGGTCAGTTCCGGCATCGTCAGCGCTCCAGAGGATCTCGGATCGCGGATTTCGGATTGCGGATTTCGGATTGGGGATTTGCGATCCGGTCTTCGGTTGCCGGCCGGCGCGATCGGACCCAGAGGCAGATGACGGCGCCGACGAACATGACGATGCTCACCACCTGCGCCTCCGTCAGTCCGGCGAAGGCGACCTCCGCGGTGACGCCCTTCCTCATGAACTCGATTAGGAAGCGGTAGACGGCGTACAGGGCGACGTAGCTAAGGAACACTTGACCGCCGAACCTGCGGCGCTTCTCGATCAGCACCAGAATGCCGAAGATGGCGAGACTGGCGAGCATCGAGTAGATCTGCGTCGGATGGCTCGGCTCCGTCAGTTGATGGGAGTGCGGATCGATGACGAATCGCACCGCCCACGGGACATCGGTCGGAGCGCCGTAGCAACATCCGTTGAGGAAGCATCCGATGCGAGCGATGCCGTAGCCGAGCGCCAGGCCCGGAGAGAAGAGATCGATCACATCGAGGAAGAACAGCCCTTTGCGGCGCGCATAGACGTATGCCGCCAGCATCCCGCCGACAAACCCGCCGTGGAACGAGAGGCCGCGCAGTCCACCCTCGGCGGCGAACATCCCCGTCCACAGACCGGTGATCTCCGACGGGTAGCGCAGATAGTACGGCAGATCGAGCATGATGGAGGCGAGATGTGCGAACACGATCCCCGAGAGCAGCGCATAGAGAGAGATATCCACCACCTGTTCGGAGGTAAGCCCGCTGCGCTTCGACGCCCTGAGTGTGCGCACGAGCGCCGCAATCAGGGCGAACCACAGCATGAGGCCATAGGCCCTAATGGGGACCGGGCCGATCTTGAAGAGAACGGAGTGCAATGCCTACCTCTTTGCCGGCTCGGACTCGACCAGGGAAACATCCCCTGTGGTCTGGGGAGCTGACCTCTCACAGAATATGATGTGAACGGCGAGGAGCGCTATGCCGCTGGTGATCGCGATATCTGCGAGGTTGAAGACCGGCCACACCTGAAGGTTGATGAAATCCACGACGTATCCGAGGCGCAGTCTGTCGATCAGATTGCCGAGCGCACCGCCGAGCTGGAGCGCCAGCGCGATCCCGACGAGAAGGCTGAGCCGGCCGCTCCTACGGCTCAGGACGACTATCCCCACAACCACGATCAGGGAGATGATCGTCAGAGGTGCGGCCCAATCCTGGAAGAGGCCGAACGCGCCTCCCGGGTTGCGCACGAGGGTGACGTCGATCGGACCGAGCATCGGCACCGAAGCGCCGTAGGGCAGGCGTGACGTGACGAGCAGCTTGGTGAGCTGGTCAAGAATCGTCACCACGAGCGCTACTATGTAGATGCTTCTTGTTCTCAACGTCCCTCGATTATGTCCTGACACTCGACGCAGTAGATCGCCCAGGGAACGGCGTCGAGCCGGCCCATGGAAATCTCCCGCCCGCACCGATCACATTCGCCGTACGTCCCACGGTCGATCTTGCCGATCGCCTCGTCTATCCGACCGATCATGCTTCGGAAGTTGTCGCGCAGGGCCAGGTCCTTCTCTTTCTCGAAGGTCTCGGTACCCATATCCCCCGGGTGGTTGTCGTAGTCCGCCAACTCACTCAGCGCGGGGCCGGTGTCGCCGATCCCGATGCGCGTCTCCACCACATCGATCTCGTTGCGGATGCGGTCGCGCTCCTGCTCCAGGATCTTCCTGTATCTATCTACGTTCAGTTTCCGCATATGATCTCTCCAAAGCCCGATGCCCGGTCGGGAAAGGAAGAACGGGCGACTCCGGGTCTCCCACATTCCCATTCGCTCTCAAGCACGCGTAGGAGTTCCCCTTAGTATACCTCCGTTACGACTTCTGCGCAACGGTCGCACAATGTCGGATGCAAGGCGTGCCGGCCCACCGTCGGCAGCACCAGCCAGCATCGGTCGCATTTCTCGCCGGGCGCGGGCTCGACCTCGATCTTCAGTTCGGCCCCCTCGTCGGCCTGCTTGAGCTCGACCTGTGACACGATCATGATCGAGTTCAGTTGGCCCAGGTATGGCAGCAGATAATCGTAAGTTGTCGGCGGCGCGGTGATCGTCACGGCGGCTTCGAGCGGTTTCCCGATCACGCCCGATCTGCGCGCATCCTCGATGCTTCGAAACACGGCTTCTCGAACCTCCAGAATCCTTGCCCAGCGTGCGGCAAGTTCGCCATCTATATACCGCTTTTCGACCTGAGGGAAACCCGACAATTGCGGACTCGCCTCTTTGTCGCCCGGCATGTATCGCCAGACCTCTTCCGCCGTGTAGCTGAGAATCGGCGTCAGCATTCCGACCATCGCCGATAGCAGCTTGTACAGCGCCGTCTGTGCCGCTCTCCGACCAACCGATTTCGGCGCGGACGTGTACAGACGGTCCTTGAGCACATCGAGGTAGAACGCGCTCAACTCCACCGACGCGAAGTTGTGCACCGCGCGGTAGACCCGGTGGAACTCGTACGCCTCGTAGCCCGCCGTGACGTCGCTGATCAGGATCTGCAGCCGGTGAAGGATGTACCTGTCAATCTCCGGCAACTCCGCGTCATCAACTGAGTCGGTCGATGGATCGAAATCGTACAGGTTGGCGAGGAAGAACCGGAACGTGTTGCGGATGCGCCGATACGCGTCGCTGACCCTCGTCAGGATCTCCTTGCCGAGCCGAACGTCCTCGAAGTAGTCGATAGATGATACCCAAAGCCGGAGGATATCAGCACCATCGCGTTCAATGATCTCCGCCGGGGAGATCACGTTGCCCCATGACTTGTGCATCGTCCGGCCCTGTTCGTCGAGCATCCAGCCGTTCGTGACGCACGTGTGGAACGGGGACTCGCCGCGAGTAGCGACGCCGACGATCAGCGACTTGTTGAACCATCCGCGGTGCTGGTCGGAGCCTTCCAGGTACATATCCGCCGGGTATCGCAGGTCCATGCGGGTCTCCAGGACCGCCCGGCACGACGAGCCGGAGTCGAACCAGACATCGAGGATGTCGGTCTCCTTCGTGAATCGGTCGCCCTCACACTTCGGGCATTTGAACCCCTCGGGAAGGATCTCGGAAGGGTCCTTCGAGAACCACGCATCCGAGCCGTGGTCGAGCACGAGGTGATAGACGGCGTGGAGAGACTCCTCGGTCATGATCTCAGTGCCGCACCGCTCGCAGTAGAACACGGGGATGCCGACGCCCCACGCGCGCTGGCGGGACAGGCACCAGTCGGGCGAGTTGGCGATCATGCTCGTGATCCGATTGACGCTCTCCGGCGGATACCAGTTCACGGACTCGATCGCATCGAGCACTCTCTGCCGCAGACCCTGATGGTCAAGGTTCATGAACCACTGGACGGTCGCGCGGTAGATGACCGGCCCGCGGCATCTCCAGCAATGAGGATAGCTGTGCTCCAGGGTGCTCTGCGCGAGCAGGTGCCCGCGGCGGTCGAGTTCCTCGACGACCGCCTTGTCGCCCTCGTGGATGGTCATGCCGGCGAACTGCCCCGCCTCCTCCGTGTAGCGTCCCCCGGCATCGACCGGATTCAGGACCGGGAGGCCGTATGCCTGGCCGGTAGCGAAATCCTCGCGTCCGTGACCGGGCGCGGTGTGGACGATCCCGGTGCCTTCGGTGAGCGTCACGTAATCCGCGAGAACTACGACTGAGTCCCGTCCGTAGATCGGGTGGGCGAAGACGGTCCCTTCGAGGTCCGCGCCATCGAGGGTCCGCACAATGGAGTACTCCCCCACCCCGATCACGCTCGCCGCCTGCTCCACGAGATCCTCGGCGAGAAGGTAGTACACCCCGCCGGCCTCGATGACGGCGTACTCGTAGTCCGGATGCACCGCCAGCGCCACGTTCGCCGGGATTGTCCACGGTGTCGTGGTCCAGATCACGGCGAACACTCGGTCCTGAGGGAGTCCCTCGAAGAGGCCCTTCGGATCGGCCTTGAGCGGGAACCGGACGTAGATCGAAGTCGATGTGTGCGGCCCGTACTCGATCTCGGCCTCGGCGAGGGCGGTCTCACACGCCGGGCACCAGAAGATCGGCTTCAGGCCCCGGTAGATGTATCCCCCGCGCGCCAACTCGGCGAACACCATGATGATCGCCGCCTCGTACTCGGTGGACATCGTCAGGTACGGCTCGCCCCAATCACCGCGGATTCCGAGCCGCTTGAACTCCTCGCGCTGGATGTCCACCCACTCCGCGGCGTACTCCCGGCATCGGCGTCGGAGTTCGATGCGGTTCGGCTTGACGCCGGCCTTGCGGAACTCCTTGAGGACGTTGACCTCGATGGGCATGCCGTGGTTGTCCCAGCCGGGGACGAAGGGACTGCGGTAGCCGCACATGGTCTTGTACTTGACGATGAAGTCCTTGAGGATCTTGTTCAGCGCGTGGCCCATGTGCAGGTGGCCGTTCGAGTACGGAGGGCCGTCGTGGAGCACAAAATCCCCGTTCGGCGCGGGCTTCTCCAGGGAGCGGCGGTAGATGTCCATCTCGTCCCAGAGCCGCTCGATCTCGGGCTCCCGCCGGGAGAGCTCCGCGCGCATGGGAAAGTCAGTCTTTGGCAGATTCAGCGTGTCGCTGTACTTCATCCATCGAGCCGCGACACGAAATCCGCCAGAGCGTCCTCCCAGGGACGCAGATCATCGCGCCCCTGAAGCTCCAGCGAATAGTGCCGCAGGACCGAGTACTTCGGCCGCCGCGTCGGGCTCGGCCACTCCTCGGCTTTGATCGGCTTCACCTCAACATCGTTGATACCCGCGAGAGCCAGAGTCTTCGCAGCGAACTCACACCACGAGCACGCTCCCTTGTTGGTGACGTGATAGGCGCCGTAGAGCGGACTTGATACCAGGCTCCGGACAGCCTGCGCAAGGTCCACGGTGAATGTGGGAGAGCCGATCTGGTCCGCCACGACGCTGAGCTCCTTGCGCGTCTGCGACAGGTTGATCATGGTGCGAGGGAAGCTCTTGCCGTGGACGCCATAGAGCCATGCGGTGCGGACGATGAAGTGCTTAGAGCAGAGAGATCTGACGTGCGTCTCGCCCGCGAGCTTCGATGCGCCGTAGTGACCGAGCGGATTGACCGCGTCGTACTCGGTGTACGGCTCACCCTTCTCGCCGTCGAATACGAAATCGGTGCTGATATAGACGAGCGCCGCATCGTTCCGGGCGCAAGCGGCGGCGATGTTCCACGTGCCGAGCGCGTTCACGCGGAATGCCCTGTCGGGATCGCGCTCGCAGCCGTCAACATCGGTGTAGGCGGCGGCATGGATCACCGCATCCGGCCTCACGTCGGCGATCGTGGACAGCACCTGATCGGTATCGGTGATGTCTAGAGAGATCAGATCCCCGGTCACATCGGTGGGCACGAGTTCGTGCTCGGCGCCGAGCACTTCCTGCAGATCGGTCCCCAGCATTCCGGCGGCGCCGGTGATGAGTATACGCATGCTTGGTCTCTCCTTGTTCCGGGCACGAAAAACCCCTGCGGCGCAGGGGTTTCGCTCACGAAGCCGCCCTTCGATACGTCCTGAACTCCTCGCACTTCGATACGCTTCGCACTCAGTGAACTCGGAGTTCAGGACTACTCAGAGCTGATGGTGGTTATCCCCCGGGACATGGAACCGCTAGTCCTGAGTAGCGACGCGTATCGAAGCCTGTCCTGAGCAGGCGTAGCCATATCAAAGGAGACGGCCTTTGCTCCACCAAGTCCAAGCCTAGAAGCCGAACACCGGAGTCTGGCCGGAGTCGCTGCGGATCTTGAAGCTTTTCTCCAGCCCGAACTTGTCGCAGACCTTGCCGAGTTCGGCATCAGCCGCGTTGAACTTGTCGTCGATCTGGCCGCTGTCGGCCTTGATCGAGTTGAGGCCGGCGATATCGTTCTTGCCGACCGCCTCCTGGAACTTGCCCATGAAGCTGATGAACGTACTGAGCGATTCGTAGTACTTTGCGGCCAGCGTTCCGCAGTCAGGCGGCGCCTTGACCTGCAGGAAGTACGCGGACACCTGCTGCCAGTCGCGGGTGAAGTCCATAGACTTCTTGGCAAGCTCGTCCGTCGGCTTCTTGATCTCGCCTTCCTGGTCCCAGTCGAAGGGAAGCGCTTTCATCATGGCTTCGGACATGCTGGACACGAGGGACTGCAGTTCCTTCGCATAGACGTTCTGCCGCATCTGCTCGACCTTCTTGAGATGCTCCAGGTAGGCAACGACCTCGGGCGGGACTTCCTTCTTCTCCGGCTGCTGGTTCGCTGGCACGGTCGGCGCGTTCAGGACGGGCGGCTGGCTCGGAGCCTTCATCGGGCCGGTGCCGGCGACTCTCTGGCCGTGCAGATAGAGGCCGATGGCAGCCACGATGAGCAGGCCGGCTATCGCGGCGATCAGGCCGGTCTTCTTCTTGTTCTGGACTGCGGCCGGCATGCCGGTTGAGATGCCCTCGCGCGACATCGGCGAGCCGCAGCTCCCACAAAATCTGGATTCGGACGGGTTATCGGTTCCGCATTTGAAGCACTTCATGCGAACGCCTCCCTGACAATCAAGATCGTGGTTCGAGTATACCATCGGCCCGGCCTCTCGTCAAACGGTGTCGCGACATCTCATCGGGGCATGTTCCGTAAGGAACGCCCGCCGTCGCGTTCCGCTCGCCGGAGGTCTACGCCCACGGAACGGGACAGCGCCCGTTCCCTACGTGCCGTTGTACCCCGGAAACAAGAAGGCCCGTGCCTCGGAGTGAGACACGGGCTCTGCATCGTGATATGGAGGAAGTCGGCCTAGGCGAGCGCGCCGGCCTCGACCGCTCGGGCAAGGGTATGGCGCTGATCGTCATCCACCTTGGTGAACTGGATGCCGTACTCCCAGTCCTCATGGCCGTTGCCGTGCACCTTGATCGCGCGCGTGATCTTGCCGGTCCCGGAGAACTCGTCGAGCCCCGGAATGTTCGAAGCCTGGATCTTCACGGTCGCGCCGGTCTGTAACCGCTGCTCGGTGATGATCCTGAAGCCGCCTGCGCCGATGTCCTGAGTGTGCACTCTAAACAGCGGGCCGACACTCGGCACGTCGGAGTGCGCGCTCTTCTCGACCAGGGCCACCTCGACCGGGATGCGGGCCGGCATACGAGCATGCTTCCTGCGCTGGACTCGGTAGATCACCGCCGGTTTGCCGACGACCATCATCGGCTGGTAAGAGTCGCGAATCGCGAGGATAGAGGTCTCGAAGCTGTAGAACGCGTCCTCACCCGCGAAACCGATGCTCACCGCGAGGCCGGGCTTGAGCGGAATAGCGCCTGAGCTGTTGGAGGGGCATGCGATCGTCAGCGTCTGGTCATCCTTCTCTTCGATGCGGCTGTGGTACTGCCCGACGTAGTCGCCGTCGTGGATCTCGATGAGCAGCGGCTGGCTGTAGTTGAACAGCACGGTCCGCACCGATCCCGACCAGTTGAACGACCTCTGGCCGATACCGTCATCGAGAGTGGCCTTCACGAGAGCCACCAGGCTGTCCAGATCGAACGGCTTGTTGACGCAGGCGGTAGCGCCCATGGAGAGAGCGCTGGCCATGGTGTCGTGGCTTTCGTAGGCGGTCATGATAATGATGGGAACGTCTTTCCGTTCCCGGCGGATACTCTGGAGTGCGCTGATGCCGTCCATGACCGGCATCCTGACGTCCAGTATGATCATATCAAAATCACGGCGATGGGCTTCGTCGACTGCCTGGGCGCCGTCATGCACGGCGGTAACCAGGTAGCCGGCCTTGCGCAGCTCGGCGTCGAGTATTCGGCAAAGGTTGATCTCATCATCCGCGATGAGTATGCTCTGTTTGTTGATCATTCCCCCAAGCCTCCAACAGCATGCTACGCCGGCTGAACCCCGCTGTCAGCCGGGAATGAAGTATTCTGCCCGTTCATGTCCGGTCTCGGGCTATTCATGCGATGCTGTCACACTTAGTTATTGCATAATCCGTGCCATTGAAGGCCGATGATGGAAACTCAGCGGGATTTTTTCACAAATCTGTCGGAATTACCGGGACACAGCCGGCATGGAGTGGCAGCGACGGGGATGAGAGCGGCGGGAAGCGGGCGAGCAATCGACCCGCTTCCCGGGAGGCATGCGAGTGTATCTATCCCTGCTCGGCGGCAGCTTGAATGGCGAAAGGCAGGAGGTCGGGTGTGAGCAGTTCGTCGCTCGGATCGGCGAGGACCACGCAGCGCTCGATGGCGTTCTCCAGTTCACGGATGTTGCCCGGCCAGTCATATTTCATCACCAGGTCCATCGCCTCGGGGCTCAGGAACTTGGCCTGCTTGCCGTTCTCCTTGTTGAACTTCGCTATGAAGTGCTCCACCAGCGACGGGATATCTTCCCTGCGCTCCCGGAGAGCCGGCAGGAAGATCTGTATCACCTGCAGCCGATAGTAGAGGTCCGCACGGAACTGACCGTCGGCCACCAACTGTTCGAGATCACGGTTCGTGGCGGCTATGAGACGGACGTCGACCTTCACGGTCTTGGTACCGCCGACTCGCTCGAACTCCCGCTCCTGGAGCGCCCGGAGGAGCTTGACCTGCACGGCAGGCGTGATCTCCGGGACCTCGTCGAGGAACAGCGTTCCCTGGTGGGCAAGCTCGAACCGTCCCGCCTTTTGACCGACGGCTCCGGTGAACGCGCCCTTCTCGTGGCCGAACAACTCGCTCTCCAGGAGCGTCTCCGGGAGCGCGGCGCAGGAGACGGCGACGAACTGCTTCTGAGCACGGGGGCTGTTGTAGTGGATCGCGCGGGCGACCAGCTCCTTGCCGGTGCCGCTCTCGCCGCGGATGAGCACCGTCGCGTTGCTGGCGGCGACGCGCTCGATGACCTTGTAGACCTCCTGCATCTTGCCGCTGTTGCCGACGATGTTGTCGAACTTGTAGCGGCCCTTCAGTTCCTGCTTGAGCTCGACGTTCTCGCCGAGCAGCCGGCTGCGCTCCAGGGCGTTCTTGACGATGAGCTTGATCTCGTCCATGTCGAACGGCTTGGTGATGTAGTCGAACGCCCCGAGCTTCATGGCGTCCACGGCCGTCTTGATCGTGCCGTGCGCGGTGATCATGACCACCGAGAGCCTGGGATTGATCTCCTTGGCGGCCTTCAGTACCTCGACGCCGTTCATGTCGGGCATGATGAGATCGCAGACGGCCACATTCAGGTTCGGGTCGGTCGCAAGGATATCGAGCGCCTTGCGTCCGTTCTCGGCTGTCTGCACCTGATAGCCATCCTTGGTGAACACGGCCTCCAGCACTCGCCGGATGTTCGGCTCGTCGTCGACTATGAGAAGGGATTTCTGTTCGTCCATTCTATGCCTTTCTGAACTCGTCGGTACATCAGTCGCGCGTCATTCTGCGCTTCATCAGCTCGTCCTCGCCCTTCTGCACGGCGCTCTCCGCCTGTTCGAGGGCGGCGCGAGCCTTCTCGCCGCAGAGCGGCAGGTAGACCAGGAAGGTGGTGCCCTTCCCTGCTTCGCTCCTCACACGAACCCTTCCACCGTGGTTCTCCACGATCTTCTGCACGATCGACAGTCCCAGGCCGGTCCCCTTGGTCTTGGTGGTGAAGAAGGGCACGAAAATCTGCTTCAACTGCTCCTCGGAGATCCCAATCCCCGTATCCGAGATGGCGATGCTCACGCCGTCCGGCTCCGAGGAGGTCACGATCGACAGCTTTCCACCCTCGGGCATGGCCTGCAGCGCGTTCAACACGATGTTGCGGAACACCTGCTCAAGCTGTTTGTCGTCCGCGATGACCCGCGGAACATCGTACGCCAGATTCTGCTCGACCTGCACGGCATGCTTGCTTATGTCCATCTGCATGAACTGCAGCAGCCTGAAGATGACATCGTTGACGTCGGTCTCCTTCAGGTTGAACCTGGTCGGCCGGGCGAAATCGAGGAACTCCGTCGTGATCTTGTTGAGGACGTTGACCTCTTCAATAATGATATCGAGGAACTCGCACATGAGCAAGTGGTCCTCGTACTCCTTGCGGATATACTGTGCCGCGCCCTTGATGGAGCTCAGCGGGTTGCGCAGTTCGTGAGCGATGCTCGCCGCGAGTTGGCCGATCGCCGCCAACTCGGAGATTCGGCGCATCTCGTTCTCCATCTTGATCTCGCGGGTGATGTCCTCGAAGATGATGACAAGGCCCAGCATCTCGCCGACGTGGTCGCGGAGTTGGGCGATGTTCATGTTGATGAACGCCACGTCGCCGTCGAGACTGTGATACTCCAGCTTGTAGCCGAGGTACTTCTCGCCGGTCTCCATCACACGCTCGATAGCCGCCAGGGTGCGCGCCCGGTCCGACGGAGAGATATCGAGCTTGCTGATGACCTCCGAGAAATGGAGGCCGCCGACGTCACCGGCGCGGATGGAAGTGATGTCCTCGGCGGCCTTGTTCCAGGTAAGCACGCGGCCTTCCCGGTCGAGGGTCAGTACACCGGCAGCGATGCTCCGGAGTATGTTGTCCGTGTAGCTCGCCAGAGCCGTAAGGGCTTCGAGTTCCTTGTACAGCGCCGCTGCCTGAGACGCGATCACCGAGAGGATCTTCACGTTCTCCTCGGTGTAGGCGTTCGGCGCATAGCTGTGAACGCTCAGGACACCGACCACCTCGTCCTGAACGATCAGCGGGATGGCCATCAGCGACCTTACGGCTTTGCCCCTGGTCCCCGCCGCTGAGCGGAAGCGAGGATCCTCGCGGATGTCCCTCGACACCAGAGCCTTTCGCTCGTGTATGGCCCAGCTACTCAGTTCATCTTCGCAAAGCGGAATCTCGCTCCCGGGAGCGGCGCCGTTCTCCACGCATCGACATGCCTGCGCCACCAGCGTATTCCGCTCGTAGTCGACCGTGTGGATCGAGCTCTCGTCGTACCACACGATGTCGCGCACAATGTCCAGGATGGAGTCGAATGCCTCCTTCGGGCTGCCCGCCGTCGAGATGCGCTCTGAAAGCTGGTAGAGGGCGGACAGCTCCAGAACCTTCTGCTCTATCTTCTCTTCATATCTGCTGGCGTTCTTGATGATGCTCGCAGCCTGAGCCGCGATGATCGACAGCAGCTTGATCCTCTGCTTCTCCGGACGCCGTCCGTTGCTTCCGAGCATCAACACGCCGATCACGCCGTCCTCGGCGATCAGCGGCACCAAGTTGACGCGTGAAAACGACTTGCGCAGGACCTCCATGAGCGGACGCACGCACTCCGGCACGCGGCCCTTGCCGTCAGTCGCCAAGCTCTGCGGCTCCCTGTGTCCGTGCATCCACGCGATGAGCTCGTCGTTGATCGCGGCGACAACCGAGTTGCGCAGCCTGGCCGGCACGGACGACGATGCCCAGATGCGCACATCCGACTGCGGTCGGTTCTCCGTCAGCAGAAGCATCGACGAGACGTCGCCGGTCAACTGGGCGGCGAGCCGCACCATGGTGTTGGCGGCGTTCTCCAGGCTGTAGGCGTTGCTCAGTTCGTTGCTCATCTCGTAGAGAGCGGAGAGCTCCTGGACCCTGTCCCTGAGGCTCTGGTACAGATGAGCGTTCGAGATCGCAAGTCCCGCCTGGCTGGCAAACACACTGAAGAGCTTGACGTCGTCCTCCGTGAACACCGCCGCCGGTGAGATCCGGCGGATGCTCAGGACGCCGTGCACGCGCGCCTCCTCATCCCTCAGAGGCACGCAGATCGACGACACGATGTCCGGCCTGGGAGTGATATTGATGCCGGCGAAACGCGGGTCGTCCTGTGGGTTGGTGAGCAGCATCGGTTCGCCTGTGAGCGCAACTCGTCCGGCGATGCCCTCACCGTAGGCAACCCTGGTCTCCTCGACGATCTCCTCGGACAGGCCGTGGCTCGCCTTGATCACCAATTCGTCCTTCTGAGGATCCTTGAGCATTAGGGAACAAGCCTGGGCATCCATGACCGCCGCCGCCTTCTCAGTGATGAGCCGGAGCAGATCGTCTATCCGAACGTTCCCTATCGCCTGGCTGATCTCGTAGATCGCGGATACTTCCTCGATGCGCTTCTGCGCCGATTCGCGAACGGCGAAAGCGCCGTGAGCCGGAGCCTGCCTCGACAGGTAGAGCGCAAGGTGATGCGCCACGACAGCCAGGAAGTCCTTGTCATCATGCGCCAGATCCCGGTCCGGGCAGAGAAGCGTGCCGAGCATCACCGAGTCGGCGGTGACCGGCACGGCCCAGTAGGAGGAGCCATTCGACGACAGGCTGGCTGCGGATACCCTGCTCTTCGCGAACTTACGCACGAGCACTTCGCGGTCGACCGGCAGTCTGCGGTCACGGGAAGCCGATGCCGTCGAGGAGAGGTACTCGGAGCCGTCGAAGCCGGGCAGCCACAGGCCGAGGGTCTCGACGGGAAGCACGTCCTTTGCGGATCCAAGAATCTTGCGCAGGGTCGGCCGAAGCTCCCGGCACGAGCTTGTGAGCGATATTATCTCGCAGATTGCACTGTAGCGAGCCGACGGATCGAGCATGGATTTCCTCAAGGGCAAAGCTTCATGAGCACATTATAGCACAGCGTAAATGGGGTGGCAAGCACCGGGGCGCCATGCATGCACCCCACAACCGCACGGTGAGGCATGAAAAACGGCCACCTCCCACTGTGCGAAGATGGCCTGACAGGGATATCACCTTGAAATGCCGACAACCTACCTCGCGGCAGGGCTTATCTGCTGGACGAGAACCAGCAGCAATGCGATCTGAGTCGCAATCACGGCTACGGTCTTCAGAATAGTTGCTTTGGCCATCCGGCACCCCCTTGTATTAGCGGATGGAGACTGGCGCAGCAGCGCACTAGGCGGCGATCCTCAACTCGATCGGGAAGTCGATAATGTCGTCTTCCAGAGACTGATCGACTCCGAGACCGGCGACGGGGGTTTCGGCCCAGAAGCGGTCCCAGTACTCCTCTTCGGCCCGGCAGTTCACCGCTCCGGTCACGAACAGCAGTCCGGATGCAACGACCGCCAGAGCGCCCAGCATCTTGGCGCACAGCATTGCGATGGATAGATCCATTGCCCCAATACCTCCGTATGCAAGCCACACACGAACCCGTGGCGTGCATTAGGAATTATCGGAGAAACCACAGGGAATCTTGAGGGATGCGCGGATGGCGGGAGCTTACCGGCAGAGATACTGCTTCCACAACTCGCCCCACTCCGTCGCCATGAACTCGTTGATGGCTCGGCGGCCCTTGGTGGGATACCAGTACCAGTCGTGGTAGATCGTGGATGCGAGCGGCGCCCAGGCCACAAGCGGCGAGTGGAGGAGCAGCCGCTCCAACGGCCGAAGCCAGCCCTTGCGGATCATCTGGTCGCCCATGATGACCAGACTGCGCTTCGTCTTGAACCCGAAGTTGACCTCGGCGATGTCCTCGCCGACGACCTCTATCTCTTTGGGATCGCCGCATCCGAGACCCATCTCGGTCGCCATGCGGATGTAGGGGATGCTCATCGGGTCGAAGCCCATCATCCTGGCGGCGATGGCGTCTATCGCCACCGAGTCGCCGCTTGCCAGGATGTAGCCCTTCACCTTCGGGTCCATGGTCCGGGGCCCCGCGCCGTCACCGCAGACAGTGCCGTCCATAGCCGCGAAGATGCCGGGGTGAAGCTCCTTCTGCATGAGCATCAGATCGACGAGCACCTCGTGCATGTACTTGTGGGCGTAGTGACGAACCTCCTTCAGCAGGCCGCCGAAGGAGTTCTTGATCGCGCCGGTGGTCGTGCTGTGGCCGTGGGTCTTGACCGTCGGCAGATGGAGTACGTTCCTGCCGACGAACATCTTCGGGATCAGAATGCCTTCCGGGAAGATGTCGTTGAGCTTGAGGAGCTTCGACTTGAACTCGTACTTCACCCACTCGACATCGGGCAGCGGCACGAACTTGAGGTCGTACTTGTTCAGCACGGGCATCCACTTGTTGTTGACCGCGCCCTTGCACGGGTTGGTGACGACCGTCTTGTTCTCGACGGGGATGATCCCGGCGCTATCGCGTCCGTCCTCGATCAGCTTCCGGACGACGCCTTCGAGCTGCCATGGCTGGCTCGAGCACGCGGGGAAATACTTCGTCCACGAGAGGTTGAGCTTGATGAGCGTGTCGTGCTCCTCGCTCAGGAAATCCCTGTACCGAGCCAGGTCCATCAGGCGGCCATAGTCGTCCAGGACGGTCTGTGGCGTGGTTTTGAGAACGGCTACTGTGGACATGCGAGAACTCCCCCATAGTCACGGCGCACGATCATTGTACCACCCGTTGACGGACCGTGCAAGGCGGATCAGCGACGCCTTGGGGCGGTGAACAGCAGCGTCTTTCGACCGGCAAAGTTGAAGAAGAACACCACTACGATGGCGATGAACTTGGCGGTGATGATCTGCCCGGCGTACATGGTGATCTTGATGGTCCTGGCAGCGAGAGCAGGCGTGACGGCGAAGCTCTTGTCGATCCCCGACTGGATGAAACGCCAGCAGGCAGCGGACACCGCGGGGTGTGCCTCCAGCCAGCGCAGGCTGACCTCCATCACCAACTCGGTGAGCACGAGTCCGACCAGACCGACAGCCACGAAGATCGCGAACTCGATGCGCCTGTCGGAGATGCTGCGGTGCGCGAACACCCAGAATATGCTGAACAGGTAGCAGATCACGAGTCCTACACCGTATCCGGTAGCAACTGCGATAGGACGAGAGACATGGGCAAACCTGTAGAGGCCCAACAGCACGGCATAGTCTACCACTGTGGCAATCGCCCCGGTGAGTCCGAACCGGAACAACTGCTGGAGCCCTGATTCCGCCGGCGCCATGAATGCCTGCGCGGCCGTTCGGCGTGCAGGCGCTACTGCGATATCTTCTTCCATCATCGTGTTGCTCATAGTCTCAGGGACTCCGTGGATAGTGGTCGAGCGTACCGCCTGTTGCCGTTCTGAAGGCAAAGCGAGGAATCCGATGATAGACTCCCAGCTTCGCTCAGAGACGCATGGTATGCGTTGAGGCCGACAGGCCTCTACCTTTTGGTCTCCGGGCTGGTCCCAGCCTCAGTCGGGATCAGGTTATCTCTCTCCTCCAGTACCACCATGGAGGCGAAGTCTCGGCGGAACAATGGACACTTGATCCTGCCCTTCCTGTGCATCGTGTACTGAGCAGCGACAATGAGAGTTGACAAGCCGTATCTGAGGCTCCTGATGAAGTTGATCGAGGACGCCTCCGGCATGTATCGGCACGGTACGCTGATCTCCGCGATATTGAAACCGAATGCGACCGTCTGGAACAGCACCTGCGAGTCGAATACGAAATCATCGGAGTTGCGCAGATACGGTATGGTCGTCAACAGCTTTCTGGAGTAGGCCCGGTAGCCCGTATGCAGTTCGCTGAGACGGGTGCCCATCGCATTGTTCTCGATCGCCGTAAGGAACCGATTGGCGAAGTACTTGTACGCGGGCATGCCGTACTGCCGCCCATCCACACCCATGAGTCGAGACCCCAGGACGAGGTCGGCCTTGCCTTCCTGAATCGGCCGGACCATCTCCGGAATGAGCGTCGGATCGTACTGATAGTCCGGATGGAGCATGACTACGATGTCTGCTCCGCGCCTCAAAGCCTCTGTGTAGCAGGTCTTCTGATTGGCGCCGTAACCCCGGTTCTCGGGATGAACAAGTGTAGGTATGTTGAGCTTGCGCGCCTCCTGGACTGTCTCATCGTGGCTCGCATCGTCGACCAGCAACACCTCGCTGACGACATCCTTCGGTATCTGTTCGTACGTCTGCAGCAGGGTGGCCGCAGCATTGTACGCAGGCATGACAACTATGACTCTTGCCATGAGAAAACCATCCAATCTTGCTGTCAGACGCCGGGCCTGTCCATCGCAGGTATCTCACCCCTGAGCACTCTGCGATACAGCGCTTCCGTCTTCTCGGTCACTCTGTCGTAGTTGTACTCCTCGACGCCGTGAGCCTTCGCCCGTTCACCAAGCTCCCGCGCCAGGGCCGGGCTATCGAGCACCATCTTGAGCGCCTGGCAGAGATCATCCACGTTCATGCTCTCGAAGATGACACCGGAGTCCTCGACGACCTCCGTGTTCGCCGGTATGTCGCTGGCGATCACGCAGTTGCCGAATGCCACGGCCTCGAGCAGGGTCACGGGCAGGCCCTCGATGGTCGACGGATGCACGTAGCAGTAGGCGTTGCTGTACAACTCCTGGAGTTCCTCGCCGTACACGTATCCGGTGAAGATGATCTTGTCCGAAGCATGCTTCTGAAGCTCCGCCACGTAGTCATCGGAGTGGCTCGATCCGCCAGCGATCACCAGCGGAATATCCGGTTTCAGGCGCTCGTACGCCTCGATCAGGAAATGGGCGCCCTTCTCCGGCACGAGCCGCGCCACGAAGAGGATGTAGTCCCTCTCTCCGATGCCGTACTTCGTGATCTTGTCCGGCGGGCGGATGATGGGATCGGTAACGGCGCTGGGAATATACGTGACCGGCCGGTGGTACTTCTCCTCAAGGTACTGCTTGAGGAACTTCGACACGGTTATCGTGCTGTACGGGAAGTAGACCGACGCGCGCTCCCCGAACTTGAGGAACATCTTGGCCTTATTGCCCCACTTCTCGCGCTGCCAGTCGAGCCCGTGCACAGTGACGACGGTGTTCTTGCCGGCGATTCGGGCGAGCAGCGCCAGCGTGGCAGGACCGATGGCGTGGTAGTGCACGATATCATAGTCCTCGAACATCAGGTGCAGCGTGGCCAGGTACGTGTGCACGATCGCATCGAGGTTCTTGCTCGGGATGGTCGGGAGTTTCTTGAGATGCACGCCCTTGTAGATCTTCTCCTTGGTCTCCGTGTAGTACGGACGGCAGTACACGGTAACATCATGCCCCATGGCAGCCAGCCTCGTGCTGATCTGCTCCACATGGTGCTCGATCCCGCCCCATGTCGCCGGTATTCCCTTTGTGCCGAGCATTGCTATCTTCATATCCATCCAACCTCGGAGCCAGGCGCCCAGTGCCGGCCCCGATCATGTACTCGGATATCAGCCATCGTCCCTGACCGCCGTTATGGTGTAATGGTAGTTGTGGTAGCGGCCGATCCAGTCGATCCTCGCCAGCAGCGAGTAGAACCTGTGGCCGACAGGTCCGGTTCGCGGATAGGCCTTGTGCGGATGTGCCACTATCTTCACAAAGCCGAGATCCCGAAGCATCCTCTTGACGGCCCACACGCTGGTGGGAAATTCGTATTCCGCCGGCTGGTGTGTCGAGCGCTTCATCTTGTGGTACGCCGACCTCAGCATGCGATGCAGGAACCTGGGCATCATCACCGACTTCCAGATCTGGTACATTCCCCACGAGTTCGGATCCTGCAGGAACAGGATGCCTCCAGGCTTCAGCAGCTTCTTGAACGATGCAAGTATCGGCTCCAGGCCGTCGCACTCGTGATGTATGACGTCGATGCACACCAGGTAGTCGAGCGACCCGGGCTGGAACGGCAGGTGGCAGATGTCGCCCACAACACACCGCTTCGCGCCGTCCTGGTCCTGAAGCATCAGGAGGCTGTCATGGATTATGTCAAGGTTGATGAACCGGTAACCAGCATCCTCGAGCGCTTTGGAGCGTGCATCACGGCCGCATCCGATATTCGCGATCGTGGCGGGAGCGGGCGACAGCCGATCTCGCACCATCGACCAGAACTCGACCTTGGACTCGTCCCACTGCTTAGTCAGGAAGTCGGCAGCCTTGCCCGTCAGGCCGGTCTTCATTTGGTCCGCCAGTTCCTCCTCGGCCTCCAGGTGCGACAGGTCCATCGCCCTCGGAAACAGGATGGGTATGCCGGACTTGATATCGTACTCACGGCCACAGCTCCCGCACCGGAGCTTGTCGCCAAGCTCTTCGAGTGCGCCGCCGCAGTCGGGACATGCCAGTATGTCGAGCAGATCAGGACTGGTCAAAGCTGACAAGATCAATTGCCTCCGGTATCGGCGGCCGCGCAGACCGACTCGGGGGATGTCATGCTCTCCGGCGCCTCGACACCGAGCAGCCGGAGGATCGAGGGCGCGATGGACACGATGCTCATCCCCTCGTCTTCCAGGATCGGCGTGCGGCGGTTTGTCAGCAGCGCCGCCTGAGGCATGTGCCCGCCGGATATCTGCTTGTGCGTCGGATTCACGTCCACCAACGGTCCGAAGAGCGATCTACTCACACCGTAGTCGAAATCGAGCTGGAAGATAACCTCCGGGTACACCGTAGCGTACGGCCCACGGAACATCTCCTCGCGCCGCTTCGCCCACTTCACGACGTTGCGACCGGTCTTCGGGTCCTTCAGCGTCATGAGGTCGGCGATCAAGCCGTCCACGGCCGCTTCATAGGCGTCGTCACTATCGAACGCGGTCCTCGGGAGATCGATACCCCCGTAGGGGTTCATGCCGGAGAAACGCGCAACCCCCGCGGTGCTTCCTACGCTGTCTATCACAAAGGTGGACTTCTTGAGCGCCTTCGCACCCGGGATCAACTTGCCGATCTTGTAGCTGAGATCCTGAAGGTCGTACTTGTCCAGCGTTCGCAGGACGAATACCTTGGTCTTCTCAATCCAGTACTTCGGATCGAGCTTGCCTTTGACCTTCGACTTCAGCAGGCCCCTCTGCCTGAGCAGTTCGTTCACAAGCAGCGCCTTCGTGCAGCGCCGACCATGCCCGTGATCGCTCAACACCATCAGGACGGTATCCTCGTCCATCATGTCGAGGAACTCGCCGAGCACCCGGTCGTGAAAGAGGTAGAAATCCTTGATGACCTCCGAATACGGGTTCCTGCCGGGATACGTCGGATCATCGGGATCGGAGTACCGCCAGTAGGCATGCTGCACTCTGTCGAGCATCAGGAAGTTGATAAAAAAAAGGTCCCACTTCTCGCGGCCGAACAACTCTTTGCTGAACCGCAGATGGTCCTCTGCCAGCTTCATGGTTTTCTCGGCGAACGACCCCAGAGTCTTATTCGAGGGCGTATCCACGATGCCGCCGAGCTCGGGCACTTCGTACTCTGACAGGATCGACTCGGGGTACGCCTGCACATCGCCGGTGACGAATACCGGGCCGTTCACCATGATGCCGTTCACGGGCCAGACAGGATACGCCATGAACGGATTGATAATGCACACTCTCTTCCCCTGCTCTCCGGCGGCGTCCCAGAACGAGTTGCCCCGCAGGCCGGACGTGTCGCACCTGAACGACCGGCTGTTCACGTCCAGGTAGTCCACGGAGTCGAGTATCGCATGGTAGTCGGGAGTCACGCCGGTGTATATGGTCGCCCACGCGGGAATCGAATCCGGCGGGTACACGGAATCGACCCTGCGGAACATCCCCTCGTCCCTCAGGCGGCGGAAGTTAGGCAGGTCATCCCACCATCGCTCCAGGACATCGGGATCCAGCCCATCCATGCCAAGAATGACTACGCGGCTCAACTCTCTACCTCACAAACGGCTGACTCGGCACACGCCATCGCGTCGCTGAGGATGATATCAGCGATCTCATCGATCGACTTGTTGCCGTCTATCCTAACGAACCCGAGCAAGTCGCTCAGGTACGAGTATATCTTCGCCCTATCCACAAGGTACTGCTTGTCCATGACATTCGGATCATCCTTGCGCTGGACGGATACCTCCGCGGTGATGTCAAGGAAGTAGACCTTGTCCGGCTTGGGAAACAGCCGGATGAGCGGATGGGAGGCAAGCTCCCGTATTCCATCATCGGTCCGATCGAAGTTGACCGATAGGTCGGCGAGCATATCGTATATGTATCTGTCGCACACCAGGTTCCGGCTCTTTCGCATGCCGGCGCCGAGTGTTCGCTGCACCTGGGTCAGGTATTCCAGCAGGCTGACGTTCAGCCACACCCAGCCTAGGAACGGCTTGCGCATGATCCCCTGCTTGGCGGAGGTAAAGTCACCGTAGTCGAGCTTGCCCTTCTTCCGGCGGACGAACCTCTTCAGGAACTTGGCAAATGGCGCAAGCAGGCGCGGGCTGTACCTGCACCATACGTAGCCGCACGGTATGCCTCGCTCGTTGAGGCTGTCGGCCAGGCGCTTTGCCTGGAGTGTCTTGCCTGACCCGTCTATGCCAACAAAACAGATGAACACTTGGTCCTAATGCTCACTTTCGCGCGCTTGAGACATGCCTGCTCTCCGCCAACCCATCGACTTCCGAGAAGAGCCGCTCGGCCACCGACTCCCAGGTGTAGTCGTCCATCTTCGGCCTGGTGTTCGGCGGATCTGCCTTCGATGCGATCCCGATCTTCTCAAGCATCTCCGCGTCCGTGTCGGCGTAGTAGAGGCCGTCACCCTCATCAAAGCACTCCGGCAGGGCCCCGAACCTCGTGGTCACCACCGGGAGGTTGCACGCCATCGCCTCCAGCACGGAGAGCGGCATCTCGACCGCGTGATTGTTCTCGACAACCGGGAACAGGTAGAGGTCTGCCAGCCGGTACAGGTCCTCGATCCGCTCAATGTAGCCGTCGAGGATGCGGACACCATTCCCCTTCAGCCACGCCGCCAGATCCGCCTCCTGAGTGGTGCTCGTGCTGCCCACCACGAGTGGGCTGGCATTCGGCACCGACGACGCGATGTCGCCGAGCACGCGCAGGTTTCGTCCCTCTTTGACGTGACCGACGTGAAGCACGACGTACGCCGATGGGTCGATCCCGAACTGCTCTCGCAACCGGGCCTTCTCATCCGGGTCGGCCGGTCGGAACCTGCGGGCGTCTACTCCGCTTCTCACGATCCCGGCATTGAAGCCGATCTCCGCCAGGGCCTTCCTGCCGGCCTCCGACTGCGCGTAGACCATATCCGGCGGCGCGATTGTCCTCAGGGCTCGCAGCAGAAACGACGCACTCCTCGGCGGCTGAAGGCACACCACAGCCGTGGGCGCGTTCCCCGCGTACCACTTGAGCAGCCTGGCCCTGATCAGATTGGCCGCGGACACGGGCCCGTCCGGGATGTACACCACCGCTTCGGGCCTAAAGCCGCGAATGGCATTCCGCAGAGTCCTGGTGATGCCGAACCGGCTGTCGCCGACATCGACGTCGAAGACCTCCGGATCGCCGTGACCCAGGCGCAGGGCCTTCCGCCGGGCGGGCGCCTCCGTGAGAAGGCTGTGCATGAAGTTCCTGAAGCCCTCATCGTACGGAGGCTCAAGCTCCCGAACGTAGAGACATATCCTGGAAGGCATAGGCCGTCCCCTACCCTGCCTTCTTTCGCATCGTCAGACAGAACCGGCTCCACAGGAAGAACGACGCTACCTTGTTGCCGAGCAGCCGCTCACCGATCGGCCCAAACCGGTTCAGCGATCTCCACCTGACCGTCGGGTTGGAAAACCCGGCATTGGACAGGAGTCGCGTCCACAGGGTCGGCGACTGGTGTACGGTCCAGTCGATAGTGGGCACCATCGGATTCTTCAGACCGAACAGCGGGAAGATGTTGTATCTAGACGCGTCCGTGATGATCAGGACAGCGCCGTCAGCCGCCATGTCGTATATCTGCCGGAAGATCTTGGTGTAGCTCTCCTCAGCCGCCGGATCCCGGTGAAGGTTGATGCAGGCATCTTCGTCCAGATGGTTGACCGAGTCGTCGAGGATGATGATGTCGAACTTCTGGCCGCCCGGATCGAACTCCTGGAGGGTGATTCCTTGCAGGGTCACCTGATCGAGATTCAGGCTGTTGGCCAGCTTCTGATACTTGCTCGTGACGCCGGCGGTGGAACCCGCTTCCTCAGGCTCCAGGCTGATCACTTTGGCGGCCCCTGAGCAGGCGGCGTAGAAACTGCATAGGCCGGCTCCGCAGCCGATATCGAGCACGGACGCGCCCTCGAAGTCTATCCCGCGGAATACGTGGTCCAGGTAGAACTTCAGCCTGTCCGGTGACGAGTAGAGACGATGCTCCGCCACCGCATCGAAGTATTTGTCAACTAGCGTATTGTGCCCCATGGCGATCGACT
>CAYXOC010000023.1:28668-66050 GCA_964466715.1 uncultured bacterium
GCCACCGCATCGAAGTATTTGTCAACTAGCGTATTGTGCCCCATGGCGATCGACTCCTTTGTTGTACAGACATCGGCATCCTGAGTACGCTGACGGCAGACTTTAGTTGCGTATCAAAAAACTGGGTACCAAGCTCTCGATCAACTCGCGGTAGCGAGCGCTGACAACCTCGCGGCTGTGATTCTGCTTCACGTACTGCAGTGCGAGGGAACTGGTCCGCTCGTACGCCTCCGTGTCCGCCAGCAACTCGCGGACGGCTTCCACTATCTCATCAAGGTTCTCGCAATGCCGTCCTACCCCGTGCTTCTTGATGGTCCCATCGGGATCGAAGGTCGATACGACCGGTATCCCTCGGCTCCACGACTGGAGGAACGTGTTCGGGAAGCCCTCCATGGTAGACGTGCAGACGAAGACCTTGGCCTTGTCGAAGTACCCACCAACCTCTTCGAACGGCACCATGCCGGTGAGCTTGATGTTCGGCATCTCATCTGCCCGCTGCTTGATCTGATCGAACAGCTCCGGATGGCGGAAGAACGGACCGCCGATCATCATGAACTCATGGTCGGGCAGTCGCTCGGCTAGGTCTACGAACATCCCCGGGCGCTTGTGGTCCCTGAAACTGCCGACCCATATCACGAAGCGCGGATCGCGGCTTGAGCTCTCCGCGGGCAGCGCGAAGGTGTTCCGTATTATGACTCCGTCCCTGCCGAAGCGCCTGCGCAAGTCCGCATCCTGCTGATCGGTCTGCACGACCACGACGGTGGTGTTACGGATGCCGTATCGATAGACTATGCGCTTGATCGGGTTCAGCCCTGCTTCCTTCGTGCCGTTCAGATCCAAATCGATCGACGTAGCATGAACGAAAGGTTTCCCCAGAAGCTTGCACAGCATGCAGATGACCCCGGTCATGGTGCCGGTAGCGCGCTGGTAAAACACATCGGCCTCGGCACGCTTCATCGCCCTCCAGAACGGATGCGTCCAGGGGAAGACCAGGTCGGTCAGCCGTCTGCGGCTCCGGTACGCTTTGATCAGGCGTGTTCCATCCTCCGTGAGCACCTCGTCCGGCTGGCCGAGATCATGCACCATCACGCTGACCTCGCAGCCGATGTCCTTGAGCATCCGGATGATCAGGGTCTGCTGGACCTCTGCGCCGCCGACGAGACCGCACTCCTGACCCAACAGCAGGTTGCTCAGGATGTGCGATGTCGAGATTATGCATACTCTGGGCTTATACGCACCCATGATGTCTCCCCGGAGGTCAACCTAGCTTGCTCCTGCGGAAATCGATCGCCTTCCTGTAGACATCCTCTGTCTGCAGCGCCAGCGTGGCCGGACTCAGCGTGGTCCGACCGAGCTCCGCAGCACGCTGGGCCATCCTCTGTCGAAGCGGTTCGTCATTGAGCATGCGCACGAGCGCCTCCGCCAGCGCCTCCGGGTTCTTCGGAGGCACGACGAATCCGCTGCGGCCTTCATCGATCATCTCGGGCAGGCCGCCGACGTTCGTCGCTACGACGGGCTTGCCGAATGCCAGAGATATCGACAACGGCCCGCTCTGCGTACCCTCGAGATACGGCAGCACCAGGATGCTTGACTCCGCGTACACTCGGGACACCTCCGGCGTCGGTAGTTGCCTGTCAAGTAGCTCACAACTCGGGTCCGCCAGAATCCTATCCCTGTAGTTCTGCAGATCGGGTCCGGTGCCGGCCACCACCAGTCTGGCATCCGGCGCCGCCTTTTTCACGAGCGGCCACGCATCCATGAGCACGCCAAGGCCCTTGTACGTGTTGATCCGTCCGAAAAACAGGACGGTCTTCGGGCGCTCCTTGTACTCCGGACGCACCCATCTGAGCATGTACCGGTATGCCCCGAGAAGGACTACCGATATCCTGTCGGGGTCGAGATCTGGATTCACCTCTAGTAGCTGGCCCTTGACTCCCTGTCCATGGACGATGATCCAGTCGGCACGCCGCTGGAGTTCGCGGGCTAGAGGCGCTCTGCGTATCTCAGCCTGCGTCCTTTCACCCAGATGGGGAGCAGGATCATGTACAGTCAGGACAATCGGAAGATGCCGAAGGCGGACGAACACATGGTTCAGGAAGTGGTCGGACGGCTGCTGGATATGGAACACATCCGGCTTGAACTGACGGAGTCCGCGCCATGCCCCCACAACGCGGTCCATGTAGTAGAGAGGATCCTTGCGGCTCCTGTCTCGCTCCACTCTGAGATCGACGCGCGGATCGTACATATCACGCCATTCATCCTCGACCAGCCAGTTGACGGCTCTGCGAGTGGTGATGACCGAGACGTCATGGCGGTTGACCTGCTCGTTCACCAGTTGGAGCGTGGCATAAGCGAACCAGTAGGCGCCGTGGATTATCCTCAGTCTGTTTGAGTTCTCACCTGCCGACTTCACTCGGCTACCTCCCAATCTTTCCCGATACGGCCGTTACGCCCTGGCCGCTTTCCTTGACCGGTTGCGAAGATCCGCAACCAGGCCACCCAGTATCCGCTTGTCCTCGGTGTCTATCGCGCCAAAGGCCGGCAGCGCCAGCGTGTATGCGACTACACCTGCCGCCGTAGCAACGATGATGCCCAGAGGTCGGACCAGCAATATGACGGCGGCCATCGCCAGCCCGGCCAGTACCGGCCTTCCCAGCAGAGCAATCGGGTTGAACCGCTCAGGTCCCCTGAAGGCAAACAGATACATCAGGCTATAGTATATATTGTCGGTTATCACCATGGATAGGCTTGCTCCGATCACGCCATATCTGGGAATCAGGTATACGTTCAAGGGTATGTTCACCAGCACCCTGACGATGACAGGAGGAACCAGCCAGAGTTGAGCGTTCCTCGCCTGAACCGCCTGCTGGCCCGGCAAGATTGCGAAAGCTATGAGTCTGCTCCAGATGAGAATCGCGAGACAAGTGCCCGAGGTGGCATATTCCGTCGAGTACAGCGCCACCATTAGCTGCTCGCTCAGCAGAAACACTCCGGCGCACAAGGGTATGCCGACAATGGATAGGTACTTAGTCGATCGCTCGATAGCGCGAGCATACGATTCCTTCGATCCCTGGATCCTTCTGGACATGATCGGGTACAGGGCCAGGCTGGCGCTGTACGCAATCATTGTCACTATCTCCATTATTCGGTATGCCGCGGAGTATATGCCTACCTCACCGATACTCCTGTACCAGTCGAGCATGATGTAGTCAGCGCGATCGAAGATACCCGCAAAGAACTGCGAGGCAAAGAACGTCGAGCCTACTGCGACCAGGTACTTCATCGTCCCGAGACTGGGACGCCATGAGCCTCCCACCTGCCTGCCGATGGCCACAAAGTGCAAGACCAGGGTCAGAGCGGCTATAATGATCGTCACCCAGGCGACTGCCACAACGTTGTATCCAAGGCAGACCAGGGCAACGATAGTCACGACCCTGATCACGTTGGTCACCACCGACACGGCAACCGTGAGATCCTGCCGCTCGATCCCGACAAGCACTGCCTTGCAGCTCGAGTCCAGGCTCTCGAATATCGTCATCGTGCATGCGATGTATCCGACTGCGAGTTGCAGGCCTGTGTATCCTCTGGCATTCAGGTAGACCAATATGCCAAGGTAGCACAGCGACGTGGAGAATAGCTTCACCACGAACGAACTGAGTAGATACTCCGGGGCTCGATTCCTGTTCTGTGCTATGTCGCGGGTGATTACGTTGTCTATGCCAACGTTGGCGACAGCCCGCACTATGCCCACGAGGCCCAGCGCCCAATTGAGCATGCCGAACTGGGCGCTGCCCAGTTCGCGCGCAACGTATATGCTCGACGCCATACCGACGAGCAGATTGATCATCTGCCCGGCAATACTGGCTACCGAGTTCTTCAGCGCGCTTTTCGCATCACTGCTCATGGGTCCTACCAACTCCTACGATCATGCATCAGGCCGATAGGACCTCATCCAGCAGATCGGCGTACTGTGCCCCGACGATACGAGAATCGTAGACCTCCCTTACCTTGCGAAGCCCTGCCGCGCCAAGCTCCCTTCGGAGTTCCGGGTTCAACACCAGTCTCTTGATCCCATCTGCCAGGGAGTACGGATCGCCAGGCTGGACCAGAATGCCGGCATCTCCGACCACCTCGGGCATTCCGCCGCAGTGGGTAGCTATCACGGGCGTCGCTGTCGCCATGGCTTCCGACAGAACCAAGCACCACTGCTCTAATGTGCGCCTGCCGGGAATACTGGCCGCCGTTACTATATCGCTACCCGCATAGACTGCCGGCATCTCATCGTATGCGATAGAGCCAACCAGGCGGCAGGTGTTACCGAGCCCAAGATAATTGATCCGTTTCTGCAGAAAATCACTCTCGGGACCAGTCCCGACGAACGCAAACTGCAGGCTGTGTCTGCCTAGAGCCGGATCATCGGCCAACAGCTTGGCCGCATGTACCAGGTCAAACACTCCTTTGTCCCAGCGAATATGGCCCACTGAAAGGATCACCAGTTGGTCATCCGATAGGCCGAGTCGACTGCGTGTGTCCGCTTGGCGAGCATCCGGGTTGAACAATCCGGTGTCTATGCCGTAGGGAATGATGCGTATCTTCTCTTTCGGTACTCCCTCGATCAAGAGGGTGGCTCTTCCTCTCTCAGTGACAGTGGTCACCACCTGCGCCGACGACAACGCACGCATCCTACGGAGGTGAGTTCGGCTTCCCAGATCACGGAATGGCACCAGTACGACTTCCTGCACGATCAGCGGTTTCCCCATCTTGCTGCACAGCCGGGCGGCCTGGTCCGAGTACCAAGCGCTCGCACCGTGAGCCACGATGGCATCCTTGTCGGCTAGGATGCCTTCAAGACCGAAGAGATACTGATCCGGCCCCCATGGAAGACGGTTGCGAAGCTTAGGAATCCGACGGGCGATATCGCGCAACGATGTGAGCGAAACGGAAGGCATTCCCAGGTCGCCTCCGACCGGATAGATCCGTCTGGCAGAGACAGCGACACCGTCATATCTGGGAAACATGTCCTTGAATGTATTCGTCAGCCTTCGGTGAGCCAACGTACCGAGAAGGACCGCCGCCTTCCTAGCTCTCTGCCCAGCATGGCTATTGACATCCATGATTGATGCTGTCATGCATGTATCCTTATCTGCCGATATCTGTTAGTGTGCTATATATAGCAACATCTACTGCCACAAGCCCGCGCTCTCAGTTCGCCTTCGAAACGCCTGCTGAGAACCGGCCCCCTACAGGCACAGCGCTAGCTCGTGAGACTCCTTTGTGCAGTGGAGCAACTCCGTCCCGCACGCAGAGCGCTTCCTGCCCATGCAGCCGTGAAATCACCTCAATAATCCCCCACACTAGAGCTGTTGTAATGATGTAAAACACGTCGTGTACGATATGTGGTTGAGTCCATGACCTGATGAGGTATCCGACATACGCTGCGAAGATCCCTATGGTGACGGCTTTCCACGAGTCAGACTTGAGAACACAGAAGAGCCGGAAACACCTGATCAGGAAGAAGATGCTGATCCACAGGAAGCCGACTATCCCGATCAGGCCGTACACCATGAACATCTCGATATAGCTGTTGTGGATATAGGGCACAGGATAGAAGACCTGCGTATAGGTGCCCGGTCTGGTCCAGGACAGATACTGGCGAGGGGTACCTGAGCCGATCCCGAAAATGGGATTCTCCTTGATCTTCTCGATGGCCATCCTGTTCTCGCGAACGCGATTCCGGTAGGACTGGTCAGTGGCATACGTATCGCTCTCAAACACGGACATGAAGCGCTCCGTGACGATACTGGAAACACTTCGCGCACTGCTCTCCCTTGACGATGATATGTTGTCGATCGCCAGCCCGCCGATGATCGTCAGCAGGATAGCTCCGGCGCCCAGGACCACCAACCGACGTTTCGCAACTCCGTTCGACGCCAACCAGATGATGAGGATGCCTAGAAGACTGGTGACCCAGAAACTCCTGTAGAAACTGAACAACAGACCAACTCCCAGAATTGCAGCCGTCAATGTGCTGACCAGACCTGCCCGGAATCTCTGATACCCGGCGTACGCGACGGAAACGAGGAAGAAGACGCATATGGGAGCCAGTCCGGGGGGAAGGGATCGAGCTATCTCCTGCTCGTCAGGAGAAAAGGAGTGCGTATATGAGCGACCGATGAACAGAGTGATGCCGTGCGGCCCCAGGTAGTACTGAAGTGCTACTACAATGGATACGCCCACTCCTACCCACACAATTGCCCGAATCACCCATCTCAGTTGCCGCTCGGTATGGATTCCGAAAGCAACCACAAAGAAGAAGGTATAGTAAAACATCGGGCGCGCGTTGTTGTAGATCTGGCCATAGTAGAAGAGATCCTGGTCGATACCTGTCTTGAACAGTCTGTAAGACTCGACCATCGACACCATCACCGAGATGAAGATGAGGATCAGTGGCAGAGTGATCGGACTCTTGAACAACAGAAACTTGCCATCACGACAGGACCGGAGGAATATGATGACGAGCATCGATAGAATGAGTAGCTCTGTTGTGTTGGGACCAAATCCTCCGATCTTGATCGGCTGAGGGATGGCCTCGTGGTGGAGAATGCTTGCCGCCAGGATCACGACAGCAACTATCCCGAACTCCAGACGCTTTGCGAGAACAGCGATGATAGCCGCGCCTGCGATCGGAGCAACTGCTGCTATCGGCGGCATGCGTACTATCGCGGCTGCGAGGGCCCCACACAATGCCCAGCAGACCACCCAGTACCATACCTGGCGCTTGCCCAGGGCGATCCGCAGCCGGCGTACCGACCTGCCCGACCAACGCCATGGCCGCAGTACAAGCCGGTCCCAGAACATGGCTGCGAGCCTGACAATGAAACGCACGGCACGCAGCCCGACGATCCTGCGAGCAAGCGAAGAACCTGCGACGAACCGTCCCGCTGCGGTAGCTCTGATCCATATGAAACTGAGCACCAGCCGCACGAGCCTTCTCGGCAAGGCATTCCGGCGTCGAATTCGCTTAACACTCACAGGTCTGACCGCTCCAGTTGATTTGAGCCGCGTACACCCGCACGCTGTTCATCAGCGACCTATCGCACCTGGCTCGGGTCGTAGCTCGAGAACTCGTCATTGAGGTACGGGACAACGGCCTCGGCGAATTTCACCAGATCATTGATCGACTCATCGTCATCACCGAGGACATTCATAGAGAGTCTCACGAGCGCGGACGGCTGCACCTTCCTGGATAGCAGCCTGTCCAGGATAACCTTGCTCTTGTAGGATCCCAGGAATGTGGCCGTCGTTCCCCCTGATGCAAACCAGTAGACATAGGCGCGCCTGCCATATTCGCTGTCCATGATGAGGCCGTTGGCGCTGAAGGTCTTACCATCCTCACCCTTCACCTGCACGATACGCTTGCTTAGACTGCGCAGTCCCTGTCCCTCCAGGCACTGTTCGGGCTGGTGGAAGTCGCCAAGATTGGTGCCGTAGACGATCGCCAGTTCCACCGGCGGGATATCGGCGTGATCGTAGACACGGAGCAGCAGGCTGCAGGACGGCAGCAGGCGATATGTATCATCATCAAATCGGTACTCGATCCCGCTCCAATCGCCCATTTCCATGGGTATGTGACTGAAATCGGTGATGACTCTGCCCTCGCGAAGCGGCCTCACGGCGCCGGCCCCAATGACTGCCAGTGCCATCAGCGCTAAGAGGGTATAAGCATGGAGTTGAATTTTCGACATTTCACGAACCTCGCACTGTATGAGAGCACCACAAATGCCAGCACCAGGACGATGTAGCCGGAGTAATCATGGAAGGCGTGCATGGCATCGCCACCCATATACTCACCGACGAGAGCGATCATCATGATTCGCAGGCAGTTGAGAAGGACGCTGAGCGGCAGCGTAAAGGCCACAAGAGTCAGCCGTCCCCAGAGCGGGCCTTCCTTCAGGTAGACGAAGAGAACCGAGAACGCGAAGAGCGAGATCAACAGCCGGAATCCGCTGCACGGCGAACCTACCAGCACGTCGATATTCGGCAGGCTGATCATGGCTCCCTGGCGAAACGCTTCCAGGCCGATCAGCTTGAGGAGCACGGTAGCACCGGCGGTGGAGAGCATCTGGATGCCGAAGCTCGCCTTCGTCAGGATGAACGTAGGCAGCACGCACATGAAGAACAAGTAGCCGATCGGAAATGCCAGTTCCTTGGCCATGCGTTTCCCAAGTAGTATGAGCACCAGCAGACCGAGCGTGATCGGGAATGACAACCCTCGACTCTGCGCATTTGCCCAGGTCGCCAATATCACGAGCATGAGTACGGGTACGAGCCCGAGATAACCCAGCGGATACGGGCGGATCGGTACCTTGAGTATCTGGTCCCTCTTCAACCAGACTATGAAAAGGGAGATGGGCAGTACCAGTATGCCGTGAGAGTAGTAGCTCTCCTCGGCATTCCACATACCGTACCACCACTTGAACACTGGAGAGTAAAGCCAGCAGAGCAGGCCGATCGTCACCGCGACCGCAAAATAGACTCCACCACTCAGTCTGCCTATGGTTGGCTCTTCTCTGACTGGGTCCGGTGTCGCATTAGGCATCGAATCTACTGATGTCATAGCTAGTGCTCCGGTGTAGTAAATACTAGAGAGTGGCAGGGTCGCCACGAGTACGCGGCGACCCTCTCAGAACTCATTGGAGGACGGTTTCCATTCGGATCGCGTTCTCACACTGCTGGTCCGTAGGCTACGACTCGGCGTCGTCCTGAGCGTCCGACTCGCGCGCGGCAGCAACAGTGGACGCCTCGGAGGCCTGTCCGACCGGCAGTACCCTGGCATGCTTGCCGTTGCCCATGGTCTCCTGATAGCCTACCTTCAGGTGGTAGTAGCCGTGACTGTCCTCGGGATTCACCATGTTCAGCACCGCACCGAGGAAGTTCGCATCGACCTGCTCGAGCCTGCTGTTGAACTCGACCTCGGCGCCTCGCGGCACACTGCCCGCTGCGTGAACGATAACCACGTTCTTGACCAGAACGGCCAACAGCGTAGGATCGGCAAAAGCCGCGCCGGACGGGCTGTCGAATATCACGAAATCGGCAAGCTCGTTGATCTCCTTGACGAATCTCACCATCTCAGGTGAACGGAACAGCCTGACAGGGTTTGCAGGCAGCGGTCCCGACGGGATCAGCAGAAGGTCGGTAACTGATGTCGGCTGCAAGGCATCCTTCAGGGACAGCTTGCCGGCCAGGATGTTGCTCAGACCGACCTCGTTGCTGACTCCGAAGAAGTCATGCTGTGACGGCTGCCTGAGGTCGCTGTCCACCAGGATGACTCTGGCGCCGTCCCTGGCGAGGGAGATTGCCAGATTCGCCGCTGTGGTCGACCGACCTACATCCGGCTCGGCGCTCGCCACCAGTACGCAGCGCCCCTCCATATCAGCATGGCTGATCCACAGGTTTGTTGAGAGCATCTGATAGGAGGCGCCGATCATCGCGGGTACCTGTCTGCCGCCATCAGCAAGCGGAACGGACTTGGCCATCGGCACGACCGCACGCACGGGGAGCCCGAGCAGAGACTCCAACTCGGCCGGCGTCTTCACGGTGTTGTCAAGATAGTTCATCAGGAACGCGATGCCGGAACAGAGCACCGGAGCCAGGATCAGGGCCAGAAGAAGCTTGAGGCCCTTGCGAGGATCGGCCGGGCCCGATCGGGCCTCGTCGATGATCTGGATCGAGCTGACGTTCTCGACTTCCTGTTCCTTGATAGTCGCTTCGTCGAGTTTCTGGCGCAGAAGTCCGACTGTGTTCCTGGCGGCCTCTTCGTCGAGAGACAACTGGGCGAGCTTGGCTTCCCGTTCGGGCAGATCATCCAATTGGGGCTTCACTGCCGCAATCTCCGCGGCGGCGGCCTTCCGAGCTGCATCGGCGGATGCGTATTCGGCGGCAGCATTCACGTAGTTCTGAACCAGGCTGTCGTAGACCGGGTTGTTGCTCGTAGTCGTGCTGCTGAGAGCCATCCTCCCTGCTTCGGCCAGCCGCTGTTTCGTTTCATCAATGGCCTTCTGAAGCGCCTGCACGTCCGGATGCTTCTCTGTCCGCTCCCGGCGCATTCTCTGCATCTCGATTTCCTGCTTCGCCAACTCGATTTCGAGCGAATGCCACGTAGGGTTGGTCGATACCACAGTCTGCGCATCCCTTAGCGCAGGAAACTGCTTCTCGTCCGCCATCTTGCTCTCGAGGCTGTCCAGTCTGGCTCGCGCCTGCTCGGCCTGCACCTCGAGTTGCGACAACTGGGTCTCGAGATTCGACAGTCTCTGGATCAGGACCCCGGTCTGCTGTGAGAGCATGACGGCGCCGGTACTCTCTTTGTATTTGCGGATGGCCTCTCGCGCCTCGGCGAGACGCTTCTCTACCTTGGGCAGTTCTCGCAGAATGAACTGCCTGGTCCGGGAAGCCCCGCCATAGTTCATCTCGTTGTAGAACTTGATAAACTCGGCGGTGATGACGTTCGCGGTCGCTTCGGCATCGGCCTGCGTATCGGACTGGACCCTGATCCGGAGCATCATGGTGTCCATTACCGGCGCAACATCGAGAGTGCTCACGATTGCTTCAGGCTTTGCCACAATGCCGAGGCGGTAAAGGGTTTCCACCGACCGGTGCATGACCGTCTGGCTCTTCACCAACTGTCCCAGGTTGGACAGGCGCATCTTGGGGTCGATCTGCATGGAATACGGAGTGGCGTATATGTTCACCTTGTCATCGCTGGGCAGCTTCTCCATGACGGTAGTCCATGCGTCCCACTTCACGGGGGTGAAGCTATTGGTCATCAGGACCGCACCGACACAGATGAGCGTACCGATGATGATCATCCATTTCCGTTTGCGCAGAATCCTATAATATTGCCAGAGTTCCAAGAGACTTTCCTCCTATTGATAGGAGCTGATTCCTGCTTACAGGCCCAGCACGTGGAATAGGTAGCTGGTGTTGAACAGCGCAGAGACGACCTGGGAGACCTTAGTCCAGTCGGGCTTCGAGGTCTCGGGGACGTATACCACGTCACCCGGCTCAAGCTTGATGTCCTGGGTAAGGTCAGCCTTCGCCAGAAATCTGCCGAGGTCAAGTTTGATTCGCTCAGAAGGTTTGGATGGGTCGTTGGCTCCTCGGACAACAACCGTCCCATTCAGGACTCCCCGTGGCGTAGGCCCGGACGCGCCCGCGATGGCGTCCATCACCGTCATGTCGTCTTTGAGCTTGAACGGACCGGGGCGCATCACTTCGCCTAGCACGTAGAACTTGTTGCGGGTGTCCTCGGGGATGTAGACAGTGTCACCATCCTCGATTTCGAGATTCTTAGACATGTCGCCATCGAAGAACAGCTTGTGGAGATCGACGGGCACTGACTCGGTCTCGCCCTTGCGGGTCAACCTGGCGTTCTTGAGATCGGCAGTCTCCCTGAAGCTTCCGGCCTGGGCGATGGCCTCCATGATCCGATCGCCGTACTTGAACTCATGGACGCCCGGCCTGTTCACCTCCCCGAGCACATGCACCTTTGGCTTGCGGAAATTGAGTATGGTCACCTGGATCTTGGGGTCTACCAGCCACTCCGAGAGCCCTTTGCGGAGTTCTTCGACGAACTCGCTGTGGGTGAGACCGCCTGCGTGCACCTGCCCCATCAGAGAGATGTTGATATTGCCTTGCGGATCCACCACGTGCTCGCCGGTAAGGTTCGGTTCGCCCCACACAGTGATCCTCAGCACGTCCTCAGGCTGGATGCGGTAGTGGACTGGAGGAGCTTCGGTGGTCGAAGTCTCTGGCTTCTCCACCGACTTCGCCTCGGTCTGAGGACCGGTATCGGATACAGCGGGCGTGGGCTGGGTATCAGCTATGGCTGCCACTGCGAGAACCAGCAGCAAGAGCACAAGCAATGCAACAGAAACACGTCTCATGATTGGACTCCCTCCGCATGAGGAGACAAAGATTGAACTAACGCCGAAACCGGTCATCCACGGCTGTCGCGCCGACGCACAGCGGGAATCCCGGTAAAATTACCGGCCTTCTCCTTAATCATTATGGCCTGTATCCGCTCCGGCTGGAGGACCGACCGGCCATGCATCTGCAGAATACCCTGCAGGAATCTACGCAAATGACAGTGCCTTAGTTCCTGATCACCGGTCCTGACATCATCCGCATTATGACCGCTGATTCCTGAACCAGGCTACCAGTCTCTCAAGACCTTCCCGGAATCCGACCGAGGGCGCGAAGCCCATCACCGTTCGTGCCTTCTCGATGCCGGCAACAGAGTGCTTGACCTCCCCAGGCCTCGCCGCCTCGAAGACAGGATCCATGGACGTACCCAGGACGTCGTTCAGACATGCTACCAGATCGAGCAGGCTGAAGCTCTCTCCGCAGGCGATGTTGATCACCTCGCCGGCGATTCCCGGCGTGCTGCAGGCCAGCATGTTGGCGGCGACGTTGTTGAAGACATAGGTGAAATCGCGCGACTGCAGTCCGTCTCCGAAGATGATCGGCGGCTTGCCGTCGAGCATCCTGGTCAGGAACTTCGGGATTACCGCGGCATACTGCGAGTTGGGATCCTGCCTGGGGCCGAACACGTTGAAGTACCGCAGAGCGACCGTCTCGAGGCCGTACAGTCTCGTGAACATGCGGCAGTACTCCTCTCCCGCAAGCTTCGTGAGCGCGTAGGGTGACAGGCAGTCCGTCGGCATGTCTTCAGTCTTTGGCAGACCCGGCAGATCGCCGTATGCCGCTGATGATGATGCCAGCACGACCCTGCGCACACCCGCATCTCTGGCGGCAATGAGGACGTTCAGCGTGCCGGTAAGGTTGGCCTCGTGGGAGGATACCGGATCCTCGACAGAGTTGATGACCGAGGCGATGGCGGCGTGGTGGAGTACGTAGTCTGCGCCGTCCATGGCTTTGCGCACCGTATCGAGGTGGGCGACACTTCCTTCCGCCAGGTGGATCTTGTCGAGATTATGGCGGATGTTGTCTATCTTGCCGGTCGAGAAATCATCGAGGACACGTACTTCCTCGCCCTGCTCCACCAGGTGGTCCACCAGGTGGGATCCGATGAAGCCGGCTCCACCGGTAACGAGATACACGCTCATGGTCTACGTCCTGACGCCCTCCGAGCACGAACCACATGCAGCAGACAAGGGCCCGTGACATACGAAAACCCGGCCCGGCAAGCGTGCACGCGGAGGTGGCTTCCTGCCAGGTCAGGTACTCCTATACGACACAATACGCCCAATATTAACACCTCTCATAAGCCGTGTCAAGCTGATCATGCGGTCAAATTCAAAGCGCTGTGGAGGGAGTCACTCGTGGGGAGAGGTGCTGTATGACGAACTGCGGGCGGAGGCATCACGCTGAGGCTACCGGCGTCCCTCCTCTGTCATTGTGTGCACGCTCGGCAGACATGCCTCGGCAGGACCCGGGCGCTCAACACGGAGGTGCCCCGTGAAGGCAGTACGGTTCTGAGGCTGCGCTGACGGGCGATACGTGAGCAAATACGCGGAATCCGGGTAGGTATCTGGAAACGCAGGTCCGATCGGATCAGCGCGCCGTGCGTCGATGAGGCGGACCTGCCTGCGACAGGAGGGCTGGGCCATGTGGAAAGGCTTCAAAGAGTTCGCGCTCAAGGGGAATGTCTTCGACCTGGCAGTCGCATTTGTGCTCGGGGTAGCGTTCGCCAGCGTAGTGAACTCGTTCGTTAACGACATCCTCATGCCGCCGATCGGCATGCTGCTGGGAGGAGTGGACTTCTCCAACCTGTTCGTCGCGCTGAACGGAGTCAGCTATCCGTCGCTCGCGGCCGCGAGAGCCGCCGGGGCGCCGGTGATCGCCTACGGTCAGTTCCTGAACACGCTTATCATCTTTCTCATCGTCGCCTTCGCGCTCTACCTGCTGATGCGCGCGGTGAACAGGCTGAGGAACGTCGAGGCTCCGCCGAAGGACTGTCCGTACTGCTACCGGAAGATCCCGGCGGAGGCGAGCCGCTGCCCGGAGTGCACATCCGACCTGCAGACTACACCCGGGATGAAAGCTGCCTGACCGATGTCAGCGTTCTGCACTGCAGCCGACCGACGTTATTGACATCAGGCCTGATATCTGATAGATTATCCGCGAACCAGTCCGCGTACTACGCCTGCTGGTTCGTTTTTTATGTGACACCACGGAGTCGCCCTGTGATTCTGGGCAGACCTCCCGGGCGAGGAGTAGACAGATGCTTTTCGGGACGCAGACCATCAACTCAAGAGGCCACTTGGAGATCGGCGGATGTGATACCGTCGAGCTCGCGCAGAGCTTCGGCACACCACTCTACGTGATGGACGAGGCGCTGTTGCGACAGAACTGCCGCGACTACCAGGAGAGCTTCAGAAAGCGTTACCCGAACTCGGAGATCGCGTTTGCCGGCAAGGCGTTTCTGAACACCGCGATGTGCCGCATCCTCGACCAGGAGGGCATGTCGCTCGACTGCGTCTCCGCCGGCGAGCTCTACACGGCGCTCAAGGCCAGGTTCCCGTTCGAGCGCATCTACTTCCACGGCAACAACAAGTCCGAGGGCGAGATCGCGATGGCGCTCGACAAGGGCGTCGGCAGGATCGTCGTCGATAACATGCGCGAGCTTGAGATCCTCAACTCGCTGGCGGTGGCGGAAGGCAAGCAGGCCGAAATCCTGCTCCGCCTGACGCCGGGCATCGACCCGCATACCCACCGGCTGATCCGGACCGGCCAGGCCGACACCAAGTTCGGCATGAACATCAAGGACGGGACGGCGATACAGGCCGTGAAGCGCGCGCTGGAATGCCCCGGCGTCACGCTGAAGGGCATCCACTGCCACGTCGGCTCGCAGTTGTTCGACCTGCAGGCGCATACCGGCGCGGTGCACATCTTCGTCGAGTTCCTGAGGGACGTGCAGGCCGAGACCGGTTTCGTCCTCGAAGAGGTGAACACCGGCGGCGGCCTCGGCGTAATGTACGTCGAGACCGACCGGCCGCCGACCATAGACGAGTTCGCGGAGACCCTCGTGAGCACTTTCCTGCGCTGCCTCAACGAGTTCAAACTCGATTGGCAGCCGAAGCTGATTCAGGAGCCCGGACGCTCGCTTGTGTGTACAGCGGGTACGACGCTCTACACCATCGGCACGATCAAGACCGTGCCGATCACGGAGGCTCCCGGCAGCCGGACCTACGTCGCCGTTGACGGCGGGCTCAGCGACAACCCGCGGCCCTCGCTCTATCAGGCGGTCTACACGCCGCTCGTCGCAAATAAGGCGAACGCGGAGGCCACGGAGGTCGTCACGATATCCGGCAAGCATTGTGAGACGGACACACTGATCGCTCAGACGCGGATCGCGCCGGTCGAGCCCGGCGATATCCTCGCGGTCCTCAGCACCGGAGCGTACAACTACTCGATGTCGAGCAACTACAACCGGCTCGCGCGCCCGGCGGTCGTCCTGGTCGCCGATGGACAGGCCGACGTCATAGTCAAGCGCGAGACGCTCGAAGATATCGTCAAGAACGACGTGATCCCGAGCCGGCTCAGGTAGTAAGCCCCGTAGGGAACGCCCTCCGCAATCACGGTTGTAGGAGCGGATTCCGATCCGCGATACCTGTCCAGCGTGTCCGGCAACAGCACACCCTTGCTCTGCCGGGGTACAACCCCGGCAGCGTGTATCGGATCGGATTCTGATCCTACGGTGGGCAGGCACAGTCTCCCTGCCCTAGATAGCAGGTATAGCATGTTCGGACAAATGCCGGACACTCAGACGATATTGATGATGGCCATCGCCTTCTTCACGGCGCTGACCGTCCACGAATACGCGCACGCGCGGGCGGCACTCGCGCAAGGCGACGACACGGCGCGTCAGGCCGGTCGGATCTCCCTGAACCCGATCGACCACCTCGACCCGCTCGGCACCATCATGTTCTTCATGACGATGCTGAACGGCGGGATCGGGGTCGCGTGGGGCAAACCCGTGCCGGTCAATCCATACAGGTTCAAGAATCCCCGGCGGGGAAGCCTCCTGGTCTCGATCTGGGGGCCTTTCTCGAACATCCTGTTCGCGCTCGTCCTTGCGCTGCTGTTCAGGTTCATGATCACCCGGGGCTTCGCGCTGAACTACATCGGCCTGGTCGGCGTCTGCATCAGCATGAACCTGGTGCTGGCGCTCTTCAACATGATCCCCGTTCCGCCGCTGGATGGATCGAAGGTCCTGTCCAACCTGCTCCCGTATGAATCGGCCCGACGGTACGACATCTTCATGGCCAGGTATGGATTCCTCATCCTCCTGGGCATCCTGTTCACGGGAGTGGTGAGGATCGTGCTCGGGCCGCCGAGGGAGATGCTGTTCAGGCTGCTCACGGGAATACGCTTCTAGCGCGCGGATGATGCCTACACCGCTGCACCGCCGGCACAGAGGCACGGCCAGGACACGATCGCAGGCGACTCCGTCGCCGATGGCATTGACGGCCGAGCCGTCATGGATCGATCACAGACGACTCCATCGGTCGATCACAGGCGGCTCTGCCGCCGATCGCACTGACGGCGGAGCCGTCAGGGATCGGTCGTCGGCATATCGCAGATGCGCGGAAGGGCACGGCTACCACTACCCCACTCTGCCCGAGGTGTGAAATGGCGGGAATGCGCCGGATCGTGAGCGGGATGCAGCCGACCGGGATGCTCCACCTGGGGAACCTGGAGGGGGCGCTGCGGAACTGGGTCTGCCTGCAGGATGAGTACGAGTCCTTCTACTTCATCGCCGACTGGCATGCCCTGACGACCCTGTGCGAGCAGCCCGAAACCATTGTCTACTACACGAGCGAGGTGGCGATCGACTACGTCGCCGCCGGACTCGATCCCGCGAGGTCGGTGATATTCCGGCAATCGGACGTCAAGGAGCACGCGGAGTTGCACCTGCTCCTGTCGATGGTGACACCGGTCCCGTGGCTCGAGCGGGTGCCGACGTACAAGGAGAAGCGCGAGGAACTCCATCTGGACAGTGCCTCGTATGGATTGCTGGGATATCCCGTCCTGCAGGCGGCGGATATCGCCATGTACCGAGCGGACGCCGTGCCGGTGGGCAAGGACCAGCTTCCTCATCTGGAGCTGACGCGGGAGATCGTGCGACGGTTCAACAACCTGTACGGGCCGGTCTTCCCGGAGCCGGATGCGCTGCTGAGCGAGTCGCCGGTCGTGATCGGGCTCGACGGCCGGAAGATGAGCAAGTCGTACGGCAATACGATCCTCATCTCCGACCCGCCGGAGGTCATCCGAGCGAAGGTCATGTCGATGTACACGGACCCGCTCAAGGTGCACAAGACGAGCCCCGGTCATCCGGAGGGATGCGCGGTCTTCCATGTGGACAAGCTCTATCGGAAGGAGGAAGCACCGGGCATCGATCTCGAATGTAGGCTTGGTCAGCTAGGATGCGTTCAGCACAAGCGAGACCTTGCCGATGCACTGATCCGGGAACTTGCGCCCATACGGGAACGCCGAGCGGAACTCGAAGCTCACCCGGAGATGATAGAGCAGATCCTGCGGGACGGCGCCGAACGAGCGCGCGCCGCCGCATACGATACGATGGCACTTGTTCATACCGCTATGAAGCTCTGACAGGTCCGGCCTGTCGGACAGGTCAGACAACTCAACTATGTCCATTCAAGCCGCTCCACAACCCGGATACACCATCAAGCTTCCAACGTTCGAGGGCCCGCTCGATCTGCTGCTCCACCTCATCCGCGAGCACAAGGTGGATATCTACGATATCCCCATCGCCGAGGTGACCGACCAGTACCTCCGCTACCTCCAACTCATGGAGTCGCTCGACCTCAACATCGCCGGCGAGTTCTTCGTCATGGCCGCGACACTGCTCGAGATCAAGTCGAGGATGTTGCTCCCGGTCGAGAAGAGCGACGAGGAGGGCGAGGAAGATGTCGATCCACGCGCCGAACTGGTGGAGCGGCTGCTGGAGTATGAGCGGTTCAAGCACGCGGCTGAGTCTCTGAAGAAGTCCGAGGAGGAGCGGAGGTCGGTGTACTGGCGCATCACGGACGAGTTGTCCGGCTACGATGCGCCCGTGATCCCGCTGAACATGCAGTCGATGGACCTCCTCTTTGCCCTCCAGCGCATGCTGGAGGAAGTGGGCGAAGGCAAGGAAGAGGTAACGAGCATCCAGCGGCAGAAGATATCGCTGAGGATGAAGATGAGCGAGGTGTGGCGGCACGTCCGCGCGCACCCCGATGGCATAGGGTTCCGCGACCTGTTCATGGCGCCGCCGACGCGGGTGGAGGTGGTGATCACCTTCCTTGCGCTGCTCGAACTCCTCCGCCTGCACAAGATCCGCCTGCAGCAGAAAGAGGCCCTCGGCGAGATCAGCATCCAGCCGATGCCGGAGGAAGATCAAGAGGCGGAACACAGAAGCACAGAAGGATAGGAAGACACAGAGGAAATACCCTTAGTGCCCCGACCTGATGCCAACTTCGACGGGCTGTACGCTGATCTGACAGATCGGGTGATCGCATGCGCCGTGAAGGTGCATGAGACCCTCGGGCCGGGATTTCCGGAATCGGTGTACGAGAATGCACTGTCGATCGAACTGGAGGCCCAAGGCATACCGTTCGCTCGTCAGATGACTATCGACCTGCTGTATCAGAGCAGGGTTGTAGGCGTCCACCATCTCAACATGCTGGCAGATGACAAGGTGATCGTCGAGCTCAAGGCTAACGAACAGGTGAACCAAGCTGACAGGGCCACTACTCTGTCCTACCTGAAGGCCGCAAAGAAACGGGTCGCACTGATCCTGAACTTCGGCCAATCAAGATTGGATATCAAGCGCATCGGCAACACAGAGCCCATTCCGTGACTCTTCCGTGTCCTCTGTGTTCCGGGTTTTCGGAGATTATGAGCGAAGAGACCAATACCATACCTATCGAGAAGCTGAAGCCGATTCTGGAGTGCATGCTGTTCGTGTCGCCCCAGCCGTTGATGATCGAGCACATCGCCAAGTCGCTGGAGATTGAGGGATACATCATCGATCAGGCGATGCACGAGTTGCGACTCGACTACGCCGACCGCGGCCTGCAGATCGTCCGCATCGCCGGCGGATACCAGATGTGCACCCGCCCCGAGTACGCGGAGTATGTGTCGAGGCTCCTCAAGCCGGAGCGAGTGAGACTCTCCCGTGCCGCGCTCGAGACGGTCGCGATCATCGCGTATCGACAGCCGATCACTCAGCCCGAGATCGAGGCGATACGAGGCGTGAACTCCGACGGCGTCGTCAAGACGCTCATGGAGCGCAACCTGATCAAGCAGGTCGGCAAGCGGGATACCCCCGGGCGCCCGATGCTCTACGCAACTACCGATGAGTTCCTGAACCACTTCGGCCTGAATGACCTGTCGCAGTTGCCCGAACTCGAGGACATCGTGCTCCCGGAGCAGCCGACCGAGCCTCAACCATCGGCGGAAGAAGGCGCGCCCGAAGCCGCCGAGACCGAGCAAGTCGAGGAGGTGGCGTCATTAGAGTAGGCAGACTCACGGCGATCCGGCTCTGCGTGCTGGTGGTCATATCCCTGACCGGCGCATATGCCGCGGACAAAGGCGCGCCTCCCAAGGTCTCGGCCGCGACCGCGATCCTCATGGACGCGGCAACGGGCACGGTCCTCTACGAGAAGGCATCCCATGCCCGCCGTCCGCCGGCCAGCACGACCAAGATGATGACCGCCATCATCGCGCTCGAGCGAGGCAACCTCAACGATGTCGTGACCGCATCCGTGTATGCATCGAAGACACCTTACGGTAACCTGCACGTGAAGCCGGGCGAGAAGTTCACCCTCCGAGACCTGCTCTACGCGCTGATGATGCGGTCGGCGAACGACGCGGCGGTCTGCATCGCCGAGCATGTCGCCGGCAGCGAGAAGGAGTTCGTCGCGCTGATGAATGAGAAGGCGAAGGAGATAGGGGCGAAGGACACGCACTTCGTCAATCCGCACGGCCTCCATGCGAAAGGCCACTACTCGAGCGCCTACGATCTCGCACTGATCGCCCGCTACGCGACCTCGATCCCGGAGTTCAACGAGATCGTCGCCACCAAGCACAAGCGAATAGACCGTTCCATCAGCAAGCTTGATGTCACGCTGAGGAACACCGGCCGGCTTCTCTGGCGGTTCGACGGCGCCGACGGCATCAAGACGGGCTACACCAAGGAGGCCGGGCACTGTTTCGTGGGAGCCGCGACTCGGAACGGCTGGAGGCTGGTGTCCGTGGTACTGAAGAGCGGAAACACGATGGACGATACCATCGCCCTGCTCGATCACGGCTTCAAGAACTACAAGCTGGTCTGCTTCGCTCGCAAGGGCCAGGTGGCAGCCAAGCTGCCGGTCCGCGGCGGAGTGGAGCCGAGTGTGGACCTGATTGCCGTCGACAACCTCGGAAAGATCGTCCGGATCGACGCGCGAGTCGAGACGAAGTTCGAGGTCGATAACCGCCGCGCCACCGCCCCCATCGAGGAAGGCGAGAAGCTCTGCACGCTCACCGGGTATATCAACGGCGACAAGCTCGGCGAGGTGGCGCTGGTTGCAGCGGCCGGGGTGGATCGAACGTTCATGTTCGGCCTCTGGATATGGACGAGGAATCTGCTGGTCATACTACTTCTCGGGCTGGCTGTGTTTTTGGCTTATGGAACAGCGGTTGCAAAAGTTGCTCGCCGCCGCAGGCGTAGCGTCACGGCGAGAGGCTGAGTCACTCATCAAGGCGGGGCGGGTTGCGGTAGACGGCCAAGTAGTCACTGAACTCTGGACAAAGGCTGATCCCGAGAAGGCGACGATCACCGTAGACGGCAGGCCCATCGACCTGCGTCCGAAGAAGATATACGTCCTCCTCAACAAGCCGAGGGGATACACCAGCACCACTCACGACCCCCATGCGAAGCGCATGGTCACCGACCTCGTGAAGGATGTCGGCGTGCCACTCTACCCCGTGGGCCGGCTCGATGTCGATACGGAAGGCCTGCTCATCCTCACCAACGATGGCGACTTCACGTACAAGATGACTCATCCGAGCCATCAGGTGCCGAAGACGTACCGGGCCGAGGTGCGCGGACTCGTGGCGGAGGAGACCGCCCACCACCTCTCTACCGGCGTGGTCCTCGACGACGGCATCACCGCGCCCGCGAGAGTGCGGCTGATCGGAGTGAACACCGCCCGGGAGACGAGCATACTGGAACTCACGATCCACGAAGGCCGCAAGCGCCAGATCCGCCGAATGCTCGACGCGGTCGGCCATCCCGTGATACGATTGACCAGGACCAAGATCGGCAACCTGACGGCCGGCAACCTTCGCCCCGGCGAATGGCGGTTCCTCAAGCCCCAGGAGGTCGAGGAACTGCTCGCGATGGCATCGTAAGGGCACGGAAAGCGTGGAATCCGTCAAGGATATGTGCGGGACGGGACGGCGGCTGCTCCCTACGGTTTCGCTCTGTGTCCTCCGTCTTGTTCCGTGCGCTCTGTGTTCGAGAGACCCTTGGAGACTCTGATGAGAGGACTGACCACCATACTGCTCGCGCTGCTGCTGCTCCCATGCATGGCCTGCGCGACGAAATACCCCGTCACCGTGAAGGATTGCCGGGGAAAGTCGATCAAGATCGCGACTGAGCCGAAGCGCATCGTGTCGATCGCCCCGAGCAACACCGAGATCCTCTTCGCCCTCGGGCTCGACAAGCAGATCGTCGGCGTGACCAGATTCTGCAACTACCCAGCCTCCGCAAAGAAGAAGACCCAGGTGGGCGACCTGAGGACGAGCGTTGAGAAGGTGATCTCGCTCAAGCCGAACCTCGTGCTCGCGCACGGATTCCTGAACGACGAGGCGGTTCGTTCCCTCGAGAAGCACAAGATCGTCGTGGTGGCCTTCGATCCGAAGACGCTCGATGAGGCGATGCGGGACATCAAGACGATCGGCCTGATCACCAATCGGGAGAAGCAGGCGGCGCAGATCGTCTCCAGGATGTCGGCCACCATCTCGCTGGTCAAGAGGAAGTCGGCCGGCGTCAAGTCGAAGCCGAAGGTGCTGGTCGCGGTCCAGGGCGAACCGCTCTGGGCGGCCGGGCCCAGGACCTTCGTCGACGAGATGATCAGGCTCTCGGGAGGCGTCAACATCGCGTCGGACGCCAAGGCAGGCTTCAACCAGTTCTCCACCGAAGCTGCGGTCTGGCGCAAACCCGACGTTATCATATATACTACCGGTAGCGACAGCAAAATATTCTCCAAGGGGCTCTGGACCGGCACGAACGCCGTGAAGAGGAAGCGGGTGCATGCGGTGAACCCGGACCTGCTGGTCCGACCCGGCCCGCGACTTACCGACGGCCTGAAGGCCCTCGCCAGGTTGATCCATCCGGATGTCTTCGGCAAACTCTGACATCGCTGCCTATAGTACACATATACCTCCGGTCAGGCTGAACCTGACGGCGAGGCTGATCAGGGCATCGGCGATCCTGCTGGTGCTGCTGGTTGCCGCCGTCATCATCAGCGCAAGTCTCGGCGCAGTGACGGTGCCGATACCCCTTGTGGCCAAGGCGACGATCAACCACCTGCCCGTCCTCGGAGACATCTTCCACTACAGCGTCCCGGAGGACGTGGACATGATCGTCTGGCAGTTACACATCCCCAGGATGCTCCTCGCAGCGCTCGTCGGCCTGTCGCTCGCGATTGCGGGAGCGGCGCTCCAGGGGCTGCTGCTGAACCCACTCGCGGACCCGTACATGATAGGGGTGTCATCGGGAGCGGCGGTCGGAGCGGGGATCGGAGTCATCCTCGGGCTCCAGGGCTGGATGATGGGATTCGGCATCCCGCTGCTGGCATTCGTGTTCGCCATGATATCAGTCAGCGTAGTGTACCTCCTCGCGATGAGGGCCGGCAAGGTATCGGTGCTCTCGTTCCTACTGGCGGGAGTCGTGGTCGGCGCATTCATGTGGGCGGTGCTGACCTTCCTGATGACCTTCTCCAGCGAGAACCTCGAGACGATCGTTTTCTGGACGATGGGGAGTTTCGCCGGATCCGACCCCTGGGGTAGAGTGCTGGTGATCCTGCCGTTCGCTTTCGTGGGATCGTTCGCGCTATATGCGTTCGCCCGCGACCTGAACCTTTTCGCGCTCGGTGAGGAATCGGCGAGGCATCTGGGAGTCGAGACCGAGTCGCTCAAGAGGAAGCTCATCGCGGCGACGGCGCTCCTCACCGCGGCGGCGGTATCCGTGAGCGGCACCATCGGGTTCGTGGGATTGATGGTCCCGCATATCACCCGCAGGATCGTCGGCCCGGACCACCGGATACTGATCCCCTGCTCGGCCTTGCTCGGAGCGCTACTGATGATCGCGGCGGACACGGTCGCCCGCACGGTGATGGCTCCCGGTGAGATCCCCGTGGGCATCATCACGGCACTGCTCGGCGCGCCGTTTTTCATGTACCTGCTGAGAAAGACCGGATAGGACACGTGCGACCCACACGCCCCGCATGTCCCATAGCAGGATAGCCCATCATGCGTAGACCGAAGACCTGGATAACCCTCATACTGATCGCCGGCGCGGTGACCTACCTGCTGATGCCGAGGCCGACGCCGGTCCGGGTAGCCGTGATCACTCGCGGCGACCTGGACACCGAGCTCTCGACCACCGGCGTGGTGGAGTCTGACCTCGTCGATGTCGCGCCGAAGATAGTCGGTCGCATCAAGTCATTGGCCGTGCAGGAGGGCGACATCGTCTCCGCCGGACAGGAGATCGCGTTCCTGGACGACTCCGACCTCACATCCCAGGTGGACGAGGCTCGCGCGGCGGTATCGGCGGCGGAGGCGGATTACGAGCGGGCACGGGCCGCGGTCACGGCTCAGCGGAATCAGATCAGCGCGTCGATCAAGCGAGCCCAGGCAGGAGTGAGCGCCTCGGAAGCTCAACTCGCCGACCTGCAGAGCGGCGCCCGCCCCCAGGAGATCGAGCAGGCGCGGAAGAACGTCGAGCAGGCGCAGGCACAGATGACTCGCGCGAAGTCGGATCTCGAACGGGCCGAGAAGCTCCTCGCCAGGGGAGCGATCCCCGCTCAGCAGAGGGACGCCGCGAAGACCTCCGCCGACGCCGCCACGGCCGCCTACCAGGCTGCTCGGGCGCAACTCTCCCTACTCAACGCGGGCCCCAGGCCGGACGCCGTCCGTGCCGCGAAGGCACAGTTGGCCGCGTCGAAGGCCGCGCTCAACGAGGCGCTGGCGTCGCGGGATGCGATCCGTGTCAGCGAGCGTCAGGCCGACTTCGCATCGGCACAAGTCGCACGATCCGCGGCGGCGCTCAGTGCCGCACGGTCGCAGCTCGACTACACCGTGGTCCGCAGCCCGTTCGACGCCGTGGTTGCGCGCAAGCACATGGAGATCGGAGAAGTCGCCGGTCCACAGAGTCCGATCTTCACGCTCGCACCGACCCGGAAGACCTGGGTGACCGCCGAAGTCGATCAGGAGGACCTCGCGTCGCTCCACGTGGGCCAGCAGGTCAGGATCACGACCGACGCCTACCGTGGCCGGTCCGCGAAGGGAACCGTGATCAAGGTCTCCCCCATCGCGGAGCCGAAAGCCGTTGGGCGAGTCCGAGCCAAGATCGTGCGCGCCCGGATCGAGGTCTCTTCGAGCAGCATCCCCCTCAGGCCAGGCATGGAGGTTGATATCACCGGCCGGAAGAGGATGGAAGAAGGCGTGGTCCTCGTGCCGAACGAGGCGCTGATTCAGGTCGGCGAACGGCAGCAGGTCTATGCCATCAGGAACGGACGGGTTGAGATCCGATTCGTCACCACCGGCGCATCCAACTACGAGCAGACCGCCGTGCTGAGCGGGCTCAGGCCCGGCGACGTCGTGGCCGTCTCGACATCCGACCGCATGGAGAACGGTCAGCGGGTGAAGATCGTGAGGAAGCCCCGTGAGTCGCGCTGAGTCGGCTGCACTCGTGTGCCTCGACGGTGCGGAGAAGACGTACCTCATGGGCGAGGTGAAAGTTCCGGCGCTTCACCCGACAGACCTCACGATCAGGCAGGGCGAGTTCCTCGTCATGCTCGGGCCGAGCGGGTCCGGCAAGACAACGCTCCTCAACCTCGTCGGTGGAATCGACCGCCCCACGTCCGGACGCGTCCTCTTCGAGGGGCGTGACATCACCCACATGGGCGAGGACGAGATCACCGAGTACCGCCGCCGGAGCGTGGGCTTCGTCTTCCAGTTTTTCAACCTGATCTCCACGCTGACCGCGCGGGAGAACGTCGAGTTCGTCGCCGAGTTGGTTGACAGCCCGGCGAACGTCATGGAGGTCCTGGCGGAGGTCGGGCTCGGAGAGCGGGCGGACCACTTCCCGTCCGAGCTTTCGGGAGGCGAGCAGCAGAGGGTCGCCATCGCACGCGCCTTGGTGAAGAACCCCACCCTGCTCCTCGCCGATGAGCCGACAGGGAACCTCGACTACGAGACCGGCAAACTGATCCTGAAGCTGATGAGGAACGTCAACCGTGCGAGAGGCATCACCATCGTTCTGGTGACGCACAACGCCGCGATCGGCGACCTCGCGGACCGGGTGGTGAAGCTTAGGAGCGGCGAGATCATATCCGTCCAGGAGAACGCCGAGCCGCTCGACCCGAAGAGTCTGAGGTGGTGAGCCTCTCGGCGCGGGGACGCGGAGACACGGAGATGTAGGGAGCGGCCGCCGTCCCGGTCCGTGTGCATCGAGACTTGACGGCAGGAGCCGTCAAGGTATCAGGTACCTACGCCCGATCTCCTGACGACTCCGTCGTCAGGTGGGGAACGTCCCGGGGGCGCGCACCACGGGTCTTCCAGCGACTATGACCAGAAAGATCAACCTCAAACTGATTCGTGACATCCGGTTCTCCCCCTGGCTGTTCGCCGGCGTCGTGCTGATGGTCGCCTGCGGGATCGCGCTCTGGGATGCCACCTATCTCTCCTACCTCAACCTCGGCAAGTCCTACGAGCGCTCCCATCGGATACTCCACTCTGCCGACTTCACGGTGGACACTCAGTCCGCGCCGGAGCAGGTCGTAGATCGCGTGCTCCGCATTCCCGGCGTGATGCAGGCCGAGGGGCGGTACATCGAGGACCTGGAGGTCGAGCAGAAGAACATCGACCCGCAGCGAATCACCGGCCGGATCATCTCCATCCCGGACAAGAGGCCTCCCGGCGTGAATCAGCTTCTGCTCATCCGAGGCAGAATGCCTTCCACGGGGAACAAGCGCGAGGTCCTGCTGGAATCGGGGTTCGCCAAGCGAAACGACTATCAACCGGGGGACTTCATCTATCCCGTAGTCGGCGGCGATGAGGTCCGGTTCCGAATCGTGGGGATAGTGAAGTCGCCGGAGTACATCATAGTCCTTCGCAGTCGGGATCAGCCGATGCCCAGCCCGAAGCATTTCTGCGTGATGTTCATGCGCAAGGAGATGGTCGACCGCCTGTTCGGCACGTCCAGCGCGATCAACCAGGTACAGGTGACCATCCGGCCCGGCGCCCGGAGGGAAACGGTCATGAGCGCCGTGCAGGAGGCGCTTCGTCCCTACAATGCCGACGACCCGCTGCCGATGGAGAAGCAGCCCGGCTACGAGCGGCTCGATAACGATCTCAAGGCCCTGCGCAACCTGGCAATCTTCTTCCCGATCCTGTTCCTCGGCATAGCCTCGCTGAGCGTCTACAACCTGCTCGGACGAATGGTTCACGCCCAGCGCCCGCAGATAGGGTTCATGCGGGCGGTCGGCTATGGCAGGTCGGCGGTGTTGCACCATTACATGGGCTTCGCGGCGCTGATCGGCATCCTCGGCTCGGCCATGGGAAGCCTCCTCGGTTACCGGATGGGCATCCATCTCACGATGCTGTTCAGCAGTCTGATCAACATCCCGTATTACGACATGACGCCGAGGCCCGGTCCGATGGCGCTCGGAGTGGGAGTCGCGGTGGCCGCCACACTCCTGGCGGGAGTGCTCCCGGCGATGGCGGCGGCGCGGCTGACTCCTGCGGAGGCGATCCGCACCGACATCCCGACCGGCCATCGGGCGCCGGTGATCGAGCGGATGGTCCCGACGCTCGGTCAGATGTCCTACACCTGGCGGCTGCCGTTCCGCAACCTCTTCCGCAATCCCAAGCGCACCGTTTCGACCATCATCGGCATCGCGTCGGCGATCACCCTCATCCTCGTGTCGTCGGGGCTGATCGACTCATCCGCGTACTCGGTCCACTTCTACTTTGACAAGATCCAGCAGTATGACGTGCTGGCGAACTTCCTGCATCCCGAGACGGAGCACGTCATCGGCCGCGTGCGCACATGGAGAGGCGTCGAACGGGCGGAGCCGGTCATGGAGGTGCCGGTCAAACTTGTGCACGGCGACCGGGAGTACACGACCGTCATCTACGGCGTACAACTCGACTGCCAGGTGCTGCGCCTCACGGCCCCCGACGGCACCATATTCCCGGCGCCTCGCAAGGGCATCGCCATGGGATCGCCGACCATCGCCAGGCTCGGACGATCGCTCGGGCAGATGGTCACTCTCACGCTCCCTGAGAGCATCGTGCCCGAAATGTCCGACCCGTCCATCAACGAAGGTGCGTTCGGGGCGCCGCGCTATCGGGAGGAGGTACTCTCTCCCAGCCGAAGCCTTCAGCAGGTGGAGATCAACGAGCAGGTACCGATCACCTGCGCGCTCTTCGGGCCGATCGGGGGCTCCGTAATCATGAACATCGACGAGGTACGCCGGATCTACGGACGGGCTATGGAACTCCCGCCAAATGCGATCAACGGCATCATGGTCCGAACGGACTCACGGCACACCGAGACGATCAAGGAGCGGTTGTACGACATCCCCGGCGTCGTGTCGGTGATCGACATGGCGGACGCCAGGGTGCAGGTCGATGAGATGCTGAAGACGTTCAACACTTTCGTGAACGTCATGCTGGGGTTTGCGATGGTGCTGGCGGTGATTATCGTCTTCAACTCCACGACGATGAACATCCTCGAGCGCACGCGGGAGATCGCCTCGATGCGGGCGCTGGGCGTGAGCGGACGGAAAGTGGCAGTGATGGTGACGATCGAGAACCTCTCGACTTGGATCGTCGGCACGCTCCTCGGCCTGCCGATCGGCCAGTACCTGGCGGACAAGTTCGTGAAGATGTACGCCAGCGAGACGTTCCACATGCAGACGCATATCCTGCCGAAGACTTACACGTGGACGATCGTCGGCATCCTCTCGGCGGTTCTCCTGTCCCAGATCCCCGGCATCCGCTACCTCAGCCGCCTCGACCTCGCCAGGGCGACGAAGGAAGTCTCCGGGTAGCCTGCGGTCTGCCGTCTATCTCCGCACCAGTTCCCTTAGCAGTTCCGTGTAGTACACGTAGTTCTCGAACGGCACGTCGGGCGGAACCGCGTGGTCGATCGCGGGGATGTAGCCTCCGGAATCGATCATCTGCGGGACCTTGCGCATCAACTCGTGCTCGATCGCCGCCTTGTCCTTCGCCAGGACGCGCTTGTCGATGCCGCCCCAGAGGACGAGCTTGCGTCCGTACTTCTCGCGCACGTCGAGCGGCTCCATGCCGGCCGCGATCTCGAGCGGGAAGAACACGTTGACCCCGGCCTCGACGAAGTAGCCGAGGATCGCGTGATTGTTGCCGTCGGAGTCGACTATGACGTTCGGAACGCCGTGCGACCGGATGCAGTCGACGACCTCACAGTAGTATGGGAGCATGAACTCCTCGAAGAGCTTCGGGCCGATCAGCGGGCCGTTCTTGAACGCCATGTCCTCCCAGATGTAGACGTAATCGAGATCGATATTCGGGAGCGTTCGGTCGAAGATGCCCTTGTAGAACTCGGCCCAGTGGCGCATGATGTCGTGCATCAGGCCCGGGTCGTCGTAGTACATGTAGGCCAGATGCTCCTCGCCGAAGAGGTTGCGCGGCCAACCGTATCCACCGCAGATGTTCATCCCCCACGGCTGCTCGCGGTCGCCCATCTGCCTGCGAACCTCATTCCAGTCCGGATAGCGCTCGGGGGTCGCCGGATCGAGCCGCCACTTCAGATCCTCCCAATCCTTGCGCTCGCGGACCGGGAAGCTGATGAACTGCGACATCGAGACCTCGGGGCCCTTCCGGTCGCGCTTGGTGACGCCGCAGCCGTCGATGTAGGTGACGGTGCGCTCGTCCTCCTCGATGACTCTGTGCTCGAACGCCGGTCGGTATGGGTTGTGGCAAAACCCGGAATCGACCGGGATGGCGTTCCAGGAGTCCATGCCGAAGTACTGCCAGGCCGAGACATCGGCGGGCATACCCTCCATCTTCCAGCGTTCTTCGGTCGCGCCCCAGAACCCGAGGCAGTCCCAGTATGGCGGATGGTCGACATGCTCGAACCTGCAGACTCTCAGAAATCGTTCTCGTGCGTTCATGGATGGTCCCTCGGCAACATGTAGGAGGGGTTTTCCGGGCGGCTTGTGCCCGGTAACCCCGAACATAACGTAGGAGGAGTTTTGCGGACGGTCTGTGTCCGCTAACTCCGACGTCGGGATTAGCGTCGTCATTCACCGACGCAAAATCCCTCCTACGTCTGTTCCTTATCCGATCTTGTTGAGCAACTCCACGCATGCCTTCGCCACGATGCCGTCCGCATCCTCGCGCCAGTGGCTCCAGCAACAGGTCCGCACCTCGTAGCCGCCCTGGGAGAACGACTCCTCGGTCGGCATGTAGCCCGTGTAGCCGTTCGTGTTGCCCAGCACCCACGTCTTCTCGAACGGCGAGCCCTCCTTGATCGCAAAGCCGATCTCGACGAACGGCTCGCCGGCGATGCACGCGATGCCGAGATCGCCGATTCGAACGGCGGTCAGCGTTATCGCGGACTCCTCCTCGGCGCTCTCGAATAGACGGATCCAGTGCTCGGCGTAGGTCATGTCGATGTGCGCGGCCGACGCCTCTCGCTCGTCGCCGCGCCCCCGGGCGGCTTCCATCCGAGCCTTCTCGCGAGCGACCACGGCTCGGGCCTCGTCGATATCGGCGACCGGCGGCTTCCGGTTCTTCATGAAGAGCACCTCAGCGGCGCTCCCGATAGGCTGGTCGGCTGTCCTGATTCCGGGCAGGAGTCTCAGCGCCTCCCACGCAATCGGCTGCCCCACCCTCTCGGCCTCCTCGAACGGGCGCGAGGACGCGGTGCCGACGGACATGGCGTCGAAGTCCTGTGCCTGCATGATGTGGTTGATGTTCCCGAACGCGCCGTTGAAGAACAGGGCGGTGATCCCGCCTCCCCAGAGCCGCTCGATCATCCGCGAGACGATCCCCGGATAGTCGGCGGATATCTGCCGTGGCGCAGGACTGATGATCGCGGGATGGCACGTGTAGTGCACCACCGCGGCGAGCGCCTTTCCGTCAGCATCGTCTACCCGGAGCACGCCGAGGTCGGGGTCGATCGGCCCGCGCCCAACGATCTCCGATTCGGGGACCGACTCCCAGTTCATGCGCACCTTCCCACCGGCGACGCGGATGCGGCGGTTCGTGCACACGCCTTCGAGGCTCCCCATCGCCCATCCGGCCGTCGCAGGCCTGAGGCTCGACGCGGCGTCCTGCACGAGCCTCGAGAGCTTCTCGACAAGCTCATCCATGTAGGGATGCCGGAGCGGTTCGTGGATGATGGCCGTCACGTCCGGCCCGGAGTGGCAGTGCGTGCAGTGGAGTACCAGTTCCTCAGGCCGGAGTCCGATGGCCCGTTCCAGGTCGGCGGTGACCTTCTCCACGAAATCGGGCCGCACGCCGAGAAGGTCGGTCGTGACGAGCGCAAGCCGCTTGCCGTCGTTCTCCAGGAACAGGCAGCGCGCCATCAGGTCGTCGTGCACCGACTCCGGCAGCGGACGAACAAAGGTCCCGCCGAGCGGAATGTCCATCGGCGGCGTGATGCATACTCTCGATACTCCGGCCCTCAGACTCATTTCGTATCTCCCAACGCTCTTGACAGCTTCACACTTATGTCAGCGACTTTCAGCCGCAGATCCTCCAGATGCGCGGACCCCTCTGCCGTACTCTTCATCTCCCGGAGCCTCGCACTCCCGTCCAGCGCCTGCCCCAGGATCTCTCGTGCATCGGTCACGTCGAGCCCCGCCTGCTCTCCTCGGGCGACGAGCGACTTCAGCAGGTTGAGCGCGCGGAAGTCCTCATGACCCTTGAAGTAGCACTCCCATCGGCGGGAGGTGACCGGTCCCTTCACGCCGGGATAGACCGTGGAGTACGTCGCCAGGTACTTGCCGCCGACGCTGACGGCCTCCCAGGGCTGCTCACCATACCACATGTGGGCAAAGAAGCCCCAGCCCTGGAGGTCGTACCGGAACGCCTGCCACGGGAGGATGCGATAGTACATGACCGGACACTGACGTTTGGAGTCGCCCTCGCAGACGTACATCCACATCTCCTTGCCGGTGCGTTTCATGAACTCCCGAGCGGCGGCGTCCTCGAGCACCTTGCCCTGTGGGACCCATATATCGACGTAGGGCTCGATCCGCCGCAGCTTGTCGAGCTCGGCGAAGTTGGTCGTGGTGACGATGCGCGCCTCGGGGTCCGCCTCCCTCAGCAGTTTGCCGGTGTCGATGTGCATGCGGAGCTTCTCCTCGGTGGCAGGCTCATCGACCAGCTCGAACGCGAAGTCATCGTACGAGTAACCGAGGCTCTTCACGTGCTCGATCCAGTCGCGCATCCAGGCGATGAACGCCTCCCGGTAGGCGGGGCTCATATACTCGATGCCGGCTTTCTTCGCCCAATCGGTGAACTGGATCGATACGTTGTACGCGCCGACCGCGCGAGTGCATCCCTTGTGGTCGCTGAACTGGCGGTCGAGGCTGGTGTAGTCGATCGGAGGAAAGCCTCCGTCCCTGTCGAGCTTCGGCGCGACCGAAGCCGGGTTCATGAAGAAGATGTTGACGCCTCGGTCGAGCGCATCCTCGAAGTACGCGCGCTGGTTCGGCTTGGTCCAGCCGATGTTGAGCAGGCCGCCCCAGGTACAGATCCAGGGCTTCGGCTCGTTCGGCAGATCGAGCGGATAGATGCGTATCCGGGCCGATATCTGTTGAGATGGGCCGCCGGTCGTCGGGGAGACCCTGATCAAGCCGGAGTACTCGCCGGCCTCCAGTCCGCCGGTGCGGACGACGATGAACGCCTGGCCGACCTGCCTCGCTGGAACGGTGAGTCTGCCCGCGCCGTCCGCCAGTGGGAGGGCGTCGCCGATGAGCTTGGTTGACCCGGCATCCTCGGGCACGAAGGCGCAGGCGTGGAGATCGATCTGTCCCGCGGGAATGGACTTGTCGCCCCGCGCGCTGAACGGCCCGGGAACGACCCGGAAGTCCATCGACCTCTCGCTGAGGTTGGAGACGTTGACGGCCAGGTAGACTCGCTCACCACGATAGGCCGCAGCTGATATCCGGCCGAGCGTCAGGCCGAATGGTGGGTAATGGTTCGGCTTCAACTGGATCCACGGGTCGGTCGCCCACGCATAGTAGTCCGTGTGATCGGCCACGTCCTGCGCTCCCTGCTCCGCAAGTTGGATGGAGAGCCGGTAGCTGAGCAAAGCCGACTCCACCTGATCGAGGTGATCGGACAGCCGCCCGACATCACGAGGAGATGCACTATGCAGGTCGTCCACCTCCTCCGCCACGGCGGCGAGCATCTCCCTCTGATAGCTCAGTCCCTCCGATACTTTCCGCGCTCTCCCCGCGGGCAGCTTCGCGCACTGTTCCTCAAGGCTCTTCAGCCTGGAAGTGAGTTCGGCGAGGCGCGATCGCATCGGGGGTATGACCGCCGGACGCACGGCGCGGTAGACCAGCTTGCCCGCCGATCGCGCCTCCAATACGGCTCGCAGGCCGCCCTCGCGTTCGGTAGTCATCTCGGAGTCGAGCTTCGATTCCCCGGCGGCCGGGACAGTAAGCGATCGTGGAGCGGGTCTTCCATCCTCCAACACGCTCGTGTCCAGCAACAGGCTCACGGCATTGCCGGAGGGATTCCGCACCCTGCCCGACTGCCGAACGACTCCATTCGGCGCGACGACGAACTCGTCGAGATCCACCAACGGAGTGTTCGCATCACCGAAGACGATCGTGCCGAATCGCTCGGGATCGGCGAACGTGGCCTCCCCGGCACGAAGCGGCGACCAGGAACTGTTCTCCGCGAATGCCTTCCTCTCCCGGCAGAGATTCATCCTCCAGGAGTCGCCGGGTCTGACCGACTTCACCCCGAGATCAGCGATCGGTATCGCGATCTCGACGAACCACGCGGAGTCGCCTTTCGAGGCGGCGACCTTCAGCCCGGGCTCCCACGTCTTGTCCGACTCCATGATCTTGGGGTTGACGGCATCGTAGGTCGTGCCGAGCGAGTTGGCCGCGATGTGGTAGTACGGGAGACTGCTACCCGGCTGGATGAACAACTCGACGCTGTCGTCGCTCCAGACCACTTCATCATGATTGATGACCTTGGCCTTGAGCTGCGGCATCATGTCTTCCCGGCACTCGAACGCCACGAGGAGCGCGCGGTCGGTGTAACAGACGTATGCCGTCGTCGGCTGATCGGGAATCTCACCGCGAACGGTGACGAAGTACGGAATCCTGGCGGCGCTCGACCACTCGCCCGGGGAGAGCACACCGTCGATGGTCGGCGCGAGCGAGACTCGGGGGATGGTGATCAGCGGATTGACTACCTCCGCTGCGAGGCAGCAGGTCACAAGCATCAGCGGCGCAAGCGCGGCTATCAGGCGCATGGGATGGCTCCTGTCGGTGGATCGTGGCTTTCGGAATCATTCGTCGGGGAGCGGCTGATGCCCTGCCTGTGGAGTGCCCCCCAGTTGTTGGGGCAGGATTTGAAATCCTGCCCCAACAACTGGGGGCGTTTAGCCGTCGCACTCAAGGCTACTCCAAGGCCCGTGCCGCTATGAAGAGCCTGCGGTCGGTAAGCTCGGAATCGTTCAGCTCACGGTTGTCCCACATGCCAAAGACCGAGAACCCGGCGCAGGAGAGATAGCACTCCAGTTCCAGCGGGAAGAAGAGGCGGTACTCGGCGTCGTCCACTACCGGATGGGCCTCGCCCCGGATGTGCCAGGTCCGCACTCGACGGAGGCACTGGCGTCGGCGGTCGAGGTCATGCCGCGAGTGGGCGGTGGCGTGAAAATCGCCCTCGTCCACGCGTATTTCGACCTTCTCCCTGAACTCCTCCGAGCCGAGGAACCGGCTGGCGTTGAGAATATCGAGGATCAGCAGCCCGCCGTCCCTGAGGTGCCGGCGGAAGTTGGCGAGGACCGCATGAACGTCGTCGTTGTCGAGGTTGTAGGTGAACGTCGAGCCGAGACAGAGGACGGCATCAAACCTGCGGCCCAGGTCAAACGTGTGCATGTCATCCGTGCGGATATCGAGGTGCGGGAACTTCGACCGCGCATACTCCGCCATCTGCTCCGAGAGGTCGATGCCGACGCATCCATATCCGTTCTCGGCTAGCGTGGCGAGGATGCGGCCGGTGCTGCAGCCGACGTCGAGCACATCGCCCGACTTCAGGCCGAACCGCTCGAAGACGTGCAGGCACATCTCGGCGGTCCCGGCGGCGAAATCAGGGTAGATTCGCTCGTAGAGCCACGGGTACCGGAACAGCAGGTTGTCGGATTCGGGCTTTGGCATAGAATAAGTTGACAGTAAAAAGAACCGAGCGCTGCAGACTGCACTCTGCGATCCGCGGTCTGCAGTCTGCAGTCTGCAGTCTCACTTCATCCAGGGCCTGATGCCCTTCACGTTCGTTCGGATGCGGTAGAGGCCGGTGCGCGCCGTCATGTAGAGCGTCTTGCCGTCCTTCTCGCCCCACGCACAGTTCGCCGGGACCTCGGGCGGCTTGATCGTGCCGAGATGCTTGCCGGTCTTGTCGAAGACCCAAACGCCTCCCTGGCCGGTCGCCCAGAGGTTGCCCTTCTCATCGACCTTCATGCCGTCAGGAGCGCCGGGTTCGCCGGTCCGCATCTCCGCGAAGATGCGTCCGTTCGCGAGCGTGCCGTCGGGCTTCACGTCGAACGCGCGGATGTGCATGCGGGCGGACGAATCGGCGATGTAGAGAACCTTCTCGTCCGGCGAGAACGCGAGTCCGTTCGGGCGGTCGAAGTCGTCGGCCAGCACGGTCAGCTTGCCGTCGGTCGAGAGCCGGTAAACGCCCTGGAACTTGATCTCGCGCTGGGGATCAGGGCATCCGTAGGGCGGATCGGTGAAGTAGATGCTGCCGTCGGACTTCACGACGATATCGTTCGGGCTGTTGAGCCGCTTGCCCTCGAAGTGCGATGCGAGGACGGTGACCGTGCCGTCCTTCTCCTCGCGGGTGACTCGGCGGTTGCCGTGCTCGCACGCGATCAGGCGGGAGTCCTTGTCGTAGGTCAGGCCGTTCGAGTTGCCGCTCACCTTGCGGTGGACGCCGACCGTCGGCTTCCCGGCCTTGTCCCACGTGACCTTTACGATGTTGTCGCCGGGGATGTCGCTGAAGACCAGGTATCCGGTCTTGTGCCATACCGGGCCTTCGGTGAAATGGAACCCGTCCGCGACCTTCTCGATCACGGCATCCTTGGGCACGAGTTTCCAGAACTCGGGCGATTTCGCGTCCAGCATGGGCTTCTCGGATTTCGGATTGTCGTTAGTCGCCGGGACAGCCGCCATGACGGCGAGCAGTCCGGCCGCGATGAGTGTCTTCATATGGATCACCGCCTCCTGGGGAACCAGTATAGCGGACAGAGGGGAGGAATGCAATGGACAGCCGAGGTGACTTGCCCAACTGAGGAATGAACACGGGTTGAGCAAGACGGGCACACCTCCGGGGCTGTGCCCGTCTGCAGTACGACACCCCGCTAGTTCCGAGGAACTGCCGGTTTCCTGATCATGTTGGACGTATCCGGCTCCACGCCCGGCCGTGAGTAGATCGGCTCGTAGTTCGCGATGAAGTCGTAGGCTTCCTGCAACCGCGGCTTGATCCTTGAATCATAGCATTCGTCGGTCTGGTTCTTGAGATGCCGTGCAGCCTGTTCCTTACTCTCGATATTTGACCCGCCCCCCAACTCCTGGTCCACATGTTGAGTTACAATATGTGTGACTGGTATAAGGGGAGGCTTAGATGCCGAAGAAGGGTTACACAGCCGAGCAGATCATCAACAAGCTTCGTGAGGTAGAGGTAATGGCTGCTAAGGGCGAGTCAATCGACTCTGCCATTCGCAAGATCGGTGTTACTCGGAACACCTACTATCGCTGGCGCAGAGAGTATGGCGGGATGCGGGTAGATCAGGCCAGGCGGCTCAAGGAGTTGGAGACTGAGAACAGCCGGCTAAAGAGACTGGTGGCTGACTTGTCTCTGGACAACTCGATACTGCGCGAGGCGGTGTCGGGAAACTTCTGAGCCCGGCGAAGCGGCGTGCGGCAGTGGAGCTGGTTCGTGAGCGTCTGGGTCTGTCTGTGCGCCGGATCTGCCGGGCTTTGGGGTTTGCTAGATCCAGTGTGGTCTACCGTCCGAGGTTCAGCGAGTATGAGGATCGGCTGCGGAACCGGATCGTGGAGCTTGCGCTCAGATACGGTCGCTATGGTTACCGCCGGATCACGGAGTTGCTGCGTCGCGAGGGATGGCGTGTGAATCACAAGCGGGTGGAACGGCTCTGGCGCGATGAGGGACTCAAGGTCCCACAGCGTCATCCGAAACGGCGGAGACTCTGGCTTGCCGATGGGAGCTGCGTTCGTCTGCGACCGACGCACGCCAACCACGTCTGGAGCTACGATATCGTTTCTGACCGGACCAGTGATGGCCGGAAGCTGCGGATCCTGAACGTGATCGACGAGTTCACGCGGGAGTGCCTGGCGTCTGTGGTGGAGCGAAGGGTTACATCCGACACTGTGATCGGCACGTTCTTCGATCTGTTCATCAGCCGCGGTGCGCCTGAGTATGTCCGCAGCGACAACGGCCCCGAGTTCACGGCGAAGGCCGTACGGAAATGGCTGACGAACATGGGGTCGGTGACGTTGTTCATAGAACCGGGGAGCCCGTGGGAGAATGGCTACGTAGAGAGCTTCAACGGCAGGATGCGCGACGAGCTTCTAAACGTTGAGCTCTTCGACACGCTGCTGGAGGCGAAGGTGATAGTGGGTCAGTGGGTGAACCACTACAACAAGGTTCGCCCGCACTCTGCGCTGGGTCAGAGGCCGCCGGCGCCGGAGGCCATGGTCCCTGCCGGGGGCCTCTGCGAGAACGAAGGGATTGTCACTCTGTGACCGGTCCAAAGAATGGGGGCAGGCCAGCTGCTCATACGGACGAGTTCCCTGTTACGGCGATGTGCCGGGTGCTTATGGTCG